>CAZYGI010000022.1:44866-52154 GCA_964647255.1 uncultured Anaerolineales bacterium | reverse complement strand
GGTCACGATCGCCGCAGTGTAATCGCGGCCGTAGTTGACGTTCAGCAGGTGATACCCTTCTTCGTTGGCGCCCGCGACCAGGTTGGCCGCGGCTGGCACCAGATCATCCACAACAACCAGGACATCCCCCAGCCCGACGGGTGAGGCATAGCCCGGCGTCGCGCCCACGGCCCGGATTTCGGCCTCGACAGCGGGTCGCAACGCCTTCGCGTGAACCGCATTGGCAAGCTTGGTCTCGTTGACCTCCATATCGCCGCGGATCACCGCAAAGACGAACTGCTCTGTATCACCCGCATCCGCCGCCCCCGCCGGGTTGGGCGCCGAGACGGTCGCCATCAGAAACACCGCCTTCGCCGTGCGGCTCTCGGGCACGCCAAGCAGCGCCGCCAGGTCGGCGATGGTGCTGGTGTGCGGGGTCGGGATCTTTTCGAGCGGCCGCGGGGCTTCCGCCGGGGGTTCAGGCTTGCGGAACGCCGCCACCTGGCGGTTGGCCGTGTAGCCGCACCCGTCGCAGAGGATCAACGTGTCCTCGCCGATCGGGGTCAGGTACATGTACTCGTGCGCCAGCTTGCCGCCCATCATCCCCGTGTCCGACTTGACCGCAATCGTGGAGAGCCCGCAGCGGCCGAAGATGCGAAAATAGGCGGTGTAGTGGGCCCGGTACTGCGCGTCCAGCCCGGCAAAATCGGCGTCCAGGCTGTAGCTGTCCAGCATGGTGAACTCGCGCACCCGGATCAACCCGGCGCGCGGCCGCGGATCATCGCGCCACTTGGTCTGGATGTGGTAGACCAGGGCCGGAAGCTGGCGGTAGGAACGGATTTCGCTCCGCACAAGGTCCGCTACGACCTCCTCATGGGTCATCGCAAGCACCATGTCGTGGTCGGATTTGTCCTTGAACCGGCCCATCTCCGAGCCGATCTGGTGCCACCGCCCGGTCTCCTGCCAGAGATCGGCCGGATGGACCACCGGCATGGTCACTTCCTGCCCACCGATGGCGTTGATCTCCTCCCGCATGATGTTTTCGATCTTGGTCAGCGAACGCTTGGCAAACGGCAGATAGCTGAAGATGCCGGCGCCGAGCTGGCGGATGAAGCCGGCGCGCACCAGAAGCTGGTGGCTGATGACTTCCGCATCGGCGGGCGCCTCACGCAGCGTCCGGCCGAACAGGCGAGACATACGCATGGATTTTCTCCTTCTACGAAACCTGCCGCCGCTCGTAATCCTCAGGCGTGTCCAAATCGGCCAGGACCGACGGCGTGTCAACGATCAGGTAGCGGGTGTCGCCGCGGTGAGCAGACATCACATCGCGCAGGGAGGTCGCGCAGGTGAGGATCTCCGGCCAAACCCAGCGCGGGAGCAGGATCGGGTGGCCGGAACGCATCCGGTAGCTCGGGATGACGATTTGCGCCCAGCCGCCCGCTTCCCCAGCGGCCAGCACCGCCCGAACGGTGGCGGCTCCTATCTGAGGCTGGTCGCCCAGACAAAGCAGCGCGGCCAGCGGCTGCATCGCCTCCTGCTGTCCTGGACCGTGAAGCTCCGCTGATAGCGCCTGCAAACCGACCTGAACGGAGCTCAACATCTCACCGGTCGCATGAGCCGGGTTGAAGACGAGGCGCACCGGCGCACCGGCCAGGGCTGCCGTCACCTCGGCGGCCCGGTTTCCCGTAACGGCGACGATTTCGCCAACCCCGGCCGCCGCCAGAGTGGCGACCACCTGACCGACCACCGTGCGCTCGCCCCACGGCAGGGTCAGCTTGAAGCGCCCCATCCGGCGCGAGAGGCCCGCAGCAAGCACGATCGCCGGCGCTGCCACGGGGTTGAGCGTCACGGTGTCCGCCATCAGACGTTGAACGTCAGGAACCGCTTGCCGGAGGCGACCAGTTGATCCAGGATGCGCTTGGTGTCGGCGAAATCCACGCCGGCCAGGCGCTCGACCTTGCAGCCGGCCGCGGTCAACATCTGCTCAGTCTCGTAGGGCACGCCGGCCACGCCGCCGACAATGGTGACATACTCGGCGTTCTTGGCATCGTCGGGCGAGAAACCGGCGGTGGGGCGGAACTTGGCAAAGTAGGCCGCCGCAGCCGCCCAATCCTCCTGCGCCCAGGCATCGGCCCGTTGCCAGAAGAGCATGTAGTGGCCGATCGTCTTCGTCACGGCGCTGGTCTGGCCGTTGAGCTGCGCTTGCGCCTGGGCGATCATCATGTCCTTCCACTTCTTGCCCTTCAGCCAGTCGTCACCCGGACAGGCCGTGGCGTTCTCCGGGTATTCCTTGTGCCCCCAAACCTGTTTCAACGGGATATTGAGCTTTTGGGTCAACCAGGCTACCAGATTCCCCAGCGCCTCGATCTGCTTGGGCGTAGGAATCAGCCCGCCTACGAAGCTGCCCTCGGTGCAGATGCCGACCGTGTAGGCGTTCTGCTTGTACACATGATAGGCCACGGTCTCCAGCCGATTCACCTGGAAGATGGCGCCGTCCGGCTCCACGAGGAAATGGTAACCGATGCCGGGCCAGCCTTTGCCCACATGGTAGGCGGCGATCTTTTCCGGCGCGATGTTGGCCGGCGCGGCGCTGTGATGGATCGCCAGGTGCGTGATCGCGCTGAGCGAACGAGTGTCATACTTCAGCGTTGGATGCTTCGGTAACGTATCCGTCACATCCCGAATGGCCGGCATCGGCACGACGTAGGGCGCGCCCGGCGTTGTGCTTCCGCCGACCCCGCTCTGCAACTGAGCGATGGCCGCCTGCAGATCGCTGACCCGTTTGGTCAGCGTCAGCTTCTCCTGGGCGGCCGCGTTCAGGGGTATGGTGAGCGTGGTGTTAGACGCGGTCAGCGTCTGAATCTGCTGTGTCAAACCCGCCTTGTCCTTGCCCAGCGATTGAATCTGCTGGGCGAGGGAGGACTTGTCGCTGGTGAGCGTCTGCACCTGTTGCGCCAGAGAGGTCTTGTCGTTGGCGAGCGTCTGCACCTGTTGCGCCAGCGCCGTCTTTTCGTTGGTCAGCGTCTGCACCTGCTTGGTCAGCGCTTGAACCTGCTGATCGGGCTGCGCGTCAATCGGCAACTGCGCCTGGAGCTGGGCCTGGAGCTTGTCGCGCTCGGCCTGGAGCGCAGAGACCTTGCTCAGCGCGGTGTTGAGGGCCGCCTGAATCTGGCTCACCTGGGCGCGCAGCGCGGCCAGCGCGGCCGCGTCCCCGACATTTCCGCCCGGCGTCGTCGTGCCGCCGCTGCCCTTCTGCACCTGTGCGATCGCGGCGAGCAGGGTGTCCTTCCAGCGTTTGCCCTGCAGCCACTGCGTTCCCGGCGACTGGGTGACGACGAATTCGCTGACACCCTTAACATTCTCCGCCGCAATCTTGTATTCCTGCATCAACCACGCACAGAGCGCCGCGGCCGCCTTGATCTGCGCGTCGGTGGGCACCTCAGTCGAGAAGCTGCCCGCGACGGCGATATTGACGCCCTGGGCGATCCACGGCTGGCTGAGGTCCACCACATCCTCCAGCGCGTTGGTCTGCACGATCGCGCCCTCGGCCGTCACCAGATACTGGTAGAGGATCGCGCCCCACCGCTTCTGATGGGCCGCCGCAATGCGCTCGACCGACACGCTCGGGTCCACCGCAGTGTGGTTCAACACGATGTACTTGATCTGCGCAAGATCGCGTTTTTTGAGCCCATCGGGGTTGTGCGGGAGTTGCAGCGAGACGTCCGTCAGCGCAGGCCGGGCGAGCTTACCCGCGCCGCCCTTCAAAAGCGCATCCACCTGGGCCTGCAAGCCGGACCGCTGCGTCTCCGAATCGGCCAGCTTCGCCTGCAAATCGGTGACTTGCGCCTGAAGCTGCGTCACTTGGCCCTGCAAGCGGGCCAACTGCGCAGTGTCCACCGGGGGCGTGGCCGGTCCGGCGGTGACGGTTGGGATGGCGCGCACCAGCGCCAGGAGCTTGTTTTTCCACTGCTCGCCCTGCAGCCACTGGAGGCCGGGGGAATGGGTCACGATGAACTCGCCGACCCCGCGAATTGCGCCCTCGGTGAGGTTGTATTTGCTCAACAGCCAGGCGCAGAGCCCGGCCAGCGAGCCAAGCTGCGCACCGCTCGGCGCCGCCGCATCGAAATTCCCGGCGACGTAGATGTTGATGCCGTTGAAGATCCAGGCCTGATCACGCGTTACGGCCTCATCCAGCGGGTTCGTCTGCTGGATGGTGCCATCCCCCGTAATGAAGTACTGCCCCACGATCCCCGGCCATTTGGCGCGTTGGGCCTGCGCCACCCGGTCGGCCCCCACCTCTGGCCGCACGCCGGTGTGGTTGATCACGAGGTACTGGATGTCGGACGCCGCCCGCTTGACAAAGCCGGCGGGATCGCGCGGGAGCTGCGCCGTGATGTCGGTGATGCTCGGCTCGGCCGGCCCGATCGCCCCGCCGACGCCACTGGCGAGCAGTGCGGCGACCTGGCGCTCCAGCTTGCCGACCTTATCGCGCAGCTCTATCGCCTCCTGCCCGACGAGGCGCAGCCGCACGGCGCCCTGGTACTCCTCCATGCTCAGGCGCTGCCAGTCCTGGGTCTTCAGCCCGCTCTGGGGATGGATGTACTCGTCATTGACGGGATAGCCGGTGACATCGAGCCCGTACTTGCGGTAGTACGCCGCAAACAGCCCTTTGGCGGTCTTGCCGGTCTGCGGGAAGGGGATCGGGGTGGTGTCCACCATCGGCTGCGTCATTCCGCCGGACGTGGCATCAACCGAAGGGGATGTTTCCGGCTGCGTCGTCGTGGTGGTCGTCGTGGTGGTTGTGCCCGTCTTGGCCTTCAACACCTCTTCCCAGTTGTACTTGAACGATATCGCCTGCCTGAAATCATCAATGACCCCCTGTTTCCCATCAATCCCCCACTTGTCCACGTTGGGCCACCGGTAGAGGATCACCGCCCGGATCACCTGGTTGCCGGCCTGGCGGTTCCACCAGTCTATCTCGCCATAGACGCGCTGCACCCAGCCGTTATTCTGATTAAGCCAGGCATCGTCCTGATCGGCCTCGGTGATATACACGGGCAGGCTGCGCATGCTGCGCGGGATGGCATTCATGAAATCCTGGTACGTACGGAAATTGTACTGCCGTTTATTGAACGGCGCATTCATGAACGCATCAGAGTAGACGAGCTTGGGATCGGAGCCATGCGTGTAGGCGTGGATCGCAATGCCATCGCACTGGCTCGGCCCCAGGATGGTCAGGAGATCGCTGAGATAGGTGACCCAGTCACCGTTGCTGTTGCCGGCGTACGTTGTTTGCGGGTTCCAGGGCGCCACCCCGCCGACGATGACCTGGTCGTTTTCATGGCCGGGCACACCGCGGATAGCGGCGCGGCATTGACGATAGCAATTGGCGTACATCCCGGGCTGAATGACCTCACCCGGATTCGTGATTTGCGGTGGGTTCTGGCTGCGGTCAAACTGCACCCCGGGCCGCTCCACCGCGAAGTTCATCTCGTTGCCGATGATCCAGATGTGGCACCCACGAGAACTGCGAACGAAGTTGGCGCAGCGCGCGGCGAAATCGCTGTAACGGTTGGCATACGGAATGGTGCCGTTCGGCTCATAACCGTGGTTCAGCCGGGCCATGATCCCGAACCCCTGGTCGGCCCACCGGCTGTAGTCGCCCCCGCTCTGGTTGTTGGGATCCGCGCCGATCTCCTCGGTGAACAGAACCCAACCGCCAATCCCCTGTTCAGACATGATGCGCTCACCGCCTGGATCGTGCAGGCCGTATAAATACGGGGAATCGTTGAGCGGTCTGGTCATGGCTCCCTCCTTCAGCGGGGCTCAGTCGGCGTCCGCCACCAGGCACGTGCTGGATCACTCGGCGCACCTGCACCAAGACACACGGGATTATACACAAAGAAAGCGCGCTTGTCTATCTGTCGAGAATCCGATCTAAGGGGGTTGACCGACACCCGGTTTCCGGCTTAGAATAGGATTGAAACCTTACAGCCTCCAATGGCGTCTCAGGCCAACACACACTCGACGGGAAGGGTATCATCATGCGTCTGCTCGGCCACCGGCGGCGGCCCGCACGCCTCGGGGCACTCGCCGTTGCGATCATTTTCCTCGGCCTGGTCGCGCTGGTCGCGCTCCCAGCGCTGCCGGCGCGCGTGGCCGCGCCCGCGCCGAGCATCTTGATCACCGACCGGGCCGGGCGGACCCTCTACGACGCCATTGACCCAAACGGCGGCAAACAGGTGGCCGTGCCGCTGGCCGACATCCCACTAGCCTGCCGGCAGGCGACCGTCGCCACCGAGGACAGCCGCTTCTACCAGCACCCGGGCGTGGATCTCGCCGGCATCGCCCGCGCCGCCTGGCAGAACTGGCGGACCGGCGAAACGGTTTCCGGCGCGAGCACCTTGACGCAGCAGATCGCCCGCAACCTGTACATGCCGGAGGCCGAGCGCACTGAGCGTTCGCTGCGACGCAAGCTGCACGAGGCCTGGCTCGCGTGGCGGCTGGAGCGGATCTACACCAAGGATGAACTGCTGGCGCTTTACCTGAACACAACCTACTACGGCCATTTCGCGATCGGCATCGAGGCCGCGGCGCAGTCCTACTTCGGCGTCCATGCGCGGGAGCTTGATCTGGCCCAGTGTGCGCTGCTGGCCGGGCTGCCGCAAGCACCGTCGCTTTACAACCCCATCGAACACCTCGACGCCGCACGGACGCGCCAGGCGGTGGTCCTCAACCTGATGCTGCGGCAGGGCGACATCTCGGCCGATCAGGCCAAAGAGGCGCGGCTGGAGCGGCTGGCGTTCGCCAGCACCCCCTTCCCCATCGAGGCGCCGCACTTCGTCATGTGGGTGCAAAGCCAGCTTGCCGGGCTGCTGGGGGAAGCACGGGTCGCCGCGGGCGGCCTGCGCGTGACCACTACCCTCGACCTAGACTGGCAGCGGCAGGCCGAGGCCATCATCCGGCGGCGGCTGGCCCAGCTCAGGCCGTGCGCGGCCGCCAGCGACGCCGGCGGCGACTGCGATCCCGATGCCGATCCGGCGCGTCGCGTGGATAACGCTGCGCTGGTGGCGCTCGACCCGGCAACCGGCGCGATCCGAGCGCTGGTCGGCAGCCCGGACTACTTTGATGAGCGGATCAGCGGCGCGGTCAACGGCGCGTTGGCGCTGCGCCAGCCCGGCTCGGCGATCAAACCGCTCACGTACGCCATCGCGCTCGACCCGGAACGCGCCCGCCGCGCCGGCCGCACGCCCTGGACGGCCGCGACGCTGATCCCGGTGGCGCCAAGCTCCCCCTGGATCACGTCGAG
>CAZYGI010000022.1:0-44856 GCA_964647255.1 uncultured Anaerolineales bacterium | reverse complement strand
GAGGGCGAGCCGTACGTCCCGCAGAACTATGACCGCAAGTATCACGGCCCCGTCACCGTGCGCACCGCGCTGGCGAACTCCTACAACATCGCCGCGGTCCGCACGCTGGACGCCGTCGGCGTGGATGCGCTGGTGACGCTGGCGGCAGATTTGGGGATCCCGTGGACTGGAAGTTGGAAGTTGGATGCTGGACTGTCTGCACAGCAGGCGTGGAAATCGAATTCAGGAGGAGCAGACAACCTCCAACCTCCAACCTCCAACCTCCAACCTCCAACCTCCGGTTTCGGGCTGGCGTTGACGCTGGGCGGCGGCGAGGTGCGGCTGCTCGATCTCACCGCGGTGTACGCGGCCTTCGCCAACGGCGGCGCCCGCGTCGAGCCGTATGCCATCAGCCGGGTGGAGACGCTGGATGGCGACGTCCTGTGGGAAACATCTCAGCGCTCCACGCCCCCCGCACCACGCGCCACCGTCCTTGACCCGCGCGTTGCGTTCCTGATCAGCGACATCCTCAGCGACAACGCGGCGCGGGCGCCGGCGTTTGGGCCGGGCAACATGCTGGAGATCGGCCGGCCGGCGGCGGCGAAGACCGGCACCACTACCGACTGGCGCGACAACTGGACGCTGGGCTTCACGCCCGACCTGGCCGTAGGCGTGTGGGTGGGCAACGCAGACAACGCGCCGATGAAAGACGTCTCCGGCATTACCGGCGCAGGCCCGATCTGGCACGACTTCATGCTTGCAGCCCTGCGCGATACGCCGATCCATGACTTCACGCCGCCCGATGGGCTGGTGCGCGTGGAGGTGTGCGCGGATTCCGGGCTGCTGCCGTTGGGTGCGGAAAGCCGAGTGAGCAGAGGAGCTGCAGTGCAGCGGAGCAAGGAAGCGGAGGGAGCAGGTTCCGATGCATCTCAACACCTCAGCGCCTCAGCGCCTCTCCCTGTGCCCTGCGCGCAACGGCGCTACGAGTGGTTTATCGCCGGCACCGAGCCAACCACGGTGGATCGCTCGCACGTCCGCATCGGCGGCGAGACGGTTTGGGTGCTGCCGCCGGAATACGCCGCCTGGGCGCGGGAGAACGGGATCGCGCAGCCCGACGAAAGACCTAGGACGAATGACGAGGGCGTCGCAGAGTCAGGTTCCTCGTTGTTGGGCCTTCACCTCGCCAGCCCTGATCCCAACCGAATCTATGAGCTCGATCCCGCCCTGCCGGCCAGCGCCCAGCAGGTGCCCGTGACCGCCGCGCCGGGTGCTGTGCTCAGCCGCGGCCGGATCACGCTGCTCGTGGACGGCGCCGCGTTCGCCAACGTGACGGGGCCGGATTTCACCGCCTGGTGGCCGCTGACGAAGGGCCGGCATACGTTTGCGGCGGCCGCCATCAGCGCCGATGGACAGCAGCTCGCGAGCGCGCCCGTCGTCATTCTTGTGGAATAGTAACTACGGTGGACTTGGGAACATTGCTGTTATAGTCGGCGTCACTACCCGAACCACTTAGAGTGAACTGCACGACTGTTTTGAGGGAGGTTCTCCGATGCGAACTCACCGCTTGTTCAATCTTGCCACGATCTTCATCATGGTCGTCCTGGCTGCCTGTGTCCCGTCTGCGCCGGCCGGCCCGCAGACCGCGCCCCAGGCGCCTTCCAGCAGTGCTGCGCCGACCACGTCAGCCCCGGTGCAGGCTCCGACAACGGCGCCGACACCCATCCCCGCACCCACCGCAACACGCGCGCCCCTGCCGCCGGCCGTGATCGGCACCACCCCGGCCCGCGGGGAGGAAGCGCAGCTTGCCGCACCCATCGTCATCACCTTTGACCAGCCGATGGATGCAGCGGCGACCGGCGCCGCGTTCAGCATCGAGCCGAAGACGCCGGGCGAAGTCAAAGTCCAGGGCGCGGCGCTCACTTTCCGGCCGGCAAAGCCCCTGGCGCGGGCAACCCAGTATCGCGTGGCGCTGACCGGCGCTGCCACAAGCGCAACGGGCCTGATGCTCCAGCAGCCGGTCTCCTTTGTCTTCACCACGGCCGGCTATCTGAAAGTAACCAGCACCCAACCGGCCGACAGCGCCGAGGACGTGGCGGTGGATTCTCCCATCACCGTTGCCTTCAACCGGCCGGTAGTCCCGTTGACGCCGGTGAGCGAACAGGCCGGGTTGCCGCAGCCCCTGGTGATCACCCCCACGCTGGCCGGGAAGGGCGAGTGGATCAACACCAGCCTCTACCGGTTCACGCCGGCTGACGGGTTGGCCGCCTCCACGGCCTACAGCGTCAGCGTCGCGGCGGGGCTGGCCGACCCGATCGGCAACATGTTGGCCGAGCCGGTCACCTTTGGCTTCCGCACCGCCGATCCGACGGTGGTGCGTTGGCAGCCGGAGAATCAGGTCAACGTCAAGATCGAATCTCCGATCTCGGTCACCTTCTCGATGCCGATGGACCGGCCCAGCACCGAAGCCGCCTTCTCCCTGGTGGATGACGCCAAGACACCGGTGGCCGGCACGTTCAGTTGGTCGGCCGACGGCACCGAGCTTGGCTTCAAGCCGAGCCGCGTCTTGAAGTTCGGCGCCGCCTACATCGCCCGGGTCGCACCGACCGCGGCCGCGGCCTCGGGCCAGGGGACCGTGCGGAAGAACAACAAGCTCGGCTTCTCCTTCACCACCGTCGAGCTGCCCCGGGTCAAACGCACTGATCCCGTGGCCGGCCTCCGCACCGTCGCGCCCGAAGGGGGGGTCCGGTTCGAGTTTGCGTCTCCGATGGACCGCACCACCTTCATCAGCGGCACGGTGACGATCCTGCCCAAGCCGACCCAGGTGTACACCTACTACAACGAGTACGACAACTACCTCTACCTGGACTTCCCTAAACTGCCGGACACGGCCTACACGGTCACGCTGGCAAGCAAAGTGGCCGATCCCTACGGCAACACCCTGGGAAAGGACTATGTGCTGCAATTCCGCACGGGCGACTACGAGCCGATCCTGCAGCTCAACGGGCAGACGCAGGTCGGGACCTATAACGCCTACACCGAGACGCAGGCGGTGGTAGTCTACCGCAACATGCCAGAACTCCGCTTCAGCCTGTACACGGTGCCGGAAGCCGAATTCCTGAAGCTGACCGGCCGGGAGTTCTGGGCCGTTTGGGACAGCTACCGGCCAAAGCAGAGCCAGCTTATCCGTGAATGGTCGCGCGCCGCGAGCGCCCCGCGCAACAAGATCGGCTTCGTGCGCGAACCGCTGGTGGCTCCCGACGGGAAGCCGCTGCCCGCAGGCATCTACTACCTCCAGCTCGGCGGGACCCAGCTCGCCGGTCAGCAGCCGCCGCGCCAGCTCCTGGTGCGCACCAACCTGAACGTTACGATCAAAACGGCCGGCGGCCAGACGCTGGCCTGGGTCACCGACCTGAAGACCGGCCAGCCCGTGCCGGGCGCGACGGTCCGCTTTGCCGACAACGGCGGCAATGACGTGCGCGCCACCGCCGACCGGGATGGCGTCGCCACCGCCGCGCTCCCGGCCGCGCGGCAGACCTGGGATCCGCTGCTCGCCATCGCGACCAGCGCGGAGGGCGGCTTCGGCGTCGCCTCCTCGACGTGGCAGGACGGCATCTCGCCGTGGGACTTTCACCTGATCGGCAACACCGAGCAGACGCCGTACGCGGCGTACATCTACACCGACCGCCCGATCTATCGCCCGGGCCAGACGGTGTACTGGAAGGCGATCATCCGCCGCGACGACGATGCCCGGTACACGCTGCCCGCTGCGGGCCAGCCTATCACCGTCACCATCGCCGACGACCAGGGCAACAACCTTCTCCAGCAAAAGCTGGCCCTGAACCCGATGGGCGCGGTGGACGGCGAGCTGGCGCTCGGCCCGGATGCCGGGCTGGGCTACTACTACGTCTCGGTCCAGATGGATAAGGAGCACGCCTACGGCGTCAACTTCCAGGTGGCGGAATACCGCAAACCGGAGTATGAGCTGGCCGCGCAGGCCGATCAGCCCGAGTACATCCAGGGCCAGCAGATCAACGTGACTGCCCAGGCCAACTACTTCTTCGGCGGCCCGGTCAAGAACGGCAAAGTCCGCTGGACGCTGATGAGCGCGGACGCGTCGTTCAACTACCGGGGCCCAGATGGTTACAGCTTCGAGGATTACGACTGGTTCGATTATGCGTCGAGCGACTCATCCGCCGGGCAAATCAGCCAGGGCGAGGGGCGCACCGACGCCGACGGTCGCGTCAGCTTCAGCGCACCGGCCGACATCGCCAAGTTCAAGCGCAGCCAGCGCTTCACCTTTGACATCACCGTTGAGGACCTCAACGGCCAGGCGGTCTCCACCCAGGCGACTGCGGTGGTGCACAAGGGCGACTTCTACATCGGCTTGAAGCCGCGCAGCTATGTCCTGACCGCCGGCGACGTGGGCCAGGTGGACGTCATCACCGTGGACCCGCAGAGCCAGCCCGCGCCGAACACTGCGGTGGATCTCGTCGTGAGCCGGATCGAGTGGATGAGCGTGCGCGAGAAAGCCGAGGACGGCAACACTTACTGGACGACCCGGCCCAAAAAGACCGGCGTCTACACCTCCACGGTCACCACCGATGCGCAGGGCGCGGCGCTGCTCGAATGGCAGCCGACCGCGGCCGGCGAGTACAAGATCGAGGCGACCGCTCGCGACCGCAGCGGCCACACGCTGCGGAGCGCAGCCTATCAGTGGGTCAGCGGCCGTGAATGGACGCCGTGGCGGGTCGAGAACAACGACCGGATCACCCTCGTGGCCGACAAGAGCGCGTACAAGGTGGGCGAGACCGCCAAGATCCTGGTTCCCAGCCCGTATCAGGGCACGGTGAAGGCGCTGCTCACCATCGAGCGCAGCGGCATCCTGGAACACCGGGTGATCGAGTTGGCGGGCAACTCCGCGACCGTGGAGGTGCCCATCACCGCCGGCTACGTCCCGAACATCTTCGTGTCGCTGGTGCTGATCAAGGGCATGGAGGGCAAGACGCCGCCTTCGTTCAAGATGGGCCTGGTGGCGCTCAACGTCTCGACCGCTGAGCAGCAGTTGCAGGTGATCGTCACGCCCCGCTGCGGTGACGCGGCCTGCGACGCGGCGGCAGGCGCGGCCAAATTCGCCCCGCGCGACGTGGTCACGTGGACCGTGCAGACATTGGACGCGTCCGGCAAGCCGGTGCCGGCCGATGTCAGCCTGGCGTTGGTGGATAAGGCCGTACTGACCCTGGCCGACGACATGGCCGGGACGCTGTTGGATCGCTTCTATGCCGCGCGCGGGCTGGGCGTGCAGACGGCCTCCACCCTGGTGCTGAACGTGGATCGGCTGATCGCGCAGTTGGCCGAGGGCGGCAAGGGCGGCGGCGGTGGCGGCGGCGCCGCCGGCATCACCGAAGTGCGCAGCGACTTCGCCGATGTCGCCTTCTGGCGGGCCAGCGTGACCACCGATGCGCAGGGCCGCGCCGAGGTCGCAGTGAGGCTGCCCGACAACCTCACCACCTGGACGATGGACGCCCGCGCCGTGACGAAGGACACCCGCGTCGGCCAGACCCAGACCAGCATCATCGCCACCAAGGCCCTGCTGGTGCGCCCCGTGCTCCCGCGCTTCTTCGTGGCCGGCGACCGGGCGGAGATCGCCGCGGTGATCCACAACACGACCGACAAGCCGCTCGACGTGGCCGTGAGCCTCGCGGCGACGGGTCTCGACGCACCGGCGCAGCCCAAGACCACCGTCAAGGTGCCGGCCAACGACACCACCAAGGTCGTCTGGCCGGTCACCGTGCAGGCGGATGCCGCCGAAGTCAAGGTGCGCATGGCCGCCATCTCCGCCGATCCGGCCGCGCCGCTGCAGGACGCCGTCGAGATCACGCTGCCTGTCAACCGCTACACCACACCGGAAGTCGTGGGCGCCAGCGGACAGATCAGCGAGGACGAGACCCGGCTGGAGCTGGTGCGCCTGGCCGCGGGGATTGACCCCACGCGGGGCGAGCTCGCCGTCACCATCGAGCCGAGCCTGGCCGCGGGCATGACCGGCGGGCTCACCTACCTGGAGCACTACCCGTACGAGTGCACCGAGCAGACCGTCAGCCGCTTCCTGCCCAACGTCGCCACCTATGCGGCGCTGAAGAAGCTGGGCCTCTCCCGGCCCGACCTCGACCCGCAACTCCCCCAACTGGTCGGCGTGGGCCTGCAGCGGCTCTACGCCAAACAGCACGGCGACGGCGGTTGGGGCTGGTGGAGCGCCGACCAAAGCAGCCCGTCCATCACTGCTTATGTCGTGTTCAGTCTGGCGAAGGCAAAACAGGCCGGCTTCACCGTGGATGCTGACGTGCTTGCCCGCGGGGTCGGCTACCTGACCGAGAACCTCGCGGCGCCGGCCGATCTCCAGCCGTGGCAGCTCAACCAGCAGGCGTTCATGGTCTACGCGCTGGCGGAGGCCGGCCGGCCGGAGCCGAACCGGGCCGGTGCGCTCTACGAGGCGCGCGAAGGGCTGAGCACCTACGGCAAAGCGTATCTGGCGCTGGCGCTGAGCCTCATCAACGATGGGGCTGCGCCGAAGCGGATCGAGACCCTGCTGTCCGACATCGGCGGCCGCGCCATCACCAGCGCCACGGCGACGCACTGGGAGGAGGGCTGGACCGACACCTGGAACATGAACAGCGACACCCGCACCACCTCCATCGTGCTGGACGCGCTGGCGAAGCTCGCGCCGAAGCAACCCCTGGCGCCGAACGCCGTCCGCTGGCTGATGAGCGCGCGCAAGGCCGACCGCTGGGAGACCACGCAGGAGAACGCGTGGGCGATCATGGCGCTGACGGACTGGATGACGGCGACGGGCGAGCTGGCGGGGAACTACGACTGGCAAGTGGCGCTGAACGGCCAAAGCCTGGGCGCGGGCACGGTGACGCCCCAGAACGTGCAGGAGACGACGGCCCTGCGCGCGGACATCGCCCAACTGCTGGCGGATCAGACCAACGGCCTGACCATCACCCGTAGCGCACCGGCAGGCGAGACCGGCAAGGGCCAGCTCTACTACACCGCGCACCTGAAGACCTACTTGCCGGTGGAGAAGGTCGCTCCGCTGAATCGCGGCGTCTCCGTGAGCCGCGAGTACCGCCTGGCGGACTGCGGGCTGACGGACTCCAGGCAGACCTGTCCGACCATCACGGGCGCAAAGGTCGGGGACGTGATCGCGGTCAAGCTGACGGTGGTCGTGCCGAACGACATGGTCTACTTCATCGTCGAAGACCCGCTGCCCGCCGGCATCGAGGCGCTGGACACCAGCCTGAAGACCACCACCAAAACGGTCGAAGGTCCCCAGGCGGAGGAAGTGACCGCCCAAACGTCGCCCTGGCCGGCCTGGCGCTGGACGCCGACCCACGCCGAGCTGCGGGATGACAAGACCGTGCTGTTCGAGACGCACCTGGCGCCGGGGACGTACGAGTTCACCTACCAGGCCCGCGCCAGCCTGCCCGGCGAGTACCTGACCCTGCCGCCGACCGCGTACCAGATGTACTTCCCGGAGGTCTGGGGGCGGGGTGCGGGGAGCGTGTTCAAGGTCACGGAATGAGATAGTCCCTGGGTTATTGCGGGCGGCTTCGCCGCCCGCAATAACCCAGGGAGTGAGGTAAACGACCTCACCGGTCCTGGCCGACGTGATCATCTGCGCGATCCTGGGGCTAATGACCGGACGCCTGGGCGGCATCGGCGTGCGGGTGCGGGGGTTGAAGCGGGAACATGGGTTCCTGCCCCCTAATGAGGCGCTGAAGGGCTGAGGCGATCTTCCCCACGCCGCCAAAGCGGTAAGGAAAGAGGTAGTATCCCGAAGGTCCCCATCTCGCCGGGCAAGAGACAATACTGCCAGAGGACACGACCATTTATGGCCGGCAAAAGACTGCGATCAGTTAGTTTCTGATCATCAGCGGCAGGTAGTTCGTGTTTGGATTTCTGCCATAGTGCAAGATCGTACCCCAATCGCCTACCACAAAGACATCATGGGCGCTGCTGCCCCATACGCCAAGTAGATCGTTGTTGGTATTGATCTTCATGGCATTCCAACTGCTGCCATCGTAACGCAAAATCGTGCCGTGTGTACCCACAGCAAAGACATTCGTGGCGCTGCTGCCCCATACACCAGCAAGGAATTCAGTGCTGCCGCTGTTCATGGTGCGCCAACTGATGCCGTCGTAGTGCAGGATGGCGCCAGCTTCGCCCACAACAAATACATCGCTGGCGCTGTTCCCCCATATACCGACGAGCCAACTGTCAACGGTGTTTGCTACTTGCCAACCGTTGCCATCATAGTGCAGGATTGTGGCGAGGCTGTCCGGCTCATCAACATCCTCACCGATGACATAAACGTCATCAGCACTGCTGCCCCACACATCGTAGAATTCAATGCTGTCGGAGCCGCTGGTCATGGCGGTCCAACCGCTGCCATCATAGTGCATGATCGTGCCGCTGTCCCCCACAGCGAAGACATCCTTAGCGCTGCTCCCCCACACAGCGTAAAGATATTGCATGGCGCCGGTAGCCATGGCGATCCACGCACTGCCGTCGTAATGCAGGACCGCGCCGTCCATGCCGGTGCTGAGGGCGAAAATATCGTTAGCACTGCTGCCCCACATGTCAGTGAATGTGTACGGAAAAAGAGTACGCCAGACGCTACCATCGAATCGCAGGACCGGAGCTCCGTCCGTGAAAAGCCTCTGAGAGGGACTGCTCATGGCGAAAACGTTCGTGGGATCGCTGCCCCACACATCCTGAATCGTATGGTTTATGCCGCTGCTCATGCCCTGCCACTCGTGGCCATCGTAGTGCAGGATCGTACCGTGTTCGCCCACAGCAAAGACGTCGCTGGAACTGCTCCCCCACACGCCGGTCAGCGCATTGCGGGTGCCGCTGTACATCGTGGTCCAGGGCCAGTGGATTCCATCAATATTGATATGCAGGATCTTCCCGTAATCGCCCACCGCAAAGGCATCGCTTGTGCTGCCCCACACGCTCAGAAGCGCGTAATCTCGATGCACGGTGTCCACTTTAGACCAGGCCTTGCCATCGTAGTGAATAATCACGCCTGCGCCACCCACAGCAAGGGCGTCGCTGGCGCTGCTGCCCACTACGCTGAACAGTGGACGGCCATCATCGCTGATCACGGTGCGCCATACGCTGCCGTCGAAATGCAGGATCGTACCCCCCTCTCCGCCCCACTGACTGCTCCGTGTACCTACTGCATAGACGTCGCTTCCGCTGCTGCCCCATATGCCATAGAGATCATTATCGTTGCCGCCGTCCATCACGCTCCAGCGGATGCCATCGTAGTGAAGGATTGTGCCATCATCGCCCACAGTATAGACGTTGTCGCCGCTGGAGCCCCACATGCCCCTGAGAACCTTGTCGGTTACGGTGGGCATTGGCCGCCAGGAGTGGCCGTCGAAGTGCAGGATCACACCGGAATCACCCGCGGCAAAGACACTATCGGCCCCGACACCCCACACACTGTTCAGGCGTTCATCAGTGCCGCTGCGCATTGCAGTCCAGCCACTGCCATCGTAGTGAAGAATCGTCCCGTAATCGCCCACGGCAAACACGTCGCTGCCCCTGCTGCCCCAAACAGCCCGAAGCGCGTTGCCCTGCGGGAGCGGGTTTTGCCAGGCCCAACCCGAACCAGCGTCCACGCGAGTGTCTGCGACCACGGTCTCTTCAGCCATGACAGGCTTTGGAATCACGGTGCAAACCAGCAAGAGAACAACAATTAGGAACACTCTCGCCTGACGAAGCAGAAAAAGAGTCGGCATGATCTGGCTCCTCGAAGCGAAATGCCTGGTCCGATGTGTGACGCTAGATTCGTCTCTTGAATTCGGTTTATCCATCATGGCATGACCAAATGAACACATAGTGACATGATGTACACGCACAGATGAAGACTTCGTCATGCTGGAGGGTCGGGGCGTGATGAGGGGAAGACGGTCAAAATCACGGGGAGAGATAGTTATTGGCGAAGAGGTGTTTGGTTTCGCTATCCAAACACCTCTTCACTCGTTACTGGTTACCCGCACCCCGGCGCGTAACACAGCACCATATCCTTCGCCGCCTTGACCTCGTCCAGCCGCTTGAGCGGCGCGGTGTGCGGCGCGGTCTTGAGCAGCTCAGGCTGGGTCTTCGCCTCCTCAGCGATCTGAATCATGGTGTCGGCGAAGGTGTCGAGCGTCTCCTTGCTCTCGGTCTCGGTCGGCTCGATCATCAGCGCCTCGGCCACGATCAGCGGGAAGTAGACCGTCGGCGGGTGCATCCCGAAGTCCATCAGCCGCTTGGCGATGTCCATCGTGATGATGCCGGGCGCACCTTCGAGCTTGCCCTGCGCCACGAACTCGTGCATACAGGTCCGGTCGCCGTGCGGGATCGGATAAACGCCGCGCAGCCGCGCCTGCAGGTAGTTTGCGTTGAGCACCGCGTTCTCGCTCACCTGGCGCAGCCCCTCGCCGCCGTGCATGCGGATGTAGGTGTACGCCCGCACCAGCACGCCGAAGTTGCCCCAGAACGCCTTCACCCGGCCGATGCTCTTGGCCGGCATGAGCCAGGTATACTCATCCTCATCGCTCTTCGCCACGATCGGCCCCGGCAGGTAGTCCGCCAGGAACGCCTTGACCCCAACCGCACCCGACCCCGGCCCGCCGCCGCCGTGCGGGGTGGAGAAGGTCTTGTGCAGGTTGTAGTGCATCACGTCGAAGCCGATCTCGCCCGGCTTGGCGATGCCGAGGATGGCGTTGAAGTTCGCGCCGTCGCCGTAAACCAGGCCGCCCGCTTCGTGCACCAGCCGCAGCACCTCCTCGACGTGCTCATCGAACAGGCCGAGGGTGTTCGGGTTGGTCATCATCAGGCCGACGAGCCTGGGGCCGTGCTGGGCGATCAGCGCCTTGAGCTTGTCCAGGTCCACGTTGCCGCGGGCGTCCGATGGCACTTCGACGACCTTCAGGCCCGACATGCTGGTGGTGGCCGGATTCGTGCCATGCGCCGAATCAGGGACGAGGATGACGTCGCGTTGGGTTTCGCCCCGCTCGTAGAGGTACTTCCGCATGATCAGCACGCCGGTGAACTCGCCGTGTGCGCCGGCCGCGGGCTGGAGCGTCACTGCAGCGAAGCCGGCGATCTCAGCCAGCAGCGCTTGCAGGTTGTAGATCAGCGCCATCGCACCCTGGACGCTCTCCGCCGGCTGAAGCGGGTGCAGCGCGGCGAAACCGGGCAGCCGCGCGGCAACCTCGTTCACCTTCGGGTTGTATTTCATGGTGCATGACCCGAGCGGATAGAAACCGGTGTCAATGCTGTGGTTGAGCTGCGACAGCCGGGTGTAGTGCCGCATCAGGTCAATCTCGGCCACCTCGGGCAGCGGCAGGTTGGTCCGCTCGCAGCCCGCAGGCAGCGCCGTCTCGGGCACATCGCACGCCGGCAGGCTCACCCCGCGGCGACCGGCCTGACAGATTTCATAGATGAGTGGCTCGGTCATTGCGCCACCTCCTCGTCCCCTGTGCCGGCGATTTCGGCCAGCGCCTCGGCCAGCTCTTCGATCTCCGCCCGGCTGACCATCTCGGTGACGCACAACAGCATATGATCCCGGAGCGCCGGATAATCCTGCCCCAGATCGTAGCCGCCCACGATGCCCCACTCATCCAGCAGCGCTTCATTGACTTCCGCCACCGGCATAGGGCACTTCACGACGAACTCCTTGAAGAACGGCCCGGTCGAGACGACCTCGTAGCCCGGCAGCTCGCCGATCAGTTGGGCCGCGTAGTGCGCCTTGTGATAGCTCAGCTCGGCGACGGTTCGCAGCCCGTACTTGCCCATCGCCGCCATGTAGATCGCAGCCGCCAGCGCGTTGAGCGCCTGGTTGGAGCAGATGTTGCTCGACGCCTTCTCGCGGCGGATATGCTGCTCGCGGGTGCTCAACGTCAGCACGAAGCCGCGCTTGCCATCGGCGTCCACGGTCTGGCCCACGATGCGGCCGGCGGACTTGCGCACCTCGCTCGCCTTCATTGCGAAAAAGCCGACATACGGCCCGCCGAAGCTGACCGCGTTGCCCATCGGCTGCCCCTCGCCGGTGACGATGTCCGCGCCGTACTCGCCGGGCGGCGTGAAGACGCCGAGGCTGATCGGATCCACCGACACGACGAACTGCGCGCCGGCCGCGTGAACCTTGTCAGCCAGCGCCTGCATCTCCGCCGGAGTGTAGAGCCGGCCCAGGAAGTCGGGGTTCTGCACGATAACGCAGGCAGTTTCCTTGTCGGCCTGCGCCGCGAGCGCCTGCCAGTCGCCGACCGGCGCATCGTCGCTCACCTGAATGCACATGCCCTGGGTGTAGGTCCGCACCACCTCACGGTACTGCGGGTGCAGGGTGGGGCTGAGCAGCACCTTGCAGCGCTTGCCACGGCTGATCTGCAGTGCCATGATCACCGCCTCGGCCACTGCGGTCGCGCCGTCGTAGTGCGAGACGTTGGCGACCTCCATGCCGGTCAGCGCGCAGATCATGGACTGGTATTCGAAATGCGCCTGGAGCGTACCCTGGCTGATCTCAGGCTGATAGGGCGTGTACGCGGTGAAAAACTCCGAGCGGCGAATGATCCAATCCACTACGCTGGGCACAAAGTGGTTGTACGCGCCCGCGCCCAGGAAGCAGCTCACGTGGGTGAGGTCGTCGTTCTCCTCGGAGAGCGCCTGCAGCTCCTGCAGGGCTTCCAGCTCAGACAGCGCCGAGGGCAGCTTCAGCTCGGGAAACCGGAGCGTCTCCGGCACATCCCGAAACAGATCCGCCACCGACCCGGCGCCGACGACCGCCAGCATCGCCGCGCGGTCGGCATCGGTGTTGGGGATGTAATTCATGCAATGCTCCTTAAAAACTGGAAGCTGGTCACTGGAAGCTAGTTGCTCGTCGCGGGAAGTAGCTTCCAGCTTCCAGCTTCTCGTCTCAATGTCCGCCCTTTTCTTCCTCTTCGGCCACGTACTTCTCGTAGACCGCGACGTCCATTAAGGCATCCAGTTCGCCCAGGTCGCTGGGGGTCACTTTGACCAGCCAGGCCTTGACGTATGGGTCCTCGTTCACCCACTCAGGGTTGTCCTCCAGGGCGGTGTTGACCTCCACCACCTCGCCGCTGATCGGCGCGTACGCGTCTTCGGCGGCCTTCACCGACTCGACGGTGCCCAGGCTTTCGCCCTGGGTGAGCGTATCGCCCACCTCGGGCAGCTCGACGTAGACGACGTCGGAGAGCAGGTGTTGGGCGTAGTCGGAAATGCCGATGACGGCGATGTCGCCCTCGACGCGCACCCATTCGTGGCTCTTCGCATACTTGGCCTTAGGATCGAACTTGTAGCTCATGGTGTCCTCCTGCTAGGTTGGTGAGTTAGGTGGTGAATTGGTTGGTTAGTTAGTTCGTTAGTTGGTTGGTTAGTTGGTTGGTCGGTAGACTGGTAGCTTTGGACACTGTCTGTTCGCCGGCAACAAAAAACGGGGTCGCGGCGCTGTGGCCGCGGCTCCCGTCTCTGTCGTGTGACCTGAGAGATTGCCCACCTCGCCTGCTCCTGGGAGAAGTGCGGCTTGCCCGTATTTGCTTCACTTTGGTACGGGCGGGAGTGTATCATACCCCTGCCGGGCTGTCAACGCTGGAGGAAGCCTGCTGCCGGTTTCTCGAACAGCCGCCAGCCGGCAAGCCGAGGCCATCGGCTTGCCGGCTGTATAAGACGATCAAATCACGAACTCCTGACTAACCTTGAGCATTTCGTATTCATACTGCTTGACCAGCAGGCTGTAGCCCAGGAAGTTCACCCTGCTTTTTATCGCATCAAGTGCGCTCAGCCTGATTTTCTGCTCAAACTCAGCACGACGATGTTCGTCTGCAACGATGACCATGCGGGCATAGAAGTCCTGCAAGTCATGGAACTTCAAGAGGGAATTCTGAATGTCGGTGGAATGTTCTACCTCAAAGAAACTGTTGGGCATTTGCCGGGCATTGAACCACACAGCATCAACAGTGCCACTTCTTTTGACGAGGAAATCATGGCTGAAGATGGGTAGTTCCTGCAATGATCGCATTTCCCCGAGTGGTTCATTTACGAAGCGTTTGTTCCTATCTTGATTGGGCACAAAGGTTGCAAAGCCACGCAGATTCCCGATAGACACCAACAGGCCCTGGTAATAGGAATGGGTTTGCTCGACTGCTTCAGTGGTCTGGCGTCCTTTGCTGTCCTGTTCGACCAGGCCCAATTTTGCCTGATATGATCGCAGCGCCCATAGACCAGGGCGCACCCTGAAGACCTCTGGGCGCACCTGGACAATCCTTCGAATGGAAGCAAATGGTGTCTTGGTCTCCCACTTACAACCTTCAATCCTCATCACTTCCCGATAGAGCTCAGCGAGAGTGGCTTGACCGCCAAGACGCTCAAGAGTCTGTATGACCGCCTGGTATTGTTTCATGACGAGCCTTCTGTGACGACTCAGCTACGTCACCATTACTGATGTAGCCAAAAACCGCGGTGCCACGTTGGTCGCGCCTGCGATCAACTCCGCGTTCGATGTAGTGTCGCCATTCTAGCACAGTCTCTGGTGTGAAGAAAGCATGGTATAATCTACCCCCGTACAAGGCATCGAACACAAATACCACCTTGCGATCGCTAGACCGACGGATGGTGGTACGGAGGCACCCTGATGGCTGCAGCAAGCGGCAACGAACGTATCTGGTGGATCGTCTTGATCATCCTGGTAGTAGGCTATATGGCGGGCACGTGGATCAACCGGCAGCGCGCCCTGAAACTGGCAAAGTGGCTGCAGGTCGGGCTGGCAATCTGGAACGGCAAGCCCGACTGGCGGATCGGGCGCTCGATCAGTTCGGGCACCGAGGTGGTCGTGACCGGCACGGATCGGCCGTTCCGGTCGGTGGCGGTCGGCTTCTACCTGCTGACGCGGGAGTTCCTGCCGCTGCTGGCCGTCGAGATGCTGCGCGGTAAGCGCGATCTGCTTGCCATCCGCGGCCAGCTCCGCCTCCTGCCCGGCGCCGAGTGGGAAATCGTACCGCTGCAAGGGAAACTGCGCCGGCTGTTAGAGCGAAGCGCCGGAGAGAAGCCGTGGCAATGGGCCGAGCTGACGGACGGACTTGGCCTGGCAACACGCGCGGCTCCGTCCGCTGAGCTGATCAAGCGCGCACGCGCCTTCACCGAGCGGAACGGCCCGTACATCGAGCGGATCGCCCTGCGCCGACAGGATCCGCACCTGCTCGTGTTTGCCCGCCTCAACGGGCTGGAACAGGCGACGTCGGCGCAATTCCTGCGCGGGATCACCGATCTGGTCAAAGAATAGGCACAGCGGGAGCGACCGGCCGGTCGCTCCCGCTGTCATTCACCACACACCGTTCGCCGCGTCACGCGAACAACTGATCCGCCATGCGCTTGAGCATCGGCACGCCCCGTACCTCCGTTTCATAGAGCGGGAGGATGGCGCGCACCTGGCCATCGAACTCCCGCCAGACCGTCTCCATGTGTTCGTCCTGCATCGCGACCCGGTTCTTCACGAAGTCGGGCGTGTCCTCCTTCACGCTGCTTTTATCAATCAGCATGTTGACGATCACGCCGCCCACGGGGATTCCGAAATCTTTGAACCAATTAATGAAGCGCGTGATCACCGCGATCGGCAGCGCCTCAGGCAGCGTCACGAAGAAGAAGGAGGTCAACTGGTCATCGGTTAACAACACCTTGGCGTTTGCCATGCGCTCGCGCATCTTCAGCAGATAGTCCATCAGCGGGTCTTTCTGCTGCTTGCGCTTGCTGTAGGATAGAAGGTCGCGCAGCGAAGAGGCCTCCTCGCGGCTCTGCACCATCTTGTTGACCCACAAGGAATAGACGCTCGACATACCCAGCAGACGCCGGGCATTGGCCGTCGGTGCGGTGTCGAAGACGTAGGCGTCGTACTTGTCCTCGAACATCAGATCAATCATGTTCTCAAACATAGCCGACTCTTCGAACGCCGGGTTCATGGTTGCCGATTCCACGAACTCATCCGCCTTGGTCTTGATCTCCGCGAACTTTAGAAACCACTCGATCTTCTCGCGAATCTCTTTCTTAGACTTCTCGATGGTGTCCTTGGTGTCAATCTCGAGCGCCGACAGGTTCGGCACACCCGTCACCGGCGTCACCTTGCCGAAGACGTTCTGGTCGAGCATGCTGGAGAGCGAATGCACGGGATTGGTGGATGCCAGCAGCGTCTTCTTGCCTTGGCCCGCGAACCAGAGTGCGGCGGTGCCGGCCAGCACGGTCTTCCCGACGCCGCCCTTGCCGCCAAAAAAGACGTACTTCAGCCGCGGATTCTCGACAAGATACTGGCGCATGGATTTCTCAATCATTGCGCACCTCCCATGGGCCCGAACATCGCCACTGCCATGCGCTCAATCATCTCCAGGCCGGTGATGTCGCGTTCCATTTCGGGGATACGCGCCAACACATCCTTGCCGAAGGTGCCGTCTATCTGCTCCAGGTAGCCCTTCTGCATCGCCATCCGGTTGCGTAGGTATTCCGGAATGTCCTGATCGGCCAGCTCTGGCGGGATGACGCGGTTGACGATATAGCCTGAAATCGGTACGTCGAACTTGGCGAACAGGCCGGCCGCCTTCTGCGTGTCGAGGATGATCATCTCCTCAGGGATGATCACAAAGAAAAAGGCGGTCTTCTCCCGGTCCGTCAGGATGCTTGAGGACGTGTTGATGCGATGCTTGATGTATTGCAGCTCGCGCAAGATCGCGTCCTCTTCGGTCTCCTTGCTGCGCTGCATCACCGAAGCCACCTTGGCGTACTCCTCCATCTCAGCGCGCAGCCCTGCGATCTTGTCAATCCACTGATCATAGACTGACGCCATGCTGAGGTAATAGAGTGCATGGCCCAAAGGCACCAGGTCGTAGATGTAGTAGTCATAGTTGCCGCTGACGACGATGTCCACGACTTCATCGAAGATGGCGCTTTCCTCCATGGCCGGTTCAGCTGCGGCGGCCTGGATGTAGTTCTCGATCTCCTCAGGCACCGCGTCCAGCCCGTACATGTCCAGGATCTTCTGGCGAATCTCGTTCTGGTATTCCTTGATCCGGCTATCGGCATCAATCTCCTGCGCGTACAGGTTGGGCATGATCTCGACCGGGCCCTTCCCGAAGATATCGCGCTTGAAGATGTCCGACAGGCTGGCCTGCGGGTCCACGGAGAAGACCAACACCTTTTTCCCCTGCTTGGCCAGCCAATAGGCTGTGGCCGCGCTGAAGGTGGTCTTGCCGAGCCCGCCCTTACCGCCGAACTCAATGTAGCGCCGGTTCGGATTCTGTTCAAAGACTTCTCGTAATGACATGATGTGCTCCATTGCTCAGTTGGCTAGTTGGTCAGTTGGTTGGCTGGCTGCTCGATCAAACTAGCGAGCCAACAAATGAACCGACAGACTACGCCAGCGCGTCCGTCAGATCTCTCTCGCGCAACATCCGGCGCTTCCAGGTCGAAATCTGCGGCACGACATAGGGCAGCAACCGCAGGCTGTAGTAGGGCGGCAGGATCGGGATCCCCAACAGGTCGCCCATGGTAATCAG
Organism: uncultured Anaerolineales bacterium; assembly: GCA_964647255.1. Taxonomy (GTDB): domain Bacteria; phylum Chloroflexota; class Anaerolineae; order CG2-30-64-16; family CG2-30-64-16; genus CAWJEL01. The sequence continues at coordinate 27,271 of CAZYGI010000022.1, read as the reverse complement.
AATGAAAAGGTGCTCCATGCTGCCGCGCGTCTTGAGGGCATAGCGCGCCATGTCATGGCCGGCCATACCGTAGAGCACACTCTTCATACCATCCAGGAGGCCGCGTTTCTTGGGTGCTTCTTCGGGCATAGGATTGTCCCTCACAAATTCTGATGGATCACGCCTCACGTGATCTCTTGGTCACACAAATCCGTGATGTCCCGCTCGCGCAGCATGCTGCGCCGCCAGCCTTCGAGCTGAGGGACTGCGTAAGGCAACAGCCGCAAGGTGTAATACGGCGGCAGGATCGGGACGCCGAGCAGGTCGCCAAAGACAATCAGGATGAACAGGTGCTCGAGGTGGCTGCGTTCCTTGCGCAGGTCGCGCACCATCTCGTAGATGGTCGCGCCATAGAGCATGTCGCGCAACGCGCGCCCGACGCTCCACAGCCGCCCCGTGATCTGCTCACGATCCACGCTTACATCCTCGCCACGGCGGCCTGCAGGGCACGCTCCAACGCCGGCTCATCGTATCCCACGATCCTCTCCCGGCCGGCGATTACAAACGTCGGGTAGCGTCGCACCGCGTGCCGCACCGCTTTGATCAGCCCTTGCGGCGACCGCGGATCGTAGACGCGGATCTGCACCCTGCCGATGTAGCGATCCGCCAGATCAAAGATCAGCGCGGAAAGCCGCCGGAAGTCCGCTTGCCATTCGGGGGGCAGCTCATCCACCCCACGCTCCGGGGGAGCCTGGTCCAGATCGGCGCCGGCCAGCAACAACTCACACGACTGGCACAGGCCCCAACCCTCGGGCACGGGAGCGATGACGTCTACTCGCACGGGTTGCATCGCGCTCCTAAGACGTGACACGGTGACAAGGTAACGGGGTGACATGGTGGGACTTACCTTGTCACCTTGTCACCACTACGCTTTCGCGCTGGCCTTGGCCGGGGTTGCACGCAGGCGCTGCAACGCCTTCACACCATCCCAAGCCAGCAAGAGCGCCGCGATCACCAGGATCAAGCATACGCCGCCGATGAGCACCTGCGCGGCGGTAAACTCACCCACGCTGGCGATCTTGTTGGCAACCGGGTTAGCGGTCTTCGGCAGATTGATGAAGAAGGCCTCGTACGCCTTGTACAGCAGCGCCGCGATAGTCGTGACGAACATGAAGATGAAGGGGATCAGCGTCCACATGTACTGTTTCCCCTTGGACATCAGCCAGGCGGTCACCATCAGCAGCGCCAACGAGGCCATGAGCTGGTTGGCTGCGCCGAACACCGCCCAGATCTGCAGGAAGGGCACCAGCCAGATCAGCGCCAGCGTCAGCAACAAGGCGATGATCGTGCCGATGTGAGTGTTCTTAATCGCCGGGACGCGCTCACCCAACGCCTCGGCGCTCGCCACGCGCATGAAGCGCACCACCAGGTACATGATGGTGAGCGCCATCAGGGTCAGGAAGACCGCGCCGTAGGCTGTGCCGAACTCCTTGGGCAACCCCCACTTATTCATGAAGGTCGCCAGGCCAACCGAAAACACACTGGCCGCTGCGCCCCCGCCGCCGGCCTTGACGTAGCCGTTGTAGCTACCGAAGGCTACCGTCGCAGTCAGGAACGCGACGACGGCGAACACCATCTCCAGGAACATGGCGCCGCCGCCCACGTAGAGCGCGTCCGTCTCCTTCTCAAGCTGGCGGGCCGTGCCAGAAGAAGACACCAGGCTGTGCCAGCCGGAGATCGCGCCGCAGGCGATGGTCACAAACAACATGGGCCACAGCGGGCCAGTGCCGATGGTCCACTTGGTGTAAGCCGGGAAGTCGCCCATGCCGGGGTGCCAGATCAAGATGCCCAGCACGCCGCCGAGGATGCCCAGGGAGACGATCCAGAACGCCACATAGTTGATCGGCTGCGCCCAGCGCCAGATCGGCAGCACCGAACCGAGATAGCAGATGATCACCACCAGCAGGCTGCCCACGAACTTCGCCTGGGTCACCTGCAGGAACAGCGTTGGGCTGGTCGCCCCGTTGGCCGTGCCGAGGATGGCGCTCATAATGTTTTTGGCGAACGGCAAGGTGCCGATCCAGATGCTGAGGAACGCCAGCACCACCGTCACCACGGACGTGAGGATGATGTCCTGCTTCCACTTGTACGTCATCTGGCCGGCCAGGAGGCCCACCAGGATCACAAGGAGCACGCCGATCGGGACAGCAGGATTGGTGAACAGGCTGAAGCCTACCTGGACTCCGAACGAACCCATGATGAGCCACAAGTAGAAGTAGATGAAGGTGATCAGGATGCCGCGCGAGCGGGGGGAAATCAGGCGATAGCTGAGCGCACCGAAGGATTGGCCCTCTTCACGCACGCCCATGATGATGCTGCTGTAGTCTTGCACCCAACCGATGAAGAAGGTGCCGAGGATGATCCACACCAGGGCCGGCAGCCAGCCCCACTGCACCGCGACGATCGGGCCCAGGATCGGTCCAAGCGCAGCGATGGATTTAAACTGATAGCCGAAGAGGACGTTGCGATTCGCGGGGGAGAAATCCACACCGTCCATGTACATTCTGGCCGGAGTCGCCTTCTTGGCATCCGGCTGGATCACCGATCTGTCAATGCCCTTGGCATAGACGAAGTACCCGACAACAAGTGCGAGGGCGCCGATCAAAAGCGCAACGACCGAATTCATGGTCTTGCCTCCTCACTGAGAGCTACGCCCACAGACCAGGTGGGCAGATGACAATGTTGACGGTTGACGAATATTGACGAGAGGGTCCAAAGTACACATGGGGAAAAGGTATCTCTGCTTGTGACCTCCATCCTGTATCCGAACCTGGGAGCGTTACAAGAGAAACATGCCCACCCTGCAACCGGAACTCAGGTCCGCCAGGAGACAAGCACTCGCAGGCTTGCACGTCGCAAGCAGGTGCGCTTGCCCCTTCCCCGCGCTGGCCGGCGGGGTTCCACGACGCGTCTGGAAGAGGATCGTTAAAACTACGCCACGATTCTGCATCCGATGTCCGCAAAAGTCAAACTCGCAAATTGACCGGGACTGTGCCGGGCTTTATACTGAGCCACTAAAAGCGAACTCGGAGATTGCCATGCCCTTACCCATGCTGCTCATGTTGACCGGCCTGCTCTACATCTTGGCTGTCGGAGGCTTATCGCTTCTGCGCCGCGAAGGACTCTCGCTGCGCTTCGCGCTGGAGGCTCTCGGCATCTCCGTGGCGGTCGCCGGCCTGGCCTGGCTGACCCGTGCCGCGATCCACCCGGTGCTCCTCGTCGTTCTCATTTACCTGGTCACCATGCGTGCGCGCCTCCTGGCCGACCTGGGCAGCTTCTTTGCTCGCCGCGGGAATTTTGCGCAGGCAGAAAAGGTGTTCGCGCTCGCGGAGCGGTTGTGGCCGGATGAGACGAGCCGGCTCATTGTGGAGATCAACCGAGGCGTGCTGGAAATGCAGGCCGGCAGCCTCGATCAAGCCATCTCCCGGTTGCAGGATGTGCTCGCCGCGGGCGCCAAGGGCGGCTACCTGGGATTGAAGCACGAGTGCGCCTGCCACTACAACCTGGGGGTCGCGTACCAGCGCAAGGGCTTGGATGCGCAGTCGGTGCTTGCGTTCAACCAGGTTCTGGAAACCTGGCCGGCCTGCGAGTACGCGCGCTACGCCAGCGTCGCCCTGGAAAAGCGCCGGCGCAAGTCAGCCACCGAGGGCGGGAAGCCGCCGCAGATAGAGATGTGACGGAGGAGATCATGCGTATCGCCATCATGGGCAGCGGCGGGGTCGGCGGCTACTTCGGCGGGCTGCTGGCCAAAGCCGGCCAGGATGTCACCTTCATCGCGCGCGGAGAACATCTTCGGGCCATCCGCGGCTACGGGCTGCGGGTGGAAAGCGTCCACGGCGGCTTCACCATCGTGCCCGCACAGGCCACTGACGATCCGGCAGCGGTAGGCCCGGTGGATTGCATCCTCTTCGCGACCAAGACCTATCAGATCGAGGCGGCCGCTGCGGCCATGCGGCCGCTGGTCGGTGCAGAGACCGCCATCCTGCCGCTGCAGAACGGGCTCGACGCCTCCGAGCGAACCATCGCCGCGCTGGGTGTAGGCGCGGCGCCCGTATTGGGCGGGATGTGCCAGATCGGCAGCGCCATCGCCGCGCCGGGCGTCATCCGGCAGGTCAGCCAGTTCCGCCGCGTCGTCGCGGGCGAACTGGATGGGCGGATCACCCCGCGCGTGGAGGCGATCGTAGCCGCGTTGGGCGCCGCGGGCGCCGTCGCCGAGGCAACGTCCGACATCCGGGCGGCGCGATGGACCAAGTTCGCTTTCATCGCACCGTTCAGCGGCGTCGGCGCGGTCAGCCGCGTCCCGGCCGGCGGGATCGCCGCCTGCCCGGAAACGCACCGGCTGCTGGAGGAAGCGATCCTGGAGGTCGAGGCCGTGGCGCGGGCGGCGGGGGTGGCGCTCGATGCCGATGTCGCCGCAACGACCCTGGCCTTCTGCGACGCCATGGCGCCGAGCCAGACCGCCTCGATGCAGCGCGACATCCTGGACGGGAAGCCATCGGAGCTGGAATCCATCATCGGGATCATGGTGCGCCTGGGGGCCGAGCTGGGTGTACCGACACCGGTCTTTCGCTTCTTCTACGCGGCGCTGCTCCCCCAGGAACAGCGCGCATGTCAGAAGAACGCGTGATCAAGGAAAACCTGCATGGTCACGAGTCTGCACGACGACATTTACCAGGTCCGGCTGCCGGTCTTTGAAGGCCCGCTCGACCTGCTGCTCCAACTGATCGAACGGGAGAAGCTGGACATCAGCACCGTCTCCCTGGCGGCCGTGGCCGACCAGTTCCTGGCCTACGTCCGCCAGATCGAAGAGGTGTCGGCCGAGACCCTGGCCGACTTCCTCACGATCGCCGCGCGGCTGGTATGGATCAAATCCCGGCTGCTGCTGCCGCGGCCTGCGGGCCGTGACGAGGAGGAAGAGGAAGAGGACCCGGCCGAGGCGTTGGCGCGCCAGTTGCGGGAGTATAAGCGTTTCAAGGAGGCCGCAGCCGCCCTGCGCGCCATCGAGGAGGCCGGCTATCACACCTACCTGCGCGATGCGCCGCTGCCCGAGCTCGAACGCCATCTCGAACCGCAAAGCTCCGCGCTCATCGAGCTCCTCACCGCCGCGCAGACCGCGCTGGCTAACCTCGCCGAGAGCAGCCACCCGGAAAACATGAACGGGATGGTGACGCCGTTCACCCTGACGATCCACGATCAGATCGCGCTGATCCGCCGCTCCACCGCGGCCGGCCGCAGCGTGACCTTCCGGAGCCTTCTGGCGCACGCCCAGCGCCGCATCGAAATCATCGTCACCCTGCTGGCCGTGCTGGAGCTGATCAAGCGCAAGCAGATCACGGTGGAACAGCGGGGGCTGTTCGGGGAGATCATCCTCGCCCCCGTGCCCGATGCGCCCGGGAACGGCGACGAGACCGAAGAAGAGTAGACGGACAGCCGGTGCGAATGTTGTGCCCTTTGGGATCATGCCTCGTGCGGCGCATGGCGCGCGAGACTGTACAACAGCAGCCCGACACCCGCGCCGGCTGCATCGGTCAGGATATCGAAGATATCCGGATGCCGGTTCGGCACGAAACTCTGATGAAACTCATCGCTGAAACCGTAGAGGACAGCGATGAAGAAGGCCCACGCCCAGGGCCGGCGCACTGCCGCTCCCCGCAGCGCACGCGCCCACAGCACCCCCAGCACCGCATACACCAGGAAGTGGCCGGCAACAGCCTGCAGATCGGGCCGCCCATGCGTGAGATCAGGCAGCTTCGACTGGGCCGACAGGAAAAAGATCAGCCCCATCCACAACAGGGGCAGCAGCCAACGGCCATAGCGGGTCAAAAGACGACTCAAAGCGCGCACCCTCCACAATCTCCGGCGATTCACCGAGCAGGCGGCGCTCACTGGCCGTACGCGGCCAGCGCCACATCCGCCAGGCGCGACCAGGTGAATTCCACACGGACGCGCGCTTGCGCGGCCGCACCGAACCGCCCGGCCCGGTCCGAATCTGCCAGCAGCGTCGCGACCGCGCCGGCAAAGGCTTGGACATCGCCCGGCGGCACGAGCACACCCGCTTCCCCCACCGTCGCCGGCAGCTCGCCCACCGCATAGGCGACGATGGGCAGCCCGGCCGCCATCAGCTCGAGCACCTTGGCGCTGTGACGCGCCCGGTTGGGAAGCGTGTCGGCCCACGGGACGATCGCCAGATCGGCTGCGGCGAACACCACGGGCATCTCGGCCGGCTCCAACCAACCTCGCACCACAATCCCCGGCGTCCCGCTCAACGCCTGTTCCTCGCCCGCCAGCCCGCGGCCCACAACGGTCAACGCCGCTTGGGGGACGCGCGCCCGCACCGCCGCCCAGATCGCACCGACATCCGCGGGACGGACGCCCGCAAAACGAGTGTAGAGGATGGCAGACTGACGGCCGACGATGGACGGGCGCTGAAACGAAGACGATGGACGATGGATGATGGAGGATGGCTCGCCGGTGATGGCGTTGTGGAGGACAAAAACCCGCTCCGGTGCGGCGCCGAAGGCGATGGCGCGCTGGCAGAGGCATTCGCTGGTCACGGTCCAGGCGTCGGCGTGGGAGAGGCCGTAGCGCTCCTGCCAGGCGAAGAAACGGCGTTGAAGGCGCGAATAGCCGCTGCGCGGATCGTCATTCCAGCCGCCGTCGCCTTCCCAATCGTCCGAATCCATGATGATGCGGGGCCGACCGATGGCCTCGCGGTGTGACGCGGCGGCGCCACGGGCTCGTGCCGCCGCGTCACCATCTCGCCGCGTCGCCCACAGCAGCATCCCCGCCAAACCGGATGGACCTTTCGGCTTGAAGACGTGGACGACATCGGGCTGCCACGCCGCCGCGGCGCAGAACAGCCGCCAACCTAACGCCAGATGCCAAACCCCCGTCCCCCGGCCGAGAGCGGGCAGCGGCAGGTTGATGACCTCGACGCCGCTGTCTGTCCAGCGCCGGCCTGCGTCTTCCGGGCTGTCGTAGGGCGGCGCGAAGAGCGCGACCGCGTGTCCGCGCCGCGCCAACTCGCGCGCCAGGGGCAGCGCGCGGGCGCGGGAGGTGCCTTTTGCCCGGAGGCCAAACGGAGCGATGAGGGCGATACGCATCAGAATCAACCAGGCGATGATTCTACCACAACCGCAGGCCACGGCTCAATCCCACGGGACGTGAGCCGCTCACAAAAGATCGGAGGCGCACCAAGATGGTTGCGCCTCCGATCTTTTGGCGATCAGCGACTGGCCCGGCAGGGCTTACTCATCGAACGCCACTGCGGCAGTCATGTTCCAACGCAACCGGGGATCCAGTTGGTTGAGCCGGATGAAAACGGTGTAGCTGATATCGCCCTTCTGAGTCTGCCCGATGGCGCTGATCCGAGAGACGACACCGCTGAATGACTGGTCCGGGAGTGCATCAAAGAGGACTTTGACGATATCCCCTTCCTTCACCCGCACGACCTGCAGCTCGGTCAGATCGGTGGTCTCAACTTGCCACGCCGACACATCCCCCAGCTCGACGGCGGAAACGCCGGGCACGACCTGCTCACCGACAACCGTTCGAATCTCGGCAATGACGCCGCTGAAGGGCGCGCGCAGCTCGGCCTCGGCCAGCGCGGCTTTCGCCTGATCCAACGCCGCCACGGCGGATGCAACATCAGCCTCGGCTGCTGCAAGCGCCTCCGGGCGAGCGCCCTCCGTGGTCAGCGCAAGTTGGGCCTGGACTCGCCGCAGTTCGGCCTGGGCCGCGGCCAGGTCGAATGGCCGGGCTGACACCAGTGCGTCGAGCTGCGCCTGAGCCTGGGCGACCCGCGCCCGCGCGCCCGTCAGGTCAGCGGCACTCGCGCCGCGTTGGAGGTCGGCCAGCCGAGCAGCCGCAGCGTTGTAGGTGTTCGTGGCCCGTTCGAGGTTCAGCGATTCCGTGCGGGCGGCGATGTCGGGGCTGCCCTTGACCCGGTCATAGGCGGCCTGCGCCTGCGCCACAGCGGCCTGGGCGTTTGCCAGTTCCGCGCGGGCGGCCGACAAGCTCTCGGCGCTGGCGCCTTCCAGCAACTTCGCCAGGGCGGCCCGGGCGATGGCAAGGTTGGCTTCCGCCCCCCGAATATCATCTGCGGTGGTGAGCCGATCGACGCGCGTCTGAGCAGAATCCACGGCTGCTGCAGCAGCATTCACCTCCGCGGTCCGCGCCCCGGCCTTTAACTCGGCCAGGCGCGCCTGCGAACGTGCCAGACCTGCTTCGGCCTGGGCGACCGCGGCGCGGAGCCGCGCGTCATCTAGCCGCAGGATGGGCTGTCCCGCCTGCACCGACTCACCTTCTTTAGCCACGATCTCGGCCACGCGGCCGCTGATCGGCAGGCTCAACGCGGCGCTATTGATCGGAACCAATCGCCCTTCGACGGAGATGCGCGGTGCGGCCTGCTGCGCCGGGGCGGCCGACACTTCTTGCGCCTCGGCTGTCCTGGCGGACATTCCCGGCAAGATGAAGGCGACGGCGACACCGGCCGCCAACACCGCGAAAGCGATGATCCCGATGATTAACTGCTTGGATTTCATGATTCGTCTCTCCTCATGGGATAGATAGCGGGTTGATATCAGATCACAGCAACGCTGCTCCGCGGTGCGAACGAAGGCGCCTGCACCGGGGCGGGCAGTTCCACTGGAACACCTGGCACCGTCGCAGCCGAACTCTCCGGCTCGCGGTAGCCGCCCTCGGCCAGGCCGAGGATCTCACCGCGGTCGCTGATCGCGCGTGCCAGCTTACCGTCCTTCATCTGAAAGACGCGATCCACGTACTGGACCATCCGCAGGTCGTGCGTCACCATGACCCCGGCGCGGCCCTGCTCGCGTATAATCCGGGCGAAGGTCTCGACCACCTGGAATGCGCGCTCGGTGTCGAGGCTGGCGGTGGGCTCGTCGGCGAGCACCACGCTGGGCTGGTGGATCAGCGCACGGGCAATGGCGACGCGCTGCTGCTGACCGCCGGAAAGCTGCCGGGGCAGGCTGTTGAGCCGGTCACCCAACCCCAAGCGTTCCAATAGTTCCCTGGCGCGTGCTTTGCCGGCGCGATCGAGCCGGCCGTTCAACCGCAGCATCAACTCGACGTTCTCCTGGGCGGTGAGAAACGGCGTCAGGTTGTTGGACTGGAATGTGAAACCAATCTTCTCCCGGCGAAACGCCGTCCGCTCGGCTTCCTTCATGCGGCCCAACTCATGCCCGTCAATGGTGATGCTCCCCTGGGTAGGCTGGAGCAGTGCCGCCAACATCGCCAGCAGGGTCGTCTTGCCGGAGCCACTCGGCCCCACCAGCGCCACGAACTCCCCCTGGCGCACATCGAGCGATACAGCATCCACTGCCCGGATCTGGCTGCTGCCGCCGGTAGGATAGGTTTTAGTTACGGATTCGGTCGCGAGTGCAATAGTCATTGTGTCCTCACAGAACTCCCAAACGTTCCAACATCCTAACGTTCCAACGCTCTAAGACGCCAGCCCCAGGGCGGTCAACGGCTCAACCTTAAGCGAGTAGCGGACGGAGACCAGTCCACCAATAGGGCCAATCAGCAGGAGTGAGCCGATAGCGGCCCACACGGCCGACGGGGCAAACACGATCGGAATCGTTGGCGGGAAGCCCAGCGACAGCAGCAACGTCACCGCCGCGCCGATGAAGACGCCGCCCACCGTGACGGCAATGATCTGGATGATGGATGCCAGGCCGACGACCGAGTTGCTCGCGCCAATCGCCTTCAGCATCCCGATCTGCGCCACCTTCTGCAGGGTCAAGATCTGGAAAAAGCCGCCAATCACCAGGATGCCGATCAGCAGGGCGAAGTAACGCTGCGTGTTGAGCGTGCTCTGCTGCGCGCTGTAGCCGGGGGTCGCCTGGTAGGCCGTGACCCGATCAACCGCCACCACATCCTTCACCTCGGCCGCGATCCGCTTCGCCACAACGGCGGCCTGTGTCGGATCAGCCAACCGGATGCCAGCAACGTTGGCGACGATCTCAGCATCAGGCGATCCACCTACCATGGCCTGCGGCCGGATCTGGTCCCAAACCCGGATCGGCACAATCACTGCGGGCTGGAGAGAATACTGCCGGTCGTCGCTGATGCCAACCACCCGCAGCGCGTAGAACTGCTCCTTAGTGTCCTGGATAGATTTGACCGTGAATGTGTCACCGATTTTCAACCCAGTGCGCAAAGCCACCTGGCGATCCAATACCGCTTCCTTGCCTCGCCGGCTACCCAACCCCGTGCCAAGCAGGACCGGCGGCTCGCCCGGCATCCCCGGTTCAACGCCGATGAGCGCGATGTTCAGCGGCCTACGACCGTCCGCGAGAATCAATGCCGCACTTGCCGTGCCGATGGGACCGACCGCCGCCACGCCTTCCACGCGGCGGATTTGACTGAGACGATCCTGTCCCAACCGACTGGCGCCGATCGAGAGGTCTACGTTCGCCTGGTAGGCGATCAGGTCCGCATTCAGCTTCTCAATGTAGTTTCGATTGCCCGCACCCAGTCCTTCGGCCAGCGCCGCGACGAACAACACGAGCACTGTGATCAGCGAGATGACGAGGCTGAACAGAATGAACCGCCCGCGGCCTCGCCAGATTTCTTTGAGTGCCAGATAGAATGACATGGACATCGCTCCGCTTTGATTTGTTTGTCGAGCAGAGTTATACAGTGAAATGAGATATTTGTCAATATTTTATCTATGTTTATCTGAGAAATTCGTCGAATGTTCCCAACAGGGATTTGCGCCGCCGTTTGGGCGCACCGAAGCGTGGGCCGTGCTTTTTTTGGGGGGGCAAACGGAGCGAGAAAGGCGATGCGACAGGATCCACCGGTGAAGATTCAGCCTCGCCAACAAGCTATGGCGCAATCGTGCCGGGCACGAGGATGAAGGAGAAGGCGCCGACGCGCTGCGATGTCGCGGCCACGTCACCTTCAGCGTCCAACCCTTGCACCAGATAGTAGCGATTGTGGTCGGGCGCGGTTGCGGCAGTGACGTCGAGGTAGTCTACGGGTAGGCCAAGGTTCGGCGCGGCGAGGGTCGGGTCCAACGCCTCGCAGTCGCTGTCACCTGGCATGAAGATCTCGGCTGCGCCAGATTCGATACGCGTGGTTGGGCGCGGTATGATGCCAACCCAGGGCCACGGCGCCGCCGCCCGGCACGCCAGGCGTCACATGGATCGGCGCGTCGGAAATCAGACAGCCGGTCATGTGCGCGAAGGCGCCCACACTCGCCTTCACCATGCGCGTAAAATAGTCGAGGTCCAGGGCGGTATACAGATCATCCGCGGTATGATAGCCCGGCGCGAAGTCGCCAAAGTAATCTTCGACGGTTCCAAGCGCCGGGTACCCGCGGCCCCAAAACGAGTTATTGTCACTATAGTTCCCGACCTCATATAACGGGTCCGCCGCATCATATAGGAGGCTCCATCCACCGTGATGGCCCGCGCACCACTGAGCTGCTGGTCGTAGGTGGCCACCGTCGTGCTCAGCACCCGGTCCATCATGCCCTGGATCGCCGGGTGAGGGGAGGTTGGCCGCGCAGCCATCTTGTCAGGAAGTGGGGCGCCGGTCGGCACAAGACTGGACGGCAGGCGAGATCCGCCGCGCTGGCTGCGCGCCGGGGGATCAACCGGCGCCGCGGCAGGCGTCGGCTGTACAGCGCCCAAAAACGCCAGCCCTACCAGGATGCTCGCCACCATAACCACAGCCCGAGTATCCGGCGTCGGTCTCATCACTCACCCTCCGCACCACACTGCAATGCTACCGCCAGTACCGCAGGGATCACAAATCCGACTTTCCCCGGCAGTTTACGATTCGGCAAGATCGTGCTAAGATTCCAACGGGAGGTTCTTTCGATGCCAGACTACGACCTGAAATCGCTAAGCTTACCGAAGTTATCCGGGACGACCCTGCGCGCATTTGCGGCCGCAGTGACCGGCCCCGCCACTCGCTCGCTCCTGCTCCCGTCCCTGCTGAAACAGGGCGGGTTCGACCGATTCAACGCGATGCGCCTCGCTGAGGCACCGACGTTCTATCCCCTGGTCCGCGCGGCAAATCCGGCAACTGCGCCCCTGTCGGCGGCCGCGCTGGAGTCGGCGCTCCCGCCGTATGCGCCGGGCGGGGCTTTCAAGACCGTCCGCGACTACGCGCAGGCTTACCGCGCCGGCACGACAACCCCCGAAGAGGTGGCCTCCCGCGTGCTGGCCGCAATCAAGGCGAGCGACGCGGCCGATCCGCCCTTGCGCGCCTTCATCGCCAGCGACGCCGCTGACGTGATAGCACAGGCCACCGCGGCGACGGCCCGCCTCCGCGCAGGCCAACCGCTGAGCCTCTTTGACGGCGTCCCCGTGGCGATCAAAGATGAGGTGGATCAGACCCCGTATCCGACCACGGTGGGCACCGCGTTCCTGGGCCGGCACCCCGCGGCGCGGGATGCGACCTCCGTGGCGCGGCTGCGCGCCGCGGGCGCACTGCTGATCGGCAAGGCCAACATGCACGAGATCGGCATCAACCCGAACGGCTGCAACGCGCACTACGGCCCGACGCGCAACCCATACGACCCGACCCGCGACACCGGCGGCAGCTCCAGCGGGCCGGCGACCGCAGTGGCCGCGGGTTTCTGCCCCGTGGCGCTCGGCGCGGACGGCGGCGGCTCGATCCGCATCCCGGCCAGCCTGTCCGGCCTGGTTGGGCTCAAGCCAACCTTCGGCCGCGTGAGCGAGTTGGGCGCGGCGCCGCTCTGCTGGAGCGTGGCTCACCTGGGACCCATCGGCGCGACAGTCGAAGATGTGGCGCTGGCCTACGCGGCCATCGCCGGCCCGGATCCCGAAGACCCCAACACACTCCAGCAACCAGCTGTGACGCTGGCAGGCTGGACGCTGCCCGACTTGCGCGGTCTGACGCTGGGGATCTATACGCCGTGGTTCCGCCACGCCGCGCCCGCGGTAGTGGCAGCCTGTGACGCGATGCTGGCGCATTTCAGCGGGGCCGGCGCGGCGATTCGCGAGGTGACGATCCCGGAGCTGGACACAATGCGGCTGGCGCACGTGATCACCATCCTCAGCGAGATGGCAACCAGCATGGCGAATTATCCGGAGGAGCTGGGACAACTGGGGCCGTCGGTGAAGACCACCCTGGCGCTCACCGCGGGGTTCACTGCGGCCAAGTACGTCAAGGCGCAGCAGATGCGCACGCGGGCGTTGGCGATCTTTGCGAAGGTGCTGCAGGAGGTGGATGCGATCATCACCCCGGCCACCGCCATCACCGCGCCGCCGATCCCGCTCCGAGACGCGGCAGGCGGCTGGTCGGACCTGAGCGCCGACACCGAGGTGATGCGCTACGTGTTCCCGGGCAACTTCACGGGCCTGCCTGCGCTCACGTTCCCGGTGGGCTATGACGGGGACGGGCTGCCCATCGGCATGCAGGCGATGGGCCGGCATTGGGATGAGGCCACGCTGCTGCGGATCGGCCGCATCGCCGAGCAGGCCGTCGAGCGACGCAGGCCGAGGGTGTTCTTCTCGCTCATGGAGGGATAGTTACTGTCTGTCATTCTGAGTTCTCCATCCCGCGTGCGGGATGGAGAACTCAGAATGACACTGCAATCTCTGTGTCTGGATGGGGAATCGCCTACTCCACCGTCACGCTCTTCGCCAGGTTCCGCGGCTGATCCACATCCGCGCCGCGGCGCACCGCGATGTGATACGCCAGCAGTTGCAGCGGGATCACCGTCAGCACCGGGGTCAGCAGCTCCGACGCCCGGGGCACGCGCAGCACGTAATCCGCCTTGGTGGCGATGAAGTCATCGCCCTCGTTCGCCACCGCAATGACAATGCCGCCCCGCGCCTTCACCTGCTCGATCTGGCTGATCATCTTGTCATAGACTCGATCCTGCGGCGCGATCGCGACCACCGGCATGTGCTCGTCAATCAATGCAATCGGGCCATGCTTCATCTCGCCGGCCGGGTAGCCCTCGGCGTGGATGTAGCTGATCTCCTTGAGCTTCAGCGCGCCTTCCAGCGCCACCGGGAAGTTGATGCCCCGGCCCAGGTAGAGGAAATCGCTGTGCTGGAAGAAGGCCTGGGCGAGTTCCTCATAAATCTTGTGGTTCTGCACGTCGAGCAACTGCCCGACCAGCGCCGGGAGCTGGGCCAGATCGTCCAGCAGACCGCGCCGCCGTTCGGGCGTGAGGACGCCCCGCAGCGCGCCCAGGTGCACCGCCAGCAGATATTGATCCACCAGTGACGCGGTGAACGCCTTGGTGGACGCCACGCCGATCTCCGGCCCGGTGTGCATGTAGATGACGCTGTCGCTGACCCGCGCGGCCTGGCTGCCAATGACGTTGACAATGGCCGTCACGTGGGCATGCTTCTCGCGGCCCTCCTCCATCGCGGCCAGGGTGTCCACCGTCTCGCCCGACTGGGTGATCGCCAGCATCAGCGTATGCTCGTCAATCACCGGATCGCGATAGCGGAACTCGGATGCATATTCCACGCGCACGGGCAGCCGGGCCAGCTGTTCGAACATGAACGCGCCCACCAATTCCGAGTGGCAGGAGGTGCCGCAGGCGACGCCGACCATCTGCGTCAATGCCTGCGCCTGCGCCGCGGTGATCGTCACCTGCTCCAGGTAGACCTCGCCGCTCCCCAGGTCCACCCGGCCCCGGATGGTGTCGGTGAGCGAGTTGGCCTGTTCGTAGATCTCCTTCTGCATGAAGTGCTTGTACTCGCCCTTCGCCGCGGAGATCGGATCCCAGGGGATGAGGTGCAGCTTGGGGCTGAGCGCCCGGCCGTCCAGCGTGCTGAAGGTCGCGCCGGTCTGCGTTACGACGGCCATCTGGCCGTTCTCCAGGAAGACCATGCGCCGGGTGTGCTCCAGGATGGCGGGCATGTCCGAGGCGATGAACATCTCGCCCTCGCCGAAACCCACCGCGACCCCGCCCGCGTTGCCCAGCCGCGCGGCCACCAGGACGCCCGGCTCCCGGTGCGACATCACGACGACCGCGCTGGGGCCGCGCAGTTGGCGCAGCGCCAGCGGTACAGCCTCAGCCAGCGGCCGGTCGCCGGTGTAGTACAGACCGACGAGATGCGCAATCACTTCTGTGTCCGTGTCGGACTTGAATTCGATCCCCTCCGCCTCAAGCTCAGCGCGCAGCTCGCGGAAGTTCTCGACGATCCCGTTTTGCACGACGACAAGCCGGCCCGACGCATCGGCGTGCGGGTGCGCGTTGCGCTCGCTGGGCTTGCCGTGCGTGGCCCAGCGCGTGTGCCCGATGCCGATGTTGCCTTCGATGGGCGATTCGGCCAATTTGGCCGACAGATTGCTCAGCTTGCCGACGTCACGGCGCACGGCGATGCTGGCGCCCTGGATCACTGCGATCCCGGCCGAATCATAGCCGCGATATTCCAGCCGGCGCAGCCCGTCCAGGATGATCTGGGCGGCGTTGCGCGGGCCGATGTAACCGACGATACCACACATGGGGTTCCCTCCTGTTGGTTGCTGGAAGCTAGAAGCTGAAAACTGTGCGCAGGACGCGCAATACTCCATGCCGGAAGCCTATCGGCTGCGTCTGTCATGCCGCAACCAGCTTCCAGCAATCCGCTTCCGGTATGGGGGGAGAAGAAAGGATGAAGAAAAATCCCTGGAGGCATCCGCCGATCTGTTCGATTTTCGGGATCGTTTGATGATGCCGACCCCTTAGCGCCCACCTTGCGGTGGGGAACCTCCTCCTCGTCACCCCGGCAGCTAACCGCCGGGGCCAGGCGCTGACCTCCCCAAATTCACGATTCTCTTGTAGTTATGTCACCTCCTCTCGAGACCAAGCGTGCGGCCCCGGCCGCCTGAAGGCCCGATCCCGGATGCGGCCTTTGCCGGCTTACCGTGCGCTCTCCGCTGCCCGCTCTACGCCAAGAACCGCACCCACTTATGTTGCTGCGGATCCACGCCTGCGTAGGCGCCGTGCATCTCCGGCGGGAGCAGCGGCACGAGCTGCGCCATCGCCTCATCGGTCATCTCACGCAGGACGTCGCGAGTGGCTCGCTCCGGCCAATCGAATTTGAACGGTGACCCGTAGCGCAGAGTGACGATGGGATGGTGCAGGACGGTCTTGAGCGACCAGGCAAACGCCTGCGTCCCGGTGACGGCGCACGGGATCAGCCAGGCATCCGGCGCCTGCTTGGCGATAAATGCCAGGCCTTCCTTGGCATGTTGCATCGGACCTTCGTGGCTGCGCGTGCCCTCCGGCGAGATGAGCGAGATGTCGCCGTTGCGCAGCACCTCCCACGTCGCGTTCAGCGCGTTGCGATCCACATCGCCGCGGTGGATAAAGATCACGCGATACCAGCGGAGCAGCAGGCCCACGACCGGCCAGCTGCGCGTCTCGACCTTTGCCAGCGGAACGCCGTAGCGCGGCAAGACGGCAGCAATCACGACCGGATCAATCCAGTGGATATGATTGTAATAGACAATGCCCGCGCCGGTGGGCGGCACCTGTGCCGCACCCTCGATCTTGATGCGGACAAAGATCCAAATCAGAAAGCGCAACAGGGGCGTCAGGAGAATACGCCCGAGCGGAATTCGGCGTCGGTCAGCCATGCGCCTCCTCAGCGGGCCGCGGGCGACAGCGTTTGCACAGCAGCCGCACGCGCGCCATTACCTGCTCGATGCTCATCCCGGTCGTGTCCACGATGACAGCGTCGGCGGCCGCCATCAGCGGCGCGTGTTGGCGGGTGGAATCGTACTGGTCCCGGCGCCGCACGTCCTCCGTCACTTGCTCCAGGGATGGCGTCTCCCCGCGGGCGGCCCGTTCCAGAAAGCGGCGATGGGCGCGCTCCGCCAGGCTGGCGTCCAGGTAGATCTTCACTTCGGCGTCCGGCAGCACCACGGTGCCAATGTCGCGCCCTACCATCACCACGCCGCCCCGCTCGCCGATCTCGCGCTGGCGTTGGCGCATCGCTGCCCGGACGCCGGCATAGGCTGACACCGGCGAGACCGCCTTCTCTACTTCCGGTTTTCGGATGTCCCAAGAGATGTCCTGGCCGTCAACCAGCACCGTGACATCCCGGCCATCCTGCTGAGTCGGCGCCATAATCTCGATCTTCAGCGCTTCAGCAAGGGCTGTGATCGCAGCCTCATCCTGAACGGAGATGCGTCGGGCCAGCGCGACCGTAGCGACTGCGCGATACATCACGCCGGTGTCCAGGTAAAGATAGTTGAGCTCGCGCGCCAGCCGTCCGCCGATCGTGCTCTTGCCGGAGGCCGAGGGGCCATCCACCGCAACCGTGCTCGGGATCACGCGTCTGTGCTTCCTTTCCGCTTGGGTTTCGTCGCTAGCCGAGCGCGCGTTCTGCCGCACCAGTTCGCGCAAGGCGGTGACCTCGCCCGGGGTCAGATCGCGCCATTTGCCGCGGCGAAGCTCGCCCAGTTGCAGCGGCCCCAATCCGACGCGGATGACGCGCAGCGCCGGATGCCCCAGCAGCGCGACCATACGCCGAATCTGCCGCTTCCGGCCCTCGCGCAGGGTCATCTTCAACCAACTGGACGGCCGGGCGGCCGGGCTTTCGCCGTCGCTGCGCGGCCCGCCCTTGTCCGCAGGCAGCCCAGGGACCGGCGCCTGGTTCAACAGCATCACGCGCGCGGGCAGCGTCGGCCCATCCTCCAGCATGACGCCGTGCTGCCACCGGCGAATCTTGCGCGGGTTCGGCCGCCCCTCCACCTCAACCAGATAGGTCTTGAGGTGCTCGTAGCGGGGATGGCTCAACCGCAGCGCCAGCTCGCCGTCGTTCGTCAACAGCAGCAGTCCTTCGCTATCCTGGTCGAGGCGTCCCACCGCGTACAGCCGCTCAGGCACGTGCACCAGCGCATCCCAGGACGGATATTCGGCGCGCGGATCGGGGCCGGAGAGGTAGCCGACCGGCTTGTGCAGCATGATATAGCGCGGGCGCTCGGCCGCGGCGATCGGCTTGCCGTCCACCGCGATCTTGGCCGTGACCGGATCCACGCGCGTGCCCAACTCGGTCACGACGCGGCCGTCCACGCTGACCCGCCCCGCCAGGATCAGCTCCTCGCACGCCCGCCGCGAGCCGATCCCCGCCTGGGCCAGCACCTTCTGGAGTCGGTCGCCCGATGTTATCGTAGTCATCTTCGCCATCTCAGCCGCCTGCGGTTTGAGCCGAAGGCTGACACACCAAACCCGCTTCAGCGGGTTGCCGTCCGCAGCGCAGTGCGTTTCAACGCACTTCCCCCAGCCAACGATTGTATTCGCCGGCTACGGCCCCGGCCGCACCTCAAGCGCTGTCTCGGCCATCGTCTCACCCCCCAGGCGCCACTCAAGCTGGCCCACGGGCAGGGTGCCGGTCAACGGGACGGACGCGTCCAAGCGGCGCACCGGTTGGAGCAGCGGCCACTGCCAGGCCGGAAGAAACAGATCGCCGGCCGCAGGCGCGGCCAGCGGGTACAACGCGCCCCCGTCTCCGCCCGCCCACGCCAGCGCGTTCGCCGGCAGCGCCGTCGAATCCCACCGCCACCCGGCGCGGCCAAAATCAAACAAAGCGCGGGCGTCAGCATACCGATCCGAGCTGCCCAAGACGACGGCAAGCAGGCGATGTCCCCGCCGCGAGGCCGACGCCACCAGGCACTCACCGGCCGCATCCGTGGTGCCGGTCTTGACCCCGTCGGCGCCCGGATAGCTGCCGAGCAGCTCGTTGGTATTGACGAGCGTCAGGCCCCCGGCCTGGGCGTTGACCAGCGCGACCGCATCGGCAAAAAGCGGATACTTCAGCGCGGCGCGGGTGATTGCGACCAGATCGGCCGCGCTCATCGTCTGGCCCGCCGCATCCAGGCCGTGCACGTTGGCAAAATGCGTCGCGCGCAGGCCCATCTGGCCGGCGGCGGCGTTCATCAACGCGACGAAACCGGCCTCCGTGCCGGCCACATACTCGGCCAGCGCGACCGCCGCATCGTTGCCCGACGGCAACAGCAGGCCGAGCAGCAGCTCGCGCACGGTGACGGTCTGGCCGGCGGTCAGACCCATCCGGCTGCCGGAGGTCGCGGCCGCAGCCTCGGTCACGGTCACTTCGTCGTCCAGGCCCGCGCGCTGCAGCACCAGTAAAGCCGTCATCAGCTTGGCGGTGCTGGCCGGCGGCAACGGCTCATCGGGCCGCAAGGCAAAAAGCGTCTGCCCGCTATCGAGATCCACCAGCAGCGCGGCTTTGGCGGTGATGGACGGCGAGCGCTGGGGCAGGGTCAAGCGTGCGATGTCATCGGGAGCCAAGCGCAGCGGCGGATAGCTGCCATCGGTCAGCACGGGCGGGCCGAAGCCGGCGGTGACCAGGCAAAAGGCCAGAAGCCAGCCTGCGATCAGCAGGCGACGCAGAGATGACATGTCGCTATCCCGCATCGTACTTGACGCGCAACCCCACTTGCACTAAAATCGTCGCGAATCTCCGTGCTGTGAGGAAGTCAAATGCCGGTCTACGAATATCAATGCCGCCAGTGCGATAAGCGCTTTGAGCTCTTGCGCCCCATGAGCCAATCGGACGCCACAGCCACCTGTCCGCGCTGCGCGGCGACCGATGCGCAACGCACCATCTCGGTGTTCGCCGCCGTCAGCCACGAAGGCGGCGGAAGCCGGCTCCTGGCCAGCAGCGGCCCCAGCGGATGCGCCGGCTGCAGCGGCGGCTCCTGTGCGTCCTGCGGCCACTGAGCCGCGCCTATCCCCAGATAATGAGGGGCGCCCGTAGCGGCGCCCCTGTCTTTTTCCCGTCACCCTCAATCAAGTCTTGAGCAGCACCTTCAACACGCCGCGCTCGCCCGCGCGGCTCAGTGCGGCCTCGGCTTGCGCCAGGGGATAGGTCGCAGTGATGAGCGGCCGGGGATCGAGCAGCCCGGCGGCCATCAGCCTGAGCGCCGGCGCAAACGGCCCGCAGCGCGAACCGACCAGCGTGATCTCATCCACCACCAGCGCCGACAGATCAATGTTGCAGACGCCGTGATAGGTGCTCTTCAGCACCAGGACGCCGCGCGGCCGGAGCAAGGCTCTGGCACGTGCGAACCCTTCCATGTTCCCGGTGCACTCGACAACCACATCCGCGGCATGATCAGGCAACGGATCGTCTGTTGCGCGGGTGACGACGCCCCACCCCCGGGCCAGCGCCAGCTTGTTCGGATTGCGCCCTACCAGCGTCAGATCGGCGCCGGTCAGGCGCAACACCGCGGCAACCAGCAGCCCCAGCTTGCCATCGCCGAGGACGATGACCCGCTCAGTCGGCGTGATCTTCACCTGTTCGAGGATTTCACATGCGGCAGCCAGAGGCTCGGTGAAGACCGCCATCTCGTCGGGCACCGCGTCCGGGACAGCGTACAGGTTGGCCTGGGGGAGAAGCAGATAGTCGGCCAACGCGCCATCCCGGCCGGCAATGCCCAGGGTCGTGCGATTGGGGCAATGCGTATAGCGTCCGGCGCGACAGGTGTCGCACGCGTAGCAAGCGGCGTTGATGTCCCCGACGACGCGCTTGCCGAGCCAGGCCGCATCCGGGGCACTGACGACTTCGCCGACGAACTCGTGACCGAGCACGCCACGGAAGTCCATGTAGCCTTTGACCAGCTCCAGGTCCGTGTTACAAATGCCGGCCAGCCGAACCCGCACCAACGCCTCCCCTGCGGAAGGCGTTGGCTCCGGGTAATCCGGTGCATACCGAAGGCCGTCGGCCAGGACAAGAGCGCGCACGTTAAGCCCGCGCCGGCTCCTTGACCTTCAATCCCAACAGATCTTTTTCTTCCCAGCCGACCAGGATCGGCACGGCGTTGAAGATAGATGAGTAGGAACCGCTGATCAAGCCGTAAAACATCACTGCAATGAACTGCTGCATGGTGGCGCCGCCGAAGATCAGCAGCGCGGCCATGACAAACAAGGCGTTCAACTGGGTGGCAAGCGAGCGGTGCAGCGTCTCCGCCAGGCTGCGGTTGGTGACCTGGGTGAAGCTCTCACCGCGGTACTTGGGCAGGTTCTCGCGGATGCGGTCAAAGACCACGATGGTGTCCTGCACCGAGAAACCGATGACGGTCAGGATGGCGGTGAGAAACAAGGCGTCCGCCTGCCAGCCGAAGAGCAGGCTGCAGATGCTGAACACGCCCACCGTCACCAGGATGTCGTGGATCATGGCGATGACCGCCGACACGCCGTAGCGGAACGCGTGCGGCACCTTGCGGAACGCGATGATCAGGAAGCCCAGGATCGCCAGCGAGGCAGCGAGAACAGCGAAGAACGCCGCCCGGGTGACTTCCTGGCCGATGGCGGGCCCCACCGAACTATATTGCAGCTCGACCGGCGCGCCCAGCTTCTGGGTGATGGCCTGGGTCAGTTGCACCTTCTGGGCGTCGTCAATGGACTTCAGGCGAATCTGCACCGCCTTGCCGTCGCCGATGGTCGTGACCGCAGTGTCGCTGAATCCCGCATCCGCGAAGATTTGCCGCACCTCAGCGGGCTGGACCGCCTGGGGGAATTGCAAGTCCCAAATCACGCCGCCCGTGAAGTCAATGGCGAGCTTGAACGGCAGGCCGGTGGTAATCGTCGAGTAGATCATCGCGATCAAGCCCGGAACGATCACCAACGTAGAAAGCAAGAAGTACCACTTCCTTTTTTCAACTAAGCGAAACATGTCTGCCCCCGATCCTTAGAATCCCATCAGCCAGCGCTTCTCGCGCAGCTTGTCAGCACCGGCCCGCTCAAAGACCGCACGGATGAACGTGCGCGTCACCACGACGGCGGTGAACATGCTGATCAACACACCGATGCCCAGGTTGACCGCAAAGCCCAAAACTGACTGGGCGCCAAACGTGCGGCCAAAGATTATCAGGATCAGACAGGTGATCAGGGTCGAGAGGTTCGAGTCCAGGATGGAGGTCCACGCCCGGTTGAAGCCCGCCTCAACCGCCGTGCCGAGCGATCGGCCCCAGCGCAGTTCTTCCTTCATCCGCTCGAAGATCAGAATGTTGGAGTCTACGGCCATACCTGTCGAGAGCAGGAAGCCGGCGATGCCGGGTAAAGTGAGCGTCACCGGAATCAGCTTATATAGCGCCAGGTTCAGCCCCGCGTAGAGGACGAGGGCCAGGGCCGCCAGCAAGCCCGGCAGCCGATAGTAGAACACCATGAACAACAGCACCATGGACAGGCCGATCAGGCCGGCGAGGATGCTTCTGCGCACCGAGTCGGCGCCCAACGTCGCGCCGATGGTGCGGCGGTTCGCAACTTCCAGCGGAACCGGCAGCGCGCCGTAGCGCATCTGGATCGCCAGGCTCTTGGCCTGGTCCAGGGCGAAGCTGCCCTCAATCACACCCTTGCCTTCCGGGATGGCGCTGTTGATGCGCGGCGCGGACAACACCACGTTATCGAGCACGATCGCCAGGATGTCGCCGACATGCTGTGCAGTGTAAGTGCTGAAGGTCTTTGCACCCGCATCGGTCAACTCGAACGAGATGTAAGGTGCGCCGTATTGATCCACCTGGCTTTGAGCGTCCTTGAGATCGCGGCCCGTCATGATGGTGGTGAAAACCTTGTCGGCATACGGCATCTCGGTTTTACCGAGAACGGTTGCATCAGGCGTCTTGTCGTTGTTCGTGGTGCGGATGTAAACACCCTCACGGACGTTGGGATACGGCGAGCTGGTGGACGAACCGATCTCAACGAACTCAAGTTGGCCGGTGCTCCTCAAGGTTTGCACCGCCTGATCTGGGTTGTTGATGCCCGGCAGCTCGACGATGATCCGGTTCTCGCCCTGAAGCTGCACCAACGGCTCGGTGACGCCCAGGCCGTTAACGCGGCGCTCGACGATGGTCTTGACCTTCTGCATGTCGTCTGCAGTCAGGGCTTGACCCTCGGTCGGCTTAGCTTCCAGCAGAATCTGGGTGCCGCCCTGGAGGTCCAGGCCTTGCTTGATTGCCATGCTGCGGTACTCGGCCGGCTGCTGCCAGAAGAGGAGGGATTTGGCCTCGGGATGGCTGATGGGCAAGCTCACCCAGAGGACCACCAGCGCCAGCACAGCGATAAGGACCAGCGCTACATTGTTGCGGTTCTGCATGCGTCTTCTCCCCCGCTAAGATCTTCTTCCGCGGCCTGTTCGGCGTGTCAAACAGGCACGCATTGCCCCGCAAGGGTCTTGCGGGGCAAAACGAAACGATTATACCCTTGCCGAGAAGGACTGTCAAAAACTTCGATTTCTCTGGTGTAGAAAGGCTATCCGAGATGCGCCCGCGCCCAGGTCCAGGCGTCTTCGACGGTGAAAACCTCGCCGGCGCCCTGGGCCTCGCGCAGCCCTTCAAGCAATGCGCCGAGGCGTGGGCCGGGCGGCAGGCCGAACTCAGCCATGATCTGGCGGCCGTTGAGCAGCGGCGGCGGATCCACCTGCTGTGTGCGCTCATCAAAGAAGGCCGCCAACAGCCGTTCCGTCATGTCCAAATGCCGCGGCAAGGCCCCGAGATCGGCCGCCGCCTGGATCGCCAGGGTATCGGCCAGGGCGAGCACGGCGCAATCGGGCCCAATCGTCCCGACATCGCGGTAGAAACGGTACAGGGCGCGGCGGGTCGGCGGGAAATCGTGCGCCAGCAGGCCCGGCCGCATATGCGCGTCGGTCAAACGCGCCACATAGGTCACTTCCTCGCTCGAAAAACGCAGCGCCTGCAGCCGCGCCTCAGCGAGCAGCGCACCCCACCGATCATGGTCGTAAAAATGCGTCACGCCCGCCTCGTCCACAGAGCGTTTGGCTGGCTTGCCCCAGTCATGCGCCAGCGCCGCCCACGGCAACAGATCGCGCCGGGTGTGCCCGGAAGCCAGCGGCTGCGCCAGATGCTGCCGCAGCCGCTCCGCAAAGGGTGCCAGTGCAGCCGCCACGGCTTCCCACTGCCCGGCGGACGCAAAGACCGTTATGTCACCCGAACTTGCCGCCGGTCGGGTGAAGCCGCTATCGGGCCACAGCCAGGCAAAGAGGCCTTCCAGGTGCGCCACGACGCTGCGGGTGTGATCGAACACATCCTGGTAGTGCGGCGCGGACTGCGTCACGCCGGCCTGGGCCGCCGCCTCCGGGAGAACGTGCCGAAGCAAGCCCAACGACTCCAGCGTGCGCAGGCGCCGCCACGCGCCGGGCGCGGCCAAGATGCGGATCAGCTCGTCGTGCACACGTTCCGGCGCCACGGTCTGGATCAACGCGGCATCCCGGCGGATCAGGTTGAAGGTGGCGTCCTCAAGACGAAACCCCAGCTCGGCGGTCATGCGGAGGCCACGCAGCATCCGCAGCGGGTCATCGCGGAACGTGCCCTCGGTGACGGCGCGGAGCAGGTTGCGCGCCACATCCGCCCGGCCATCGAAGGGGTCGAAGATCCCCCGCGCCGGGTCGGCGGCGGAGATGTCCAACGCCATCGCGTTGACGGTGAAATCACGCAGCGCCAGGTCATCGAGCAACTCGGGCATCCGCAGCCGCGCCACATCCACCTCGAGCCTCGCGCCGGCCGCATCGGGCAGGATCGCCCGGCCCACGTCCCGCGCATCGTCGAGCACAAAGGACGCGCCGCCGAAAGCGGCGCCGATCGCGCGCGCCAGCCGCACCCCGCCCTCCGTCACCAACACGTCCAGGTCGTGGCGGGGGCGTGCCAGCAGCAGGTCGCGCACGAAGCCGCCCACCAACCAGGCCGGGCGGCCCTGGGCGCGAATGAAAGCGATCACGCGATCGGCGAGCAACGAGGAGGATGGTTCAGACATGGGCGTTGAGCCGTGCGAAGGTTAGAACGTGCCAACGCCTCATGGTGGTGGCGGCGCGTTGCGCACATAGATGACCGTTGGCTCCTCACGGGGCCTGGCCCGCCTGGCCGCCCGGTGTGCGGCGTCAGCCGTCTGGCCGACGCCGCACACCTGCCCGCGCACCAACGCGACCCAACAGCCCTCATACGGGCTCAGGTCAAGCTCGGGGCCGGGATCGGGCGGCGGTTTTTCAGGCATACATCCTTCAGGAAATCCTTCGGGCCCTCTGAAAACCCGAAGGGTCTGCGACATTACAACCGTTCAGCGACCATCTCGGCGATCTCGCCCGGATGGCTGGCAACGCGGACGCCGGCCGCAGTGAGCGCGGCGATCTTATCGGCCGCCGTGCCCTTACCGCCACTGATGATGGCGCCGGCGTGCCCCATGCGCTTGCCGGGCGGCGCCGTCTGGCCGGCGATGAAGGCGGTAACCGACTTGCTCATCTTGCTGGCGATGAATTCCGCCGCCTTCTCCTCGTCCGTGCCGCCGATTTCGCCGATCATCACCACCTGCTGCGTCTGCGGGTCGCTCTCGAACATGCCCAGGACATCCACGAAACTGGTGCCGTTGATCGGGTCGCCGCCGATGCCGACGGCGGTGGACTGGCCGATGCCCCGCAAGGTCAGCGCATAGACCACCTCATACGTCAGCGTGCCGGAGCGGCTGACCACGCCGACGTCGCCGCGGGTGTGGATGTGGCCGGGCATGATGCCGATCTTGGCCTCGCCGGGCGTGATCAAGCCCGGACAGTTCGGCCCGATCAGCCGGGTGCTGGCCCGATCAAGATAGGCCCGCACCCGCAGCATGTCCAGCGCGGGGATGCCTTCGGTGATACAGACCACCAGCGGCACACCTGCGTCCGCGGCCTCCAGGATTGCGTCCGGCGCGAACTTGGCTGGGACGTAGATAATGCTCACGTTCGCACCGGTTGCGGCGACCGCCTCATGCACGCTGTCGAAGACCGGCACATTGCCCACGGCCCACCCGCCGCCCCGGCCGGGCGTCACACCCGCAACGACTTTGGTGCCGTAAGCGATCATTTGCTCAGTGTGGAAAGCGCCCTCGCGGCCGGTGATGCCCTGCACGACCAGGCGCGTGTCTCGGTTGACCAGGATGCTCATCTTGTCTCCTCCTTCACGCGCCGTGCGCCGCCGCGACGGCCTTCTGCGCGGCCTCGGCCAGTGTCTCAGCAGTCGCCATCTTCGCCTCGGCCAGGATGGCGCGGCCCTCTTCGTAGTTGGTGCCCACCAGGCGCACCACCATCGGCACCTGGGTCGGCACCTGGGTCAACGCCTGCAGGATGCCGCGCGCCACCTCATCGCAGCGCGTGATGCCGCCGAAGATGTTGAAGAGCACGGCCTTGACGTTCGGGTCGGACAGGATGATGCGCAGCGCGGCCGCGACCTTGTCGGCTTTGGCGCCACCCCCTACGTCGAGGAAGTTGGCCGGCGAACCGCCGAAGTGCTGGATGATGTCCATGGTCGCCATCGCCAGGCCGGCGCCGTTGACCATGCAGCCGATTTGGCCGTCCAGCTTGACGTAGCTCAGGCCGTTAAGCCGCGCTTCCCGCTCCTCGGGCGTCTCCTCATCTTCATCGCGCAGCGCGGCCAGGTCGGGATGGCGGAAGAGCGCGCTGTCGTCCAGCACCATCTTGCCGTCCAACGCCATCAGCGCACCGTCGCCGAGGATCGCCAACGGGTTGATCTCGGCCAGGCTGGCGTCGCAGCCCAGGTAGCAGTCGTAGAGGCTCTGGCAGATCTGCGCAAACTTGCCGATCTGTTCCTTCGGCAGGCCGATGCCCAGCGCCAGATCGCGCGCCTGGTACTCCTTCAGCCCCAGACAGGGATCCACCGCCGCGGTAATGATCTTCTCCGGCGTGCTGGCCGCCACCTCTTCGATGTCCACGCCGCCCTCGCTGGAGGCCATGATCACGACCCGTCGCCGCGCCCGATCGAGCACCATGCCGAGATAGAGTTCCTTGCGGATGTCCGCCGCGGGGTCCACAAGCACCTTTTTGACCGTGAGGCCCTTGATCTTCATGCCGAGGATCCGGCCAGCCACCACCTCGGCGTCATCCGGCGTCCGGGCGACCTTGATGCCGCCTGCCTTGCCGCGGCCGCCGACGAGCACCTGCGACTTGATCACCACCGGGCCGCCAGCCTTCTCCGCGAGTGCGCGGGCCTCGGCCGGCGTCGTGGCGACGTCACCGAGCGGCACCGGGACGCCGAACTGCCCGAAAATCCGTTTGGCCTGATACTCTTGCAGCTTCAATGCGATACCTCCTTCAATGGTAGTACGACACGCCGTTATGTCATCGAATTGCGAAGGTCTGAAACCTTAGGCAGTCTTTGCCAGCCAAAGCTTCGAATCCGGGACGCCACTCGAAAGGCATTGGGCCTGCCCTGAAAAATGATTCCGCGGGGACGCTGGCTGAGACCGTCTCCAAGGAAC
>CAZYGI010000021.1:0-56453 GCA_964647255.1 uncultured Anaerolineales bacterium | reverse complement strand
TACATTTCGGCGTTCAGGCTGGCTGCGACGGCCGCCTGGATCTCTTCCTGGCTCGGCCAGAGGTCGCGTAGGTAGACCGGCCGGCCGTCGCTGCCGATGCCCAGCGGCTCCTGGGTCAGGTCAATATCCACCGTGCCGGCCAGCGCGTAGGCCACAACGAGCGGCGGACTGGCGAGGTAGTTCGCCTTCACCAGCGGATGGACGCGGCCCTCGAAGTTGCGGTTGCCCGAAATCACCGCGGAAACAACCAAATCCTGCGCCTGGATCGGCCCGGCGACCTCGTCCGGCAGCGGGCCGGAGTTGCCGATGCAGGTGGTGCAGCCGTAGCCGACCGTGTAGAAGCCGACCCGCTCCAGGTACGACGTCAGTCCGGCCGCGTCGAGATAGCGGGTGACGACCTTGGAGCCGGGCGCCAGGCTGGTCTTGACCCAGGGCTTGGCAGTCAGCCCACGCTCGGCGGCCCGCTTCGCCACCAGCCCCGCGGCCACCATCACGCTGGGGTTGGAGGTATTGGTGCAGGAGGTGATCGCGGCGATGACGACGGAGCCGTGGCCGAGACCACCGACGACGGACGATGGACCATGGTCAATGGTCAATGGTCGCTGGTCCGCAGCCGGGAACGCTTTGCGGAAGCTGCTCTTGACACCGCCGGCCAGGGGCACGCGATCTTGCGGTCGCTTGGGGCCGGCCAGGCTGGGGACCACCGTCGCCATGTCCAGCTCCAGCACATCGGTGAAGACCGGATCGGGCATGTCGTCCGTACGGAAAAGGCCCTGGGCTACGCTGTAGCGCTCGACCAGGTCCACCAGCGCCTCGCTCCGGCCGGAGAGGCGCAGGTAGCGCAGCGTTTCTTCGTCCACCGGGAAGAAGCCCGTGGTCGCGCCGTACTCGGGCGCCATATTAGCGATCGTCGCGCGGTCCGGCAGGCTGAGCTTGCCTACGCCCGGCCCGAAGAACTCCACGAACTTATCCACCACGCCCTTCGCGCGCAGCATCTGCGTCACGGTGAGCACCAGGTCGGTCGCTGTGGCGCCCTCAGGCAGCGCGCCGGTCAGCTTGAAGCCGACCACCTGCGGCGTCAGCATGTAGATCGGCTGGCCCAGCATCACCGCCTCGGCCTCGATGCCGCCCACGCCCCAACCCAGCACACCCAGGCCGTTGATCATCGTCGTATGGCTGTCGGTGCCGACGACAGAATCGGGGAAAGCCAAAACCTCGCCCTTCTGCCCCCTGCCGCGCTGAACGACCGTCGCCAGGTATTCCAAGTTCACCTGGTGCACAATGCCCGTCGCCGGCGGGACGACGCGGAAATTGGCGAAGGCGTTTTGGCCCCACTTAAGGAACTCGTAGCGCTCGCGGTTGCGCTCAAACTCACGCTCGGCGTTGTAGAACAGCGCATTCTTCGAGCCGAAGTCGTCCACCAGCACCGAGTGGTCAATCACCAGGTCCACGGGAATCAATGGGTTGACGCGCGTCGGATCGCCCCCGGCCCGGGCCATCGCCGATCGCATCGCGGCCAGATCCACCACCGCGGGCACGCCGGTGAAGTCCTGCATCACGACGCGCGCCGGCTTAAACGGCAGCTCGACCGGAGCCGGGTTCGCTGCGTCCCATGCGGCCAGGCGGCGCACATCCTCCTCGGTCACCGCGAAGCCGTCCACCTGGCGCAGCAGCGCCTCCAGCAGCACTTTAATGGAAAACGGCAGGCGGCTGACCTGGCCGAGGCCGGCTTCTTCCAGCGCGGCCAGACGGTAATAGAAGATCGGCTCACCCGCGGCGGCGAGGCGGGTGAGGGCGTTGAAGGGATCGCGGATCGTCTCAGACATGTGGCCTACTCCTGGCAGCAAACAAGCGATTCGTAGTTTCGCTTTCGCCAAACTGTTTCGTTCAGCGGCGGAATTATAGCGGGCGCGGCGGGTGATGTCAATTTGTACACCGTTAGCGAGATGTTTGATCCGAGAACTCGCCGCAGAAGTGTGCGTTGACAGAAATCTGGCTGCATGATAAAGTTCCAGTGCTTGCTTTAGACCAGTGAATTTGACACTCATACGATGCGATCTGAAGTCTCGGCCCACGCGGAACTCTGGATATTCGCCTTCTTGGCGGATTCCAACTGACGTGGAATGGCGAGCCGTTCGGAGGTTTCGCTCAAGCGCGCCTGCAATTTCTGCTCGCCTATCTGCTGCTGCACTGGCAGTAACGCTCAGGCGCACGGTGTGCACATCCACAGCCGACTATCGGCGTTCTATCAGCGCCAAATAACCATGCTAAATCGTGCCGGCGGCCACGTATTGGGAACCGCCGGCCGGTGCAGGTGATCATGACGCCCGCAGATGGGGCTCACCCACGCGCCGTTCGGTCCGAGCACGCACGGCTTCCCGTCAAGGAGGTTTCCCCATGTCACGTCCCATGTTCGACTCCGCGTACCTGTACGGACTGCACGATCCCGGCGGCGAACAGTTGATGCTCGATGCGGGCGCGCCGGGGTGGGTGGTCATTTCCGAGGAGATCAAGGCCGATCCGAACGATCCCGGCGGCCAAAACTACACGCATCTCTCGGGCCGCGGCCTGGGCGTGATCGTGCGCCTCAACTACGGTTACTACGAGACCAGCACCCTTCCTCGCTCCGCGCGCTACGAGGACTTCGCCAGGCGCTGCGCCAATTTCGTACGCAACTCGACGGGCTGCCGCATCTGGATCATCGGCAACGAGCCGAACATGCGGGATGAGCAGCCCAAATCGCCGGCCGAGCCGATCACGCCGGGATTGTACGCGCGCTGTTACCGATTCTGCCGCCGCGCGATCCAGGAGGTGGACCCGGGCGCACAGGTGTTGGTGGGGGCCATCGCGCCCTGGAACGATCAAACCGGCGACTGGACCAAGTACTTCGAGGAGGTGCTCAAGCTACTGTCCGGTGATTGCGACGGCTTCACCCTGCACACCTACAGCCGCAGCCCCGACCCGGCCATCATCACCAGCACCGACAAGATGGACCCACCGTACAACCGCTACAGCAAGGAGTTTGCCACCTACCAGGATTTCCTGCGCGTGGTGCCCAGGTCCATGCGCTTCCTCCCGTGCTACATTACCGAAACCAACTATAACGGGCCGTGGGAAGATCGCAACACCGGCTGGATCCGCCGCGCGTACGAGGACATCAACAGTTGGAATCAGCAGCCGGGCAACCAGGTCATCCGCGCTCTGGTGCTTTACCGTTGGGCCAGCTACGACCGCTTTGCCATCGAACGCAAGACCGGTCCCCAGGAAGATTTCAAGCAGGCCCTCAGCGCCGGCTTCAAGTGGCCGCAGCGGGTGGTGGATAACGATTTCGAGGTGCTCCGCCAGCGTCTGGCCGACCTGGAGGCACAGGTCGCCAAACTGCTGGCCGATCTGCAGGGGGCGTCCGGTGCGGGCGTTGCGACCTCGGGCCCGCTCGTGACCCGCATCGCGGACCTGGGCCAGCGCGCCGGCGATGTGACCACCGCGGCCGCGGCGGCCGATGCCCTGACCCGCAGCGTAGACAGCCTGGAGGCGCTGCTGGCTCTGCCGCCAGGCTCCGTGCCGCAGCCGGACCTGCAAGACCTGCGCGGGAACCTGCCCCAGGCGACGCCTTATCCGGTCCGCAGCCTGGACGCCATCCGCCGCATTGTGGTGCATCACACCGCCATCCCTGACGGCAACCTGTCCCCACAGGCCATCGCGCAAGGCCAGGTTACACGCCAGGGCCGGCCCGGCATCACCTATCATTTTCTCATCAACGCCGACGGTGCGATCTACTGGACGCAGCCCCTGGAGGCGGTGGTGGAGCAGACGCTGAAGGCAGAGGTCAACGCCGACAGTGTGGCCGTGGCGTTGGGCGGCAGCTTCATGACGGCCACGCCAACCGAAGCGCAGCTCGCCAGCGCCGCCCACCTGGTCGCCTGGCTGCTGGTCACCTGCCAGTTGAGCGCCGACGCAATCATCGGCCGCCTGGAGGTCGAGAAGGTGGGTTCGCCCGGCAGCCAGTGGAACACCGGCGCGCGCTACCGTGAGCGCCTGCTGGCTGATGTGCAGACCTGGCTGAACAAGCAGCCAAACGACGCCGATCTGGCAAAGCTGCGCCAGCGCGTGGACGAGCTGACGGCCCAGGTCGGCCAACTGCAGAGCGCGGCGGACCAGCTTCGCCAGGAGACGGAGACGCTGCGCGCGGCGCTGGCACAGGGGAAGCAGGACATCGCTGGCCTGCGCGACGCCGTGGCGCAGAAAGATCTGCAAATCGCCGATCTGGTCGAGCAGGTGCGGCGACTGCAGGATGGTGCGCCGCCAGGCGTGGTCAAGCCGGACATCAAAGACCCAGGGCCGTTGAAGCAGCACGACAGCAAGCGCTACGACACCCGGCCATTGAGCGCCATTAAACGCATCGTCGTGCATCACACCGCTACCTCGGGCACGGTCACGCCGCAGCGCGTGGCCGAGGCGCAGGTCGCTCGGGGGCAGCCCGGCATCACCTATCACTTCCTGATCCAGAGCGACGGGACCATCTACGCGACACAGCCGTTGGAGGTGATCACCGAGCAGACGAAGCTGCCGGCCGCAAATGCCGGCAGCGTGGCCGTGGCCCTGGCCGGCGATTTCAGGACAGCAGTCCCGACCGAGGCGCAGTTGGCCGCCGCGGCCCGGCTGATCGCCTGGCTGCTGGTCACACACAACCTGGGCAATGACGCCGTGGTGGGGCGCAGCGAGTTGGAGGTCAGCGGCTCTCCCGGCAGCCAATGGCTGAGCGGCGCCGCTTTCAAGCACACCCTGCTGGCGGCCGTGGCGGCCGAGCGGGCCAAAACGTCATCAGACGGCGGCAGCGGGGGCAATGAGGCCCTGGTCGCCCAACTGCAGGGCCAGGTCAGCGGGCTGACACAGGAACGGGACAGCCTGAAGAGCGCGCTGGCGCAGGCGCAGGCCGAAGTGGAGCGATTGCGCAGCGCGGACGGCCAGGCGCAGGTGCAGAGCCTGCTGCAGCAGATCGCCGCCAACGAGGCCACGATGGCGCAGTTGCGGAGCAGCATCACGACGCTGCAAGCGGAGATCGAGCGTCTGCGGGCGGTTCAGCCGGCCGGCGTACCGCAGCCTCCGCTGGTGGACATGATCGGCAAGCTGGAGACACACCCCACGCTGCCGCCTTACACCACGCGCACGCGGCCGATCACCCTGATCGCGGTGCATCACACCGACACGCCGACGACCCACACCGTGCAGAATATTGCGCACTACCACGTTTTTGGCGTGCGCAAGAGGGGCGACAAGATCGTCAAGGAGCAGTGGCCCGGCGTCGCCTATCACTACATCGTAGCGACCGACGGCACGATCTTCCACTGCCAGCCCGATGAGATCCGCTCCTACCAGGTGGGCGGCGAGCCGAACAACTATGCGGTGGCGGTCAGTCTGATCGGCCGCTTCATGCGCACCGATCTGCAGAGCAACCCGCACCCGCCGGAGAAGCAGGAGCCGACTGCCGCCCAGCTCGCCAGCGCGTCGCAGTTGATCGCCTGGCTGATGCAAAAGTACAGCGTCCCCCTGCAGCCGCAGTTCGAGAACGGCATCCCGGTCACCGGCGTGGTGGGGCATCGCGATATTTGGGATCAAGTGGAAAAGGGCGCTACCGAATGCCCGGGCGACCAATGGAAAACGGGTATCGCCTGGCGCGACAAGCTGCTGGCGGCGGTGCAGGGCTGGCTGGACGGCCAGCCGCAGAGTCGCGCCAAACCGATCAAGCACTACCTGCTGTTGTGGGATCACGGCGCAGACTG
Source organism: uncultured Anaerolineales bacterium (assembly GCA_964647255.1). Taxonomy (GTDB): domain Bacteria; phylum Chloroflexota; class Anaerolineae; order CG2-30-64-16; family CG2-30-64-16; genus CAWJEL01. The sequence continues at coordinate 50,673 of CAZYGI010000021.1, read as the reverse complement.
GGCCCAGGCCGACTGGCGCAACGCGCAGGACTACATCGCCGCGTTCCGGCCCACCGCCGGCTTCTCGGTGACAGACGCCATGCAGGCCGAAGTCGTGACCATCGTGGGCGGTGATGCCGGCATCAGCGGCACGGACGAGGCGCGGCTGGTCGAGGCCGGCTGCCGCGTCTTCCGCCTGGCCGGCGTGGATGAGGCCGACACGCGGGCCCGGCTGGCCGCGCTGATCGCCGCCGGCACGCCTTATCCCGGCGCACGGGGGGTCGCGCGCGGCAGCGAGACGCCCGATCCGTGGGATCGCGGGCCGGAAGCATCACCGGACCCGCCCTGGGACGCGTGGACCGTGCCGGATGAATGGCCGCTGATCGGCTTCGACCCCGCGGCCGCCGAGGATGCACTGATTGACATCCCCAGCGTGACGCGTGGGGCAGGCAAGGTTGCGAAAACCAGGACTCCGAAACCGAAACACTCGAAACCAAGATCCGGGGCCTCGGACCCTGAGCAGAAGCCCAAGCGCAGGCGCAGCAAGAGCACGGGAGGCGCAGCATGAACAAGCTCGGCTTCTACATCGAGGTTTCAACGCGGCAATGGATTCCGGAGGCGCTGGTGGAGGTCAAGCCGCCGACGATTCTCTGGCACGCGGGCGACCGGGGCAAGCTGCAGGAGATTCGGCGCTGGCGCTCGCCGGATTCGTTCATCATCGGCCGCGTCTTCCTGGAAAACCAGGAGCAGGATGCCATGCTGAAGAGCGCAGACCCGGCCGCGGAAGGACGCAAGCTGGCGGATCGAATTCTGAATTACGATTACGGCTACGCCACCGAAAAGGTCAACGACCGCCTGTTGATTGACGCCTGGATGAGCCTCAACGAGGCGGCGCCCGGTCCGGCGTCGGGCGCTTTCCGGAGCAATCCGACCGGGATCACGCAGAAGCTGAGAGCCTACGACGCGTTCATGGTGGGCTTCCGCCAGCAGTTGCAGACCCAGAAGCTGGAAGCGGTGGCGTTCAACTTCGCTGCGGGGAACTTCACGGCAGCCAATCACTACCTGGACTACTTCCAGGGCACGCTGCAGAGTTACAGGTACCTCGGTTTTCACGAATACGGCTGGCCCACGCTCAAGCCAGGGCCGGATGTGGCAACCAGCGCGCTGCTCTATCGCACCTGCATGGAGGGCATCCGGCAGAAGTACGGCGACCGATTCGAGGTCATCATCACCGAGTGCGGCCTGGCGCGCATGTACAAATACCCGGTTTACCCGCCCGGTGACGTGGGCTGGTTGTGGTCGGGCGACGCGCTTTCCCAGGATCAATACTGGGAAGCGCTGGCCTGGTACAACGCCGAGCTGTGTCGCGATCTTTATGTCAAAGGCGCGTGCCTTTACCAGGTGGGGCATGGCGGCAGGTGGGAAACGTTCCGCCACCTGGGCGAGGACAACGAGGGCCGGTCCATTCAGATCATCTCGCGCATCGCGAAACTGCGCGAGACGTCGGCGCCGCCAGAGCCGGTGCAGCCGCCCGTCGAACCGCTGCCGACCGACCTGGCAGGGCTGAAGCAGCGGGCCGCCGCGCTGGAAGGTCAACTGGCGCCGGCCGCGCAGCAGTTGGCACAGTTGGCACAGCTTGCAGCCCAGAAACCGCCGCTCGACACGGCTGCGGATCAGGCTAAACAGGCGGCCGCGCTGCTCGACGCGCTGACCGCGCTGCAAGGCCGCATACAGCGGGCGCAGGCGCAGTTGGCGCAACGCAGCGGGGCGACCCCGGCCCTGCGACAGCGCGCCGCAAACCTGCAAGATCAATTGGCCGCGCAGCGCGGCCGCGTCGCGGCAGTGGCGGGCCTGGCGCCCGCCATCAGCCAGGCGCAGAAGGATCTACAGGCGGCGCTCGCCGGCCTGGGCAACCTGCCCGACCTGCAGCAGCGGATGGCCAGCCTGCTGCCGGCGGTCAAGAAACTGCGTGCCGACCTGGACAAGGGCGTGGACGGCGACGCGGAGATCGTCCTGCAAAACCCCGCGCCCGGCGCCCGCGTCTCGCAGAGCTTCGGCCAGAACCCGGCCGTTTATCAGCCGTTTGGTCTGGCCGGTCACGAGGGCATTGATTACGCCTGCGCGCTCGCGACGTCGGTCAAGGCTGCGGCCGACGGCGTGGTATTCCGCAGCGGCGCGACCCCCGGCACATACGGGCCAGACAAAAATCAGGGGCCTTACGGCATCCGCGTGATCATGGAACACACCTGGGGCAGCCAGCGGGGCTACACGGTCTATGCGCACCTGTCCAGCGTCTCGGTCAAGGAAGGCGACCACATCCAGACGGGCTACGAGGTGGGCAAGAGCGGCAACACCGGCAATTCGAGCGGCCCGCACCTGCATTTCAGCCTGATCCTGGTGGGCAACCGCCATGAGGGTTACAAATCCGCGCTTGCAGACGATGCCTGGTTCCACGACCCAACGCCATTCATGCCCAGCGCGCGCAGCGCTGAGGATTGGATCGAATGGGATGCGGACGGGCTGCACGACGAAGAGATTATCTGCCTGCCGCCGACGCGGCCGGAGGAGATGTAGGGAACCCGAAGAACCTTGCCAACCAGTATTTGACACGCGCAAAATACTGCACTACCATTGCGTTGCATTTGTATGCAGCCCACTTTCGTGTGATCGTCTAAGATCGGTGCGCCACTGAACGCGCTCTGTTCGCGCAGAGGAAATCATGCACGCATCGAGGCCACCGCACCCCCGGACCGGATTCCACCAAGAGGTGGCGTGATGACTGCGCCCACTTTCGCTAACTTCGACCTGCTGATTGAGCGCGGGGCTCAGGGCTACCGGGCGCGCGTCATCCGCTCGCTGGCCGGCGAAGCGACAGGACAGTTCGCCTGGCCTTTCAGCGAAAGCGACCGTGCGCGCTACGCCCAGGGCGCTGCCAATGCTGATGCGCTCCCCACTGACGCCCAGGAATTCGGCAGCCGGCTCTTCCAGGCGATCTTCGGCGGTGATGTTGGCATCTGCCTGCGCCGCAGCCTCGATGAAGCCCTCCGCCGGCAGGTCGGCCTGCGCATCCGGCTGCGCTTCGACCGCGACGTGCCCGAGCTGGCAAACCTGCCGTGGGAGTACCTCTACGCCGAAGCCGAGCAGCGCTTTCTTGCGCTCTCCGACGCGACGCCCGTGGTGCGCTATTTGGAGCTCAGCCAAGCCGCGCCCCTGCTGCCGGTCGCGCCGCCGCTCACTGTGCTGGCGGTGCTGGCGAATCCCAAAGGCGCGCCCCCGCTGGATGTGGAGCGGGAGTGGGGCCTGCTGCGCCAGGCAACCGCGGATCTTACCCAGCGCCAGGTTATCCGGCTGGAGCGCCTGCCGGCGGCCACGCTGGACGCGCTGCAAGTCCGATTGCGCCAGGGGCCGGTGCACGTGCTCCACTTCGTCGGCCACGGTTTCTTCGACGCCGGCCAGAATCTCGGCGGGACCTTGTTCGAGGACGCGAACGGCTATCCGAACTGGGTGCCGGCCCGCAACCTCAGCATCTTGCTGGCCGACCACCGCGCGCTGCGGCTGGTCTTCCTGAACGCGTGCCGGAGTGCGGCCGGCAGTGATGGCGCGGCGTTCACCGGCGCCGCCCAAACCCTGGTGAGCGAAGGCGTGCCCGCGGTGCTGGCAATGCAGTTCGCGGTCAGCGACGCGGCCGCCATCGCGCTCAGCCACGAGTTCTACCGGGCGCTGGCCGACGGCTACCCGGCCGAGGCCGCACTGAGCGAGGCGCGCAAGGCCATCGCCGCCCGCGGCAACCCGCTTGAATGGGCCACACCGGTGCTGTTCACCCGCTCCGACGATAACCGGTTGATCGAACTGCCGGGCAAAGGTGAGGAAGCCGAGCCTGGAGGCACGCAGGCGATCCGGGTGCCGCCGCCGCCGGGGCCTGTGCCGCTGCCCGATGTGAGCGGATTCGTCGGCCGCGAGCGGGAGCTGGCCTATTTTGCCAGCATCCTGGACGCAGCCCATTTCGCGATCATCGCCGGGATGCCCGGCGTAGGCAAGACGACGCTGGCCGCCCGGCTGGCGCACCAGGCCGCCGCCGACCCGGCCCGCATCCTCTGGCACCGGTTTCACGAGGGCGAGAGCATCGAGGCGATCATCTGGCAGCTTGCCGGGCTGATGGCGCGCAACGGCCAGGGCGAACTGTGGGAGATGCTCCAGGCTGCCGCCCAATCGGGCGGGAAACCGCCGCCCACACCGGTTCTGCTGGACTACGTCTTTCAGCTCGTCCGCGGCCGCGGCTACGTGATCTGCCTGGACGACTTCCACCACGTCGAAGATGATCCCCTGGTCACGGCCTTCCGGGAACGGCTCCAGGCGCTCCTCCCGGCCGGCGAGATCACCCTGATCATCACCTCGCGCGAGGCGCCGGCTTACGTGACGACGGTCAAATTTGAGCCGCTGGAGGGTCTGGACCTGGCCGGCACGGCGCAGCTGCTGGCAGCGCGCGGCGTGACCCTGCCGCCCGACCTGGCTGCCGAGCTCCACCGGCGCACGGACGGCAACGCCGAGCTGGTGACGCTCGCCGTCGAGGCGCTGCGCCGCGCCACCCGCCCCGAGCGCGTGATCGAGCGGCTGGTCGAGGAAGAGGATGTGGCGGGGTTTCTCCTCAAAGAGGTGGACCGGCAGTTGCAGCCCGAGGAGAAGACCATCATGAGCGGCGTCGCGGTGCTGCTGGATCATCCCGGCACGCGCGATGCCATCGAGGCCACGCTGGATACCGGCGGCGTGCGTCGGACGCTGCATTATCTGAGCAACCGCTACCTGCTGCTGGAGATTGAGGGGCGGCGCGATCGGGAGTACACGCAGCACGCGTTCCTGCGGGCCTTCTACTACGACCTGCTGGGGCGCCGGGAGCGGCAGGCGATGCACCGTCGCGCGGGCGCCTACTACGAGCGCGAGGAGCCCGATCTGCTGCGGGCAGCGGTGCACTATCACCGCGCAGGCGAATATGATCACGCCGCCGGGCTGGCGGCCGCCGATATCTGGGCCAGCGTGAACCGGGGAGAGGCCGGCCCGCTGCGCCGGCTGTTGGAGGCATTGGAGCAGTCCGCCCTGAGCCCGGAGATGCGGCTGAGCGTCCTGGTGGCGTCGGGCGATCTCCTGGCCTTCCTGGGGGAGAGCGCAGCCGCAAAACAACGCTACCAGGCCGCATTGGCCGACCTCCAAGGGCTGCCGACCACGCCAACCCGCGCGGCCTGGGAGGCGCGGGCTTGCCTGGGCATGGGCGCCGCCCTGGAGCACCAGACGCCCGACGAGGCGTTGCGCTGGCTGGAACAAGGATTGGCCGCGGCCGGCGGCGATGCTGCGCTCCAGGCCGCGCTGCTCAACCGGGTCGGCGCCGTACACGTAGGGCTGGCTGAATATGATGCAGCTATCGCATCCCTGGAACAGGCGCTCTCCCTGCTGCCCGCCACGATCAGCCAATTGCGCGCCAACGTGTTGGGCAACTTGAGCACGGCGCACGCCTGGTCCGGCAACACGGCGGCGAGCAGCCGGTACGCAGGTCAGGCGCTGGAGCTGAGCAGGCAGTTGCACGATCTCTACGGGCTGTCGAGCCTTCTCAGCAACAGCGCCATTGACAAGGAGATCGCTGGCGATTGGACCAACGCCGCAGCCGACTACCAGGAGGCCTTAAAGCTGGCCGAGCAGTTGGGCAGCCTGTTCGAGCAAGCGCACATCCACAACCTGCTGGGCACCTTGCGACTGCACCAGGGCGATGAGGCCACCGCAGAGAATCACCTCCGGTGCGCGGCTGACCTCTTCCGGCGGATCGCCAATCCCGAATACCTGGCCGCCACCCTGCCGGTGTTGGCGCAACTGCACCTCCGTCGGCAGGATTTTGGCGCAGCCCGGGCTGCGCTGGCCGAGGCCGAAACGCTGGCGACGGGGGGCGGCTGGGACTACATCCTGCCCGAAACGCTCACCACCCAGGCGGAGCTTGTCCTGGCCGAAGGCGACCCGGTCGCGGCGCAGGACCGGAGCGAAAGAGCGATTGCCGTCGCGGCCGAGCTGGCGCAGGCCGTGGATGAAGGCAAGGCCTGGCGGGCGAAAGGACTGGCCCTGGCGGCCGCCGGCCGGATGGACGAAGCGCTCGGCGCCTTCGAGCGCAGCCTGGCGCTCCTGACGGAACAAGATCCCTATGAAACCGCGCGTGCGCAGTTGGCGTACGCACGGGCGCTTGCAGCCGCCGGCGAAACCGAACGCAGCACCGAATTGATGCGTGAAGCTGAGGCTGTGCTTGAGCGCCTCGGCGCCCCTGCCCAGTCATGATCTTGACAAAGGAGCGAGCACGATGCGAACGACGATTTCCGCCAGGCCGGACACCCCTCTCCGGCGACGGTTGCGCCGGGCAGCCCTGGCCGTGCTCATCGCCTCAGCGGGCCTGGCCACACTGTTTGTATTTCTCCGTCCGCCCGTTGTCGCAGAGAGCGCGGCAGCGGTGGCTGCCGCGCCGATCTCCTTTCCGCTCCGCCGCCCGTTCGGCACCGGCAGCGATGCGACCGTGGCGTTGGCAGTCGGTGACATGGACGGCGACGGCGACCTGGACATCGTCGCCGGCAACCGGGGCGAGCCGGGCAGCATCGCGTTCAATGATGGCACAGGGAATTTCTCACCAGCCCAACTGATCGCTTTCGGCGCGGCGGCCGAGACGACCGACCTGGCCGTCGGCGACCTGGACGGCGACGGCGACCTGGATGTCGTGGCCAGCACCGACGATGGAGCCTGTGTCACCTACCTCAACGATGGTTCGGGCAAGCTGACGCAAGAAGCGACGGTGGCTGCGCCTCTCGGCCCCGGCAATGACAGCCGCGTGGCGCTGGGCGATCTGAACGGGGACGGCTATTTTGACATCGTCCTGACCCGCCGCCAGGGACCGACGCTGCTGCTGTTCAACGATCACACAGCCCACTTTCCGGACAGCAAGACGCTGGGAGCAGCGGCGGAGCGCGCTGCGGCCCTGGCGCTGGGCGACTTTGATGGCGGGGGCCTGGATGTGGTCGTTGCGCCTGCACGCGGGACAGGCGTCATCGTCTATCAAGCCGGACGCGCGACGGCATCCACCCAGACCTGGGGCGCAGCCGATCAGAAAGTGCGCGACATCACCGTGGGCGACTTCACCGGCGATGGCGCCCTCGACTTCGTCACAACTCAGGCCGGCATGGCTGCACCCCATAAGCTGTATATTCCCAGCCCAGGCGCTGGCGCACTCAAGCCGACGGCGACCTTTGGGCAGGGCGACGGGGAGTTGTGGTCGGTTGCGGCCGGCGACCTGAACGGCGACGGTGCGCTTGATCTGGTGGCAGGCATCGGCATCAAGGGCTGGCTGAGCCGGATCATGCTTAATGCCGGCGGCGGCCGCTTCCCGGCCGCCCAGATGACGGGGTTTGGCCCACCCGGCGAGAATACGCGCGCCGTGGCGATGGCAGATGTCAACGGCGACGGTCTCCTGGACATCGTCACCGGCAACAACGGCTCCGAGAATGCCGTCTACCTGAACGGACAGGAGGTCGCTTTTACAGCTGCGGAGCCGGACGCCGGGCAATCGAGCCGCAGCCGGCAGATAACATCGGTTGCGGTCGGCGACCTCAACAGCGACGGCCGGCTGGATATCGTGACCGGCAGCGTCCTCGACAAGGAAGAAGACACGGCTGATAGCCTCGTATTGATCAACCAGGGAAACGGCAAGTTTCAACCTCAATCCTTCGGGCTGCAGACCGGGAGCACCTGGTCCATCGCCCTGGCCGACCTAAACGGCGATAACCTGCTGGATGTGATCGCTGGGGCTGAGCATGGGATGGGCACGGTATTTCTCAGCGAACGCCCCGACCGCGATCAACCAGACCGCTTCCCGGCCGCACTGCGCTATGACCTGCCCGCCAACCCCGCGATCACAACGACCTTAACAACCACCGTCGCGACGGGCGATCTCGATCACAAAGACGGGATTGACCTGGTGGCATGCAGCCTGACGGGCGGCTGCATGATCTACCTCAACGATGGCGCCGGCCGCTTCTCGGCCGGGCGAGCCGCCGCGTTGGGCGCGCCGGACGATCCCACTGCCGGCGTCGCGGTTTCCGACCTGGACGGCGACGGCAACCTGGATATCGTGGTCGGCAACCGGGGCGCACAGAACTACGTGTACTTGAACGACGGCCAGGGCGGATTCCCGGTGCGCCTGCGCCGGCCCTACGGCACGGGCCACGACTTCACGTGGGCCGTCGCAGTCGCCGATGTGAACGCCGATGGCCGGCCGGACATCCTGGCAGCGAACTTCTTTGAACGAGGGACGATCTATCTCAACGATGGCGCAGGCGGCTTTCCTGCATCGCTGGCGCGGTCGTTCGGCGGCAGCACCGATCGCATCTATAGCCTGGCTGCGGGTGACATCAACGGTGATGGGTATGTGGATTTTGTGGCCGGTAACTGGGGAACCGAATCTGTCGGCGGCCAGAACATGCTCTACCTCAACGATGGCCGCGGCAACTTCACGCCCAGCGCCCTGGGCTGCGCCTCCTACTGGACGCGCAGCGTTGCGCTCGGCGACATGGATGGCAACGGGACGCTCGACGTGGTCGAAGGAAACCGTTTCGGGCTGAAACGCCTGCTCGTCCACACCAATCGGCTGCGAGATTCGGACAACACAGGCAACCGCCAGCCGGTGATCGTCCTCTCACGGCCCATCTCAACCGAAACCGCCGCGCTGTTTTCGTCGCCGCAGATCCGGGCCGCCGGCACCATCCCGGTGGAATTCCGTTTGACAGACCGCGAGGGCGAGACAATGGGGCGTGTAACCCTCGACTACGCGCTTGATGGCGGCGTCTGGAAATCAATCGAAGTCACCGATACGCGTCTGACCCGAAACCTCACGACCGACCCAGATGGCGCAAGCCATTGGATACCTTGGGATACGCAGCATTCCGGCGTGTTCGGCCGGTCCGACCACGCCGTGCTGCGGCTGCGCGCGTATCCGCAGCCGGATCGGCCGGCGGAGCCCGGCACGTATCGCTATACCAACACCGTTCCGGCGCTCAATCAGTGGCCCTACATCTCTACCACCACCTTCCCGTTTAGCATTCAAGGCACGTCGGTGGTTGTGTTGAGCGATACCGGGCCAGCGAGTGGCGCCCTCGTCTATCGCATCCCGGCCGGCAAAGAGCGCAGCGCCGCGCCGTTGGGCGGCATCGAGGAACCGTTCCGCAGCGCGGCCGATGGCTTCCTGCCCGGTCGAGCGGAGATCCAGGCGGGCAAGACCGTGACCGACAGCGATAAGCTGGTCGCCGTGTGGCCGGCCGCCGAAGTCACCGCCGTCACGCCGACGCGGTTCTATACCAGCAGCGACGCGCTCCCGATGACGGCGACTGCTGCCATGCCCATCCGGTCACGCGTGGTCATCTCCGACGCCCGACGCATCGCGGGCATCCAGGTGTGGGCCGCGCTCTCTGCCACTGTCCCCATCTCGGTGGATCTCCTGCCGCCGGCCGGCGATCGGACAGCCCTGTTCAGCGGCGACCTGCCGCCCGGCGCGGCCGCGTGGCACATCTTCACCCCAACCCTGACGGCGCCGCTGCCGCCCCTGGCTGACGGCGCATGGTCGCTGGAAGTATCCACCGCCATGACCGAGCCGGTGCAACTGCTAGGGTGGAGCCTGGCAGTGAAGCTTAGCCCGCTGAACTACACCAGCGCAAGGCCGATCACGCCGGGGCTTGAGGCGCAGCCGGTCACAGCGGACGGGATGCAGACGCTGACGGTCAGCAGCCAGAATCCGCTCCTATTGTTCGACCTGAACGTCGCGCTGGAATGGAACGCGAGCGAGGATATGCGCTACCAGTCTCAGCTCAGCGCGGACCTGCGCCGCACCTCTGAGTTGCTGTATGACTGGACTAACGGCCAGATGGCCCTGGGCAACGTGCGCGTCTACCACGACGCGCGGCGCAACACCCTGCTCGACGGCACAAACGCCTGGAACAACGCCCACGTCCGCATCTATGCCAGCAACCGGCTGCGCCCCAACGCGGATCAGGGCGGCATCGTCTCTGAAGTGTTCACGGAAACCGGGCGGACAGGCAATCCGCCGCGCCCCATCAGCTATCTGCCCGGCCAGGTGCGGATGGGCGTCACCTGGAATCGCTACGGCGACGCCGAGACCGGCAACCTGGGCGACGACTGGCCCGCAGCCCTCGCACATGAGCTCGGCCACTACCTGCTCTTCCTGGATGACGACTACCTCACGCTGCGAGACAACTTGATCGTCCCCTTGCGCGAAGACGACTGTCCGAGCGCAATGAACAACCCGTACAGCAACGCCTACAGCGAGTTTCATCCGGCCACGGATTGGACCAGCACCGCCTGCAGCGCGACCCTCGCAGCGCAGAACACCGGACGCTCCGATTGGGAGACGATCAAGCAGTTCTATCCTGAAGTCGTGACCCCAACCGATGTCTTCAGCACTGTCCTTTCTGGGCCAAGCCTGCTGCCCCTGGCGGTGACACAGATCGAATACCAGACGCCGGACCCCGGCAGCGACCCCTTAACCTATCTGGCGCAGCTTTTCGGGCTGCCCGATGAAACGTCGGAAGCAACCTACCGCCGGCTGTGCAAACTGGAGCCGGGGGCCCAGCCGCTCGACATGGCGAACCTGCCGGCGGTTGCGAACGCAGGCGCCCGCACACCCGATCTGCCTAGAGCCCTTGACCGGAGCAAGCCGCCCGTGCTGCAATGCCGCGCGCCGATCACCTCCACGCAGCCGCTTGCGGTCCCGGTCTTCTACCTGAAAGGCATGACGCCCGACAGCACGGCCGGCGGCCAGGCGCGGGCCTTCCTGTTCCAGGGCCCGCCCTACCCCACCGTGCTTGACCTGGGCCAGCCGATCGGCGATCAGGTGGTGGCGCACGGTGCGCGGCCCGGTGATCGGCTGTGCGTGTACGACCTGCCAAACGGACGGGTCGGCTGCGAGGCCATCCTGGCCGGCGATGATCAGTTGGCGATGGAGCAGCCGGCGGGCTGGGAACCGGAGATCATCATCGCACCCGACGCGACGTCCCGTGCCCTGACCGTCACCGTCAGCCTGCCGGACATCCAAGCGAACCGGGCGCTGACGCTGACGGCGCGGCTGTATCCCCAGGACGGACCGGCGCCTGTGGCCGTCAAGCTGGACCCGGTGGGTTGCGCGGCCGGCCAATGTGCGTACCGGACCGTGCTCACATCCGACTCGCCGGTTCTCGAGGGCTACGTGCTGGTGGGCGAGAGCAAAGGCGTGCTCGGCGCGGTGGGCACAAACCCGCGCCAAGCCATCACCGAATTCGCCATCGGCGGCAACCCGGTGCGCATCCGAACGATGCACTCGCCCGCCGACGCGCGCAACGTCCGCATCCGCTCCATGCACGTTCGCATCCGATCCATGCACGCGCCGGCAACCTCTGCGGATGGACAGGTGATGGTGTATCCCGACGAGCAGGCCTTGCCCTCAGACACCGAGTGGTCGTTCACGCTCCAGCCCGCCACGCGGCTGCCGGCCGAGATCCCATGGGCAACTCAGATCGGCCGGGCCTACTGGCTGTCGGCCTCGAAGAATATCACCGATTTCGGCCACAGCTCGCTCACCTTCGAGTACCTGCGCTCCGATGTCCCAGCGGGCGAGGAAGCCTTCATCCGCATGTACACCTGGGATGCGGCGGCACAGGTCTGGGCGCCGCTTGAGGAGCAGAAGAACGACCCGGAGTATCACCTCATTTCCGCACGGCTGCGGGGGCCAGGGCTGTACGCCCTCTTCTCGCACTACGATATCTCGCTGCAACCCGGCTGGAACCTGATCGGCTACCCGGTTCAGGGCAGCCGGCGGATCACCGACGCGCTGGCTTCCATCGCCGGCAAATACTCGATGGTGTTCGGCTTCGACGATACCGGCTCCCTGGCCGAACCGTGGAAGGCTTATGTGCCGGGCGCCGGCGATTGGACCACCGATCTGCGGGAGTTCCGCTTCGGCCGCGGTTACTGGATTCGCGTCACCGACCCCGGCGCCGGCAAAGAGGGCATCGTGCTGCACCTGAAGGGCAACCCCGAAACGACGCAGCCGCCGACGGCCACGCTGGCGGCCGACACCCTGCCCAATCCGCCCGCGATCTACTTCGGCACGCTACGAAATGACCGGGCGGGCTTCACCCTCGCGCCCGGCCCGGCGGTGCAGGCCTATGTCGGGGATGCCTTGTGCGGCGAAGGCAAGGTCAACGGCGAACGCTATGCGGTCAAGGTGCGGGCTGCCAGCGCGAAGGAAACCGGCTGCGGCACGCCGGGCGCGCCGGTCGCGTTCCGGATCGCCGGGCTGCCGGAGGAGACGCTGGCCGCAGCCGCCTGGGACAACGGCGCGCCCCACCCGCAAGACCTGCGGATCCCCGCCGGCGCGCACAACGGCGCCCCAACACCCGGTGTCGTGTGCACCGAGTTCGTGCGCAACGGGACCTTCGCTGCCGACGGCGCCTGGACGCGGCCGGTGACCGACAACCGCGGCCGGGTGACCCAGCGAGACGCCGAACATGGACGCTCGCTGCTGCTGGGCGTGCTGCCCGGCGAGGCCGCCCCGCGCAGCCTGACGTACTCGACGGCGTTTCAGGACGACATCCTGCTGCCGGCCAGTGCATCCGCCATCACCCTCAGTTTTTCGGTGCAAACCGACGGCCGTGCGGGATCAGATGGGCGGATTGTGCAGATCTATCGTCAGGATTGGGGATATCCGGCGCTGGCGACGTGGGCCATCGCACGCAGCGAGCCGTGGCAAACGATCACCCTGGACCTAACGCCGTTCAAGGGGCAGTCCGTGCATCTCTATTTCGAGGTCGCCAACGCGGGCTCCACGCCCACGCGATGGATGGCGATTGATGACGTCAGCGTCCGGGCGTGCCAGTAGAGGGGCAGCCGACCGGCTCGTTCACGTGGGGAAGGGCAGCAGGCGCCAAAGCCCCAGGTCGCGGCGGAGGCGCCGGGCGTCCACGAAAATCGCGGCGTCAATTCCGCGGCGTAGCGCCGCTGAGGTCCGCGCGGAGTGGGCATCCACCCAGATGGCCTGGCCAGGCAAGAGAACGCGATCCGCGACCAGCGCGTCAAACAACCCGGCCAAGCCGCCGAGGTCCGTCGTGTAGGCAATCTCCGCCGCGGGGAAGCTGCGCGCAAGATCGCTCCGCGCCAGGGCCGGCAGCAGCCAGCCGGACGGGTAGTCGGAAACCAGACGCACCTCAAGCATCTCCGCCAGCTCGGCGATCAAATCAGGCATCCCAGGCTGGGGAACGAGCCGCTCCGCCAGGCGCTCGTCGAGCAAACCAGCGGCCGCCTCCCGAGCGCAAATCCCAGCGGCGCGCACACAAAATTCTTCGCGGCGATTGCGCCCGTCGGCCAGTGCGCACGCGGCCGCCTGTAAGTCCAAGAGCTGTTCGGGCCGCAGGGTGTGATCCGGCGCCAGCAGCGCCGCCGCAGCCTCCGCCAGCGCCGGCAAGACGACCCCGCCGGCCATGAACACCAGCCGGGTGATACGCTGCGCCATCATTCCCCCGCAACCTGGATCACCACGGTGCGCGGCCGGCCGTGCGGTTCCATGTCTAGCACCACGATCTCCTGGTACGCCCCGATCAACAGATCTCCGTCCAATACCGGCACCGTCACCGAGGGGCCGAGCAGCGCCGTGTAGATGTGGGCGGCGCCGTTTGCATCCCACCCGCGCAGGTGGTGCCGGTAATCAGCAGACGGCGGCGCCAGCCGCGCCAGGACATCCTCCAGATCCACCAGGATGCCCGCCTCATGCTCTACGACGACCACGGCGCCTGTCGTGTGGCAATAGTAAACCAGCACCGAGCCTTCGCGAACGCCCGCGGTCCGGACGGCAGTGCGCGCCAGCTCGGTAACGTTGAAGGCCTGAAAGCCGCCTTCGGAAAGGAGGGTGTGCTTTTCAGTGTGTACCATCGTCCTGCCGCACCGCGCCGATCAACCGGCGAACGTTCTCGGCCAGATCGGGCCCCATCCGGTGCAGCCCGCCGCCCACCAGGAAAACGACTTCGCTGCCGTACGTCTCCTTCAGGTCGGCGATCCGCTCGCGCGTCATGCCGCCGCCCGGCAGCGGCATGATCGGCCGCAGATGGCCCAACGGCTCCCGGCACCCGTCGCGCGCCTCGACGCAATCCTCGGCGCGCACCTGAAAACGGCCGCCCTGGTTGATGTAGATGCTGGCGTCAGCGCCGGCCAGGCGCTGCATCTGTCCGTAGAAGACGTAATGCGAAAAGCCGTGATCGGGATGGATCACGAAGTGCCCGGTCGCCGTGGGATGGCTAAGGATCGGCAGGCCCACGCGATCATCGTCCGCCACCTGCCGCATCGCGTCGAAGCCGGTGAGCGCCGGACTCATCATTAACCCGCCCGCGCCGGCCTCCCTGGCAAACAGCGCTCGCGGCAGCACCTGGTCCGCCGGCGCGGTTACGTTGGCGACATAGAGGCAAGACAGCCCGGTCTGCCGATTGGCGCGCGCCACTGCCTGGCTGCACAGCGTCACCCGTTCCTCGAAGCGGCAGAAAGGCTGGTCGGTAATGCCGTGGTCATCCTTGATGAGATCCATGCCGCCCAGGGCGCAAGCGTACGCCATGTCGGCCAGGTGCTGCGGCGAGAGCCCCAACGGCTTAATCGCGGTGCACAGCAGCGGCCGGTCGTAAACCCTGACCTGCTCCCGCAGGCCCACGACCCCAAAACGCGGCCCGCGATAGTGCGCCAGGAGGCTCGGCGGCAGATCCATGCGTTCGACGCGGAAGCCGGGGAAAAAGCTGCCCGTGCCCCACAGCAGGTTGAGCAGTTGAGTCAGCTCCGCGCCCGCTGTCTCCACGGCAAAGCTGATCGTCGCCCGGTAGCGCCGTTCGCCGATCGGCTCGAAGGTTTCGACCTGGCCCATGATGCTGTCACGGATGTCGCCGTCGGGCACCAGCTCGGCGGGGAATTCGACACTTTGCTCCACACGCGCGGTCTCGGCTAGCGAGCGCGCGGCTTCCTCACCGCCGCTGATCTGATACACCACCCGCAGCCGCTCACCTGACAGGCCGGGGACCGCAGGCCGCACCGGTAACGTCATTTCCGACCTCCGATTCCGTCCCACTTACCCAGGATTCGCACTGCATCCCGCCCCGAGATGAGGCAGGTCGGCACGCCGCCGCCCGGCATCACCCATTGCCCGGCCATCACGAAGCGCTCCAACCCGGGCAGGGTGCGCGGCAGTGCAGTCATCATCTGCGGCCCCGTGGGCAGCCATCCCATATACGCGCCCCGCCAGTTGAGGGTGTACCGCCAGGTCGTGTAGGGCGTGGCAACATCGGTCATCTCTACCTGGGCGGAAAGGCCCGGATAATGCGCCTCCAGCCGCCGCAGCACCTCGGCCGCGACGCGCTGCTTTTCGGCCTCGTAGGCCGCCCGGTCGGTGCGGCGGAGGTCGTTCCAGTAATCCCAGTCGGTCTCGAACGACGGCTGGATGACCGTCTTGCCCGCAGGCGCGAAGTGCGGGCTGTAGTTCAAAATGCGCAGGCCCAGCGACGTCACCTGTTCGCGTCCCACCGCGATCGGTTCGGCCAGCCGGAAGGTCGTGAAGTGCGGCTCGCCCGGAAACTCCCGTGCAACGCCGAAGCTCAGCATGACCCAGGGCCGGATCGTCCGCCAGGTGCGATAGCGCGCCCGCAGCACGGGATCGGCGTAACGGCCGTCGAGCATCCCGAAGATCGTGCTCTCGCCGTCCGCGGCCGAGATGACCGCATCGCCGCGCTGCTCCTCGCCGTTGGTCAGCCGCACGCCGACCGCCCGATTGCCTTCAACCAGGACCTTGGCCACCGTCGCGTTGTAGGTGATGGCGCCGCCGAGCTCCCGGTAGCGCGCCTCGATCGGGCGCACGAACCCCTCACACCCCTGCGTCAACAGCCCCATCTGGCCGTCGGCAAGCAGTCCGAACAGCATGTAGAGGAACCACAGCGGCGCGTCAGGCAGGAAAAGGTTCTCGAAGATGTAGCTGAGGTCCGGGTCGTGCAGCGTGCGCGCGAACTCGGCGGCAGTGCGGTTGTGTTTGCCGATGAAGTAGGGCAGCACCGGGCGCATACCCCAGAGCAACTTCAGGTTTTCCAGCCGGCCGGCCAGTTCCGGCGGCTCCCCCATGCCGATGTCGAATGCGCCGGCCCGTTGGAAGGCGCGGCTGGCGGCGACAAACCCATCAATCGCCGCCGTATCCGCCGGCGAAAGCCGTTTGAGCTCCGCCGCCGTGCGATCCAGGTCGGCATAGATCATCACCGACTTGCCGCCCGGCTCGTCCAGCCACCGACCGTACTCCGTCATGTCGGCTACCGTCTCCGGGGCTGCGGCGCCGAGCTCGCGGTAGAGATCGTGGATCGCGCCCGAACGGTGCGCCATCAGGAAATGGATGCCGCCGTCAATCAGAAAGCTGCCGCGGCGCCACCACGCAGCCACCCCGCCCGGCTGTGCGGCGTGCTCGAAGATGCGGGAGCGGTAGCCGTTGCGCTGCGCGTACACCCCCGCGGCCAGCCCCGCCAGCCCCGCGCCGATGATGATCACGGTCTTCTCCGCCATCGTGTGTCTCCTTGAGGTGGGGCGACTGGGGGTTGGGGGCTGCATCGCGCGCTCCTGCTCCTCCGCCCCTCTGCTCCCTACGCCTGGCGCATCCCGTCGCGCAAACCGGCCAGCAGCTCGGCCAGCTCAGCCTGCTCCGCGACGTCAAGGCACGCCCACGGCGCGCAGAAGTCCGCTTCGGCCGCAATTTCCGCCGATTGCCGCAGCGCAGCGCCCGCCTCGGTCAGGTGACAGCCGGCCTCATCCCGCGCCAGCCAGCCGCGCGCGACCAGATCATCCACGGCCTCAGCGTAGGTTTCAAGCGAATGGCCGCGGTAGGCGCGCCGCTCATAGAGCTCATCCACCGTCTTCACCTCGCCCTGCCAGAACAAGGTGAATGCCTCCCACTCGGCGCCGCTGATGTTATAAGGCTGCCAGGCCGCCAGGCCGGCGTCGTTGCGATACGCGTTCAAATCGGTGAGGTATTGGTCAATACGCGCCACAATCGGCGCCGTTCCACTCGGATCGGTCCGCCGGGAAAGCGTCAGATGCCACTTGCCGGGCGGCTCCGGCGCGGCCAGGCACGCGTCCACCAGCCGGCGCAGGAGATCGGACAGCCGGCGCAGCCTGGCGCTGGGGAGCGGGCGCAGCGGGGCCATATAAGCGTAAGCTGCGGCAGTAATACACCGGGCAGCATCGCGGCCTTCATCGGTCAGGTAATAATTGCCGTCGCCCGCGTAGCGGAGAAAGCCAAGCTCCTCGCTGGTTGCCAGGCGATATTCCTGCAAGCCCAGGGCAGTGTAGGGCGACCACGCGCCTAACTGGCGGGCGGAAATCGGATCGGGATCGAGTCCCAGGGCCGGCAAAATCCACCCGATGTAGGCGCCCTCAGGAAAACCAGCATCCTTCCCGGCAGCCCGCGCCATCACCGGGCCATACCCAGCGCCCAGCGCCTCCCAAGCCTCCACGGCCAACGACCACAGATCGGGTATTGACATTGACAACCTCCTTAGAGAGATGATCCGCTCAATCCGCGGGGCGTACGGTCTTGTCCGGCTTGACGACCGCGTAGCGCAGCCACACCGCGCCATCATCGAAACGCTCGATTTCCAGCAGCCGCAGTGGGATCGGGCCGCCGGGCGCTTCCGGTGGCGCATAGACGCTTTGAATGTCGGGGCCACCGACCAGGCTGGGGTTGAGGATGAACGCAAACTCATCAACCAGCCCTGCCTGCAACAGCGCAGCGTTAAGCGTCCCGCCGCAATCGGCCAGGATCGAGCGCACCCCAAAGCGCGCGGCTAGTTCCGCCAGCGCAGCGGCCAAATTTACGTGCTCCTCGCCCGCAAGGATGGTCGCGACGCACCGCCTGGCAAGATAATCCCGATACGCTTGCGGCGTGACGCGGGAGATCAGGGCGACGGGATCGCGGTACCAGGGTTGCGCGTGGATCGCCAGCCAGTTGAGCACCTGGCCGCGACTGTCCGGGATCACAATGAGCGGACGGGGTTCGTAAACCAGGTTCTCATAACCGGGGTAGAGAGCCTCCTTGGCCGGCAAAGGCAACTCGACGGCCCGCTCAGCGTCCGATTCCGGCGGGCCGAAGCTGAGCGCCGTGTTGCCGCCCATCAGGATGGCATCGGCGTGCCAACGGAAGCTCCGGGTATAGTAACGCCCGATATCCGCCTCGAAGCCGGCGATCTTGCCGTCCAGGCTGATCTCATTGTAAAGAGTCACATGAGGTAACATGCCGCACATCGCCTTTGATGAAGTGCCCTATTCTAACGCGTCCCCCCGCAAAAACAAAAACGCCGGTTCGAATTATGCTCTGGCGAGCACAATACGAACCGGCACAAACCGTTCTGTTCAGCCTGGGATCGGCTTAGCCCTTGGCAGCGCGGGCGCCCAGCTTGCTGTCAATCATGAAGAGGCCCTGCGGCTGCGAGCCGACCTGCTTCAGCATCTCCACGATGGTCGTGGCGTTGCCTTCTTCCTCGACCTGCTCGTTGATGAACCACTGGAGCATGAACTGGCTCGGATAGTCGGCCTCCTTGACCGCCAGCTCGTACAAACGGTTGATCAAGGCAGTGACCTTCTGCTCATGGGCCAACACCTGCTCGAAGAGATCGAGCAGCGAAGCATATGTGGCCGGCGGCTGCGCGATGGCCTGCAGCTCGACTTTTCCGCCCCGCTCTTCGATGTACTTGAAGAACTTGAGCGCATGCTCCTGTTCCTCTTCGGCCTGCACCTTCAGCCACTTCGCTGCGCCGAACAGGTTGTTGGACTTGCAGTAGGCGGACATCCCCAGGTAGAAGTAAGCAGAGTAGAACTCGTGCTTGATCTGCTCGTTGAATGCGTTTTGCAGTGTTTGGGTGAACATTCTGCTGCTCCTTTGTCTGACAAGATTAGCTTTGACGATCCCTTTAAATCCGATTAAACGACAGCAATTGACAAAAGGCTGTAAGGGAGACTCTGTTTCTCCTGCGGTGCGAACATTCTACACCGGGGACTGCGCCGTGGCAAACTGGCTATTCGCCGCCGATGGCCGCCAACGCCGGGCCGACCGAGACGATCAGCAGCAGCGCCATGATGGTCGCCGAGCTCAAGCACCAGATACAGACCGCCAGGATCACAAACAGCTCCAGGTAGGTCAGATAGATGCTGAACAGCACCCCGAACAGCGCCATGCCCAAGAGCGCCAAAGGCGCGAGGCGGGCAAGCGTGCCCTTGCCGTAACGCCCCAGGCCCCAGGCCACGATGATCGCCACGTAACCCGCCAGGCCCAAGACCCCCACCGGCAAAAACCCGAACAGCTTGGCGTAGGGGCTCGCCTGCACGGCATTGCAATCACCCACCGGCCCGCAGACGGCCTTCACGTTGCGCACCTCGATGAAGGAGAGATAGATCGCCACCCCCATCCCCAACACCGCCAGCACCGGAATCGCAACGTCAGCGACGCCCGCCAGCGCCGGCGCGGAGCGGCCCAGCACCAGGAGCACGGCGCTCACCAGCGCGTAGATCAAGGCGAGCGCCAGCAGGGCCATCACGATCCACGCCAGCCAGAAGCCGTTCGACCCCGGCTCCACCGCTACGTTGCGCGATCCGACAGCCGCAGCCTCAGCGAACGAGAGCCCGCTCGGCGCCGTGGAGACAGCGGTGCCCAAAGGACATGGTTTCTCCGGCGAGCACGCCGCAGCAGTCCCCGCGGGCTGCGGCGGCTGCGCCAGAGCCGGGGACAAACCGAACGCCAGGAGGCCGAGAAGACTCGCGCCCAGGAACAATGTGCGGAACAGCTTTCCATGCTTCGACATTTACCCCTCCTGATTCACTGTGCGAGACTCACGCGCGCCAGCGGCATCCTATGCGTGCGCCGCCGCCCGGCGGCCCTGCCATAGGCCTAGACCGGCGACCAGTCCGTAGCCGACGGCGAATAACAGCATGAGCGGCACTGTGCTGTACCGGCCGCGTGTCCAGGCAAGCACGACGCCCGCGCCGGCATAGGCCATCAGCGCCAGCTCGCCGATCACCAGCCGATCCGGCAGCAAGCGGTAGGCGCTGCCGGCCCATTCCCCTTGCCGGCCCTCCAACCGGAACTTTGGCGTCCGGCGGAAGGTGCCGCCGAAACGGCGCAGCCCGGCCCACAACGCGTTCGAGGTGCTCCACGTCAGGCCGGCGGTCACCACCATCAGCAGCGGGAAGAACAGCAACCGCCGCCCCCAATCGCGGTGCAGCGCGATCTGCGCCGTGGTGAACAACAGCGGCGGCCCCAGGCCGGCGAGCCCCAAGAACATCAGCACCGGCTGCGACGTGGGAGGCAGCAAGATCAGCGGCAGCGAAGTCAGCAACAGCAGCACCATCAGCGGTTGGGTAAAATAGCCGCTCATGTGCACCAACGCCATCGCCTTCTGGCGCCACGCCAGATCGCTGGAGATGATCTGCCACGCCAGCTTGCGCACACACTGCGCCGAACCTTCCGCCCAGCGCGCCTGCTGCTTCTTGAACGCCTCCATCTGTGCGGGCAGCTCGGCAGGTGCGTCCACTTCCGGCAGGTAGAGATTGCGCCAGCCGGCCAACTGCGCACGGTAGCTCAAATCCATGTCCTCGGTCATGGTGTCGGCCTGCCAGCCGCCCGCCGCCTCGATGCAGGCGCGGCGCCAGACGCCGCCGGAGCCGTTAAAATTGATCAGCAGCCCGGAACGACTGCGCGCCGTTTGCTCGACGACGAAGTGGCCGTCCAGGGCCAACGATTCCACGCGCGTCAGCGGCGAGTATTCCTCGTTCAGGTGCGACCAGCGGGTCTGCCCCATCCCGACATCGGGGCGAGCCAGCATCGCCGGGATGATTCGCCGCAGCCAATCTGGCCGCGGCTGGAAGTCGGCGTCAAACACAGCGAGAAATTCGGCGTCGGTCTGCGCCAGACCCCAGGCCAGGGCGCCCGCCTTGAAGCCGGCCCGGTCAGTGCGGTGCAAGACCCGGACATCCACCCCCTCCTTGCGGTGCTGTGCCGCGCGCGCCTCGGCGAGGGCCGTCGTCTCGTCGGTCGAATCGTCCAGCACTTGCACCTGCAGGCGGTCACGAGGATAATCCAACGCGGCCGCAGCGTCAATCAGACGCTCAACCACGTACATTTCGTTGAAGATCGGCAGTTGTACGGTGACCCGGGGCCAGGCGTCCTCCGCGATCACTGCCATCGGCGTTATGTCATGTCGGTGTTTGAAATACAGAATGGTCAGCAGCAGCGACTGCAACGCATAGACGCTCAGCCCCAGAACCGTGAGCGTATAGAGCACGATGAACAAACAGCATCTCCTGCACACCCCGTGGCCTGTAAACCTGGCCGTGTGCGAATAGAAAGAAATGGGCGACGAGCGCCAAATGCCACCCGTCGCCACCTGAAAACCGAAGTGATTATATGCAAAGTGCTTGCCGTTGCCAAATCATCGCCTCATTACGCTGTCGCACGACGCTTGCATGTTCGACACGCTGCGGTTAAACTGCGTCCACACGACCATCAAGGAGCCAAGATGACCGCAACGCTGCTGGAACGCGCGCTGGCCGATGGGAACCCCGTCATCACGGGCGACAAGGCAACCCTGGTCTGGCAGGGCGCACAGCCCCCCTTCCTGATCGGCGACTTCAACGGCTGGGACCTCGACCATCCCGCGGCGTGGCACTCCGAGGCGCGCGGGCTTTGGTCGGCTGCCCTCGACCTGCCCGGCGACGCATACATGGAATACGCATTCTTCACCGGCAAGGGCGACCGAGATCGCATCCCCGACCCACTTAACTCGCGGGCGGCCTCCAACGGCTGCGGCGCCGCCAATCACTGGTTCTACATGCCGGAAGGCCGCCCGACGCCGCTGGCGCGCCCGCGGCGGGGCAGCGCGCGCGGCGAAGTGAGCCAGCATCGCGTGAAACAATCGTTCCTGCTCGCCAACGGCCGGCGGGACATCTGGCTCTACCGGCCGCCGGTTGCGGGGCCGGCGCCGCTGCTGGTGGTCTATGATGGCCGGGACTACCTGCGCCGCGGGAAGATCACCGCGATCGTTGACAACCTGATCGCCCAGCGGCGCATCCGGCCGATCGCGCTGGCCCTGTGCGACCACGGCGGCCCGGCCCGCGGGGTCGAGTACGCGTGCAGCGAAGCGACGCTGGGCTTCCTGTTCGGCACCGTGCTGCCGCTGGCACGACAACATCTGGACCTGGTTGATCCGGCGCAGCAGCCGGGCGCCTACGGGATCGCGGGCGCGTCCATGGGCGGCCTGATGGCGCTGTACACCGGCCTGCGGATGAGCACCATCTTCGGCCGCGTGCTCAGCCAGTCGGGCGCCTTCGACCTGGGCGAGGGCGAATCTATCATCTCGCTTCTGGTGCGCCACGCGCCGGCCGCACCGCTGAAGGTCTGGCTGGACGTTGGCCGCTTCGAGGGGCTGCTGCCGGCGAACCGCGCGCTGCACGCGCTGTTGGTTAAGCACGGCTACGATGCGGCTTATCACGAATACAATGCGGGCCACAACTATCCGGCCTGGCGCGACGACCTGTGGCGCGGGTTGGAACGGCTGTTCCCGGCGTGACAAAAAGGAGCCATACGATGAAACGGCCACTTGCCGCTCTCCTTCTCCTCAGCATCCTGGCCGCGGGCTGCGTGGCGCTGGGGCCGGCAGCCGCGCCGGATCTGTCGCCCCTGCCGACTGCCACCGCCGCGCCGCAGCCGTTCCAACTGGCGCTGGTGCACAGCAACGACACCTGGGGCTATCTGTTCGCCTGCGGCTGAAGTCCCGCCCTCGGGGGCGTGGCCCGGCGGGCCACCGCGATTACACAGCAACGAAAACAGAACCCCAACCTGCTGCTCCTGGATGCGGGCGACAGCCTGGTCGGTGACCAGGACCCGGCGCGCAAGACAGGCGGACAGACCAGCGTGGAGGCACTGAACCGGCTTGGCTATGATGCCGTCGCGCTCGGCCCGGCCGACTTGAGCCTCGGCGTCGAGACGCTGCGGCAGCGGGCGAGCGAGGCGAAGTTTGCGCTGCTATCGGCCAACGCCGTGATCACCGGCACCGACCAACTCGTCGCCGCGCCGTATCTGCTGCGCGAGATCGCCGGCCACCGCCTGGCGATCATCGGCGTCAGCGGCGGGCCCGGCGCCGCCGACATCGGTGTGACCGATCCGCTGGCCGCGGTGCGCCGAAACCTGGCCGGATTGCAGGGTCGGGCAGACATCGTGCTGCTCCTCTCGCACGCCGGGGCGGAGGTGGATCAACGCATCGCGGACGAGATCCCCGGCATCGCGGCCATCATCAGCGGCGGCGCGCCGCCGCTCGCCGCGCCGTGGCGCAGCGAGCGGACAGGAACGCTCGTGTTCCGCGCCGATGCAGCGGCGCCGGGGCATGCGGGGCGCTACCTCGGCGCCGGCGTGCTGGAGTTCGCCGCGGACGGCAAGCTGACCGGGCAGACCTGGCAGCGACTCGTCCTCGGGCCGGACGTTGCCGAATCCGCAGATATGGCCGCCTGGGCACAAGGAATCAGCCAATGATTTTCAAGGAGAGGCACCCATGACCGAAACCATCCTCCGCTGGGGCCTGCTGGGCACAGGCCGCATCAATCGGGCCCTCATCCCGCCGCTGCGCGTCTCGCCGCGCAACCGGCTGGCCGGTGTGGCCTCACGCGACCTGGCGCGCGGCCAGGCCTACGCGGCCGAGTGGGGCATCCCGCGCGTCTTCCCCAGCTACGAGGCGCTGCTGGCCGACCCCGACATTGACGTGGTCTACAATTCGCTGCCGAACAGCCTGCACGCCGAGTGGACGATTAAGGCGGCGCAGGCGGGCAAGCATGTGCTGTGCGAGAAGCCGATGACGCTCGCCCCGGCCGAGGCGGACGCGATCGCGGCGGCCGCAGCCAAGGCCGGCGTGGTCGTGATGGAGGCGTTCATGTACCGCCACCATCCGCAGACACTCAAAGTGAAGGCGCTGGTTGACACGGGAGCGATCGGGGCATTGCAGCTCATCCGCGGCGCCTTCACCTTCAACCTGAACCGGCCCGGCGACGTGCGGCTCGAACCGGCGCTGGGCGGCGGAAGCATCTGGGATGTCGGCTGCTACCCGATCAGCTTTGCCCGGCTGCTCGCCGGTGCGGAGCCGGTCGAGGTCTTCGGCTGGCAGCAAACCGGGCCCACGGGCATTGATATCGCGTTTGCCGGTCAGATGCGCTTCCCCGGCAGCGTGGTGGCGCAGTTCGACAGCGGGTTCCGCTCGCCGGAGCGGATGCTGCTGGAGGTTGTCGGCAGCGACGGAACGATCAGCCTCGCCAACGCCTTCAAGCCGGGCCTCAACGCAGAGATCGTCTTGACGCACGATGATGGCCGGCGCGAGACGATCATCGTGCCCGGCCAGGAGCTTTACCTCGGCGAGGTCGAGAACATGGCGGACGCCATCCTCCTGGGCCAGCCGCCGCGGATCAGCCTGGCCGACAGCCGCGGCAATCTGGTCACCATCCTGGCGCTGCTGAAATCCGCGGCCGCGGGGGCGCCGGTTGTCCTCTGAACCCCGGCCGCAGCCCAGCCCGGCCGGCTCATCCGGTGCGGCTGACCGGCCGGGCGCCCGACGCGGCGGCTGGGACATCGTGTGGATCAACCTCTTCTGGCTCGGCCTGAACATCCGCAACACGGCCGTCGGCTCGGTCCTCCTGCCGTACCTGGTGGCGGGCTTCGTCAGCAGCACGGTGATGAACTCGGCGCTGAGCGCCATCCGCACGGCTGGGCTCGTCATCGCCATGCTGGTGCAGCCCGCGATGGGCCTGCTGAGCGACCGCAACACCTCGCACTTCGGCCGGCGCAGGCCGTTCATCGCGGTCGGCGTCCTGTTCGACCTGATCTTTCTGGCTGCCATCGGCCTGGCGGGCAGCTACTGGCTCCTGTTGGCGGCCGTCTTGCTCCTGCAATTCTCGTCGAATGTCTCACACGGCCCGCTGCAAGCGCTGATCCCCGACCTGGTGCCGGAGGACCAACGCGGGCGCGCCTCGGCGGTCAAGGCCATCTTCGAGCTCCTGCCGCTCATCCTGATCGCGTTCACGGTTGCCCGGCTGATCGGCGCGGGCCAGGTCGGCTGGGCCATCGGCGTGACCGGCGCCGGCCTGCTCCTGACCATGCTGCTCACACTGATCTTCGTCCGGGAGGAGCCGCTGCGCCAGAAGCCGGAGACGCCGCTGGGGCCGCAGATGCTGCACGTCCTGGGCATGCTGGCGGGCATCGGCGTGGGGGCGGCCGCGGGTCTGGCCGGCGGCGGGCTGATCGGCGGCCTGGCCGCGCTCATCGCCTGGCCTCTGGCCGGCGCAGCCGCGGCGCGCGCCGTTGGCATCGGCGTTGGCGGGCTGGTGGCGATGGCTGGGGCCGTGATCGTGGGGGTGCGCGCCGGGGCCTGGGCGACGCTGGGCCGCCGGGACACCGCCGGCCACAGCTCATTCACCTGGTGGATCGTCAACCGCCTCTTCTTCCTGGCAGCCGCGACCTCGGTTCAGGGCTTTGCGCCCTATTTTCTGATGTATGCGTTCAAAATCACGCGCGAGGCGGCGGCCGCGCTCACCGGCAACCTGATGATGGTCGTCGGGATTTGCACCCTGCTGGCCGCGCTGCCGGGCGGCTGGCTGGGCGATCGCATCGGCCCCAAACGGCTGGTAGGGCTGAGCGGCGTCATCGCGGCGGCCAGCGCGTTCCTGCTGCTGGTCGCCATCTGGACGCCGGGCCTGGCGCCGCTCTACACCGTCGGTGTCGTGATGGGGCTGGCGACGGGGCTCTTCATGGCAACTAACTGGGCGCTCGGCACCCGCCTCGTGCCGGCCGCGGAGGCCGGCCGCTACCTCGGCATCTCAAACCTGGCGGGCGCGGGCGCGGGGATGATCGGCGCCGGCATCGGCGGCCCGATGGCCGATCTGCTCAACGGCTACCGGCCGGGGCTGGGCTACTTTGCGATCTTCGCCTGCTACGGCGTGCTCTTCGTGCTGAGCACCGTGAGCCTGCGCTGGGTGAAGGCCGAAGGATAAGCAGAAGCCTGAGAGGAAGTTGTTCCTCTCAGGCTTCTCAGTACCCCCAGCAGGACTCGAACCTGCAACCTTGTGCTTAGCCTGCCGCATCAGGTTTCCCTGACTCGTCCCAGGAGACGATTGCGGTCTGGACTATATCTTGGGCGTCTCAGCCCCGGCGCGTATAGTCTCTACGGTATCTTGCGGAACTCTTCAGCCATTCGGACGTTCTTGGCTTGATTGTTCTTCGGGGCCACGATGCGGAGCGAGATCCCTCCGCAGGACTCCTGCGGTTTGAAGTGTAGCACTCATCTGTTTCAGGGCAATAGACACAGAACAGATCAACTTCCTCTTTGTCAATGGCCCTGTCATGGCTGCCATTCCTGTCTGCCCATGACGTTCTGAACGCGATGGTCAGGACCCCTTTGGCCGCCGAGCGATACTTGACCTGTATCCGCATGAACTTGTGGTCTCGGTAGGCGACGAGGTCAAATGGCGCATGTTCACTGAACGGTAACAGCACCAGATAACCTCGCTGCACGAGGTCCACTTGCGCTTTCGCGACCCCGAGATCACCCTTATCCTTGGTGTGATGGGACATACTTCGCCTTCCACACGCCCATCTGGCTCCGGGTGACCCGCCATTCCCTCGGTGTTGCCATGCACTTACTAGCGTTTAGGTTTTCACCGATACAGCGCCGTCCACTCCAACGGTTCTGTTTCCCGCTGAAGGCTCCTAATTTGAAGGCACCTGCTCTGTCCTTTGAGCTATGGGGGCATCCAGGCAAGAGTATACCACGGGTGCCTCAGCGCCGAAAATCCTCGGGTGATCCGGCCGTCTGCACCGCGGCCAAGAAGCTCTCCACATCGGGGAAAACGCGGCGCGAGTAGGCCCGCACGACCCAATTCTCGGCCAGGGGCGAGATGGTCACGACCGGCACGCCGGCCTGATGGGCCGCGTACATTTCGAGCGCCGTGCCCATGCTCGCCACCGGCACGTAGGCGATCACCAGATCGGCGCTTGCCGCGCTCGCCAGGCTGGCGGTCAAGGTCGCCTCAGCCTCAGCGTCATCGTATTCGACGCTGTTCGGGTGCTGAGCGAACGGATCAATCACCTCGATCTCCGGCCAGCGCGCCCACAGCGCATCGGCGATCTGCCGGCGGTAATCCTGGCTGACGATGCCTTTGCCCTGGATGGATGCCTGCATCACGCCACCGATAAAAACACGCATTTCTTCAACGCTCCTTCGCCTCACCGGGCAATTCCAGGCTCCCGAACGTGTTGCGCACCACGCCGGGCAGCAAACGATACACCGAGCAGCCCATGCGCCGCTCGAAATCGGCCTTGATCGCAAATTTCGCGCGCCACTTCTCCAGAATCACGTCATTAACGCCGCCGTAGCGCAGCGCGACATCCAGCATCCGCTTCTCCATCAACACAAATCCGTCCGCCATCGCCAGCGAGTCGCAGAGCTGGATCAAGCGATCGTAGTCATCGAACTCGATCCCGGCCAGGTACGCCTCGATGAAATGGATCTCGTCAGGTGTGCAGTCCCACTCGCCGAAAATGGCGCGCAGATCCTTCACCGCAAACGAGTGCGTCATATTGATGCGCGCGGCGTCCTCATAACCCAGCGCGGCCAGGTGGCGGTAGCCGTCCAGCACGTGGCGCAGACCGGTCACGCCCGCGCGGCGGCCCATATCGTGCAGCAGCCCAAGCACGTAAGCCGCGTCCGGGTCGAGTTCAGACAAACGGAGGGCGATGGCCTGGGCCGCCTCCGCCACATGCCGAGAGTGCGCGCCCCACGGGCCAGGATTGCACCCGACCGCCTCTGCCAACATCTCCTCCGCCAATGCACGTTCGGGGATTCTCACGATCTTCGACTCCATGCAACACGAAATCCGGGGCGGGATTATACCATCGGCGGCCGGGCGCGCTAAAACGTGACTTTCGAGGTCACACATGCGCTCGCTGCTCAGCGCCAAATTCGACCGGCCGACCCTCCTCGGCAACGACGCCAACGCCGCGGCGCTGGCCGGTGAAGCGGCGGTCGGTCGGTAACGTGCCGCTGACCAGCGGGCCTCGCCGAACGGTTTGTTCCCCAGGGGGAGGCTGCGCGCTATAGCGTACCACTCCGGCGCATGGCAACTCGCCGGCCGTCGTGGCGTTATTTCTGGTCATCATCGGCAGGGCGCTCAACGGGTGGGCCGCAGCCTTAGCCTCAACTGCCCGTGGGCGAACGGCAGACGCGATCAGGAGCGTTTTGCTCTTGTCAGCTATCAGCGAAATTCCGCAATGACTTCTTGCGTTACGATTCCTTAATCTTGGACAACACCCATCCTGTGGCAGAAAAACCAACGATTCCTAATACGGCGCCAATGACCTCGTGGGGTGGTTCTCGAAGTGGCCAACCACCCATACCCACGTAACCCAGTGCCCCCCAGAGAAACCACAGGCCCAGCACGGCCTTCCAGCGACGCACCTTATTGTGAGTTGCCCGGAAAACCTCTACTAGATTGAAGACGGCGATGACGATGATGGCACTGACCGCGATCAGCCAATACGGCCACGCCAAGTCCTGGGTGAAGATTCTCATGGCAAGTCTCCCAGGCCGATATACGGACTCACCGGCCACATGTCATTGTACGGATCAGGTGAGAAGACACCGTAGTCGCGCGGGGCTTCCTGAGTCGCGATCACGGTCCCAATGGCGATGTCCAATGCTGTGAACAGATTGCCCACACCAGTCGCTGATACAGCTCCCCGTGTCACCACCTTGACCACCCCACCTACTGCCGCACCAAACGCCCGCGACACAGGCCACTGCACTGCCTTGCCGGGAATGTTGAGTTGGCTTGCCAGCCGGCCCGTCGCCGTCCCCCAGGTCACGTCAACGGATTGAATGATGGGAATGGCGCCACGGTACTCAGGTCGCAACACGCCTCGGCTATCATAACCATAGTCAAACGCTGGCTGTATCAACATATTATCCATCGCAAAGGCATTGAAGAGAGCATCGCGCACCGCGTAGGATTGGGTTTCGTTCATGCCAGGATTCTGCCAGCGATACACGCCTTGCCCCTGCCAGTCTTTAAGCCGGCTCGAGTGGCTGCCGTTGTAGACATTCAGCTTGATGTTGCTGCCGCTCCCCTCGAAGTGCAACTCCGCGCCACCGAGAAGTGATGCCGATAGAATACCACCTGCTTGCACATTGATCAACACGGAAAGCCAGTAGCGGTCGTACTGTAGCCACAGATTCATCAGTGTGTCATACTCGTTACCCAACAGGATCTGGAGCTCCTCCTCGGTCAAATGCCCCGTCGGATCCGTGTACCGCAGTGGATTGTTCAGGGTATATGCGTACCGATTCAAGCTCTGCGGATCACCCGGCTGCGGCACGAGCGTGTCTGCCTGCAGGAACCGGCCAACCTGGAGACTGTCGTACCGCGCGCCATAGTACATCAACCCGATTGTAGCGTTTTTTGTGTTGATTTAGTAAGTCCAGTCCGATTATGAGTTCTTATATTTGGGGCCTTCAAAATGCCGGAAAAGCCAGTATCCTATCGCACCTACCGGCAGTAGACCCGGTAATGATGCAGCAAGGTTCAAGAACCAGTTCGGCCAAGCAGGCTTCAATGACTCCAAAATCGGCTGCAGGAGGTCTCGAGAAGCGCCACCCGCAAGGAGAAGCGCTAACATGAACGGTATTTCCCAAAGACGAGTCTTCTTCACCGCGTCACTCCTTCAGTGATGACATGCGAAACGAATCCTGTGCTTTTCCCAGGCGTTACAGCGTGCATGTCGCAACGCTCTATCGCCAGATATACCATCCATTGATCATAAGCTCACCGGCAAAATTCCTATAGGTAGGCTTGTTCTCGTGGTACCCGATTTCCCCGTAGTGTGCCCAGTACTCATACGAAAAACCATCCTTGCCTCCATCATAAAAGACCGCCATAGATACCGTTAACTGCTGATCTCCGGCGCATTCCGCTGTCCCACACTTAAGCTCAGGAAGAACGAATGTCCCCACAGCTGTGGTGGCCAGAGTCTTCGCAACCCAAGCCGCTGCTGTCTCCGTAGCGATGAAGGCATAGGCGCTGGCAAGCCCCAGGCCGGTCATAAATGCAACCGCATTGCTTTCCCCATTTGACACAGTCTTGAGTGTAGCTTGGTAGCCATTGAGGCCATAGACTCCTGCCATCTTGCCGGCCTGATTGAGTGCGACAATTGCGGCAGGTGTACCCAATGACCCGCCATACACATCTGTCAGCTTTACTTCACCAAGGCTTCCCTTGCTGAATATGTCATTTGTCAGGCTCACCCCGGTGAGTTTTGTCGTGCCTTCACCCTCAAATCGAGCAAACTGCCATGCGCCTCCCTGGACCACATTGACAATGCTATCTCCTGCGCCTGCCGTCATGAGCGCCGCCCACCAAGTCTGGTCTTGCATCCACTGCTTGAGAGTGTCTTGCCAGCTATCCGGATCAAGCGACTGCAGGTAGACTTCAATGGCGGTTTGTTCAAACATCCCCGACGGATCCGTGTACCGCAGCGGATTGTTCAGCGCATACGCGTACCGGTTCAAACTCTGCGGATCGCCCGGCTCCGGCACGAGGCCATCCGCCTGGATGAAGCGGCCCAAAGCGGGATCGTAGTATCTGGCGTTGAAAAAGTACAGCCCCAGTGTAGCATCTGCGCGCTGGCCGGTAAAGCGGAAGCTGGTCGGCGTGACGCCCGCCGCGTAACGCGTGCCGCCGTAGGGCAGGTACCGGGCTATGATCAGTTGGCGACGCTGGCATTTGGGCCGCGTAACGCGTGCCGCCGTAGGGCAGGTACCGCAGCTCGCCGGTCACGCTGCCGCCGGCGTCGGCGCTGACGCTGGTCGAGCCGAGAGCCTGTCCTGAGCGAAGTCGAAGGATGATCGCCCAGCAGGTAGCTCAGCGCGCCATCCGTGCAGTTGCTGGCACAAACCGCTACGAGAGTAGGCCCTCTGCTTGCGTCAGCGTCTATTACCTGTAGACGACCTGACAGTCAAAATGGTACAATATCGGCTATTGGAAAGGCCAGAGGAGTCGTGGATGCGAGGCGTGACGAACCTAGTCCTGGTTGTCGTCATTCTTGGCTTGCTGTTGCCGCTCGCGCCATTTCGGGAGCCACTCTGCTTCTTCTCGTCTCACCGATTCCTTACGTTGTCTCTCCTGGTTTTCGTTCTTCTCTCTGAGAAAAGCTTCTAATGCTTCGTGCCGGCGCTTGAACTCCTCCACTTGGAATAATGCCATGACCTGCGGCCAGAAAGCACGATGCTCTGTGGCGAATACACTCCGCATCTTATCTGAGGGCGCATCCTGAAGCAAACGCCTTTGTTTCTCGATCTGAGCCCAACTCGCATAGCCGCCCCGCAAGTAGTCGATGATGTCTGCGATATGGTACCACCGCAACCCAGCAGCACACGCATCCAGTTGCATGGCAACCGGTGCCAATGCGAGTTGCGGAAAACCCCAAACTCCCCTGTCAACCGAGACGAATAGTCGACAATCACCTGACTGCAACATGAAGCTACAGGAATTCATGTGACCAGTGTCGGTATGAATCACGACAAAGCCATACTCATCCAGCAGCCAAGCATAGTAGCGCATCCATAGATCAAAGTGCTCCTGGCAATTTGAAAACATCAGCGGAAGCCTCCTTACTATTACGCCGTACACATGATGGTAGATCAAGGCTTGATCCAACCAGTACCAGCGGCATTCTCGATGTAACCGAAGATCCGAGCGAACTCCTGTATCCACCCGACTTCCTTCACAAGCCACTTATCTGGCGGAAATATTGCGGGATCAAGGACTTGTCGAATAGTATACCCACTTGAGATGTCGATGCGGCCGATTCCGGCCTTCATCTGCTCATAGATCACTTGGCGATTCACCTGCTCCGCCTGACCCTTCTGCGCGAGCTGATCCCAGAGCTTCACTCCAGCGTCGAAGTATTTTCCGGGAATGGGACCGTTCGCCTCTTGGATGTAGTTAGCCACTCCGGGTCCGGTTTTGTATGGGCCAATCACGAATCTGTCGCCCGAGCCTTGGGTAGACGCCTCCACGGCCGCGTCGATCTCCGATTTGCCTTGCCCCAACAACTGATTGAACTTATCCCACGGACCATTCGGTCCCAGTCCACCCGGGACCGCTGTATTGCCGGCGTTGCTGGCATTGGCGGCCGCCTGGTTCGCCGCCGCATCAACCTGTTGCGCATACTGAAACGCCAACTGCCCCTGCCCCGAGGCGGCAAACTGGGCCACGTCGGCGGCCAGCGCCTGGATCTGCGGCCAATAGGACACGACTGCATAGCCTACTTCACACACGAGGGCGGCGACGGCCCCAAGTGGCCCACCCCCGGCCATGACGACGCACGACGGGTTGTGTCCTGTCGGATCCGTGTACCGCAGCGGATTATTCAGCGCATAGGCATACCGATTCAAGCTCTGCGGATCGCCGGGATTCGGCACGAGGCCGTCCGCCTGGATGAACCGGCCCAGCCAAGGATCGTAGTATCTGGCGTTGAAAAAGTACAGCCCGAGTGTAGCATCTTCGCGCTGGCCGGTAAAGCGGAAGCTGGTCGGTGTGACGCCCGCCGCGTAGCGCGTGCCGCCGAAGGGGAGATAGCGCAGCTCGCCGGATGGCGCGCCGGCCGCATCCGTGCTGACGCTGGTCGAGCCGAGATGATCGCCCAACAGGTAGTTCAGCGCGCCATCCGTGCGCACCGCGACCCGCTGCCCGCCCAGGCTATAGTACTTCCTGACCGTCGTCCCCGCCACCTCGTAATGGTCGAACGGGTAGACCGTCGTCACGCCGGCCACCGTCGCCCGCACGCGACGGCCGTCGGCGTCGTAGGTGAAGCTGGCGAGCGGCGTATCCACCGGGTTGAGGCTAAGGTTAAGGCGCTCAACCTCAGCCTTAACCTTAGCCTCAGCCTCGAACACCCGCACCGCCGCCACGCCCGCCAGCGTACCCGGCACGAGCGCGAAGGAGAACTCGCCCAGCCGTTGGCTCACGCCGAGGGGACAGTTGTTGGCCGTGGCCAGGATCAGGTAGTAGTCGGGCGCACCACCCACGCGGCCGGCGTCGCGGTAGCTGGTGGCGGTCGTGGTCGTCACCTTGACCGACTCCGCCTCGCCCGGCGTGAAATAGGGCGTCGTGCCCCGCCACACCTGGTAGCCCGTCGCACCGCTCACCCCCGCCCAACTCAAGGCGGCGCTCGTCCCGCTGCGCCCGATGCTGGCGCTGAAGATGGACCGTTCGCTGACCCTTGCCAGCCGGTTCTCGGCGTCGTACTCGAGGACGTGCAGCTTGTCGCCCACTAGCCGCACCGTCTGGTTGCCGTTCGCATCGTAGCAGGCGCGCGGCGCGGCGCCGATGTGCGTCACGGCATGGACGTGCGCGGCGTCTTCGTAGGTGTAGGCCGCGCCGGCCTTGCTTATCAGATTGCCGGTGGGGCTGTAGGCGTAGGTCTCTCGGTAGGCGCCCGCGCCCACGGTGGTCGGCTGGCAGTTGGCATCCCCGATGAACGCGGCGGTCAGGCGATCGAGAGGGTCGAAGGTGAAGCACTGGCGCTGGCCGCTGTTGTTGTCGTCGCGGAGGCGGTCCACGTTGCCGACGGGATCGTAAGAATACGTCAGGTGCTGAAGGCTTGTGTCCCCGCTGCTGATACCGCTGCGGAGCTGCTGGAGCCGACCGCCATCCCCCACCCCCGCGGCCCAGGAATAGTAGACATAGTCCGTCTGCAATCCGTTGGGCTGAAAGACGCGCAGGTCGAGCCGGCCTTCGGCATCGTAGGTGGAACTACTGACGTAGGTCCCCTGACCGCTGCTCAGGCCGTTCGGCAGCCCCTGCGCATCGTAGGTGGTGATGACCGCCTCGCCGTCCGGGTAGGTCGTCGTGCGCACCCGGTCAGCGGCATCGTAACCGTAGCCCGTGCTGTAGGCGGCCCCGCCAATGGTGCGCGTCTCGCTCGTCACCCGGCCGCGCGCGTCGTAGACCCAAGACACGTCGTTGGTCCCCGTGCCCGTGGTCGTCATGCTCGTGCGTCGGCCCTTGCCGTTGTTGCCGCCCGCTGTGCTGTCGTAGCCGTAGCTCACTTCGTAGCTGCCGGGATCGGGGGTCAGGCAGTCGGTGTCGCTGGGATACATCTTGCCCTTAAGCCGGTTGAGGCCATCGTAGTAGAAGCAGGTTGTCTGGTTTTTAGCATCGGTCTGGCGTTTAAGGTTGCCGGCATTGTCGTAGTCGTAGCTCCAGGCGCCCATGTCCGGGTCGGTCATCGCCGTTTTGCGACCCAACGAATCGTAGGTCAGCATCGTGTGGCTGCCAGCGTGATCTTGCACCGTCAACAGCCGGCCGGCCACGTCATACGTGTACCGCGTCCGATACTCATCCCCCCACACGGGCGTGGGTTGTCCCACCGGCCACGAGCCGGTGCTCTCAGAGACGACGCGCAGATTGCCGAAAATGTCAGAGGCGCGGCGAACAAAGTGGCGGTTGGCGTCAATCGTGTAGACTGCAAACCGCGGCAGGTTGAATTCGGGATCGGCCGGGTTGTACTCGACCGTGTACCGATTTTCGGTGGTGGCGCCGTCGGGGCTGGTCACCGCCGTCGTTCGCCCCAGCCCGTCGTAGGCGGTGCGCGTCTGGGGCTGGGTCCAATCCGACGCCCGGTACACGCCCAGGGTGGCCGTGAAGAGGGCAGGGACCGTCTGGGTCACCACCTGCCCCACGCCATTGTAGCCGGTCTGGGTCAGGATGAGTTGGGCGCTGGCTGCCGCCTGGACCTGCGTCTGGATGACCTGCCCCAACCCATCATAGAAGGTGTAACGGTCCAGGTACGCGGCCGCGCTGTTGCCGCCCAGGACGTCGGCGCGCTGGCGCTGCTGCACCTTGAACGGCGCACTCGCGCTGAACTGCCCGCCAGCAGGCCGCATCCGACCTCGAAAACGTGACTTTCGAGGTCACACATGCTATACTCGCCACATCCTTCAACCGGCATGCAAGGCTTCGGTTCAGCGTGTTATTATCAGGAGGGATTATGTCACCCTACTTCGTTGCGGTTGACCTGGGTGGGACCCAGATTCGGACCGCGCTCTGCAGCGCGGACGGTCAGATCTTCCGCAAAGTCGTCCGCAAGACCGAGGCCAAAGAAGGCCTGGAGGCAGTCCTGGGCCGGATTTATGCGTCAGTGGACGAAGCGATCAGTGATACGCCGGGCAGCGACATCTGCGCGATCGGCGTGGGCGCGCCGGGGCCGGTGGACCCCAAATCCGGTATGATCTTCGAGCCGCCGAATCTGCCCGGCTGGAAGTGCGTGCCGCTGCGCTCGCTGCTCAGCGCCAAATTCGGCCGGCCGACCTTCCTCGGCAACGACGCCAACGCCGCGGCGCTGGCCGAGCATCTCTACGGCGCCGGCCGCGGCGTCCAAGACATGATCTACCTCACCATCAGCACCGGCATCGGGAGCGGCATCATCGTGGACGGCAGGATGCTGCTCGGCTATCGTGGGCTGGCGGGCGAGATCGGCCACACTATCGTGCTGCCCGATGGCCCGGCGTGCGGCTGCGGCGCGCACGGCTGCATCGAGGCGCTGGCCTCAGGCCCTTCGATTGCGCGCGATGTGGTCGCGCGCCTCAAGGCCGGCAAGGAAAGCCGGATCCCCAAGATGGTCAAGGGTGATCTGACCAAAGTGGACGCCCGGATCGTTAACGAGGCGGCGCAGTTGGGGGATAAGCTGGCAATCAATGCCTTCCGCCGCGCCGGCGCCTACCTGGGCATCGCATGCGCCAACCTCCTGCGGCTCTTTAATCCGCGCATGTTCGTGTTCGGGGGCAGCGTCACCAAGGCAGGCGCGCTGTTGTTTGATCCGCTGCGCGAGGCCCTGGCCGTCCACGCCCCGCAGATTTACCTGGATGGCCTCGCAATCGCACCCGCCGCGCTGGGCGACGACGTCGGGCTGCTGGGTGCGCTGGCGCTGGCCGTCACCGAGACGCGGGGCTGCGGCGTCGCTGAGTCTGCGCCGAACCCGGAACCGACAGCGGAGCTTCTGCCAGGCGCCAGCCAAACCGGCGCCTGAGATTACCACGAAACGAGAGCTAGTTCAACCATGCAGATCGCGATTATCGGGCTGCCCAACAGCACCAAAACCACCGTCTTCAACGCGCTGACGCGCGGCAATCTTGAGACCAGCGCGTTCAGCTCCGGGCAATTTGAGGTGCACACCGCCATCGTGGATGTGCCCGACCCGCGCATTGACCGGCTGTCGGCCATGTTCCGGCCGCGCAAGACGACCTATGCCAAAGTGACCTACGCCGACATCGCCGGGCTGGCGAAGGGCGTGGGCGAAGGCGGGCTGAGCGGGCAACTGCTCAACACCTTGAGCCAGAGCGACGCGCTGCTCCACGTCGTGCGCGCATTCGAGGATCCGGACGTGCCGCACATCGAGGGCAGCGTGGATCCCTGCCGCGACATTGCGATCATAGACGGCGAGCTGCTCCTGTCCGACTTGATCATCGTCGAGCGCCGCATCGAACGGCTGCAGGCGGGTCTCAAGAAGGGCGGCGATGCCCTGGCCCGCGCGGCGAACCAGGCCGAGCTGGAGCTCTTCACGCGGTTGCACGAGACGCTGGACGCCGGCACGCCGCTGCGCGACATGGATCTCACCGACGCCGAGGACAAGTCGCTGCGCAACTATGGCCTGCTGACCCTGAAACCGCTTCTGATCGTGCTCAACATAGGAGACAACCCGGCGGGCGGGGCGCTGGAGAATCTGTGCGACTACCACCACCGCCGCACCACCCTCGCGACGCTGCAGGGCAAGCTGGAGATGGAACTGGCGCAGATGGCGCCGGAGGATGCCGCGCTCTTCCTTGAGGAATTCGGCATCACCGAGCCGGGGCTGAACCGGATCATCCGCATGAGCTACAGCCTGCTCGGCCTGCACAGCTTCTTCACCGTCGGCGAAGACGAGGTGCGGGCCTGGACGATCCCGATTGGCGCGCCCGCGGTCGAAGCGGCCGGCGTCATCCACAGCGACCTGGCGCGCGGCTTCATCCGCGCGGAGGTCATCGCCTACGACGCGCTGGTCGGCGCAGGCAGCCTCGCGGTCGCGCGCCAGAAAGGCCTCCTGCGCCTGGAAGGCAAGGAGTACGTGGTGCAGAATGGGGATGTGCTGAATATTCGGTTCAACGTGTAAACCGCTGCGGAGACGTCGCGCTCGCGATGTCTCCGCAGTTTCACATCGTAAGCTTCAATTTCAACATCCATACCAACTACGCAGGAACCAATACCACCAGCCGCGCCCTTGCCGCCATTCGTTGCAGCGCAACCTGCGTCCCCAATTCGGCGGGCCGTAGCCCTGGCCCGAAAGCCGAATTACCATACGGTAACGGCCATCCAACGCCGGGAAAAGTGCAAAGCCGATCCTGCCATCCTTGTCCGGCCCGGTATAGAATTCGCTGAAATGCTGGAAATCAGGCACCAGATCGAGCGCGGTGACAAAGAACGGCAGTCGCACGCCATCCTGTGCTTCCAGATAGAAGGCTAGATTGGCTGACTTGACGGACGGAATGGCCAGGAACTCTCGCACCGGATGCGCGATCACCCCCGTCGTGTTCGGAGTGATTGGCACTGTTCCCGAAATACTCAACGAGCCGAAGATATCCGGTCTTCCGATAGCAACCAGTGTGTAGGTGGTCAGACCTCCGCCGTTCGCAGTTGGATTTCGCACCCCCACCAACACGGGTGCGGGCTTTGCGTTGAGGGCAGTCATCATCTCCAGGGTTTCGCTGTAAGCTTCGGCCGGTCGAATAGGCTGTAACGGCAGGACGACTCGCTTGCTCATCAAGCCGCCAAGGGCTAAATCGAAGGCCTTTTCGTCCTGCGTGAGGTCGTACTGATAAAGAACTTCCAACGCCGCTTGGGAGGAAACAGGCCGCGCGGGCACACACAGGCGCTGGCCGGCGAAAATCAGATCAGGGTCAGCGATCCGCCACCGGTTCACGGTGAGCAGCTCGCTGTAGGGCACGTTCAGTTGCTGCGCAATGCCAATCAAGGTGTCGCCCCATTGAACGGTGTAGGTATCCGCACACGGGGCCTCAGCTCCCGCAGACTGAACCGTGCTGCCGATGACCAGCAATGCCAGCAAGATGACCCCGCAGACCAGGATAACGGGACGAGCCGTCATGATGCACCTCCTTTCATAGATCGGTGTTCACACCCTGGAAGGCCGCCATGCCTGGCCTTCGCAGGAAAAGACCATGCTGCACCGTGCCCACTAACACAATACTCTCCATGGGCAAAACCGAGAGCACAGTGGCCTCCGCTGGCACACCGGCAACGGACGCTAAATTCGCCGGGATCATCGCCAGCGAAATCTCATACACGCCCCCCGTAGTGCCAGCCCACAAGGTGCTTCCGTCCGCTGTCAACGCCAGACAAAGCACAGCAGCGTGTGAGAGCTGGGCTGCGGTCGCCACCACTGCCCAGGCACCGAAGACCAGGTTTCCTGCGCCGTCCAGGCTCAATTCCTGCCGCCAGATTCCATCTGCCAAAGTGCCGGCATAGACTCGGGGACCGTGTGCAGCGATTGCGGAAATCAACGCGTTCGGGACCTGACCGGGGCTGACCCAGCCCAGTTGAGAGTTATCCGTGCGCCGACAGGAGACGCCCGTCAAGAGCGCTGCGCACACGCATTGTACCGCGCTCCCGCCCGCACGCGGGACCTCAGCCACGGCCAGTTGCCATGCTGGTCCGTTCAGAAGTGCGCTGGCGCCATCCCAATGATCCCATCCGCCGGCCGGCGCATGCACACCAAGACCGGTCCCCACCAAGAGTACAGGTTGCGCACCGGCAATCACCGCCATAGAGAGCGGCGTCTGATCGCTGGGCCATACGGACCACTGTGGATCGCTATGCCAACTGGCGTCACCTACCGCACGCAATACGGGACCGTTCTCAGTGCACAAGAAGCTCCTGTGATTGATGCTGGTCAACGCAACGACCCGCGGTGGCGGATTAGCGGCCGGGCCTTGTCCCCAGTCAACCCAGTGCTCGCCATCGGCCGAACGGAAGGTGTGGGTCTCGCGCCCCATCAGAAACTCGATGCCGCCTTGCGCATTTTGCAGCTGACACAGGGTGCGAATGCCGCGTTCCGCTAGAATCCCTCGTGCGACAAATGCCGCGATCATGCTGTCCACCGCATTTGCCGGAACCCCTTTCGCTCGGGCGCTGTCAATCATCCCCTCGGCTGCAACTTCAAAGTTCGTCGTCCAGCCGTGACAGCGATAATAGCCATCCAACGCCAGGTGGTCAGCCAAATCCGGCCCGGTCAGCCCGCCCCAAGCGTTATCGGGCAACAGTCCACGAATGTCCCAAAGCACACGCGCCCAAACCATCCCGAGGTCATAGACCGGCAAACCCGTCGTTACATCCTCAGGGTAGAGGTTTGGCGCCGGCAGGACGTCGGCGCCTGCAACGCGACTCTGCCGCGCAAACCCCCATTCGTTTCCCCACGCGTCCTTTCGATAGCTCGCATTACCCCATAGCTTTTCTGGATTTGCGCCTGAATCCTGTGCGTGCCGCGCCGCCAAAGAACGTGCAAAGTACGTCGCATAGCCTTCCAGCAGTGCATCACTGAACGGCACACTCTCTGATTGTTGTTCGAACGGCGAACGGTTGAGCAGCCACATGATCGCATGTGTCATCTCATGCCGGATCACTTCCGGGTCAAGGGCCGGGTTATAAACCGGCAGGCCGTTGACCGATAAGCCCGTCGGCTCTTTTGCCGTCAAGAAAGTGATCGCCTTGGGATTGCAGGTTTCTGCCGCGTTGAAGCCCGTTTCGATGGGTGTCCCCGTCGGCGCCCCCACAGTGATCTGCAAGGGTGGCGCTTGCGTCTTCAGGACATCAACCACCTCCGGGCCGAAAATCCCGACCTGCACCTCATGGTCGGTATAGTCATAGTTGATAAGCCTGTTCGGATCAGCGCCACACGGCCCCGTAAAGTGTTTGACGATTTGCCGCGTGTGATAGGCCACGTTCGCCGCCTCAAAGTCGGGGGCGGGCACCTGGCCATTGGGACGATCAGGAAACTGGCTCAGGTCGTAACTCGCGCCGTTCTGCCCCTGGATCGTGCCACACAACGGGCGAAGCTCGGCTTGGAGGTCGCCTAATGACAAGGAAGCATCACTGGCTCTGATCCCCACGAGCGCATCGGCGCACGTGGCAAAAAAGACCGTATTTGCCTGGGCCACCAGCCGCTCCGGTCGCCCGAGCACGATCCCGTTGGTGGCATCTATGAACACCCGCCAGGCATCGTTACCGGCATCGTTCACCCACTCGAAGCGATAGGCGAGCCAAAAATGCCCACTAAAGGCGAGGATGCACGCCTCGCGACCGGCATACGGCGCCAGCTTGACGACGCCTTTGTCCAGCGGCAATTCTCGCCGGTACGCCTCAAACGTCTGCTCCGCGAGGCGGTGGGCATCTCCAGAACTCATGTTGGTCGCAAACTCAGCCCGTGGCCGAAGGGGCAGATAGGAGCTCGTGACCGAACAACGAATGCTGCCGACCTCGCTGTGCGCCGTGACGTGGCCGCCAAAGACGGGCCATTGGCCCCGATGCCATTGCTGGAAGCGTACATGCGCGGTGGCGGGTGGCACGCGGTCGCCTGCCTCGCCACGCTGCGCTCGCCTATCTATCGGGACGATGGGGTAATGGGTCCACAAGAGCGCATCCTGCACAATCTGCGGTTGCTCCCCCGCCCGCGGAGTCTCAGAATCGAGATCGAGATTGGCACCAAAGAGCGCGTTCATGCGATAAGGTGCCTTCAGCCAGGCCCGCATGTTGCTGACCTGTTCCGTCAATTCACCTGTGGTTGCCCGAACCAGCAAGGAGTCATTCAATCGCACCGGCAGTCCGTTGTATGGCGCACGCACCGCCCGCAAAGGATAGCCTGGCTCAGCAAGTTCTTTGCGGTAGTTCAGGTATTCGCTCCAGCGGGTCAATGCATTGTCCCGTGCCTCAATATCAAAGCGTGGATCGGCTTGCAGGGATGGATCAAACCAATAGTGGTGGGGCGGCTTTGAGACTAATACATTGATAGGTGCATTTGCCGCTGCTTCGGAAGGCGGCCAAGCTGTCAACTCTACAACGCCCGGCAACTGTGTCTTGATTGCCATAATCACCTCTTTAGAAACCCGGTATCAAACCAAAACCGATGCCACCAGGGGCCAACTTGATAAGTGAAGACATGATCTTCCGCCACCAGGATCGGAACCTGCTGCGGCCCAGCCAAAGCCAACCCCGGGTGACAATCCTCGCCGATACAGCCGAGAATCGCGGGCAGATGCTCGGCTATCCCGGGGCGATTAAGGTTGCCGGAGTAGACGCGGCCAAACCACTCTGTCGCGACATACCAGCGTCCCCCGCCCTGGCCATCGGTTTGAACAACCAGGTCGCTGACAGAGCCAGGGCCGAGGGGAATGGGCGGTTCCGCCTGCCATGTCTGCGCATCGCAGGCACCCGGATAGGCGCATAGATCCAGCACCTCCCAATTCCGTTCGACGCCATCCCAATCGCGCACGACGGCAAGGAGACGGCCGCTTTGACCTGCATCAGCCGCAGCCAGCGCACCAAACTGGTAACGGCCGTGCACCCCGCCATCGAACACCGCATGACACGTCGCGCCGCCATCAACCGAGGCCCAAAGTCCATGCCGGTCAGTGCCGAACACCAGTGTGCGTTCTAGAGCCAGCAAGGACGCCGTCGTCAAAACTGGCAAGCCGGCACACCCCATCGCAGTCGAGCCATCCATGCGGTTCCAAAGCCCGCTCTGGTATCGCCAGATGCCATCCTCTGCGGTGGAGACCCACAACGTTGCCGGTGTCCCCGGCAGCACGACCAGCGAGGTTGCACCGCTGGCCGGGAGGCCGTTCGCCTCTGGATGCGGCGCGGCCTGATCAAACGATGCCCCACCGTCCGTGCTGACCAGAACGCCCGAATGACTGGTCAAAGCATAGATGGCTTCAAAGTTACCGGCGGCAGTAGCAAAATCTACAATATCCGAAAAAGCAGGGGGATTCCAGTACTTGATACAAATCGAGGGGCGAATAACGCTCTCCTGCCACGCCTCGGTATAGGATGCGCGAAACCAGATGGCCTGCGGCTGACCCGCACAGCCCGGTGTCGCGAGCTTTGCGCCGGTCAGCAACGTGTCGCCAGTGCTGTAGATCGCCTGTCCCCCCGGAAACTCCTTTTGGCTTGCTATCCATGTGGGCTCTTGCTGAAAGGGAAATACCTGAAGCGTCATTGCCAAGAAGAGAGCCAGCAAAAGGGCCGCGATCACCCCCCATCGCACCGGCCGCCGATACCGTCGCAGCCAGCGCCGCCACGCGCCCCAATCGCGCACGCTCGAAGGCAGCGCCACCGGCACACGATCCTCGACGTCACGCACGACGCGCTCGAGCTGCGCCTCCTTGTATCGTTCCGCGGTCAGGTCAGCTACGTCCAGTTTGAGCTTCGCCAGCCCGGCCGGCAGCTCACACGGCCGCAGACGCAACGGCAACAACTTACGCCGCGTGGCGGCCGGATCCTCGGTTCGCAGCAGCAGCGCCTCGAACGCGTTCCACTCGCTGGCGACCCAATCCGGGCTGAGGACGACGATGGTGCGCCGGCTGGCGTCCACCGCCGCCTCGATGTTTTCGATCAGCGGCTTCCCCACGACAAAGTCGCGGTAGTCCACGGCGACGCGCAGCCCGGCCCCCTCCAGCCGCGGCAGCAGGACGGTCGCCACCCAGTCCTGGTCGGCCGCGTTGTAGCTGACAAAGACATCATATCGGTAGCCGCGCTCTGAATCCATCATGGGCCTCAATGTCAGATCTACCGCATATCTCGCAGGGGTGATCGCAGCGCATCAATCAAGCGCCGATAAGGATCAATCCAGCGTGCCTGCATGTTAATCGCGTAGGCTTGCTGCAGACGCAAGGGTGCTGCCGGACCCAGGGTCCGTCCATCGGCGGTCAGCAACTCAGGGTCAAGCGCCAGGGGCAAAAGCCGGGCCCTGCTCTCTGCCACGCTCAAGGTCAACGCCAACACGTTCTCAAACGCGTTCCATTCGCTGTCGAGATAGGCGCGGGAGATGACCGCCACCGTGCGTTTCGCCTGTTCAATGGCTCGCTCGATGCCCAGCACCAGGGCCACGCCCGGCTCCTCCACCTCGCCGGAAACGGCGATCCGCAGGCCCGCGTCGCGCAGCTTCGGCACCAGCGTGCCCCACACCCAGCCGGCATCCGACTCGACGTTGGCGTAGGTGATGTACGCGTCGTAGCGGAACCCCTCCTCGTCCTGAGGTGCGCTGCCCTTCTGCCCGCCCAGGGAGAGCGCGACCGGAAAGTTCTCCTCCATCTTGGATTGAAAGATCGGGTGCTGCTGGGGCTGGGCGCCGGTGACGCGGGGCTGCACGTACTCGAAGATGTCGAACACGCGCACCAACCCATCCGGGCTGACCACACCGCCCCCTAGCCCAGCGAGGAGATGCTTGGTGAAGAGGCTGTTCTCGTCGCCGGGCATCAGCCACGACGATTCAGTGCTGCGCGTCGCAGCCATGATAACCCGGCCGCGGCCGGCCTTCAACGTTTCGTAATAGCTTTCCGGAAGGCCCGCCTTCATCTCCGGCGCCGCTTCGCCCTTGATCTCGCCGATGCCGCCTGCATGGCAGCAGTCGAAGATCACCAGGACCCGGCGCGCCGGGAGCACGGCCAGCGCCGCGCTGAACTCCGCGCCCGAAAGCGCCGTCTCGGCCACCAACCGGCCCTCGTCGGTGTAAACAACATCCACGGGAAGCAGATATTCGCCTGCATCCTGGCCAGTGGAGATGGTCCCGCCGTGGCTGGAGACGTAGATCAGGACGGCAGACTCGGCGTCACAGCGCGTCTTCAAGCCGGCCAGCGCGTCCCGCAGCCCGGACAGGGTCGCCTCGCCATCAAGCAACAACTGAGCGTTTTCCGAACGATACCCGCCGCGCTCGGCGGTCGTCAGCAGCGCGTGCACGTCGCGCGCGTCCTTGCAGACGATCGGCGGCAACTTGCCGAAATAGCCATTGGGGTGCCAATAGTCGGCGATCCCCACCACTAGGGCGTGCGCATTGTCCATGCCCGTCATGTGAGCCTCCTCACCGGCAGTCCCATTGAGACCACTCGACCAGAGTCAGCCAACAATAGTCCCCAACTCGCGCCGGGGGAGTCAAGGTGCTGAGACGCCAGACCCCGCTGACCGGCGCGGGGCCACCGAAGCGGATGTAGCCCGTCCGGTCGTTGTTCGCATTCTCAATCGCCAATTCCTGGTTGGGTAAGGCGTCTTTGGCAAGGAGCACCAGGTGTTCGCCAGCGGCTATCAGGCCGTTAGCCT
Source organism: uncultured Anaerolineales bacterium (assembly GCA_964647255.1). GTDB lineage: Bacteria > Chloroflexota > Anaerolineae > CG2-30-64-16 > CG2-30-64-16 > CAWJEL01. The sequence goes on along the minus strand of CAZYGI010000021.1, from coordinate 6,135 downwards.
CAAGCCCGTGAGACAGCCACTCCAGATCCCGGGTCTCGACATCTGGATCGCATGCCTCCTGACCCTGCCGCAACAGAGCCACCTCAGGCCGTTGCGGATCACAGCCTGGCACCCACGCCAGACTATAGTAACCGTCCCAAGGCGAGCAGATAGTCGGCTGGAGATAGTTCAGATCCACCCACCCCCGCTTGCCACTAGCAAGATCTTCCACCCATCGCCAGGGAACGCCATCTATGGTTGCTTGTCCCCGCAACAGCATCACAACGCTATCCGGGGGCAGGCTCCGCACAATCTGCCCGGCCGGGTCTGGCGCCGTGCGCAGGGCAAGACCATCCCAGGCTGCTACCGGATCAACCCGAAGCTGTTCACCTTCATCAAGGTCGGTCCGACCAGGACCGACTCGAAATGATGAGAAAATCCAGGAGTCGGGATAACCAACGGGTCCTGTCATCCAGGAAGGATCAAGAGCGATTTGGCCCATCGGCCCTTCTGCAATATCGAGGGCATCGCATTCTTCGAGGCTGCACGCGGCCAGAAGATACTTTCCTGAAGGCGCGTCGGCCGGTAAAACGATCTCCTCCGTATAATACCCCTGGAGGTCCGGTGAAACGCGCCAGGAATCAATCAGCATGTGGTATGCATAGCCCACTTTCAACATCGTGCCGCACTCGTTGAGCCGATACAGACCGACTGCCAGGCTGCTGTCTGATGACTTCCGAAAGTTGAGATAGTCAATCTGATAATGCTCGCCCGGATGCAACTGATCGTTTTCGTTGAGCGTGAAGTAATCCTGTCTGAGCCGAATGGACGGCGCGGGGTAGGTGATCTGCCAGGTGGCCGTTAAAACCGTGCCGCTGTCCTGTACGGACAGGGTATATCTCCCTGGCTGGCTGCCGTTTGGCAAATCGTAAAGGGTGTAAGGCTGTGGCCACTCACAAGGCGAAACGTCGGGCGGACCTTCAGGCGCCGCGGTGGGCAACTTACGCCCGGCAGGATCGGTCAGCGTTATCCGTTGGAACGCGCCCTGGGTGTCACGGCATGCCGTGACACCCAGGGTCGCGTCCCCGCTGCCGGGAACTCCCAAAGTAATGCTATCGGACTGGGGATACACCACCCATGCTGGGCTCGCAGGCGAGGTCAGAACCTTGCGGCACAACATCGCGAAATTGTCACAGACGTCATTGGGGGGCAGCGGGCCACCACCTCCGCCAAAAGGCATAAAGGCGAATGTTCTGGGCAAACTCCGGGGCGCCTGACCTGCAGCGCGATTAAGCCAGCCGATGGATCGAGTGGGGATGGGCGTAGGCGTCAGCGTGACCGCAGGTGACATTTGGTCCAACGGCCACCGGTACGCGCCCTCCAGGTTTCCCCCGGTTGTCGGCAACAACCCTGCGGTTCGCTGCAAGCCTCCCGGCGCGCTCGCCGTCGCGCTGGTCAGCCAACTGATGCTGCGCGTGGGGAGCGCAGTCGCCGTCGGCGTGGGGGTGGGCGTACGCGTGGATGCCTGGTGCGGTGCCACCATCGGCTCATCGGCATGCGCCGGACTACCCCACGGCCACAGGACACAGATCGAGGCGACCGCGAGCATGGACAAGATCACCCAGGGCCTCTGAGAGCGATCCGATCGGATAGTCATGGTCCCGCCTCCCGTTGCCACCGATGATTTTTTGTGTCATGGACCGATCATTGATAGATACCCGCCATGAACCCAACCCTCGAGGCTCCCCGCATCACTCCGCACGAGATACCATCCGGCGCCCTGGACGGAGACCGGACCCGCCAACACGGTCACCGGCTGTCCCGCAGCCAGGACGCCCAGCTTGGGCATGTTTGTGCCGGCGGCCCCAAAGACGTTCAAGCCGGTCGTGTTGGCCGGCAGACTTACGCGCGCCGGTGCGGTGATCGCGAAAGCTCTCCAGATAACCGGGACATAGAAGCCATCAGGTTTGTGATCCAGGTACCAGGAACAGTTAGCCAGATCGCACGCAACGAGCCTGTAGTCACCGAGCGGCGCATCGCGGGGAATCGGGAGGCGCTCACGATAGGTGGTCCCTGAGCTGGCCTCGATCAGCCAGGTATCGAGGAGCATCCAGCCTTGCGCTGCGCTATCGTGATACAGCCCCACCTGAACCTGCCCGCCCGTGTAGAAATTCAGGTAGTCCGCCGTGATATCCTGTCCGCGTCGAAATGTCCTGGCCGGCTTGCCGCTGGTCGCATCCCGCAGCGCGATGTCCCGCCACTCGTACTCTATCGCCGTGAAAGTCCGGGACACGACGCCGGAACCGCTCCGGATCGTCAGCGTGTAAGTGCCGGGAGGACTGTCCGCGGGAAACACATATCGGATTCCGTCGCCGGGTTCGTCGTTGTAGTGTGAGCTGGTGATATCCACCGCGCGTCCGTCAGGGCGGGTCAGAACGTAACGGGCGTTGGGATCAAGATTATCGCCGCAGAATACAAGTTGGAGAACAGCCGGACCTTCCGGAGGATTGAGGATCACGTAGCGGCTTTCAGACACCCAGACATCGCTTGCGCTCGTCAGCAGGCCGTAGGAGCATCCGGGCCTAGCCCCAGCCCCCTGATAGACCGCAAACGACCCCTGCAAACCGGTCGGCGCGGCCGTGGAGGCAGACTTCAACCACCCGACCTGCCGGGTTGTCGCCACCTTGGGCGTTGGCGTCGGTGTGGGCGTGGCCGTGCGCGTCGCCGCAGGGGCCACGGCGACGCCCGATCGTTCTTCGGCCAGGGCCGGCTGCGCGTGGTTCCACCCGAGCACCAGCGTCACCGTGACGGCACTGAGCATCATCCCGGTCCAGAGAAACGCGACCCGCCATTTGGGATTCATCGGTACTCCTCCAACGCAAAGGCCCCCGCGTTACTGTGAACCCGCCGTCAAATACGCTCCCGCCACCCACCCTTGCACATGGGAAGCCGTATGCTCGACCCGGTACCACGGCCAGCCCTGTACGTAACTCGGTCCTTCCAGGATTTTGACGTCATCCCCAACCTGCAGCGTGCGCACCGTCTGTGCGCCGGCGTTCAGGCTCGACCACATGGGCAGACCGGAGGCCCCGATCGTGGCGCTGACACTCGCATACTCGGTGACGATGAACTCCTCCCAGAATACGTCTGTGGCGAGTTGATTGGCTAGACGATTGAGCTGAGGCTTGCAGACCGACAGGTCACAGGCAATCAACGCGTAGTTCGTGCGCGGTGTGTTCGCCTGGATCGGGAGAATCTCATAGTAGCGGCCAGTGGGGCCGATGGTGATCTGCCAGAGATCAACCAGCGCAGCGCCATCCCAGTTCTTAGGATCGGTGCGGTACAACCCGACCTCCAGCCTGGTCCCGGGCACAAATCCGCTGTAGTCGGCATACATGGACTGGCCGGGCAGGAAGAGCTGCTGCGGCGTCGAAGTCTTGACATCCCACAGGACCAGGCGCGGCCCGGCATACAAATACACAGTAACCGTCGCCTCCAGCCAGCGGTCGCGTGTGTGGATCGCCAGGCGATACGCACCCTCAGCAGCGGTCGGCGGAAAATCATATTCGACTGAGGTGCGATCGCCGACGGCAGGAAGCTCCCACGTATTCCCTGCCGGACCGGTGAGGAAGAACTGTGCGTTCGGGTCGGGCTGGTCGCCGCAATACCACGCCATAAGATCAGCAAATCCATGCGGAGCGCCGACCAGGATCGAGGTTCGGTTGATCGCCCAGGCCTCGGCGCCGGGCGCCAGCAAGACCTGTGCGCAGGCGCCCTCACCCCCACCACCGCCGCCGCCCGGCATGGTCACCGTCCGCTGAAGTCCTTGAGGTGCGCGCACAGGCGCACTGTTGAGCCAGCCCACTTTGCGCGTTGGGATCGGGGTGGGCGTAGGCGTTGCCGTTGCAGGAGCCCGAACCGGCCCGCCTGCGGCCGGCGACGACAGAACCAGGACCACCAGGAAGCCGGCGGCCAGTCCCCAGGCCAACACCCGAACGATGGAAAATCCCCCGCCTACTCGTCGCATCGCACCCTCCTTTCGACGATGCACGTCAATCTGGGAGACAACTTTGTCGAAGGTCGGGCGCCATCCGGCCCAGAATATCGGCGCGGGCCGCGGCGCCGTCCGGCAGATCCACGGTGTATTTGTCCAGCGCAGCCTGCGCGTCAGCCGCTTTCCCCTCCAGGCAGTAGGCGGTGAGCAAATACGGCATGATCGCCGTCCCCTGGCGCAGGAGTTCGGCGGTGCCGGCCTGCTTCGCCAGCGCCATCACTGCTGCATACTCCGGAATGGCCTCGACCGGAGAAGTTGCAAGGTGGCCCAGGGCGGTATGAATCAGCGCCGCGTCCGCTGCCAACAACGCTTGATCCGCCGCCGGCAGCGCCGAATACAGTTCCAATGCGGCGTGCAGGTGGCTGCGCGCGGCATCCTGCTGATCAGGCTGGGGCGGACACCAGGCCTGCCAGAAATAGGTCTGCCCCAGCCCCAGGTGCGCCCGCAGATCCACGAAGCCGGAGGGCGGCTTGGCCTCGGCCGGAGCGGCCAGCGCCTTCTTGAAGGCCTCCTGCGCGGCGATCAGCGATTCCCAGCCCCAATTGCACTCGTTCGCGTCCGAGCTCAGCGGCCGGGCGATCTGGAAGAGCACGCTGCCAAGGCCGTTATACGAACGCACATACGTCGGATTCAGCGCAATCGCATGTTCAAAGGCGGCCTGGCCGGCGCCAAGCAAGGCGGCACGGGCCGGCGGATCATCCTCCAGGAACTGCGATTCTTTGAGCTGCGCATTGCCCAGGAACAGATAGAGCACCTCTTGCCCGGTGCCATCCGTGGCCGCACCCCAGTCGGGGTCGCTGGTGGCCTCCTGAAACGTGGCGGCCGCCGAGCGGTAACCGGCCTGATCGCCCACAGTGTAGTAGGACAGCCCTTTCAACAACTTGACCAGCGCCCGCAGCCGCACGTCGAGACGCCGGTTGACGTCGCCCTCCGATGCGGTGCTGCCCACCCGGTAGTTCAACGGTGTGCCCAGCGCGTGCTCGCCGGCAAGCTCCGAGGCATTGCGGATGGCGCTATCCTTAAGATAGAACGCCGGCTCGAGCCGCCAGTCGGATGCGCCTGCCTGGCGCAAGAAGCCATACACCAGCACATCGGCATTGATCGCGGCCGCCCGGGCCACCTCGTCACCCGCCGCCACTGGCCCGATGCGATGATCCGGCCCCCACACGTTGACCTTATAGCCGAGCACCTGGCCCAGGGCATCGGTTTGGCTGCTCAAGAAATCCGCGATGCTGCGTGCCCGCTCTGCGGCCGCCTGGTTCTTCACCGGCCGCCCTGCGGCATCCACTGCGCTCAACTCGGCGACCGCAATATTGAAATCGCCGTCGGGCATGACCTGGGGACCGCGCTGCTGGAGAAAAATCCAACCTATCAGCACCGCCAGCGTGACCAGCGCGGCGACGCCCGCAACGGCATACCAGCGCAGCTCCAATCGGCGCTGGCGCGGCTCCGGGAAGGCTTCCGGTCGGAGTTCAGGCAGAGCAGCGCTGCCCTGGATCGCGGCAATCACTCGCTGAAGCTGCGCCTCACGCGTACCCTCCGCGGAAAGATCAACCCAGTGCAACAACTGGATGCGGTCAGGCGGCTGGCACGGCTCAAGCAAGAGCGGGATCAAGCGGCGCCAGCGGGCGTTGGGATCCTGCCGGTTGACCAACAGCGATTCGAACCCCGCCCACTCGCTCGCCACCCAGGCCGGCGACAGCACAGCCAGCGTGCGGCGGCTCTCGCGCACGGCGCGTTCGATCTCGCTGGCAACCGGCGCGCCGGGCTCAAACGATTCTTCGTCAATGCAGACGCGCAGGCCGGCCGCCTTCAGCTTCGGCAGCAGCCAAGAGAAAGTCCAGTCGGCGTCGGACTTGCTGTAGCTGACAAAGACATCGTAACGAAAGAGGGCCGAAGAATCCTGGATCGCGCCGGGAGGCGCCGAGGCTGAGGCCGCAGCGGCGGGGTGCGGTGGGGTGCGCGGAGGTGCAGCCCGAAACTTCATAGGGGCTCCTGCTCAGACTCACCGGCTAAAAGGCGACATCTGCATCACACAGATTCGGCACAATCCTATTACGAAAGCTGAAGCTTGTCAAGCCCCTAATTTTACGCACTTTATT
>CAZYGI010000020.1:0-57093 GCA_964647255.1 uncultured Anaerolineales bacterium | reverse complement strand
AGTGGCTCGGGTCGAAGTTGAACCCGAAGGCCGGATGGCCCTTCACCGCCGCGAGCGCGCGCTGGGTGGTGTAGATGTCGTAGGCGATCTCGGTCGGGTGCACTTCCAGCGCGAACTTCACGCCCTCGGCCTGGAAGACGTCGAGGATCGGGATCCAGCGGTCCGCGAAGTCCTTGTAGCCGGCGTCAATGTCGGCCTGGCTGGTGGGCGGGAAGAAGTACAGCTTGCCCCACACGCTGCTGCCCGTGAAGCCGTTGACGACGTTCACGCCCATCTTTTTGGCGGCGCGGGCGGTGTTCTTCATCTCCTCGGCGCAGCGCTGGCGCACCCCTTCGGGATCGCCATCGCCCCACAACCGGCCCGGAAGGACGCTCTTGTGGCGCGCGTCAATCGGGTCGCAGGTGCACTGGCCCACCAGATGGTTGCTGATCGCGAAGCATTTCAGGTTGTACTTGTTAAGGATATCCCAGCGACTTTGGACGTAGGCAGCGCTTTCCAGCGCCTTGTCCACCTCGAAGTGGTCGCCCCAGCACGCGAGCTCGAGCCCGTCGAAGCCCCACGCGCTGGCTTTCCGCGCGACATCTTCAAGCGTCAGATCGGCCCACTGGCCGCTGAAGAGTGTGATCGGTCGTGACATCAGGTTGCCTCCTTGTGACTTGGTAAACTGGTAGACTGGTAAGTCGGTAAATCGGTGAACTGGTAGACTGGTAGACGGAGAGAGCGGTCAACCGGCAGATGGGCTGCCAGGTGCGCCGTTCACCCACTCTGCCAGTTTACCCATTTCACCGTTTACCGATACACGCCGTACTCCCGCGTGAAATCGAACATCGCCTTCAGGTTCTCCGGCCGGGCTTCATCCAGCATCACCGCGGCGTCCATGATCAGGCCGGGCTTGCCCTTGGTGTAGTCAATGATCCGTTTGCAGTACGCCTTGACGTCATCGGGCGTGCCGCCCAGCAGCATGACATTGGGCACGTTGCCCATCAGGCAGACGTGGCCCCCCAACACATCCCACGCCCGCTCGAAGTTCGTGTTGGAGAGATGGTAGATGATCTTGCCGGCGGGGATGTCAGCGACATGCTCCAGTCGGCTTTCCCAGTCGGCCTCCCAGTAGATCACCGGGATGACCCCCTTGTCAATCAGCGCCAGCAGACCTTTGCGCAGGTACGGCCAGTAGAACTCCTTGAACTGCGCATCGGACATGAACTCGCGCGTGGATTTGTGGACCCACGTCCAGGTGAACGGCAACGGCGCGCCCGCGGCCCCGGAGCCGTACTCGATAAAGATCTTGGTCGCGACTTCCAGCGCGTCGTGCAGCTTGCTTGGGCGCCGCCGCATATCGGCCAGGATGTTGCGCGTGCCGCGCAGCGTGTCGCCGATGATATCGAACGGCGGCCAGTCCCAAGCGGCGAAGGCCAACGGGTAGCCTTTTGCCCGCATCTCGCCCCAGTACTGGGCCTGGTGGCCCCACCATTCGTTGATTTCTCCGGCGAACTTCGTGAGCAGGCGGAAGGTCTCCTGCATCTCGGGACCCGCGATCGCTCCGATGTTCATCCAGCCGGTCCACATGAATCGGCGCCACGGGGGAATCTGCGCAAAGCCTTGCAGAGCAGTGAACTGCCTGGGCGCCCACTTGCCGAACATGAAGCCGGATGGGTCGAAGACGAATTCATCATACTCGTCAGCGGTCATGTACTCGCCATCCACGTACTGGTACATGACATCGTCGTCCTCCAGGCCATGGCCCGGCCACCTCAACGGTCTCCAGCCGATCGTTTCCATCGCCTGGGACGGATAGGGGAAAATCGGGCCGAAATCGGCGTCAGGCTGGAAATAGTCCAGGAACTTGTGGCACGCCTCCCGCGCGAGCGCGTAGTCGTTCATGGCCTGTTTGAAGGTCACACCGGCGAACTGGTAGGGGTACTTCTGGAATGGGCCGAAGACCGGGATCCGGTCCGGCTGCTGGCAGGCGGCGGCCGCCAGGACGCGGGTCTGTCGCTCGTTGTAGAGTTCTTCAATCGTTTTTCAGACATGGTCGGTTTCCCCCTTGCGAGCGCGCTTAAGCCAGCCAGCCCTTGGCAAGCCTGACGGCGGCTGCGGCGTCTTTGCCGTAGGCATCGGCGCCGGTGTATCCGGCCGCGCTGTCGTCCATGATCGCGCCGCCGATCATGATCTTGATGCTCTCGCGCAGCCCCGCCGCCTTGATCGCCTCCACGGTGCGCTTCATCTGATCGAACCCCAGCGTCAGGAAGCCGCTCATGCCGACGATATCGGGCTTGATCTCCTGTATCTTCGCGACGAACGTCGCAGCCGGCACATCAACGCCCAGGTCATAGACCTCGAAGTTGTTGACATCCAGCATGAAGGAGACGACGTCCTTGCCGATATCGTGGATGTCGCCGGCAATGGTGCCGATGAGGACCTTCCCCAGCTTGGGCGCCTGCACAGCCTGATTGCGCAGCTTCGGCTTGACGAGGTCGCCGATCGCCTTCATCATGTCACCCGCGATGATAAGCTCCGGCAGGAAGTATTCCTTGGTGTCGAAGCGGTTGCCGACGATCGTCATTGCCTGGCTGGCCGCGTCGAGGATGACTTGTGGATCCTGTCCGCTGTCAAGCATCGCCTGGGCGAGCTGCATTGCCTCGTCTTCGTTCATGTCGGCGATTGCTGTTACGAGCTTGTCCTTCATCACCTTGACTCCTCTGATTGCGTTGGTAAATGCGGGATCGCCAAATCCGGCGAACGAAATTTATCCCTTTACGGTCGCTCAGCACGCCATCAGCTTCCGCAGGAACGCCATGCCGTCCACGCCCAACCCGTCGGCGGTGGGGGCCAGTGGCCGCCAGACCGCGGCGGCGCGCGCAATTTCCTTGACTTCGGTGGAGAACGATTCAATGACCATCGCGCCGCTGTAGTTAATCTTCTTCAGGGCGGCCGCAACCTCGTTCCAGGCCACGTGGCCGGTGCCGGGAGTGCCGCGGTCGTTTTCGTTGGCGTGGACGTGATAGAGCCGCGGGCCGATCATCTCAATTGCCTGGCCCAGGCTCTTTTCTTCGATGTTGGCGTGGAACGTGTCTATCATCAGCCCAACCGCCGGGCTGCCGATCAGGTCCACCAGTTCCAGCGCCTGCTCGGCCAAGTTGATGAAGCTGGTACTCGAAGCGGTTGAGCGGCTCCAGGGCGAAGCGCACACCCTTCTTCTCGGCATAGTCCGCTGCGAGGCGCAGGTTCTTGGCCGTGCGGGCCAGATCCTCCCGGCGCATCTCTGGGGTCTGCTGCCACTGGCGGCCCACCGCGGCGTAGAGCGGTCCGGCGAGCACCGTGCCGCCGAACGCGGCAACGGCATCGGTGCAGTGCTTGAGATAGTCAATGCCGCTCTGCTGGATCTGCTCGTCGGGGTGAGATGGGTCACGGGTCGCGCCCATCACCGCGCACACGCTGGCGCCTAACCCGGCCCGCGCATAGGCCTCGCCGGCCTTCTCAAAGTCCACATCGCCGATGCTCTCAATAGGGATCTCGACCAGGTCGCAGCCCAGGGCCTTGGCATGGTCCAGGAAGTGTAAATCCTTCGTCTGGAAGGGTGATGCCCAGAGGAAGGTGTTGATGCCATATTGGATCATGACTTTCTCCTATCAAAGGCGAGCGAGTCATTGCCCGCTCGCCTTCAGTTGCGGTGACGACCCCGGCAACGGGGCCCGGTTACGGGACGATCTGAACCTTGATCGGGTCGTCTTTACGAGCGCGCAGGTCAATGATGGCCTGTGCTGCTTCGCTTAGTGGCCGGGCCTTCGAGACCAGCGGCTCCAGGTTGAGCAGTCCACTGGCGATCATGGCGATCGTCTGCGGCCACACGCCGGGCGCCAGCCAGGAGGCGCGGATTTGTTTGTCGGCCTCGTGGAAGGAGAGCGCCGGAACATGGATGACATCAGTTGATGCGGGCCCGCCGAAATGGACCAGGATCGCGCCCCCGGCGGTGATGTCGATGGCTTGCTCGAAGGCTGCGTTGGAGGCAGTCGGGTTGATCGCGCGATCAGCCATCTTGCCCTGCGTGACATCGGCGACGGCTGCCTTGAGGTCCTTCACGTAGTGTGGCGACTTCTCGTCCTTGGTGTTGAAGATGAAGTCCGCCCCCCACTTCCTGGCCTCTTCCAGGCGGTAATCGCGGGTGCCGATCATGATCACCTTGCCGGCGCCGGTTTTCTTTGCGATCTGGGTCATCATGATGCCGATGGGGCCAGGGCCGAAGATCGCAACCGTGCTGCCCGGTACGATTTCGAGCTTGTTCATCGCGTAGACCGCACACGCCAGCGGCTCGATGAATGCGCCCGCGGCGTAGCTGACGCTATCGTCCAGCTTGAAGAGGCCGGTATAGCGCGAAATCACGTACTCGGCGAACGCGCCGTCGGCGTTCACGCCCGGCACGTAGAGATTGCTGCACAGATTGGTTTTGCCGCTTGCGCAGTTGTAGCACGCGTTGCAGCTCTGCACTGGGTTGACGACCACGCGGTCGCCCGGCTTGAACAGCCCCATGCCCTTGGCGATCGCGCCGACTTCGACGACTTCCCCGGTGAATTCGTGGCCCAGCACGATGGGCATCTTGCCCGTCGGCATGTAGCCGAAGAAGTACGAGACGTCGGAGCCGCAGATGCCGCAGTTTTTCACCTTCACCAGTACATCGGCTTCGCCCACCTGTGGAAGAGGCAGCTCCGCCATCTCCATTTTCTCGTTTTCGTATAGAACTTGGGCCTTCATGGTGTTTGCCATGTCCTGATCTCCTTTCCTGGGTTGGGGCGGCAGGTAGACAAGCGGCAAGTAGACAAGGAAACAAGGACCTTGTCTACTTGTTTGCCTATCCACTCTTGATCATCCGTACTTCGCCACCAGATCATCCATGAACAGCTTGGCCGGGCCGGTGGCTTCGAGCGCCCCCTCCCAGAAGCACAGGTCAATCGGCCACCATTCTTCTTTGTAGCCCGCGTCATGGAGCGCCTGGACGATGGACGGGAAGTCGAGGATGCCCTTGCCGAACGGCGCATGCGTGCTGGTGTCGCCGTGGTGCAGCGTCCCATCGCTGTCAATGAAGTGGACGTGCTTGATCCAGCCGGTGAGCATGTGGGCGAACTGGACGACGCCGCCGGGCAGCGTCTCCTTCTCGCCCATCTGCCGCGCGCCGACCACCGAGCACATGTACGCGTGGCAGGAGTCGAACAAGACGCCGAAGTTCTTGTGACCGACGGCATAGCACATGCGGACGACTTCGCTCGGCTTGTTGAAGAGGAAGCCGGGCTCGAACTCCCAGATGAAGTCAATGCCGTGCGCCCCGGTGACCTTCGACGCCTCGCGGAACGCGTGCGCCGTCCGCCAGAAGCAGGTCTCGTAGTCCATCCCGCCGGGGATCTCGGTGGGCGGGACGATGCAGTCGGTGCGGAGCTTTTTTGTGCCGAGGATTTCGCAGATCTCAACGTGGCGCAGGACGTTGTCCAGGTAGTCGGGCAGGCTCGCCAACATTGGCGGCGTCGCGCCCAGGTCAGCCGCGATGCCAGAGACGGCCAGACCGTGGTCGTCCAGCAGTTTCTTGACCTCGCGAACCTTCTTCGGATCCTTGGCTTCTTCCAGCGACAGATGGGGTGCAAAGATGCCCAGCTCGACGCCGTCGAACTTGTACTCCTGGAGCTTCTTGGCAACAACGGGCAGATCAATGGGCTTGTCCGCATACCCGCCCCAGATGTACGCCCAGGTGCCGACGGAAATCTTTTTCTTAGCCATGAAAACCTCCTTGTCTAGATGGTGTGATATGGGGTAATCCTCGGCACATCCAGATTAATGTCCGGGCCGAAGAACTTGAAGATGATCAGATCGGCATCGCCCGTGTTTTCGACCAGGATCGGCTGGACTGCCGCCGCGTGCGAGATCAACAGCTCGTCGTGGCCGAAGTTGAGGGCTTCGACTTCGTAACCGCCGAAGACGCCCACTCCGCGCCAGACCAGGATATTGTGAACGCCTTTCTCCGCGCTGAGGAACTGGCCGCCGGGCTTCACCACCAGCCGTTTGCCGCTGAACTTCGTGGTGTTGTAGTAAATCCACGACTCTTCGCCGCCGGGTTGGCGGGTTTCCGCGAACGGAACTGGCAGGAAGTGCAGGATCTCGTAGAAGTACGGATCGCCGCTGAGCTCCCAGTCAATCTGCTCCAGGATCGCACGTTCGCCCAGCGTCTTGCGATCCTCAGGCGTTACATCTTTGAAGAGCAGGTCCTTGGAGATGATCTTGCCCGCGTTCAGCGCCTGGAGCATGGCGAAGACATCGGAGTCCTCTTGCAGCTCGATGGTCAGCGCAGTGCCGGGCGCATGAAGGACGCCGGATGGCAGGTGGAAGCCCTCGCCCCGCACGTTCAGGTAGGCCCGCGAGTGCTGCAGGATCAGATCATCCTTCCATTCTTGCATGAAGGGCAGCAGTAGATCCATCTTCTTCTCGCGTACGATGTAGGGGTGGACACCGAAGAAGGTCTCCGGGTGCGGTCCGAGGTCCACATCTTCCGGAAAGTAGTATGCTTCTTCTTTGGGGTTATGTCCCAGCTTTGCCGCGTCCTTCTTCATCTGGTGGATGTGGAAGGGAATGCGCGCGCCGAAGTCGTAGATTTTCGCCAGGCGGCCCAGGCCCTTGTGCGTTGCGGCATACTCGGCGCCCATAATCAGGTCACCCCCAACTTCGACCGCCTCTTTGAGGGTGATCCGCTGGCCTGCGATGCCCAAATAGCTGAGCCCCTCGTCCGGCGGGCCGACGCGGTTGTCCGCCTTCGTGGTCGAGCCGATCCACCGCTCCGAGATCCAGCCCCGCTCGCCCACCTCGTACTCCTCGTCCTTCAGACCCAGCCGCCTGCCGGGCGGCAGGAAATCCCGTGCGACCCAGGCCGGCTCCAGCCGGAGGATGCCGTTGCCCTGGCTCAGGGCGGTTGCGACGATGTCTCGTCCCGTGCTGTCAGTCATTCCATTCATCTCCGAGTTTATCGTTGCCACGTTGGAACGTTCGCACGTTTCGACGTTCCAACGTCCTGCCGTGCCAACTCCTCGAAACGCGCCGCGCTCGCTGACGCCGGATCCACCGGCACGTGCGCCCGCGTGAGAGTCTTTTAAAACTGCACGGCCTGCAAGGAGCACCCCTGCAGGCCGTGCATCGCATGCTTCACGTGGACCGGTCTGCTTTCCAGGAGGTGGGAAAACAACCGCTGGCTTGTTTGCAAGGCTGAGCCCGCGGCCGGTTGCCTATTGGTGCGTCTTCATGTATTCGGCAAGCTTGGCATCGAAGTCCACGAACATCTGTTTGTTCGCTTCGTATTGCGCTTCGTAGTAGGCCAGATCATACTTGAAGGCATTGGCTGCGCGGCCCTTCAGGTAGTTTTCGGTGTTCCATGGAATGGCCTGGTCAAGATTGTCCTTGGTGATCACGGCGAAGGGCTTGATCTGCAGGTACTGGATGAATTTCTCACCCCTGAAGTACCGCATGATCTGCTGCACGCACAGGTCGGCGTTCAAGGATGGCGGGTTCGGGACGGAGGCAGCCTCTTTGCCATCCTTCATCCACTGCCATTCTTCTTCCTTGCCATTGATGCTGACGACAACCTTGTTCTTGACACCGAGTTCGTCGAAGACCTGGAGGATGCCCCGGACGGTCTCACCGTTAGCGCCGAAGATCACATCAAACTCCTCGCCGGAAGCGATGAGGTCCTGTGCGATCGGGATGGCCTTGTCGCTCTGCCATTCCGAGCTCTTCAGCACCTTGCACTCGGGCATGCCGGCTTCGGTAAGGCCCAAATTGAAGCCGACGATCTGACCTTCAGCCGTTCCCTGGCCGAGGAAGCCGGGGATCTGCACGCACTTGGTGTTGGGATGGTTCTTCGCAACCCATTGGCCAAGCTGGTAGCCAAGGATCACGAAGTTGTCGGTGACGTGTCCGGTGAGGTCTGTGCCAGCCGCGAGCTCCGGCTTGCCGGCGATGAAGAAGATCGGCACCTTCGCGTCGTAAGCGGCCTTGATGGAGGCCGCGCTGCCGGCTGCACCCGCTGTGATGACCGCGATGGCATCAACGCCGCGGGCCACCAGGTCCTGGACGTTGGCCAGTTCCTTCTCGGGCTTGTAGTCCGAGTTCAGTTCGATGACTTTCATGCCCTCCGCTTGGGCAATCGCCTTCAGTGCATTGCCGAACTGGGCGTAGTAGTCGTCCGGGCCGGCATTGATGAAGCCGATGGTCTTGCCTTTGACGGGGTCTGCTGCCGCGGGAGCCGCGGTGGGAGCGGCGGGAGCCGCAGTGGCCGCCGCGGGAGCCGCGGCCGGGGCCGCGGTGGGGGCCGCGGCGGGGCTGGCACTGCAGCCCACTACTCCGAAAAGTACTGCGAGGACCATGACGACGGAGAGTACCTTGTTCATTTGACCGTTCCTCCTTGTGGATTTTGGGTGCCTCATTGGACCTACGCACGCACCGATGCGTCCTCTATTTCAGCAGCTGCGGCTTTCCTCTCTGAAACCGATACAGAAGAGGTGCGCAGGCCGCTATAATAGCTGAGTAACACGGCGACGAGGATCAGGCTGCCGCGCATGATGTACTGCCAATGTGGGCTGACGCCCAAGATGTTCAGCGCGTTGGAAATGACGCCGAGAAGCAGTACGCCGATGAAGGTTCCCCAGAGATTACCTTTGCCGCCGCTCAGCGCAACGCCGCCGACAACGACCGCTGCGATCACGTCAATCTCCTTGCCATCGCCCATCAGCGGCCCCCCCACACCCGTCCTGGACATGAGCACCAGGGTGGCGACGGCTACGAAGAGACCATTGAGGCCGTACAGGAGGAGCTTGAAGTTCTTGACGTTAATACCGGCCAGATATGCGGCGTTTTCATTGCCGCCCACCGCGTACACTCTGCGGCCGAACTTTGTGTATTTCAACGCCAGCCACATGATAACGGTCAGCAGGAGCAGCAGAAGCACCGGAAGACCGAGCCTGAAGTCTTGCGTGATGTTGAGGTACGTCTGTCCAAGGAAGGTGAACTTGCCCGTGATCGTGATTTCGCTGCCGTTGGTGATGAGGTAGGTGAAGCCTTTGTAGATCGTCATGAACGCCAACGACACGATGAACGGTTCCAGTTTGGTCCGTGAGATGATGAAGCCCATCAACAGTTGAAAGAAGATCGCCACGGTGATGGCCGTCACCACCATCGCCGGTTCGCTGAAACCAGCTCGCCGGATCAGAAATGCTGCCCCTGTGCCGATGAAGCACATCATCTGCCCCACCGACAGATCAATCCCGCCGGAGATCATGATCAGCGTCATGCCGATGGCAAGCATGCCGGTGGTGGAAATCTGCATGAGGACGTTGGAGATGTTCATCGGTTTGACGAACGCCACTTTGGACAGATTTCCATCTCTGACGACCAGGTATTCGACGAAAAACACTACGACCAGGATGAACACGAGCACCAGCAAGGTCGGTGTGTTCTCCTGTCTCATGGCGCGTCGCACGGTGTTGCTGGTCCTCATTGCACACTCCCTCCGATAGAGTACTTCAGGATGTTTTCCTCGTTGATTTCGGCTTTCGGGACTTCGGCCGCGATACGGCCGTCTCGCATGACCATCACTCGGTCACTCATGGAGATGAGTTCAGGCATGTCGGAGGAGATCATGATGATCGCTTTGCCCTGACTGAGCAGCTCAACCATCAACTTATAGATCTCTTCCTTGGCGCCGACATCAATGCCCCGGGTGGGTTCGTCAAAGATGAAGATGTCGGCCCGCGTGGCAAACCACTTCGCCAGCACGACCTTCTGTTGGTTGCCGCCGGACAGGAACAGCGCCTTCTGAAACACGCCGGGCGTGACGATGCGCAAGGCGTCAATGTACTTCTGTGACACCCGCACATCTTCCGCCGGCCAGGCAAAGAGGGAGTTGGATCGGGAATAGCTGGCGATGGGTATATTTTTGTCGAGGCTATGGTGCAGGAAGAGACCCGTGGACTGCCGGTCCTAGGTGATGAAACACATCCGGTTGAGGATGGCCGACAAGGGCGTCCGCATCCGCACTTTCTTGTTGTGGATCAGAATCTCCCCGGAAACGGCTTTCTTGACACCAAACAGGAGTTCGGCCAGTTCCGTCCGGCCTGAGCCAACCATGCCGGCGATGCCCAGGAGTTCGCCGCTGCGCACCTTGAGCGAGGCGTCCTGCACCCCGTTGCCGTTGAGGTGTCTCGCCTCGAATACGACATCGCCGATAGGCACCTGCTGCCGCTGGTAAAAGAGGGACACATCGCGGCCGACCATGTCGTGGATCAGCGTCTGTTCCGTCAGGCCTTTTGCCTCGTAGGTGTTGATCGTCCGTCCGTCGCGGAGGACGGTGACTCGGTCTGCGATCTTGAAGACTTCCTCGATGTGGTGGGAGATGTAGATGACGCTCAGGCCGCGTTCTGCTAGTTTTCTGATGACGCTGAGGAGGTGCTCGATTTCCGTCTGGCTGAAGGAGGCTGTGGGCTCGTCCAGGATGATGACCTTAGACTCCTGGATCAGGGCCTTGGCAATCTCCACTGTCTTCTGCCCGCCGCTGCCCAGGTTGCCCACGATGTCATCAGGTGAGATGTTCGAATGCAGGTACTGCAGAACCTCCCGTGTTTTGGCGACCATCTGGGCCCGGTTGATGACAATGCCGTTGGCGACCTCTTTGCCGACAAACACATTCTCAACCACGTTCAACAGCGGAAACAGGGTGTGTTCCTGGTAGATCGTTTGAATACCGATCTGCATCGCGGAATAGGGTGTGAGCACCACCTTCTTCCCATCGAAGTAGATATCCCCTTTGTCAGGCGTGTAGGCCCCGGAGAGCATTTTGATCAACGTTGATTTGCCCGCGCCGTTTTCTCCGCAGATGCAGTGGATCTCACCCTTTCTCAGATCAAAGTTGAAATCTTCAAAGACTTTGACCCCCGGAAAGGATTTGCTAATGCCCTTCATTTCAAGAATCATTTCTTCGGGCATCACTCGACCTCCTGCCGCTTGAACAAGTCGTGGTTTTGCGGCGCGCGACGAGATGGGCGCGCCTGCCGGGTCTCAGGAATTGCGCTCCGGGCCGGCATGCTGGCGATCTTCCAGGATATCGGCCACGGTGTCGGTCAAATCATCCAGATCAAACGGGAAATTGAGATACGTGATCTTCTCGCCGGACTCCGGTTTGGACGGCTGCTCGGAGATGATCAGCACCGGCATGCGACCTACGTGATTGAGGAGCGCAGCCCTGGACAAAATGGATATCGGATCGCTGATCGGCGGTACGGAGGCGACAATGATTAAGTCGCTCTCCGCCGCGGTATGCTTGTTTCCTGCCAGTGCACTCGGATTTGAGTTGAGCCGGATGACATGAACGTTCGTGAGGCCAGTGAGCTTGAGCTCAATCGCCGCATAGAGGGCATCGTGGTCACAGAGGACATGGACTTGTTTGCTCATCACGTCTGTCATCATCGTTGAGACATTTGGCCCTGCGCCGCTTTGCGCAGGTGTGTGCTGGGCTATGGGCGTCTTGAAAGGGGAGGACGCCCGTTTGCGCGCTTAAGAACGCCTTTAGCATATCATCTCGACATTCCAAAGGCGTGACAATGCAGCGCGTGGGTATTCCAAATCTATTCCAAGAGGAGTGAAAGCCGCGGCGTTACTCGCTGGGGAGAAACACGTATCCCAGGCCCGGCCTGGTGAGGATGTATTCGGGGCGGCTCGGATCCGCCTCGATCTTCCGGCGCAGCCGGTGGATGGCTTGCCGGATCAGCTTGTCGCCTTCTTCATAGCCCGGCCCCCACACTTTTTCGGTCAGGTAGTCCGACATCAGCACGCGGCCGGGTTGCTTGACGAATTCGCACAGCAGACGATATTCCGTCGGCGTCAACTCGGCTTCCTGCCCGCGCACGAACACCCGGCGTTGCGCGCAGTCAACCCGCAGCTTGCCCGCTTCGTAAACCGAGTCGGACGGTGCACCTTCCGCGAACTCAATCCGCCTGAGGGCGGCACGCACTCTGGCCAAAAGCTCGGGCACGCTGAACGGTTTTGTCACGTAGTCATCGGCTCCCAGATCCAGGCCCAGCACCTTGTCGGCCTCCTCCGCCATCGCCGTGATCATGATGATCGGCACGGTGGAGAACTCCCGGATGCGCCGGCACGCCTCGTAGCCGTTCAGGACCGGCATCTTGATGTCCAGGAGGATCAGGTCGGGCTCCGCGTCCGCGGCCAGTTGGACGGCCTGCTGTCCGTCCGTGGCCGTGACCACCTCATAGTTGCGGGCTTCCAGGTTGGTTTGGATGGCCCAGACATACCTGGGCTCGTCTTCTGCCACCAGAATGCGAACTTTCTTCATCGTGTCGCCTCCCGAGCCCGTATCGGCAGGGTAAAGCAGAAGGTGCTGCCCGCGCCGGGCTGGCTCTCGACCCAGATGCGGCCGCCGTGCGCCTCGATGATGCCACGGCAGACGGCGAGCCCGAGCCCCGCGCCTCTCATGCGCCGCGTGATCTCGTTCTCGACGCGATGGAAGCGTTCAAAGATCCTGTCCCACTCTCCCACCGGAATGCCGATGCCCTCATCTTTGACGGCAATCACGATTTGCGCATGGTCCCGATACGCCTGCACCGTGATGGTTCCGCCGTCCGGTGAGTATTTGATGGCGTTATCCAGCAGGTTGCGCAACACCTGCTCGAATCGTCTGGCGTCCACGTTTGCAACCAGGGGCTCCGCGGCCGGATCCATCACCAGGTGGTGCCGGCTCGATAGGGCTTCCATAGACTTGAGGGTATTAGCAACGAGCGATCTCAGGTCGGTGGGCCGTTTGTCCAGCCGCAGGCGTCCACTTTCGATCCGGCCCAGATCCAACAGGTGCTCAACAATCAGTTCCAGCGTGGTTGTCTCCTCGCTGATGCTGTGAAGAAACTTCTGCTGCGTCGCCTGGTCGAAGTCGGCGTCATCCATCAGCAGGGAGGAGGCGGAGATTTTGATCAGACCCAGCGGTGTCCGCAGCTCATGGGAAACGTTGGCGATCAATTCCGAGCGCAACCGGTCAACCTCGCGCAGGATCTTGACCTCCGCGGCCTGCTGGGCCAGCCGCTCGTTTTCCACGGCGATGCCGATCTGGTGCCCGATGGTGGTGAGGAGCTGCACTCGATTCGGGCTCAAGGCTTGCGACCCGTGGCTGATGCTTCCGAGGACGCCCAGCACACGATCCTTTGACTGGATAGCCGCGCCCGTCAAGGTGAACGCTGTGGCAGGCTGCGCGGCGCTGATTTTGTCGCGGACGATCTCCAGCACCTCAGGGATCTGAATTGAGGCAGCCCCATCCGGCCGCATGCCTTCGGAGCTTTTGGCCAGTCGGATGCGCTTGATCTGCTCGCAGGCCAGCGCCGGGATGGCGCGTTGCGCGGCCAGCGTGAGCGTATGTCCGTCGTCATCCAGCAGTTGCACCCAGCCGCCGTCCATGTCCATGACCATCATTGCCTGGTCCAGGGTCGCGTTCAAAAGCTGATCCAGGCCATTGGATTGCCCGATGGTCGTCGCGATCATGTTGAGGGCGGCCAGGTCCAGATTGCGTAGCTGGAGCTCCTCTTCGGCTCGCCGGCGTTCGGCAATCTCAGCTTGCAGGGCCTGATTCGCGGCGAGCAGCTCAGCCGTCCGCTCTTGGACGCGCGTCTCCAGCTCGTCGTGTGCGCGGCGCAGCGCTTCCTCGGCGTGCTTGCGCTCGGTGATGTCCTCCGAAATGCCCAGCAGGTATTGCGGGTTTCCGTCGGTATCGAGAATCGGGACCTTGAGCGTATGGAGCATCCGGATGCCCCTGTGCCGGGTCTGGATCGGCTCCTCCGCAAACTCGACAAGCTTTCTTCCGGCCAGGACCTGACGGTCCTGTGCGACAAAATAATCCGCTTGTTCTTTGGGGAAGAGGTCGTAGTCGGTGTTGCCGATCATGTCTTCGCTGCGGAAACCGATCAACTCTGCGCCGGCCTTGTTCCAGCGCACGAACTTGAGATGTTCGGCATCCTTGACGAAGATCATGATTGGGGCATTCTCGACCACGGAGTCGAGGAACGCCTGGGTGCTCTTGGCCTCTTCCTCGGCGCGTTTGCGCTCCGTGATGTCTTCCGAGATGCCCATCAGATACTGCGGCTTGCCGTCTGCATCGCGGATCGGCACCTTGAGCGTGTGCAGGATCCTGACACCCTTATGCCGGGTGTGAATGGACTCTTCGGGGGTGTCCACCAGGCTGCCGGTTGCCAGCGCCGCGCGGTCCCTGGCATGGAAGAAGTTGGCTTCCTCTTCGGTAAAGAAGTCCTGATCGCTCTTACCGATCATCTCCTCGCGGGAATAACCCACCGTCTCTTCACCGGCCCGGTTCCAGAGCACCCAGTTCAGGTCTTTCGCCTCCTTGACGAAGACCATGATCGGGATGTTCTCGACCACCGAATCCAGGAAGGCGCGCGTGCGACTGGCCTCCTCCTCCGCGCGTTTGCGTTCGGTAATGTCTTCCGAGATGCCGATCAGATACTGCGGCTTGCCCTCCGCGTCGAGGATCGGCACCTTGAGCGTGTGCAGGATCCTGACGCCCTTGTGCCGGGTGTGGACCACTTCTTCCGGGGTATCCACCAAGGTCCCGCTTGTCAGCGCCTCCTGATCCCTGGCGGTGAAAAAGTCAGCTTCCTCGACCGGAAAGATGTCGTAGTCAGTCTTGCCGATCAACTCCTGGCGGGACAACCCGATCGTCTCTGTGCCGGCTTTGTTCCAACGCACCCACCGCAGGTCCTGGGCTTCCTTGGCGAAGAACATCATCGGGATGTTTTCGACGACGGAATTCAGGAAGGCCGTCGTCTCCTCCAGTTGCCTGGCGTGCTCGGCAAGCCGCTCCTCCGCTTGCTTCCGCTCGGCAAACAAGCGCGCGTTTTCGATGGCGTTGGCGAGCTGGTCGGCCATCGTTTGGAGTGTGGTGATGTCCTCCTCAGCAAAGGCCGCGGGATGTGCAGATTGAAAGGTCATGGCGCCGATGGCCTGGCCGCGGCTGATGAGCGGCAGCGCCAGCTTCGAACGCGTGCCTGGGAGCAGCGGATTTTTGAGCAGCGCGTCTTCGGCGCTCACGTCCTCGACCAGGCGATATTGTCGGTGGGCGATGCACCAGCCGACCATCGAATTGCCGCCCACCTCGATCCGTCGCCCCCGGGCGACCATTTGCCGGCCGGCCTCCCCCGTGCCCGCGCGCAGCACAGCCCATCTCCGCGTTTTGTCTGCCTGATCCAGCAGATACAGGCCGACATAATACAGGCCGAATCGTTCGCGGGTCAGCTCCACCACTTGCTGGATCAGCTCATCGGGATCGAGGATGCTGCCGGTGGCGCGCGAGACCTCGGCTGCCGCCTGGAGTTGGAGGGCGCGGCGGTCCAGCTTGAGATAGGCCTGGCGCAAGAGCTGCTGAACCTGCCTCGTCTCTGTGGCTTCGGGGGCAGGAGACGCCCCCGGCTCACTCAGTGGTGATAGGCCCATTGGATTCCTCATGTCAGTATCGCATGATCGTGTCCCAATCGGGGATGCCGCGGCGACCGCCTGGCTGGGTGGCCTTCAGCCCCGCGGCCACGGTGGCGACGGCGATCGCGCGGGGCATGTCGCAGCCGCGCACCAGGGCGGCCGCGTACGCGCCGTGGAACACATCGCCGCAGCCGGTAGTGTCCACGACCGGGACACGGCAGGCCGGCTGGTGGATCGCCTTGCCGGAGCCGCCCACGATGTACCAGCACCCCGCGGCGCCCGCGGTGACGGCGCAGATGGCCTGTCCCGGCCGCGCGAGCCGCCGCGCCAGCTCCGCGGGATGGGCCGCGCCGACGACTTTTTCGGCGAAGCCGGCACATACGATCAGGTGATCAATGCGCGCCATCAGCTCCGGCGTCTCATCCGTATAGCGCTCCAGATCGGCGATCACCGGCACACCCAGGCGGTTGGCGATCTCCGTCGCCCGCAACGCCGGTGCAGCCACCGTGTGGTCAACGAAGAGCGCGCGGCACGCGCCGATCAGCGCGGGGGTCATCTCATCCGGTTTCGGCGGGGTGACGCCCGCGGCCGAGGCCAGGATCGTCCGTTCGCCCGTGCGCTGGTCCACCAGGATGGTGGAGTGGAAGGGCCGCGCATCCGGCGCCCGGCGCACGGCGTCGCAGTTCACCCCTTCGGCCTCCAGCGCGGTGATGGCGTGGTGGGACAGATCATCATCGCCGAGCACGCCCACGTAGGCCGCCGTCGCGCCCAGCCGCGCCGCGGCGACCAACGCGGTGCCGGCCTGCCCGCCGCCCTGGCGCTGCTCGCCGGTGATGTGCACCTTGCTGCCCTGCGCGGGGAAACCGTCGAGGTAGATCAGATCGTCCACCGCCACGGCCCCGATGCCTAGCACGTCCCAGCGCGGGGGGCATGGAAGCCTCACTCGCCGGCCGGCAACGGCAGGCCGTTTGCCGCCAACGCCTGCCGCGGATCCACGTCATCGTGGATGACGGCCTTGAAGGCGCGCACCGCGGCCGTGATCGGCTCGAAGCCCCAGATGTTGCGGCCGATCGTGCCGCCGCGCGCGCCGCTGGCGACTACTTCGGACAGCATCTGCAGCGCGGCAAGCAAGGTCGGCGCCTGCGGTCCGCCGGCCGCCACCACGGGTACCGGGCAGTCGGCCACGATCTGGCTGTAGCTGGCGACCGTCCCGCAATAGGGCACCTTCACCACGTCGGCGCCGGCTTCCACCGCGCAGTGCACGGCCCAGGCGATGTCCTCGGGTTCGAACGACACCTCAGGCCGGCCGTTCCGGAAGGTGCGCGGGTAGATATGGCAGATCACCGGCATTTCGAAGCGCGCCGCCGCGGCCACAGCATCGCTCAGTCCGCGGAGGTGCGACGCTTCGGTGGCGCCGCGGATGAAAAGGGCATACGCGTACGCATCAGCGCCGAGGCGCACGGCTTCCTCCGGCGTGGCGAACACTTCCCACGCGGCGTCGTCCACCCGGGCCAGGACACCCTGGAGGATGAAAGGAATCGCGCCCGCGTACGGCGCCCAGGCCGAGGTTGCGATGCCTTTGTGCAAGGTGATCGCGTCCGGCCGGCCGGCTACAACGGCTTCCAGGGTTGCGGTCATGTGGCGCAGCCCGGCCGGCAGCCCCGGGCCGTAGCCGATGAAGTGATCCACGGCGACGGAGCAGAAACGCTGCTTTGGGTGGGCGAACAGACGGTTCAGGCGGACAAGTTTGCCAATGTTCATGATGTGATCCTCGATGTGGTAATGGCGATGCACGGATGGCGCATCAAGCTGGCCTCCCAGACAATGTGGTAGCGTTCATGGCGGGGAGTGCCAACAGCCATACTATACCATAATCCGACAGGGAATAGTTAGCTGCTGCGATCGCGAAGCATCCACTTGCGGGATTTCGATTGCCAACGACGTTGCTCGAGACGCGGTTTGACGCCCGGCGCGGTTCTCTGTATACTGGCTTTCCGTCAGGCGAGCCGATGAACTGCCTCCGCCGCGTACCGGTATCCCCGCGCCGCAGCGCAGACGGTTCCCCGTATTCCGCTGATTCGTTGTCATGCTCACCCATTCTGACTGTAAGGAAGAAGCTCATGACCGACACTCCTACGGCGCGCGTCTCCAGTGCGGAGGCGATCCGGCGGGCGCGGCGCGCTGGCATCGCGCTGCCCGCGTTCAACATCCCCTACCTGCCCATGCTTCAACCGGTGGCAAAGGCGATCATTGACGCTGACAGCTTCGCGCTCATCGAGGTAGCCCGGCTGGAATACGCCAAGTTCGAGGCAAAGAGCGCGGCTGCGGTGGCCGAAGAATTCCGCAAGTGGCAGGACCCGGCGCACATGCGGCTGCATCAGGATCACGTCCCCGTGATTGACGAGGATGGCAATCGGATTGACTTCCTCGCGGACATTCGGACGGCGATTGACCTCGGGTTCGATTCTGTGATGGTGGACGGCTCCAGGCTGCCGCTGGACGAGAACATCGCCGCCACCCGGCAGGTCGCGGAGCTCGCCCATCGCGCCGGCGTGCCGTGTGAGGCCGAGCTCGGCGCGGTGCTGGGGCACGAGGCCGGACCGCTGCCGCCGTACGAGGAGCTCTTCGCCAGCGGCAAAGGCTTTACCGACGTCGCGGAGGCGGTCCGCTTCGTCAAGGAGTCCGGCTGCGATTGGCTTTCGGTCGCGGCCGGCAACGTCCACGGCGCCATTGCTGCCGGGCTGAAGGATCAGGCCAAGCCGCGGGCGCGGCTGGCCTTGGATCACATCGCGACGCTGGCTGAGGCGACCGGCGTCCCACTCGTCCTGCACGGCGGCTCCGGCATCCAACAGGAGTACATCCTGGCCGCGGTCAAACGTGGGGTCGCCAAGATCAACGTCGGCACCGAGATCCGCCAGCCCTACGAAGCCAAGCTGCGCGAGACCGGCAGCCTCGACGCGGCGCAAGAAGCGGTCTATCAGCGCACCTCCTGGCTGATCCGCGAGTTCTTCGGCTGGAGCGGAACGGCAAAGATCGTCGCGTGACGGTGGCAGGTTGGCATGTTGAACCTGTCAACGTGCGAACGTGTCAACCTGCAAACGTGTCAACCTGCGTACGTGATCGAGGAGTCATCATGAGTCTGCTCGGTATTGACGTCGGCATCTCCGGCTGCAAGGCGGTCGCCTTTGATCTCGAAGGCCACACGCTGGGGCAGGCGTATCGCGAATATTACCTCCACCAACCGCAGCCCGGTTGGATGGAGCTGGATCCCGCTGAGGTGTGGGCCGCGGTGAGCGGTGCCGCGCGCGAGGCAGCCGCCGCGGCCGGCGCCGACAAAGTCACCGCGCTCGCCATCTCGACCCACGGCGAATCGGTGGTGCCGGTGGATGCGGCGGGCCAGCCGATCTACCGCTTCATCACCGCGATTGACACGCGCGCGGTGGCGCAGATGCGCTGGTGGGAGGAACGGCTGGGCGCGAAGCGGCTCTTCGCCATCACCGGCATGCCGCCGCACCCGATGTACACGGCCAACAAGCTGATGTGGCTGCGCGAGCACGATCCCGCGGTGTTCAACGCGGCCAGCCGGTTCCTCTGCATGGCCGACTTCCTCTTCACCCGCATGGGCCTGCCGCCGACGATGGATCATAGCCTGGCTTCCCGCACCATGCTCCAGGACATTCGGGCGCGCGCCTGGGACCCGGAGCTGCTGCGGCTGGCCGGGCTGGACGCCGGACGGCTGTCGGCCACGGTTCCGTCGGGCACGCTGCTCGGCGAGATCGCACCGCAGGTCGCCGCGGAGCTGGGTCTGGCGCCTGGCGCGGTGGCCGTGACGGGCGGGCACGATCACTGCTGCGGCTCGCTGGGTGTCGGCGCGATCCGTGCGGGCATGGTGATGGACTCGACCGGAACGGTGGAGTGCGTCGCCGCAGCCATGGACAAGCCGGTCCTCGATAACAACCTGCTGGCCGGGAATCTGCCGGTGGAGCCGCACACCGTGGCCGGCATGTATCTGGTGCTGGGCTGGTCGTCGGTGGGCGGCGCGCTGCTGAAATGGTACCGCGACACCTTCGCCCGCGCCGAGGTCGCGGAGGCGGCGCGAGGCGGCCGCAGCGCCTACGATCTGATCCTGGCCGAGGCGGTCGAGGGCCCGTCGCCGGTGCTGATCCTGCCGCACTTCGTCGGCAGCGGCACGCCCGCGCTCGACCCGCTCTCCAAGGGTGCGATGGTGGGTCTGACGCTGAGCACCACGCGTGGGCAGATCGTCAAGGCGATCATTGACAGCGTGACGTACGAGATCAAGCTGAGCATCGACGCGATGGAAGCCGCCGGGATTGCGATCAACGAGCTGCGGGCGATGGGCGGCGGCGCCAAGTCCAGCAAGTGGCTGCAAACCAAGGCCGACATCCTGGGCCGGCCGGTGAAGGCGATGGACGTGTCGGAGGCGCCGTGCCTGGGCTGCGCGCTGTTGGCCGGCGTCGCCACCGGCGTCTACGCCACCCCCGCCGAGGCCGTGGCCCGCGCCGTGCGCGTCAACCGCACGTATGAGCCGGACATGGTGCTGCACAGCCAATACTCCGAGAAGGCGGCGCTGTTCGGGGAGGTGTATCCAACGCTGAAGGAGTTGAATCGCAAGTTGTAGTTGGCCGCATCCGATGGGCATAGCCTTCACGACAATGGTGCGCAGGCAGCCCAAACGTCGTTTCCTCGTTGGCGTAACTTGTCAACCATAACGCATTGCGTTATGATACACCCATGATCAAGTCCTTCCATGACAGGGGCACCGAGCGGATTTTTCAGCGCGAGTTCATGCGCCATTTTCCGCCTGAACTACATCGCCTGGCCTGGCGCAAGTTGGTTCAACTTGATGTCGCTGAACAGTTGGACGATCTCCGCATTCCGCCTGCTAATCGGCTGGAACGGCTCTCGGGTGATCGTACTGGTCAACATAGCATCCGCATCAATGACCAATGGCGCATTTGCTTCCGGTGGCTCGAGGGCGATGCGTACGATGTCGAGGTAACGGACTACCATTGAGCGTGAGAGGTTGAGGGTTATGAGCACCAAGTTTCCGCCTGTACATCCCGGTGAGATCCTGTTGGAGGAGTTCCTGAAGCCGTACGGCATCAGCCAATACCGTTTGGCGCAGGACATCGGCGTCCCTCCCCGCCGTATCAACGAGATCGTGCATGGCAAGCGCGCCATCAGCGCTGACACGGCCCTGCGGCTGTCGCGTTACTTCGGTCTGTCGGAGCGGTACTGGATGAATCTCCAGGCGCGTTATGATCTTGAGTTGGAGAAAGATCGTCTCGAAGGGCGCCTGGAGCGGGAGGTGCGCGTGTTCAGTGCGCCGACGCTGGCGTCGGCTCCTGCATGACAGAAGATTACTCAGAAACACCCGCGCCGTGCGCGTCAACCGCACGTATGAACCGAATCTGAAGCTGCACAGCCAGTACGCGGAGAAGGCGGAGTGTACGCTGAGGTGTACCCAGCGTTGGCCGAGTTGAATCGGAAGTTATAGTTGGGCGGCAAGTCGAAAATCTCACCATGAAAGCCTCCGTCTACATCGCCACCAGCCTCGACGGCTTCATCGCCCGCGAAAACGGCGACCTCGACTGGCTGCCTGGCGCGGATGGCGCGGCCGCTGGGGAGGACTACGGCTACGCGGCGTTTATGGCCTCGGTGGACATCCTCGTGATGGGCCGCAAGACGTTCGAGAAGGTGCTGAGCTTCGGCGCGTGGCCGTACGGCGACAAGCCGGTGGTCGTCCTCAGCCGCGGCGGCCTTGAGATTCCCGAGCATCTTGCGCCATCGGTCGAAGTGATGGCGGGCTCGCCCCAGGAGGTGGTCGCGCGGCTTGCGGGCCGCGGGGCGAAGCATGTGTACGTGGACGGCGGAGAAACGATCCAGGGATTTCTGCGCGCGGGCCTGGTTTCGCAGATCATCCTCGCGCGGATCCCGATCCTGATCGGCAGCGGGGTGCCGCTTTTCGGACCGCTTCTGCATGATATCCGACTGCGGCACGTGGAGACCCGGCAATACCCGAACGGCATCGTCCAGAGCCGGTACGAGGCTTCAGAATGAGGGCCGGAGCTGCTTTGCCTCCCCACGCCATCGCGAGGGTCTCGGCGCCAAGCCGCTGACTCTGAGCTTCAATAGCCAACCAACCAACCAGCCAACTAACCACCCAACCAACTAACCACCCAACCAACTAACAACCACCCAACCAACTTCGTCAGGAGACCATCGCATGTCCGCACCCAAATCCACCTTCGCCCTTTACCTGGGCAACCGGGGCTTCTTCCCCGCGTCCCTCATTGCCGGCGCGCGCGCCGAGCTGATCGCAACGCTGGAAGGCCTCGGCCACAAAGTCATCGCCCTGGACGAGACGGCCACCCGCCACGGCGCGGTGGAAACGATCCAGGAGGGGGCCAGGTTCGCCGCCTTCCTGGAGCAGAATCGCGGCAAGTTCGACGGCGTGATCCTCTCGCTGCCCAACTTTGGCGACGAGAACGGCGGTGCGGCCGCGCTCCAGGACGCCGGTGTGCCGATCCTGATTCACGCGTACCCCGACGATATGGACAAGATGGGCCCTGCCCTGCGCCGCGACTCGTTCTGCGGCAAGCTGTCCATGATGGACGTCTTCTTCCAGAACGACATCAAGTTCACCACGCTCAGGCCGCATGTGGTGAGCCCGACGAGTCCGCGCTTTACCGCGAATATTGACCACTTCGACCGGGTGTGCCGCGTGGTGAAGGGGCTGCGGCGGACGCGCGTCGGTGCGCTCGGTGCGCGCACCACGCCGTTCAAGACGGTGCGCGTGGACGAGGTCGCGCTTCAGCGCCGCGGCGTCACCGTGGAGACACTGGACCTGGCCGACGTGCTCGGCCGTGTGCGCAAAGTCGCGCCGGACAGCGCGGCGTACCGCGATAAGGCCGCGAAACTCCACGCGTACACATCCTTCGCCGCGGTGCCCGCGGGGCCGATGGACAACCTGGTGCGCCTGGGCGTGGTGCTGGACAACATCGTGGATGAGTTCCAGCTTGACGCGTACGCCATCCGCTGTTGGGAGGAGCTGCAAAACGAGCTCGACATCTCGCCGTGTGTGCTGATGGGTGAGCTGAGCGACCGTGGCGTCGCGGGCGCCTGCGAGGTGGACATCGCCAACGCGGTGATGATGCATGCGTTCGAGCTCGCGTCGGACGCTGCGGTGACGCTGCTGGACTGGAACAACAACTACGCGGAAGCGGATGACAAGTGCATCCTGTTCCACTGCGGGCCGGCGCCCGCGTCGTTGATGCAGCCGGGCGGCCGGGTGACGGATCACCTGATCCTGCGCGCCGGGTGCGGCTTCGGGTGCAACCAGGGTCGGCTCAAGCCAACCGATTTCACGTTCGGCAGCCTGATGACATTCAACGGCGAGTCACGGGTCTACCTGGGCGAAGGCCGCTTCACGGACGACCCGATCCCGGCGGACTTCTTTGGCGTGGCCGGCGTGGCCGAGATTCCGCAACTCCAGGACGTGCTTCACTTCATCGGCGTCAACGGCTTCCGCCATCACGTGGGCCTCACTCCTGGCCGGATCGTTGCGCCGGTGGCCGAGGCGCTTGACCGCTACCTGGGCTACAAGGTGGCGCTGCCGCAGCGCTGAGGGCATGGAGCGGAGGGCGTGGAGCGGAGGGCGGAGAGCGGAGGGCGGAGGGCGTGGAGTGGAGAGCGGAGGGCGGAGGGCGTGGAGTGGAGAGCGTGCTGCCCACGCTCCACGCTCCACGCTCTACTCTCCACGCTCTACGCTCCCCACGAACGCACGGCGATTTGCGCGGCTTCGGGCGCGGTGGCGCCGGCGCACAGCGCCGCAGTGAGCGCGGCCAGCATCGCGTCCCGCGCCGCGGCGCGCTCCGGCCGGTCGTTCGCCGAGGGTGCGACGGGCGTCGGGCCGTCGGCGTGGCAGACCAGGATGCCGTCGCTGCCCAGCTCCAGGAAGACCGGCTGGCCCGCCTTGGTGTAGAGCGCGGCCGCGGCGGCTTCGGCGGCAGCGCGGGCGGGGGGGCCGCCCGCTCCGGGTTCGACCGCCCGGATCGCCTCTCCAGCCTCAGGCGCCAGCATCACGTCGTGGAACAGGCCGATGCGCGCCCGTGAGTCGGCGAGGAAGACCACGGTCGGGTAGGCCTGGGCCAACGAACAGAGCTCGTCGCGCACCCGCTCGGTGATCACGCCGCAGTCGGCCTCCGGCACCCAGTCGGCGATGATCACGCCGTGGACGCGCGGGAGCAGGCCGCGCAGCGTTTTGATGACCTGATCCTCCGCCTGGGTCGGCAGCGGCGTGCGGTCTCTGATGTCCAGTCGGGTCCATTCGTGCGCCGCCCCGCGCGGCCTCGGCTTGAGGGTGGCGAGCGTACGACGTTCGGGCCGGACGATCAACGAATCCACGTCCACCCCAACCTTCCACAGTTCCCGGATCAGTTCAAATCCCTCGCCATCGTCCCCGACGACGCCCAGCGCGATGGCGCTGACTCCCAATCTCCGTAGGCTGTCGGCGACCATGCCCGCGGCGCCGGGCCGGCAGCGCACCTCCGCCACCTGGTGCACCTCCGGCCCGGTCTCCGGCAAGATGGCGGTCCCCGCCGGCTCGGTGATCAATTCTCTGTCCAGGGAAAAATCGCCGACGATCAGCAGGGTCAGCGCGGGGAAACGGGCGCGGAGGGTGTTCAGGCGATCAGTGTCCATTGGAATGCTCCTTTGCTGCCATCTTACCAGATCGCTGACCGGCCCGCCAAATCCCCTGCCGCGCGCGGGACACGGCCGAAATCCTCGCGCTGGCCGATGGGCCGGGGCTGGGGCCGAAAGCGCGTTTGACTTTTGCTGGCACCTATGATAAAAGCCACGGCGTTCCGGTCGTTTCTCTGGCTCGAAGAAGAGGCTACCCACGCACTGCTGCGTTTCGGGTGGCCTTTGTATTTAATCCGCCCGGACCACCCTGCAATCACAAGAGGTTTTTATGTACGTGCCCGACCCAAATCTGTTGAAGGACACGCTTTACGATCCGCGGCAGGAGCGTGCGGCCTGCGGCGTCGGTTTTGTGGCCGACATCGAGGGCCGGCGCTCGAACCGGATCCTGCGCCACGCGTTGACGGTGCTGGTGAACCTGCGCCACCGAGGTGCGTGCGGCTGCGAGCCGAACACCGGCGACGGCGCGGGCGTCTTGTTCCAGATGCCACACGCCTTTTTCGCCAAGGTTTGCGCTGAGGTCGGGATCACGCTGCCTGCACCGGGCGCCTATGGCGTCGGCATGATCTACCTGCCGCGCAACCCCCAGCAGCGCGCCGCGTGCGAGAAGACCTTCGAGAATGTGGTGCGCGAGCTGGGGCAGATGGTGCTGGGTTGGCGCACCGTACCGACGGACGACAGCACGCTCGGCGCAACGGCCCAGGCGGGCGAACCGGCCGTGCGCCAGGTCTTCATCGGCCGGAGCGCGGAGATCACCGACGGCCTGGCGTTCGAGCGCAAGCTCTATGTCATCCGCCAGCTCGCCGAGCACGCAGTGCGCCGGTCAGGATTACCGGGCAGCGATCAGTTCTACATCCCCAGTCTGTCGTGCAAGACCATTGTCTACAAAGGGATGCTGACCTCGCAGCAGTTGGAGGAGTTCTACCCGGACCTGGCTGACCCGGCCATGGACACCGCATTGGCGATGATCCACTCCCGCTTCAGCACCAACACCTTCCCGAGCTGGGCCCGTTCGCAGCCTTTCCGCTACATGCTCCACAACGGCGAGATCAACACGATCCGCGGCAACCTTAACTGGATGAACGCGCGGGAGAAGATGCTATCGTCCGAGTTGTTCGGCGCCGACCTGCCCAAGCTGCTGCCCATCATTGACCCCGACGGCAGCGATTCGGCGATGTTCGACAATGTGCTGGAGCTGCTCGTGCTCGGCGGCCGCTCGATCGCCCACGCAATGATGATGATGATCCCGGAGCCGTGGGAGCACGATCATGAGATGAGCGTCGCGCGCCGCGCGTTCTACGAGTATCATAGCTGTCTCATGGAGCCGTGGGATGGTCCCGCTTCGGTCGTTTTCTCGGACGGCGTGACCGTCGGCGCAACCCTCGACCGGAACGGGCTGCGGCCCTCGCGCTACTACCTGACGAAGGACAACCTGGTCGTCCTTGCCTCCGAGGTCGGCGTGCTGGACACCCCGGCCGAGGAGGTGGTGCTGAAGGGCCGGCTGCAGCCGGGCAAGATGCTGCTGGTGGACACCGCGGCGCATCGCCTGATGACCGACGCCGAGATTAAGGAAGAAGTCGCCGCGGCGCAGCCGTATCGCCGGTGGCTGGACGAGCAAATGGTCGCGTTGGAGGACCTTCCTGCGATGGCCGCACCGGCTCAGCCGGCGCGCGCCACGCTGCTTCAGCGCCAGCAGGCGTTCGGCTATACGTTCGAGGATCTTAACATGATCCTTGGCCCGATGGGGCGCGACGGCGTGGAGCCGATCGGTTCAATGGGCAACGACACCCCGCTGGCTGTGCTGTCGCAAAAACCGCAGCCCCTCTACAACTACTTCCATCAGCTCTTCGCCCAGGTCACCAACCCGCCGATTGATGCGTTGCGCGAGGAGATCGTCATCGGTGCGGGCGTCGCGCTGGGGTCGGAGCGCAACCTGCTGGCCCCGGAGCCGGCGAGCTGCCGGGGCTTGAAACTCCCCAAGCCGATCCTGAGCGATGAGCAGCTTGCCCGGCTGAGCCAGGTGGATCTGCCGGGCCTGAAGTCGGTGACGTTGTCCACCCTGTTTCCGGCGGATACGGGTGAGATCTTCAAGCCGCAGCCGGCCACCAGAGGCGGCGCCACGGTGCGAGGGATTCAGACGGCGGCGGCGAAGGCGCCCTGGAGCGGCTCACCCCTGGTGGTGGGCGGCGATCCCGCAGGCGAGGCGAAGGCTGAGTGGGGCGACCTCACCCTCGGCCCTAACCGCAACGATAAGTCAGTTCCCATGGCCCAGGCGCTGGATGCGCTGTTCGCAGCCGCGGATCGGGCGGTGGAGGCGGGCGCCAACATCCTGGTCTTGTCGGATCGCGGGGTGGATCGCGACCATGCGGCCATCCCCGCGCTATTGGCGTTGGCCGGCATCCACCACCATCTGGTCCGTCAGGGCAGCCGCACGCGCGTCGGTCTGGTCGTGGAGTCAGGCGAGCCGCGCGAGATTCACCATTTCGCCTTGCTGCTCGGCTACGGCGCGGGCGCGATCAATCCCTACCTGGCCCTGGAAACCCTGGCCGACATGGTGCGCCAGGGCCTGCTGACCGGCGTCACCGCGGAGGAGGCGCAGAGCCGTTACCTCAAGGCGGCGGTCAAGGGCGTGATCAAAGTGATGTCGAAGATGGGCATCTGCACCGTGGATGGTTACCGCGGCGCGCAAATCTTTGAGGCGCTGGGGCTGGAACAGGGTGTGGTGGATCGCTACTTCACCGGCACATCGTCGCGCGTGGGCGGCGCAGGGATCGCGATCCTTGCGGAGGAGACGCTGCAGCGGCACCGGGCCGCGTTCGCACAGCGCGGGGCGGCCGCGGCCGTGTTGGAAACCGGCGGCCTGTACCAGTGGCGCTCCGACGGCGAGCACCACAACTTCAACCCGCTGACGATCCACAAGCTCCAGGTCGCGTGTCGCACGGGCAACTATGCCACCTACCAGGAATACGCGACGCTGATCAACGAGCAGGACCGGACGCCGGTCACGCTGCGGCATCTGCTGGACTTCGTCGCGCCGCAGCCGGTGCCCTTGAACGAGGTCGAATCGGTGGACGCGATCTGCAAGCGCTTCCGCACCGGTGCGATGTCCTACGGCTCGATCAGCCCGGAGGCGCACGAGGCGCTGGCGATCGCCATGAACCGTATCGGCGGCAAGAGCAACTCCGGCGAAGGCGGCGAGGACCCGGCGCGCTACCTGCCGAACGCCAACGGCGACCGGCGCTCCAGTGCGATCAAGCAGGTGGCTTCGGGCCGCTTCGGCGTCACCAGCTTCTATTTGAACAATGCCCAGGAGATTCAGATCAAGATCGCGCAGGGCGCAAAGCCCGGTGAGGGCGGCCAGTTGCCCGGCCGCAAGGTCTATCCCTGGATCGCCCGGGTGCGGCTCTCGACGCCCGGCGTCGGACTGATCTCGCCCCCACCGCACCATGACATCTACTCCATCGAGGACCTGGCCGAGCTGATTTACGACCTGAAAAATGCCAACCCGCGCGCCCGGATCAGCGTCAAGCTGGTATCAGAGGTCGGCGTGGGCACCATCGCGGCCGGCGTGGCGAAGGGCCACGCCGACGTGATCCTGGTGAGCGGCTTCGACGGCGGCACCGGCGCCTCGCCGCAGACCGGCATCAAACACGCGGGGTTGCCCTGGGAGCTGGCCGTCGCCGAGACGCACCAGACGCTGCTGGTGAACAACCTGCGCAGCCGCGTCCGGCTGGAGACCGACGGCCAGCTCAAAAC
Organism: uncultured Anaerolineales bacterium; assembly: GCA_964647255.1. Lineage (GTDB taxonomy): Bacteria > Chloroflexota > Anaerolineae > CG2-30-64-16 > CG2-30-64-16 > CAWJEL01. Next base: position 29,103 of record CAZYGI010000020.1, on the reverse strand, counting down.
GGGCCGGGACGTCGTCATCGCGGCGCTCCTGGGCGCGGAGGAATTCGGCTTTGCCACCGCGCCGCTGGTCACGCTCGGCTGCACCATGATGCGCGTCTGCCACCTGGACACCTGCCCGGTCGGCGTCGCCACGCAGAACCCGGAGCTGCGCAAGAACTTCCGCGGTGACCCGGACTACGTGGTGAACTTCATGCGCTTCGTTGCGCGCGAGGTGCGCGAGACCATGGCCCGGCTCGGGTTCCGCACCTTCAACGAGATGGTGGGCCGCACCGACAAGCTGGTCCCGCGGCGCAACATGGATCACTGGAAGGCGACGACGGTGGACCTGGCGCGCATTTTGGCCCGGCCGCGCGTGCCGACCTCGGTCGGCCGCTACTGTCAGATCAGCCAGAACCATGAGCTGGAGCAGACGCTGGATGCTCAGGTGCTCATCCCGCTGTGCCAGCCCGCGCTCGAACGGGGCGAGCCAGTGCGGGCGACGCTGCCGATCCGCAACGCCAACCGGGTGACCGGCACGATGCTGGGCAGCGAGGTGACGCGACGTTGCGGCGCAAACGGCCTGCCCGCCGACACGATCCATCTTCACTTCCAGGGCTCGGCCGGCCAGAGCTTTGGCGCGTTCCTGCCGCCCGGCATCACCCTGGAGCTTGAAGGGGATGCCAACGACTACGTCGGCAAGGGGCTGTCGGGCGGTCAGATTATCGTGCGGCCGCCGGAGAACGCCGTTTTTGTCCCGGAAGCAAACATTATCATCGGCAACGTGGCGTTTTACGGCGCGACCAGCGGCCAGGCGTACATCCGCGGGATGGCCGGCGAGCGGTTCTGCGTCCGCAACAGCGGCGTGCACGCGGTGGTGGAGGCGGTGGGCGATCACGGCTGCGAATACATGACCGGCGGCCGGGTGGTCGTACTCGGCGCAACCGGCCGCAACTTCGGCGCCGGCATGTCAGGCGGCATCGCCTATGTGCTGGACCAAACGGGTGACTTCCCCGCGCACTGCAACCGCGACATGGTGGATCTGGAACGCATGGCGCCGGACGAGGCCGCCGAGGTCAAGGGGATGATCGCGTGCCACGTCGCGGCCACAGGCAGTGAGCGCGGCCGCGACGTCCTGGCCCACTGGGATGCGATCCTGACGCACTTCGTCAAGGTGATGCCGCGGGATTACAAGCGGATGCTGCAAGCGATGCAGGACGTCCAACGCGCCGGGCTGAGCGGCGACGCCGCGGTCATGGCTGCATTTGAGCTAAATAAGGCAGACGCGGCCAGGGTGTCGGGAAATTAGCACAAGTTGACAGAAGCGGATGTCATTCCGGGCTCCGCATCCCGCTGGGACGAGATGCGTCCAGACAAAAAACTCGTGTCATGTTGAACGGGTTAACGGCTCAAGGTGCGTTACGGCGAGTCGTCAGTGAAACATCTCGGTCGCGCACGAGATCCTTCGCTCTGTCCACAACCGTCAAGGTGTCATGCTGAGACACGATCAGACTCAAGTGATACGTTGACCTGCAAAGTCTATCCGCTCAGGATGACAATTGCTAAGCTTTTCTGAATTAAGTGCCGAAACATCTCTCGCCCGTGAGTTTCTTGCCGGGCGCATGCCGCCAACGCGGCATGGGTGTCTCAGAATAACAATCGGAAGCCCAAAGAGGACCGATATGAGCAAACCCACAGGCTTTATGGAATACTCCCGCGAGCTGGGCGGTGACCGGCTGCCCGGCGTACGTTCGCTGGACTACCTCGAAATGCACCTGGCGCTGCCGGAGGAGAAGCTGCGCACACAGGCCGCCCGCTGCATGAGCTGCGGCACCCCCTTCTGCCACACCGGCACGCTGCTCAGCGGCATGGCGTCGGGGTGCCCGATCAACAACCTGATCCCCGAATGGAACAGCCTGGTGTATCGCGGGCTGTGGGAGGAGGCGCTCAAGCGTCTGCTGCGCACCAACAACTTCCCGGAGTTCACCGGCCGCGTGTGCCCCGCGCCGTGCGAGGGCTCCTGCACGCTGTCGCTGCACGAGGAGGCGGTCACGATCAAGCAGATCGAGCACGCCATCATCGAGCGCGGCTTTGCTGAGGGCTGGATCGCGCCGCGGCCGCCGGCCGAGCGCACCGGCAAGCGCGTGGCCGTGGTCGGCTCCGGCCCGGCTGGGCTGGCCGCCGCGGATCAGCTCAACAAGGCCGGCCACCTGGTGACGGTCTACGAGCGCGCCGACCGGATCGGCGGGCTGCTGATGTACGGCATCCCTAACATGAAGCTCGACAAGGAGGTCGTCCAGCGCCGAATTGATTTGATGCGGGCGGAAGGCGTCGAATTCGTGACGAACACCGAGGTCGGCAAGACCCTGTCCGCCAGCCAGCTTCGAGAGGAATACGACGCCATCGTGCTTTGCGGAGGTGCGACGAAGCCGCGCGATCTGCCGGTGGAGGGCCGCGGCCTCAAGGGCATCCATTTTGCGATGGACTTCCTCCGCGCCGACACGCGTAACCTGCTTGGCGCCGAGATGGAGCCGGGCGAATGGATCTCGGCGCGGCACAAGGCCGTGGTGGTGATCGGCGGCGGCGACACGGGCACCGACTGCGTGGGCGCGTCGCTCCGCCACGGCTGCACGAGCATCGCGCAGTTGGAGATCATGTCTCGGCCGCCGAACGTGCGTCCAGCCGATAACCCGTGGCCCGAGTGGCCGCGCACCTTCCGCACCGATTACGGCCAGGAGGAGGCGCGGGAGCTCTTTGGCCGGGACCCGCGCGAGTTCGGGATCCTCACCAAGCGTTTCGTCGGCGACGCGGCCGGCCGGGTGCAGGAAGTGCACACCGTGCGGGTCGAATGGGGGCAGACCGACGGCCGCCCCAGCTTCCGGGAGCTGCCCGGCACTGAGCAGCGCTGGCCCGCGCACCTGGTGCTGCTGGCGATGGGGTTCCTGGGGCCGGAGCGGACGCTGATCGAGCAGCTCGGCCTGGCGCAGGACGCCCGCTCGAACGTGCGGGCCGACTATGGCAAGTTTGCCACGAGCGTGCCTGGCATCTTCGCGGCCGGCGACATGCGCCGCGGACAAAGCCTGGTGGTCTGGGCGATCAACGAGGGGCGCGGCGCGGCGCGGGAATGCGATCGGTACCTGATGGGTGCGACAAATTTACCCTGAACCGGCCTGAGCAATGAAAAGCGCAGAATGCGAACCGCATTCTGCGCTGGGATGAACTTGACTCGAACTGCCTAGCTTGCCTTGCTCTCGCTGCTGGTCGGCGCTGGTTTAGCCGCGACCGGGGCGGCGTTGCTCTCACCGGCGGCGCTCGGCGCGGATTTGCTCTCTTCTTCTTTCTTCTTGCTTGGGATGCCGGTGGACGACCGCCCCTTGTTGTCCGTCACGTAGAAACCGGAACCTTTGAAGATGATCCCGACCGGCTGCATCACCCGGTGAACATGACCGTGGCACTCCGGGCAATCCGTGAGCACAGGCTCGGTCATACGCTGGAGTTTTTCAAACCTTACCCCACATTGTTCACATTCGTATTCGTAGATCGGCATCGCCATTCCCTCTCTTTTCACAGCCAAATGACCGGCGCCCTCACAGCGCCGGTCACAGGCTTGATTATACTCTGATGGCGATGGTTTGACAAATCAAGGATCAGAAGTCAGGGGACAAGAGGGATGACCGCGGCCGCCTGTCTCCTGAATCCTGGCTAGAACAGCCCAACCACGCGTCCGGTCTCCAGGTCAAGGTCTACATCGTAGAACACTGGCCGGCTCGGCAGGCCGGGCATGGTGCGCATTTCGCCGCACAGCGGGTAGAGGAAGCCGGCGCCCACCGAAGCCCGCACGTCACGGACCGGGAAGACGAAACCTTGAGGCCGGCCCTTCTGTGTTGGATCGTGGGACAAGCTCAGATGCGTCTTCGCCATGCAGATCGGCAGCTTGTCGAAGCCCAGCCGGGTATAGAGCTCGATCTTGGCTTCGGCCTCGGGCGTGTAGGTCACGCTGCCCGCGCCGTAGATGTCCGTGGCGATCTTCTCGATCTTCTCTTTGATGCTCCACTCCAGCGGGTAGAGGAACTGGAAGTTGCTGGGTTTCTCGCAGGCCGCGATGACGGCGTGCGCCAGCTCGACGGCGCCGTCCCCGCCGTTGGCCCAGTGGGTGCAGAGGAGCGCGTTCTCGGCACCCGCCGCGATGGCCTTCTCGCGGATCAGCGCGACCTCAGCCGGGGTATCGTCCTTGAACTGGTTGATCGCCACAACGACCGGCACGCCGTAGCGCTTGATGTTCTCGATGTGCGCCTCCAGGTTGGCGCAGCCCTTTTCCAGCAGCGGCAGATTCTCGCTGGTGTAGGCGTGGTCGAGCGGCTTCCCGGCGACCACCTTCGGCCCGCCGCCGTGCATTTTCAGCGCCCGCACCGTAGCCACCAACACCACGCAGTTCGGGATCAGGCCCGAGTAGCGGCACTTGATGTCAAGGAATTTCTCCATGCCCATGTCCGCACCGAAGCCGGATTCGGTGACCACGTAGTCGGCCAGTTTGAGCGCGATCTGATCGGCCAGGATCGAGGAGTTGCCGTGCGCGATGTTGGCGAATGGGCCAGCGTGCACGAAGGCAGGCTGCCCTTCCACCGTCTGCATGAGGTTAGGCATGATGGCGTCCTTCATCAGCACGGTGGCCGCGCCCGCCACGCCCAGATCCTCCACCGTCACGGCCTCGCCCGTCTTGCTGGTGCCGATCACGCAGCGGCCGATACGCTCACGCAGGTCGGCCAGGCTGGTCGTGAGGGCCAGGATCGCCATGAGCTCCGAGGCGACGGTGATGTCGTAGCCGGTGACGCGCGTCTTGCCCTTTTCCTCCGGCCCCAGCCCCACCTCGATCTTGCGCAGGAAGCGGTCGCTGATGTCAATCACCCGGTTCCAGGTGATGCCGGCGGGATCAATGTTCAACATGGCGAAACGGGCGCGTTCCTCCGGGGTCAATTCCTCGGGGTCGGTCTTGGCGATGCCCAGGGTTTTGAGCCGGCGCAGCATCGGGGGCGCAAAGCTGCGCTTGCCGGTCTTGTCCTTCGGGCACAGGCGCTCGAACATGACCTGCGGATCTCCCGCTTCCGCCTCATGCAGCATGCGGGCATCAATGGCCGCCGCAATCAGGTCGTGCGCCGCGGTGATGGCATGGATGTCGCCGGTCAGATGCAGGTTGAAGTCCTCCATCGGCACAATCTGGCTGTAGCCGCCGCCGGCTGCGCCGCCTTTGATGCCGAAGGTAGGCCCTTGCGAGGGCTGGCGGATCGCCGCCACCACGCTTTTTCCGAGAACGCCCAGACCCTGCGTCAGGCCGACCGTGGTTGTGGTCTTGCCTTCGCCCAGCGGCGTCGGTGTGATCGCGGTGACGTCAACATATTTGCCCTGTGGCCGATCGGCGAATTTCTCCAGGACATCCAGGTGGACTTTGGCCTTGTACTTGCCGTACAGATCCAGATCGTCTATCGTCAGGCCGAGGGCGGCGGCGATTTCGACGATCGGTTTGAGTTCGACTGCTTGGGCGATGTCCAGGTCGCTGGGAACGGGTGTGAGTCGCTTCATAGAAAGGTCCTCCGCTTCATTGTGGATGCAGAGACATGGCTCAGGCGCCGCCCCGGCGCCTGCGACGTCGTCCGCCGTTGAGGGAATATTATACAGCGGTTCCTGGCGTGGGCAATGATGGCGGTCATACACCCTCTGAAGGACCCTAAGGGCTCAGGCTCGCCATCAAAGAAATTAATATCTATAGTTTTTTGTGCGAGAAGGCGTGTCTTTTTCGACGCATCGCCGTCATGATGGGTAATGCGGTGCAAAACTACTTAGGCATTGCCGCAGGGGAGGAATGGCATGGCACTATACGTCAAGCCGCTCAAGGTTGAGGAACGGTCACGTCTTGAAGACATGGCGCGCACTCATTCCGAGGATGAACTGGATCGTCGTGCGCGCATTGTGCTGCTGTCTAGTCAGCGCCTGGGTGTGCAGGAAATCAGCGCCGCGGTGGATCTGCATCCGATCAACGTGCGCAAATGGATTCATCGGTTCAATCGGTTTGGCATCGCGGGCCTGTTCCCGCGCCGGTCGCCGGGGCGCCCCCGGCTGTTCAGTGATGATCAGCGCCAGGCGATCGTTGGGATGGCAACGGCCGACCCGCGCGACTTGGGGCTGGGGTTTGATGCGTGGTCCTTGCAGCGCCTGCGTTACCACCTGACCGAGCGCGGGATCGCTGAGGATATCAGCGCCGAGACGATCCGCCAGGAGCTGCTGCACAGCGGACTGGTTTTTGAGCATCGCCGGTGGGTGAAGGCGGAACAGTAATAACGCGAGCATCGGTCGGGCCCCTACGTTCTGGACCGACCGATGCTCGCCGCCGATGTTCCTGTGGGCCGAGCGTGCACAGCGCTCTCAGCGGATGATCCCCGGAATCCAACTGTGCGGGATGAACCCTATTCCTCGCGCACTTTCATACACCGCAACGGCTCCCGGCTGAAGCGCTTGAATCCAGACGATGGTGGCGCCACCATCTGGGGTAGCGGCCAGCGCGACCTCGCGTAGATCACCGGTTTGGGGCATCAGCGCGTCGGGCCGTGGCCAAACGCCGGTCATCGGCGCTGCGACGACAGTGCGTACGATGTCACCTTCATCCCAGGCGATGTGCATGTGGTCGCCGCGGGCGATGGCGATCTGCGGGCTCCGCGCAATCACCTCCGCGTGCACAACCGCTTGGGGCAGCGGCCAATAGAAGTCCCGGCCATAGCAGTAGAACACCTTCTGATCACCGTCAATCCAAACGATGTGCGCCAGCCCATTGGGAGTCGTCGCCAGATGCGCTCCGATGGCGTCGAACTGCGCATCATCCGAAATGTTGACCGGGAGGGACCAACCGCTGCCGCCGAGCTGGCTGAGAAAGATGTCGTACTTGCCCGTCGGATCGTCGGGCGCCGGAACGCGATCTTGCCAGGCCAAATAAATGCTACCATCTTTTGAGATGGTCAAGGCCGGCGCCTGGCCGCGTGCGTTGTCTACGGGTCGGTTGACCCAGTACTCACCGTTCCAGACGGCATAGTAGATCGTCGAATAGCCCGGCGCGAAGTCCGTCCAGGCGGCATACAACAAACCATTGCCCGCGGCCGCAAGCACCGGATCGGCTGACAAGCCCGTGGTGTGGGAGATGTTGACCGGCATGCTCCACGCGCCGTTCTCCCGGAAGATGTGATAGATCTCGTAATTGCCGAAGAGTTCTTTTGCAAAAACCAGATGGAGGCGGCCGTCCCTGCTGACGGCCAAAGATGGGGCAGCACCATAAGCGATCCGGTGCGCCGTGCTCCAGGCGCCGTTCGGCATCCGGTAGGTGTACTGGATTTCCCCGCCCGATTCCCAGACCACATGCTCTGCGCCGTCCGGGGTGAAGGCCAGGCTTGGATGGGCGGCGTTGGGCAGGCCGGAGGCCAGGGCGGTCGGTGCGTTCCAGGGCTGCGTCTGGGCATCGGCGCGGGCAGGGCGCGGCATGGCCCAAGCCGCCAGCAGAGCTAGCGCCGCCAACAGGATTTTCCGGAACAGGGACCGAGCATGCAACGCCATCGGAGCCTCTAATGAACCGGGCTCTGCGCTTCGCGTATCTGCTTCACCCAGATGACGCCGTTTCCGAGCCGAACCCCAGACACTGCGACCGGGTCACCGGTGAGGGCGGCCGCGGCGCTGGTGCTGGGCGGCAGCCACCAGACCGGCTGCCCGTTGAGCAGCCACCAGCCGCGTGCCCCAGGTTTCGTTGACAAGGGAATCAAATCGCCTTCCAATGTGACCGGCATCGGCCGCGCGAGATGGATCACGTCCGCTAGATACGCGTCGGGTTCCGTTTTGCTGCCGGTAACTTCAACCCACTGACCCGCCTGCGCGAGCGCATGGCTCTCGTCCACGTAGGTGCTGCCGGTCACCTGTAGCTCGCCGGCCACGGGCAACTCGTCCGTCGTCTGTGGGAACATCAGCAGGTTCCACGTCTGGGAGCCATCCTGGTTCGCCGTGATGCCGGTCACCAGTGCACTCAGCCGCGCCTGTGACGCGCTATCTATCACGCGGAGCAGGAGCGCGATGAGCTCGCCGCCCGCGCCGGGCTGCGCCCGCACCTCCGCCTTCTTTCCGATTTCCGGCTCCCCGTAGATGAGCGTGTCTGGGGTGACGGTCAGGTGATACCCGTCCACGTCCCAGGAGTTGGTGTCAAAACGTTCGATGACGCCTTCGAACTCGAACGCCTGCACGGTGGGATCCGCGGCGATCAACTGAATGACCGTGGCGCGATAGGCGTCGCCACGCTGCTCGGCGACCACCCAGACGAACGACCCGATCTGCGGCTCGCCGACGATGGTGGTGGTGCTGTTCACCTCCACCAGGTTCTGTTCGATGATCCACCAGTTGCCGGCGACTTTGCGGACGACCCCGGTAAATTGGATCTGCGCGCCGGAGCGGCCCGCCGGCCGGTCCACCTGAATAAGTTCGGCGTGTACACTGCCCTGGTCATCACGCGTACCCCAGACAATCACCCAGGCCCCGACTTCAGCTTTGCCGCGCTTTTCGACGAGCAGGATGCCCGCATCCACCAGCACACTCCGACCATCCACCAGCCATTTGTCGGCGCCGATCGCGGTCACTTGTCCCTCCAGCCGCGTCGGCACGCTGAGCTGCGCGGGGGATGGCGCGTCGCCTGCCCAAGCCGGGCCGGGGCCAGCCAGCGTGACGGCCAATAACAGGAGCGCCCACACGGCGCCAAGATGTCTCAACCCTCGGCGATTTCCGTTCATGTTCGACTCTCCTGGATCGCCGTGTCCATGAGTGCAATCGGTGTTGGTGAGCCGGTCGGTTCCGGTGTGGCGATGTCGGTCGGCGCGGGCGTCCCCGTGGGTGTGGCGGCAGGCTCCGCGGCGGCCGGTGTCGCGCTGGGTGTGACCGTTGGCGCAGGGGTCAGCGTGGCGGTGGCAGTTGGCCACGGCGTGGGCGTGGGTGTAGGCGTGGACGGCGCCAGCACCTTGATGACCAGGGCGACGACCTGGCCATTGGGATAGATTTGGGCCCGCACGTGGACACGCAAGCCGGCTGCCGGTTCGCCGACGATTTGGCTTCTGCCGGTGATCTCGATGCGATGCCCGTCAATGATCAAGTAGCCGCCGCCGACCTGTTCGATGACCCCCTCAAACTCGGTGATGGGCAGAGTCACAACGCTGATACTGAGCGCCCAGATCTCGCCGTTGGACAGGCGCTGGCCGGCCATCGTGACCACGTCGCCGATCTGTGGATCACCTTCCACGCTGGTCTGTTGGGTCACCTTGACACGCGTGCCTCCGATGGTCCACCAGTCGCCGGTTTTGCCTTCCAGGACGTCTGTGAATTGCACCGATCCGCTGACGTCGGGCGGATTGAGTGCGGTAATGGTGAGCGCGGAGTAAGAGCCGTTGTCCTCAAGCAGCGCGTCGACGCGCACCTCCCAGCCGAGACCGGGGTCGCCGATGAATTTGGTAGCGCCGGTCACCCGGATCGCGACACCGTTGACCGTCCAGAGGTCGCCGCTGATGTCGGTGACTCGGCCCAGTACGGTGCGCGTCTGGCGGTCGCGCGACTTGGTCGGCATCACGGCCATCGTCATGGTCGGCGCCTTGGTCGGCTGGAGCGTTGCCGTCGGCCGGGGCGTGCGCGAGGCCGTTGCGCTGGGCTGAGGCGTGCGCGAGGGTGTGGCGGTTGCAGCCGCGTCACGCGGTTCGGCGCCGACCGACGCAAATTCCGCCGCGGCGCCCGCGTCACCCGGCGACGGCGTCGGGGTTGCTGCCGGTGTTGGGGACACCGTCGGGGTGCTGGTCGGTGCGGTAGCGGTCGGCGTCACCGCGTTGGCAGGCGCTGCGGTTTCCACGACTTCGAGGAAGAGCGCGATTAGGGTCCCATCGCCGGGCGCGGCGACGCGGCCCTGAACGAGCGCGCCGCGGAAGGGTTGCCCCTCGATCTGCGAGTCCGGGCGGATCGTCACGCGGAGCCCGGACACGATCCAAATTTGTTCGTCATAGGCGTCCAGCGTACCCGCCACCGCCAGGCTCGGCACGCGCCGGTTTTGGACCACGACTGCCCTGGCTTCATCAAGCCGGCGCCTGGCAAAACCCTGCTCCAATTCGCTGCGTGCGGCGGCGTCGCGGGTGATGAACCACTGGGCGCGTTCGGTGAAGGTCTTCAGGGGGTAGAGGAAATCTCCGGGCAGCGCTGCGCTGGAGGCAGAAACGGCGCCGGTTGTCAGTGCGCCGGCGATGACGAACACCAGCAGCGCCATGAGGAGGGCGGACTGCGCGGCTCGTGGGAAGGGCCAACCGCCGGCAGGCGCAGTGAACGGTGCGCTGAACGTGCGCCACCAGGCTGCAATGCGCTCCTGCCAGGTGGCCGGCTGGCGTTGCCGTTCGCGTGCCAACCGTTGCGCAGCGGCGCTGAACTGTGCTCGTGCCTGCGCGGCCGCCAGTGGATCGCGCAGCGGTGCGCCGCCCAACGCTCGCAACGCGCCAACCGTGGCGAGCAAGGGTGCCAGCTCGGGCGCATGTTCCGGATGGCGCGCCAAACAGGCGTCCGTATTGGCGCCTGCGCTGGTCACTTCGCTGCACTCGGCCAACAATTGGGCCAGGAGTCTGTCGCTGCTATCCGTCATGATGGCATCACACGCCGCAGGGCTAACACGGCCCGATACTGTAGCGCTTTGATGGCGCCCTCTGTTTTGCCCATCATCTCAGCTACTTCAGCAATGCTGAACTCCTCAGTGAACCGGAGCGTAATCACTTGCGCCTGTTCCTCGGTCAATTGCGAGATGGCAGTCCGCAACTGTTCCCGATCCAGCAGGTTCTCAGTTGCGTGCACCGGATCGCCGTGGTGCGCCTGGATCGGCGCTGCGTCGTCCAGATCCACGAAAGTGGCTCGTCCCCGGCGCCGATAATAATCCACGACCAAATTATGAGCGATCCGGTAAAGCCACCCTGAGAACGAGGCACGCCAGGCATGGCCGGTGCGGATGGCCTCCAACATCCGCATGAAGACCTGTCCGGTCAGGTCCTCGGCGATTTCGGCATGGCCGACGCGATGATAGATATAGCTATAGATGCGGTCGTTGTATTGGTCGTAAATCGCTTCCAGGGCGGCCGGTTCTGCCCGGCTGGCCCGCGCCAGCAACTCCTGCTGCAGTTCATTGTCTGGCCGCGCGCCAGTATCATCCTTTATGACGTCAAAGGATGCGAAAAATAACGCCCAGAGCAGCGAATTCAGAAAACTCATGTCCGATGCCCGTGTGGGATCGGCGGCGGCATACTTATGCGGTGTGACGCGAAGCGCGCCATGTGATCCAGATTCGTTGGACCGCCGTGAACCCGGCCAAAACGGTGATAATCGCCAGAGCCCAGATGACCAGATTGAAGATTAAGCCGACGATCAGGATGATGATCCGCTCCAAGCGGGTCAGAAGACCCCCTTTGCATTGGATGCCCACGCCTTCAGCGCGAGCGCGCGTATAGCTGACCATCAAAGAGGAAGCCAGGGCCGCAACGGCGAGGAAGACAGCGAGGTTTTGCCCTGTGCGAAGGAAGACCCAGACCAGCGCCATGAAGATGGCGATCTCTGCCCAACGATCCAGCGTCGAATCCAGGAATGCGCCGAAATGACTGGTGCGCCCGCTGGTGCGGGCCAGTGTCCCATCAACGGCGTCAAAGGCCAGGGCGAAAATGAGCAGCCACCCGGCTAACTGCGTCTGCCCGGCGGCCAGCACCGAAGCGACGGCGACCGTCAGCAAGAACCCCAACACGGTCACGGCGTTGGGCGTCATGCCAAGTTTTCCAAACCAGTGTGCCACCGGCTCAACCAATCGAACGCTCCAGCGACGGGCAAGATCTGTAACCATGAAATCTCTCCTAAAATAGCTAATTGACATATGGCTTAGCGGCATCTTACAATGAGAATAAACGTGTGTCAACAGGTTCGAAGGCAGCGGTGCCAAAACCCCAACACATCTGCACACCCGAAGGCCGCCGGCAGGGGCGCTCCATGTGTCCGAACTCCAGGCTGCCGGAGCCTCCTCGAGGGAAAGGCCACGCACGGAGCGTTTGTATTGAGCCGGCGTCTGTGCTACACTCCAGTCAGTTGCTGCGCGCGGTTGACCGCGCTCAGACCGGAGGACTATGCCGAAGACCTTGGAGCAGGCCATCGGCCTGCTGCACGCTTCCAGATACACGATCGCATTGACCGGTGCCGGCATCAGTACGCCCTCTGGCATCCCTGATTTTCGCGGCGAGCATAGCGGCCTGTGGCGCCTTCAGGATCCGTTTGCTGTGGCGTCCATCTGGGCCTTTCATGATGACCCCGCACAATTCTACCACTGGATTCGCCCCGTCATCCTCAAGGCCAAAACCGCCCGGCCAAACCCGGCGCATCTCGCGTTGGCAACCCTGGAACAGACAGGGCATTTGAAGGCTGTGATCACGCAGAATATCGACGCGTTGCATCAACGCGCGGGCAGCCAGCGTGTGTTGGAGCTCCACGGCCATGTCCGGACCGCCACCTGTTGGGGCTGCGGCCAAACGCTGCCGGCCGAGGCCCTTTGGAGTGCCATTGCGGCCGGCGAGCCGCCGCCAGTCTGTCCGCAGTGTGCAGCGCGGCTGAAGCCGGATGTCATCCTGTTTGGCGAACCTGTGCCGTACGATACGCTCAGCGCAGCCCAGCAGGAGGCCTTAGCCTGCGAGGTGATGCTGATCGTCGGTTCGTCGCTTGAAGTCATGCCGGCCGCCGACCTTCCTCTGCTGGCGAAGCGGCGCGGGGCGCGTACGGTCCTGATCAATCTGACCCCGACGCCGCTGGATGGCGAAATGGACCTGGTCGTGCGTGAGGATGTGGTGACGGCGTTGCAGGCGATCCGTCGCGCGCTGGTGGCGTGACGCCGCGGCCTTGCGGCTGGAGTGGGCGGTCGCTGCATCTCAACGCGAGGTGGCCAGCGTGGCCGCAAAGGTCCCGAGACTGACCCCGGCCCGGCAGGCAACGATCCGGGGCGCGCCCGCGCTCCAGTGGGCCAGGAATCCCGCATCGAAGGCATCCCCGGCGCCGGTGGCATTGACGATCGGCACATCCGCGGCGGGCGCCCGGACGATCCTGACGCCGTCATTGGCGATGCAGCCTTCGCGATCCAGTTTGACCACCACATCGCGCGCATGTTGCCTGAGTGCATCGAGCGCTGCCTCCGGGTTGGCCTGTCCGGTGAGCGCCTCGGCCTCGCGGCGGTTTGGCAGCAACAAGTCTACCTTCCCCACCATCTCCCAGAACGCGTCGGCGCCCAAACCGAGGAGCGGCGCATGGGCGCCCGGATCCAGGCTGACGGGGACGTGATGGCGCCGGGCATAGGCGATCGCCGTCAACGCGCCGCGCTGACTCGCCCGATCCAACAACACGTAGCCGACGACGTGCAGGGCATCGGCGGCGGCGATCAGCGCCTCGTTGACCTCCGCCGCCTCCCACCATGCGTTCGCACCTCGATCAGGCGCCATCGTGCGCTCACCGCCGGGCTCCACCAACATCTGAATCACTCCCGTGCTGCGTTGCGGGTCCACGATCAGCGCGGGCGTGACCCCTTCGGCCAGCAGATCGTCGCACAGCCAACGCCCGAGCAGGTCGTCACCGATCCGGCCGATGAAACTGACCGGCACGCCGAGCCGCGCCAACCAGACCGCGACGTTCGCGCCCGAGCCGCCCGGCATCAGCCGGACTGCGGCCGGCGCAGCGCTGCCGCGGGCAAGCGGGGCGGCCAGTGTGCTCACGATGTCCACCGCGATGTCACCCAGGACGACGATCATGGCTTACAGTTATCTCCAAGCGTGGGCCCGCAGGTCGGCCTGATCACCCCACGGTCAGCCCCGGCTGTGATTGGCCCAGGGGGGGCAGTGTGAACCCCGGCTGCCTGTATCTTACCTTACGCTTCATCCCACCGTCAAACAGCTCACCGGCTTTGGCTGCGTTTTGCGTTTGGGCCAGGCCGTAGCGTGCCGGCCACATGTGAAGCCGCCTCCCTCGGCGCAGTCCGCCCGCATACCGCGGGGCGGCTCCGTTCCGCCAGGATGTGCGCGCCTCAAAACTGCAACAGTCCTGGCGAGCCAAACTTAAAGTTAGTGCTAACTGCTGTTTTCAGGATTGACAAACGTTCAACCTTGTTGTATTGTCATGTTACCGGTCACGTGACCGGTAACATCCCCACAGCAAGATCCTAAGGTATTGAGATGAGCAGGGCGGCCGCAAAACATGCGACGTTGCGTGACGTTGCAGCCCTGGCGGGTGTCTCCCACCAGACGGTCTCACGCGTGATCAACCACCGGCCTGATGTCTTGCCGGAGACTCGATCACGGGTGGAGGCGGCTGTCGCGCAACTCGGTTTCCGCCCCCATGCCATCGCCCGCTCGATGGCGCAGGGGCGCACGTGCACGCTGGCCTGCCTTGTGCCCAACTTGACTGACTTCACCTATGCCTCGAACATCGAGGGCGCGGAGATCATCGCGCGCAGCCACGGGTATTACCTGCTCTCCGCGCCGTTTGCCGATCGTTCGCAGTTCGATGACCTGATCGAGGAATTGGTCGCCCATCGCCGGGTGGACGGCGTGATCGTCATCAGCCCCTATCTGGATGCGCGCCGGGTGTCTCTGCCCGACGAGGTGCCGGCGGTGCTGATGGGTGGCCGGGTGTGGGATGACGCCAGGCATATGGTGCTCCTGGACAACCGGGCCGGCGGCGCGGCGGCGGCCCGGCACCTCATCGGCCTGGGCCACCGGCGCATCGGCCAGATCATTGGGCCGCGGGCGGAGGATTGCACCCAGGAACGGGATCTCGGTTTTCAAGATGCCCTGGCCGCCGTCGGCATCCAGTCCGACCCCGCGTTGACCGCGGAAGGGGATTGGAGCGCCACTTCGGGGTATGACCTGCTCAAGGCGTTGATGGTGCGAGAGCCGCGCCTCACAGCGATCTTCGCCCATAACGATCGGATGGCCGTCGGCGCGATCCGGGCCGCGCGTGACCTGGGGCTGCGGGTGCCTCGGGATTTATCCATCGTCGGTTTTGATGACATGCCATTGGCCTCCTATTTCGACCCGCCGCTGACCACCATGCGGCAGGACACCTTTGCGATCGGGCGGGCGTGCGCCAGCCTGCTGATCAACCTCTTGGAAAAGCCAGCTATCGAGTCCACGGTTGTGCGCCTGACCGCAGAGCTTGTCGTGCGCGGATCCACGGCCGCTGCCTGATCCCGCGATGGAAGACCGATGACGCTGGATCGGCGTTGAGGTCCGCATTGCAGTGCCAAAGTTTTCTAGAGGACCACAGCGCCCTTTGCGAAAGGAGGTGGCGTAAGTCGTTGCATAGTTGACGCCTGAAAAAAGATGGTGTTCGGTCAAATGCCCACTCACTCAGCGTATCAATTAAGGGAGGATAGCACAATGGTGTCCAAGTTCTTCAAGTTGGTCAGTCTGATTTCGGTGTTTGCGATGGTGGCGATGCTGGCTGCCTGCGCGACTCCGACCCCGCAAACTGTCACCGTCAAGGAGACGGTGGTGGTCACCCAGGAGAAAGTTGTCGAGAAGCCGGTTGTTCAGACCCAGGTCGTGACCCAAGAGAAGGTCGTTGAGAAGCAGGTCACCGCAGCCCCGAAGACAACCCTGGTCTACAACACGTACCAGAGCGATCCCGCGCCGCGGGCGGCTGACGCCGAGATCGTCAAGATGTTCATGGAGAAGAACCCGAACATCGAGGTGATCCAGAGCACGGTCGCGCACGAGGACTTCAAGCAAGCGCCGGATGTGATGACCTGGTTCGCGGGCAACCGCGCCCGGTTCTTCATTGACAAGGGCCAGATCATGGACATCAGCGACGTGTGGGCCAAGGAAGGGTGGGACAAGTCCTATCCCAAGGGCTTCATGGCGCTCAGCACGGTGAACGGCAAGCAGTACTTCGTGCCGACCAGCTACTACTGGTGGGCGGTCTACTACAACAAGAAGGTCTTCGCCAAATACAACTTGACGCCGCCCACGACCTGGGACGAGTTCCTGAAGGTCTGCGAAACCCTGAAGAGCAACGGGGTCACCCCGATTGTCAGCGGCACGAAGAACGCATGGCCTGCGGCGGCCTGGTTCGATTATCTCGATATGCGGGTTAACGGGCCGGAGTTCCACATCAACCTGATGCTGGGCAAGGAGAAATATGACGACCCGAAGGTCAAGAAGGCCTTCGAGTACTGGGCGCAGTTGTTGGACAAGGGCTACTTCATCGAGAACGCAGCTTCCTACGACTGGCAGGAAGTGCTGCCGTTCATGCTGCAAGAAAAGGCCGGTATGTACCTGATGGGCCAGTTCGTCATGGACTCCGTCCCCGAGGAGAACAAGGCCGACTTCGACTTCTTCCGCTTCCCCATCATTGATCCGAAGGTGCCCGTCGGTGAGGACGCACCGACCGACGGTTTCTTTGCGGCCGCAAACGCACCGCATCCTGAGGCCGCCAAGGCGTTCCTGGCCTTCCTGGGTTCCAAGGAAGCACAGACCTATTTCGCCGGCCAGCTTCAGCGCCTGCCCACCAACACTGACGTGGACCTGAGCGGTTTCGCGCCGGCCACGCAGAAGGGGATCGAGTTGCTTAAGGGCGCGGACTACATCGCACAGTTCTACGATCGCGACACTACGCCCGAGATGGCCGAGAAGGGCATGGCTGCCTTCCAGGCGTTCTGGAACGACACCAAGCAGATTGACAAGATCCTGACCCAGTTGGAAAAGGATCGGGCCGAGATCTTCGCTGCCGAGCAGAAATAAGTCGTGAAACGTGATGCGTGAGGCGTGGGCCTGGTCTCATGTTTCACGCATCACGTTTGCTGAGGAGGTGCATCATGGCAGTCAGAAGCGCCGTCCGGTCCGGCCGCGGGCGGACGTCACGCGGCATGACTCGGTGGGTCCCCTACCTTTTCCTTGCTGCGCTGTTCCTCATGTGGGTCATTGGCCCCATGATCTACTCCTTCTATCTGAGCCTGACCAACTGGGATGGGGTGTCGGCCCCGACCTTCATTGGTCTGCGGAACTACGTCCGCCTGTTCAATGATCCGATCTTCTGGACCGCGCTGCTCAACAATGCCAAGTGGGTGGTGTCGTTCATCACTGCGCCGGTGGTCATCGGGCTGGCATTGGCGATGATCTTGAACCGGGATATTCCGGGCGCCAAAGCCATCAAGTCGGCCTTCTATTCGCCTTACATCATCGCCCCGGTGGTTATCGGCCTGATCTGGGGCTGGATGTATCAGCCAGCCAACGGCCTGTTCAGCAGCGTGCTGCACCTGCTCGGGGTCGAGAAGACGCCGGGGTGGATCAGCGACCCGCGGCTGGCGACGTGGTGCATCATCGCCGCGGCGATCTGGCGCCAGGTAGGCTACATCATGACGCTCTACCTGACCGGCCTGCAGGGGGTGGACCCCTCGTTGATTGACGCGTCACAGGTGGACGGGTGTAACTTCTGGCAGACGTTCCGCCACGTCATCTTCCCGCTGCTCAGCCCCGTCACCGTTGTGGTGGTGGTCATCAGCATCATTGACTCGCTGCGCTCTTTCGATCTGGTCTTCGTGATGACGCGCGGCGGCCCGGCCAACTCCTCCAGCGTGCTGGCAAACATGATGTACATCGAGGCGTTCAACAACTACAAGATGGGCTACGGCGCGGCGATCGCCGTGGTCCTCTTCTTGATCACCGCCATCTTCATCTTCATCTATCTGTGGCAGACGTTGCGCACTGAGCTGGAGTATTAGGAGGGACCCATGACTGCAAAACAGACCGGCTTGCTCCAGCGTTGGCTCGTCTACATCTTCATTTATGCATTGACCCTGCTGTGGCTGGTGCCGGTGCTGACCGCGCTGATCACCTCGCTGCGCACCAACAACGACATCCTGACCCACGGCTTCTGGTCGTTGCCGAAGGTGCTGACCTTGAAGAACTTCGGCGAGGCATGGGTGCGCGGCGGCTTGACGCATTACCTGCCCAACAGCTTCATCATCACGCTGCCATCGCTGGTCATCACGCTCTTCCTGTCGTCGCTGGCCGGCTACTCGCTCTCGCGCTTCCGCTTCCGGGGCGACCGGCTGATTCTGTTCGTCTTTGTCGCGGGCATGATGTTGCCGTTTCAGATCCTGCTCCTGCCTGTTTTCAGGCTGGTGAACGCGCTGGGCCTCTACAACACCTATTGGGCGCTGATCATCTTCCACTCGGCGTTCCAGTTGGGGTTCTGCACCTTCGTCTTGCGCAACTACATGCGCACTATCCCGGGCGAGATCCTGGAGGCCGCGCGCATTGACGGCTGCGATGAGTTCCGCATCTACCGACAGATCATGATGCCGCTCACCCTACCGGCGATGGCGGCCCTGGCGACGCTGGAGTTCACCTGGATCTTCAACGACTTCCTGTGGGCCTTGATCCTGGTGCAGAACGACAAGCTCAAGCCGGTGACGACGGGCCTGGCCGCGCTGCGCGGGCAATACGTCATGGACTGGACCGTGATCATCTCCGGCTCGTTGATCGCGACCATGCCCACGGTGCTTGTGTTCCTGTTCCTGCAGCGCTACTTCATCGCCGGGCTGACGCTCGGCGCAACGAAAGGGTGATGGAGTTCACTCATGAAAATGGAAAATGGCCGTTACATTGTGTACGGCAATGCGCTCAGCGAATCCTCCTCCCGCAAGGCCACCAAGTGGCAGGAGATGTTCGTCAAGAAGTTCAACTACGACCCAAACGAGAAGGTCACCCTGAGCCTGCGCGATCATCCCTACGGAAGCTCGATCTTCGGCGTCAAAGAGATCCTGCGCGGGGAGGAGGGCGAGCCGATCAGGGCCGGCAGTGCGGTGGTGTGCAGCACGATCCGCATGGGGTTCGGGCACTACCGGATCGCGATGGCCGGCGCGTCGTGCGCCCGGGCGATGGGGTTCACGCCTTACTGGCTCGACCTGCTGGCGATCCCCGGCATCACGACCGACATCATCAACTGGTGCAATTCCTGGTACAGCCGATGGTCGCGCATCTCGCAGCGGAGCGAGCTGTTCAACAAGTACGTCTGGGAGCCGGTGACGACGGGCGAGCCGACGCTGCCCGGCCTGGGCGCGTTCCTCAATAGCTGGACGGTGGGCTGGCCTTGGCGCTTCCTGAAGACGAACGTCAAAGACTACAAGATGAGCGAGCTGTTCCGCAACCTATTCCAGGCGCTGCCGTCGGATATGCCGATCCTAACCTCGCACATGTGGAATTGCATGGGCGCGGTCGCGGGCGGCATGACCAACGTCGTGGACATGATGTTCGATAACTGGCCCATGGCGTTCCAGCTCACTGAAGGCGCCAAGCACGGCGTCCAGTCCCCGTCCGGCTACTACGGCTTCCGGGCGATGCGTGGGTTCGATGAGCGGGGCGCGATCCTTAAGGGGACCCCGCCGGACGCGATCTACTACACCGGCCACCACGTGGACCACGAGCTAGTGGAGAACATCGAGGGCGACTGCGCGGCACGACTGGCGCGTATGAAGGCCGGCGAGCCGCGGCGTTTCCTGGTCACGATGGGCGGCGCGGGCGCGCAGCGCGAGCTGTTCAAGGCGATCATCGAGCACTGCATCCCGCTGATCCAGGCCGGCAAGGTGACGCTGTTCGTCAATCTGGGCGACCACAAGGATAACTGGGCCTGGCTGCAGGGCGAACTGGCAGGACACCGAGACCTCATCCAGACGCACTTCACCTGGGAGGACACTAAGGCGTTGGCGGACGAGATTCGTACCGGGCCGGCCCACGGGCTGCACGTCTTCCTGCACGACAACACCTTCCACGCCGTGTACGCCACCAACTACCTGATGCGCGTGGTGGACGTGATGATCACCAAGCCCAGCGAGCTGGCGTTCTACCCTGTGCCGAAGATCTTCAATGCCCGCGTCGGCGGCCACGAGATGTGGGGCGCGATCCGCGGCGCGGAGCTGGGCGATGGCACGGTCGAGACGCGCACTATCCTGCAGACCCTCCAGGCGATTGACCTGCTGACGGACGGCACCGACCTGCTGGAGATGTTCTGCGACTGCATCGTCAAGAACAAGCAGATCGGCATCTACGACGGCGCGTACAAGTGCGTTGAGCTGGCGACCGGCAAGAAGTTCGAGCGGAAGTAGGAGGTGCTCATCACCGACGATGCCTCCGACTGTCATCCTGAGCGGGCAAACGGCGCAGCTTGCGGTGCGGTGAAGACCCAGCGAAGGATCTCGTTTGCTGCGTCTAGATCCTTCGCTGGAGTTTCGCCGCGGCTGACTTTGAGTGGTCGACTCGCTTAGGATGACATTTGCACCAACATGAATATCGGCCTCTTCACCGACTGTTACCTGCCCACCAAGAACGGCGTCTCCACCGCCATCACCCAGGTGCAGGATGAGCTGGAGCATCGCGGCCACAAGGTCGTGGTCCTGACCGTGGAATATCCGACGAACGACCCAGCGCGATGCCGGAATCGCGGCTTTAGCCAGTTTCTCACCTCTAGCATCAGACTGGCTAACCTTGCAGGGGGGGGACCCATCGCCTCGAGTTCGGACCTGGGTGACCGCCTCTATCGTGTCCCTTCCCTCCCGTTCAGGTCCGACATCGAGCTCCGGGTCGGGCTAGCGCGGCAAATAGTCGTTAACCGTATCGTCGCGCGAGAAAAGCTCGACCTCATCCACACGCATACCGAGTTCGCCCTGGGATGGGCCGGCAAGCGCGCCGCCCGTGACGCCGGTCTGCCGTTGATCCATACGCTGCACACGTTCTACCCGGAGTACCGCCATTACCTGCCGTTGGGGCGACTGCTCCCCGACCGCGCGATCAACGGGTTCCTGGCGCGGTTCCTGGACGGCTACGATGCCCTGCTCTGTCCGTCGGAAAAGATCAAGACCTATGTGGCCTCCTTCCGGCCGGGGATCCGTACGGCTGTGATCGGCAACGGCTCGTCCGGGGCGCGTTTCGACCTGGGGCAAGTCACGGAGGCCGACCGCGATCGCGTGCGCGCCGGCCTCGGCATCAGCCCGGCGGATCGCGTCATCCTCTATGTCGGCCGGTTGGCGCCGGAGAAGCGGGTGCTGCCGCTCCTGGCGGCGTTACAGCCGCTGCTGCAGGCGGATGCGGGCTGCCGGGCGGTCTTTGTCGGCGCCGGGCCCGCGCAGGACAGGCTGGCCGCTGCGGCGCGCGCGGCCGGCCTGGCGCAGCAAGTGGTGCTCGCCGGTCCTGTCGCCTGGGAGCGGATGGCTGAGATCTACGCGGTCGCCCATGTGTTCGTCAACGCGTCGCTGAGCGAAGTTCATCCGATGACGTTGCTCGAGGCGCTCCTGTGCGGCCTGCCGATTGTGGCGCGGCGCGACGTAAGCCTCCGTGACCTGGTTCTTGACGGGGTCAACGGCTTCCTGGTAGACTCGGATTCAGAAATGGCTGGAAACCTCGCCGCACTTCTAAAAAATGACATAACTCGACGAACTTTTGCCGCGAACGCGCGATTGCTCGCAACCCAATTCACTGTTGGGGCGCACGTGGATCGGTTGGAAACGCTCTATCGGCAACTGGTTGAATCTCGATTACGAAAGGCATCTCCATGAAGCTTGGTGTCTGTTACTACCCCGAACACTGGCCGGCCGAACGTTGGCGCGTTGATGCGCAGATGATGGCCGAGGCGGGCCTGACCTACGTGCGCATCGCCGAGTTCGCCTGGGCGCTGATGGAGCCGGCCGAGGGGCAGTTCGCCTGGGGCTGGCTGGATCAGGCGATCACGATCCTGGCGGATGCGGGTTTGCGTGTCGTGCTCGGCACGCCGACCGCCGCGCCGCCCGCGTGGCTGACGCACGACTATCCCGATGTGCTGCCGGTGGACGCGCAGGGCCGCACCCGAAACAGTGGCACGCGACGGCACTACTGCCCCACCAGCCCGACCTATCGCCGGCACAGCGAGCGCATCGTGCGGGCGATGGCCGAACGCTACGGCGTGCATCCGGCCGTCGCCGGCTGGCAGATTGACAACGAGTTCGGCTGTCATGATACCGTGCGCTGTTACTGCGAACAGTGTGCGGCCGCCTTTCGGGAGTGGCTCAGGCGCAAATATGAGACGTTGGATGCGCTCAATGAGGCGTGGGGCGCGGTCTTCTGGAGCCAGACCTACCGCCGCTGGGAGGAGGTCCGGCTGCCGAACCTGACTCCGACCGGCGCCAACCCCAGCCATGTGCTGGACTATGCCCGCTTCGCCTCGGATGCCACGGTGAGCTACCAGCAGGCGCAGGTAGATCTCCTACGCTGTCACGCCGCTGGCCAGTTCGTCACCACCAATGTCCTCGCCGACCTCGAGGACCTGGACTATCGCGACCTGGCCCGCCCGCTTGATTTCATCGCTTGGGACTCCTACCCGACCGGCCATGCCGAGTTCCTGGGTGACTCGCTCTATCTGCCGGAGAAGCCCGGCTGCCTCTTCGCCTACGACGCGGGAGATCCCTACGTCACGGGCTTCTGCCATGCCAAGGCGCGCGGGTTCAAGCAGGCTCCCTTCTGGGTGATGGAGCAGCAGTGCGGCCCGATCAACTGGAGCCGATTCAACACCGTGGTGCGTCCCGGCACGGTGCGGCTGTGGACCTGGCACGCGCTGGCCGAGGGCGCGGAGGCCGTGGTCTACTTCCGCTGGCGCGCCTGCCGTTTTGCCTTTGAGCAGCACCATTCTGGCCTGCTGCATCACGATGCAAGCCCTGCGACCGGCTACCGCGAGCTGCTGGCGATGCGCGCTGAGCGGGACCTGATGCAGGCCGTCGCCGCGCACCCGTCGGCCGCGGAAGTGGCGCTGCTGCTGGATTACGATGACGTGTGGGCGATCCAGGACCAGCCGCACCGCCAGGATTTCACCTATCAACGGCACCTGTTCGTCTTCTATCGCGCCCTGGCGAAGCTGGGCATCCCGGCCGATATCGTCTCGCCGGACGCCGACCTGAGTCGCTATAAGCTGGTCGTGGCCCCGTCATCGTACCTGGCCGGCGCGCCCCTGGCCGAGCGGCTGGCCGCCTTCGCCGGCGCGGGCGGCACGGTCCTGTTCGGCGTGCGCTCCGGGTTCAAGACTGCCAGCAACCTCGTCACCGATCAGCCGCTGCCGGGCGTCCTGCGCGACCTGGTCGCCGCGACCGTGACGGACTGGGGCAGCCTGCTGCCCGGCATTGCTTTCGGCTTGGAGACCGGGCTGTCGGGGTTGGCGGGATCGGCTGCAGTCTGGGCCGAGGCGCTGGCGCCGGAACCGGGCACCGTGGCCCTGGCGCGGTATGCCGATGGCCCGTTTGCCGGCGCTGCGGCGCTCACGGACGCCACGGTTGGTCGCGGCCGGGCGCTGTATCTCGGCTGGTATCCGACTGAAGCGCAGGCGGCGGCCATTGCAGCCTACCTGGCCGGCGCGGCGGGTGTGGCGCGCCTGGCCGAGGACCTGCCAACTGGCGTGGTCGCCGCGCGCCGCGGCCCCTATACGCTGCTGCTTAATTTCACCGACGAGACGCAGATCGTGCAGGCGGCAGGCGAGGCAATCGAGGTCGGGCCGCGCGACGTGCTGGTGTTGTCGTGAGCGAGACGCGTGGTGCGGCGTAACGGGCATCGGTTGAAACCGACGCCTGATATGACGGACCCGTTGAAACGGGGCGGGTGCAGTGCCGAAGGCAAACCCGTTTCAACGGGGTTTGGCGCACCAGCCGCCGAGTGCATACGGCGGCTGTCCGGCGATCGCAACCCGCCGTATCCCATGACGCGGAGTATCCGACACATGCTATCTACCGCAGAGCTCCCGCTTGTCTTGATCACCCACGCCCTGCCGGCCGTTTGGCTGGCTCGGCTGGACGGCAGAGTGCGGCCGCTGATCGGCCCGGAGAACGCGACGCGCCTGGCGCCGGAGCTGGAGGCGCACCTGGCCGACGCCGAAGGGCTGTTCTCGCTGCTCACCGTGCGGGTGGATGAGGCGCTGTTGGCGCGCGCACCCAGGCTGCGCGTCGTCAGCAACATGGCGGTGGGCTATGACAACGTAGATGTGGCTGCGTGCACGCGGCGCGGGATCCCGGTGGGCAACACGCCGGGCGTGCTCACCGACGCCACGGCGGACCTGGCGTTGGCCGCGCTGCTCGCGGCCGCCCGTCGGCTGCCGGAAGCTGGCGGCGACGCACGGGCTGGCTGCTGGACGACCTGGTCACCGACGGGTTGGCTGGGCGCCGACCTGGCGGGCGCGACGCTGGGCATCGTCGGCATGGGACAGATCGGGTACGCGGTGGCGCGCCGAGCCTATGGCTTCGGGCTGCACATCGTATACGCCGATCCCAGCGTCCATGACGCCGCCGAGCGGGAGCTCGGCGCGGTGTGCCTGCCGCTCGACCTGCTGCTGCGCACCAGCGATTTCGTCTCGCTCCACTGCCCGCTGACGCCGGAGACGCGCGGGCTGATCAACGAGGCCGCGTTGCGCTCGATGAAGCCGGCCGCGATCCTGGTGAACACCGCGCGCGGGCCGGTGGTGGAGCAAGCCGCCCTGGTGAAGGCACTAACCGAGGGTTGGATCGCCGGTGCGGCGCTGGACGTCACCGTGCCCGAACCGCTGCCGCTGGATCACCCGCTGTACGCCCTGCCGAACTGCCTGATCCTGCCGCACATCGGCTCGGCGACGCGCGGCGCGCGTCAAAGGATGGCGGAGCTGGCGTGCGATAACCTGCTGGCGGGGTTGGCGGGCAGGCGGCTGCTGCATTGCGTAAATCCTGAGATATTCACAGAAGATCAATACTGAGATCGGCCAGGGTCGCGCTGAGGAGCGCGACCAACGGCTCAACGGGCACAATCACGCCGAACCCCACCCGCCCTGCGCTGAGCTCGATGCGGTCGAACAGGATCGCAGTCTCGTCCATGTAAACCGGCCAACCCTTGTCCATCAGCGCTAGGGGCGAGATGCCGCCTTTTTCCAGCCCCGTCAGGCGCTCGGCCTCGCGCTGGGGCGCCATCTGCACCTTTTTTTCTCCGGAGGTCGCGGCCAACTTCTTGAGGTCGAGTTGGGCGTTGCCGGGCAGCAGCGCGAGGAGGGGGCGCGCCTGCGGTCGTTCGGGCAGGACCACCAGGGTTTTGAACGTCTGCTCCACCGGGAAGCCGAGCACTGCGGCCACCTCATCCGCGGCAAGATGGACCGGCACGGCGTACTGCACCGGTTCGTAGGGAATACGGTGGCCTTCGAGAACCCGCATGCCCAGGGTCTTGGGAATCTTGAGCTGGCTCATGTTGCGCTAAGTATAGCACATCACGCGGTTGCGGGGAACCGAAACGACTGGCGCGGCGTCACACCAGCGCAGCGGCTGGCGGTGCTGGGACTTTGGCGCGGGGTGTTTGCACGTGCTATAATTTGCACCCCAGGCAATGAGGCCGCCGGAACGATGCCAGCACACGGTTGGCATCCGGATCCGGCGGTTTGCGTCGTTGCCGTGCTGCTCGTGGGCGGACGTGCTGTCCACGGAACCATTCGATGCGAGGAGGCAAATTCATGATGCAGGGAGGCAAGACCATGCGCCGTTCCTTTGGGTGGAGTGTGATCGCGATCCTGGCGATCCTGTTGGCCCCGTTGGCGGGAATGTTCGGCGTTCCCGCGCACACGGCACACGCTGAGCCGGATGCGCCGGCCCAACCGGCTGCAACGTACGACTCCGAGATCATCCTGCTCACCAGCGCCGGGCAGATTCGGGTGGATGACCCCTATGTTGCGACGGGTACAAAGTCTGCCGAGTGGAATTCGGGCAGCGACACGGGGTACACCCGGGTGGCGGCCGGGGACTTCAACGGTGACGGCGATGCCGAGATCGTCGCCGCCAAAGGCACCATCATCAAGGTCTTCGACCCGGTTGTCCAGCCTAACTCGCAGCCGGTTTCGTTCGAAGTGAACCTGGGCACCGGGCGCACCGTGCAACTGTTGGTCACCGGCGATTTCGATGGCGACGGCAAGGCGGAGTTCGCGGTGGTTCACGTGGATAGCGGCACGAATATCCAGGCCACGCTACGGGTCTACGACGGCGGCACGAACGCCACAGCCGGCCAATGGACGCTGTTCAATTCGGCGCAGTATGGCATGATGTGGCAGGATATGGCAGCCGCCGACTTCAACGGCGACAACACGGATGAGCTGGTGCTCGCCCGCAATCCCTCGCTGCAAGACAAGCTCGTCATGATCTGGAAGGTGAACACCTGGTCGGTGCTGGCGCAAGGGTACTACGACTTCCCCTGGCTGGCGGCCGTGGGCGGCAATTTCTCCACCAGCCGGGCCGGCGATGAGCTGTTCCTGACTCGAGGCGGCGTTCAAGCCTATTTCCCCTCAGCGCTCTTCTTCCAGACCTCCGGCACCACCTTTATGGACATGGTGTCGAACATTGACAACAAGTTCTACCCCTATTTCACCTCCATTGCGGCCGGCGATCTCAACGGCGATGGCGATGATGAAGTGGTAATGCTGCGCGATCCGCGGGCGGCCAGCGTAGCGCTCATGATGCTGAATCCGCTCGGCGCGAGCGTGGGCAGCGACAACGAGTTCAAGCAGGCGATCGGGTATTCCGCGACCGCATGGCGTTCGGTGCGCCTGGGCGATGTGGATGGGGATGGCAAGGCCGAGCCGGTGGTGCTCCGCGCTGATCGTTATCGCATCTATACGCAGCCGGAGATCAACGATATCTTCACCGATGTAACCGGGAGCTTCTACACCACCGGTGAGACCGATAACTTACCCGTGATGGCGATCGCCAACGTGGATGGGCCGGGGATCACGCTCGGGCCGGTCCTCAGTGTGACGCCGACCAATTTGAGCTTCTCCATGGAATATCGGGCCATCTCACCCACGAAGACGGTCAACATCACCAACGCCGGCACGGCGGACGTGATCTCCTGGCAGGCTACGGCGGTGGATAGCCCGGCCTGGCTCAAGCTGTCGGCCACCAGCGGGACGACTCCCGCCACGCTCGGCGTCTCGGTGGACACCTCGGTGATCGGTCCCGGCACGTATTCGGGCAAGATTCGTATCACCGCGACGTCGCCCTCCGGGGTGCAGGCCAGCCCTCAGGATATCACGGTCAGCGTGACGATCACGGGGGTGACGATGGTGGTGAACCCCAAGCTGGTGGAATTCACCATCGGATACGGGGACACCGTGGCGGCGAAGCAAGTGACGGTTGCCAGCCAGGGCGGCAGCGCACCGTTTAGCTGGCACGCTGTTGTTCAGGGCGGGAGCGACTGGCTGGTGGTCAGCCCGACGTCCGGCACCACGCCGACGACCGTGAATGTCAGCGTCAACAGCCGAGTGAAAACACCCGGCGGCCCCTACTTCGGCTCCATCATGTTCGTCACTGATGATCCCAACGTCGCCGATCCGATCCAGTACGTGACGGTCCGGCTGACGGTGAGCGATTCTGGCCTGGTGGTGACGCCGAGCGCGGTCACGATCTGGCAGAAGATCGGCCAGCCGCGCGTGCAGCAGACGGTCTCGATCGAGCGCCCCGGCATTCCGACAAGCTGGGCCGCCGCCGCTGTGCCCGTCGAAGGGTTCAGCGAGCTGCTGGCGGCTCTGGCGGCCGGCCGCTTCGAGGTCACGGACGCCGGCCTGAAGATCGAGGGCCTGGATGCGCTCACGCCGGTGGATTCGTGGCTGTCATTCACCCCGGCTGCCGGCACCACGCCCAGCACGATGACGCTCACCGCCAAGGACTACACGCCGGGCACCTATCACGCGATCATCACGGTGATCGCCGGAGATTCCAGCGTGCCCAACCGGACGCGGCAGATCAACGTCACGGTGCACCTGGTGAATAACTTCTACACGAGCTTTGTGCCCCTGACGCTCAAATAAGCCTCTCGCCCTGCGCTTGCGGGCTACACACCGCGGCCCCCACCTCCTTCATCAGAGGTGGGGGCCGTTTTTTTGTACCGGC
Organism: uncultured Anaerolineales bacterium; assembly: GCA_964647255.1. Classification (GTDB taxonomy): domain Bacteria; phylum Chloroflexota; class Anaerolineae; order CG2-30-64-16; family CG2-30-64-16; genus CAWJEL01. The sequence goes on along the minus strand of CAZYGI010000020.1, from coordinate 1,124 downwards.
GCCTGGTCGGCTCAGGCTGCAGGTCAGGCTGCAGGCTAGCGCTCGATCACGAAGCCCCAGTTCCAGTTGATTCGCTGGCCCGTTTGGGCAGTGATGATGATCTGGACATTATGGAACCCCTCGTGGAGCTCGGAGCCGTCGGGCCAGCGGTTGTTGTGCTCGGAGAACCGCCACACGGTGCAGTCAGGCTCCCCACCGCCAAAGACACAGTAGCCGGGGTTGCGTTCGATGCGTTGGTGAACGCGTCCGAAATCGTCTGATATCTGGAATTCTACATCGCGGATCCCCGCGCCGTCGTATTGGCCGACAGTACGGTCGAAGACCTCCACCTGAAAAACGATGCGATCTTTGAACCGAACCGGGTCGGTTGGGCCCGTGTAGCCGGGCAGGAGCACGTTGTTGCCGCCTTTGACGCCCCGATTATTGTGAATATTCTTGTTTTCATCCCCGCCATCCACAGGGACGACGACGACCAGGACACGCGTGGGTGTAAACACCGGCACCACGGTGACCACCACTGGCGTCGGTGTGAGGACGGGGGTGGCCGGTGAGGTGCCCGCTGGCAGCCGCGTGACATCAACGTTACAGGTGACAAACTGCGCACCTGCGCTGACCCAACCGCGGCGGCCGGTAGCGACCACCTGCACCTCGATCCATTGGCCGGAAGGGAAGCCGCGAGAAACAAATGAGAGCGGCCGGAGCTCGGCGTTCTTCGCCAGTCCGCCGATCGGCGGGGCGAAGACGGTGCCGGGGCCGCTGCGCAGGTTAAGCCCCGCTGCTGTGACGCTGCAGGAAGGTCCAGCGGGCGTAGGGAGCGGCGGAACCGGCGTCGGAGTTGCGGTGAGTTCCTCTGGCCGGGTTTCTGGGGGCCGGGGCGCGGTGGGCGTGGCCGAGGGCTCCGGAGTCGGGAAATCGGCCTCGGCCGGCGCGCTGCGCGGAGCGAGCGCGGTGAGAGTCGCCGCTACTGCAAGTTCCTCGGCGACGCGCGAAGCAACGCGGTCGCTGTTGGCCGCGGCTTGAGGCGTCGGCTGACTGCCTCCACACGCTGCCAGGAAGATCAGCATGAGCAGTGCCACACCTAATAAGATCCCATGCCCGCTGTGTTTCATAGTCGGTCTCCGTTC
>CAZYGI010000019.1:0-59445 GCA_964647255.1 uncultured Anaerolineales bacterium | reverse complement strand
CGCGGCGGGGTCACGGAATCGCTGCGCCTGCGGCCCGACGTTCTTCGGCCCGGGTAACAGGTCGGTGACCGGGACCACCGGACACGCGCTGGTGCAGATGTTGCACTTCACGCACAGGTCGGCGGTGCGGCGAATGTCTTCGAGCAACCTGGGAGTGTAGGTATCGCTCATAAGGGATCGAACGCCTCAAACGACGTATTTCGTATTCCGTATTCCATGGCTCGCGCCCGTTGAAGAACTGCATGCGACGGACCAGGAAATACGCACTACCACCGCGGTCACAGGCTGGCGGCCCGATACGCCGTCGCCAGCCAAACGCCCTCGGTCGAGCCTTCCAGCAGGGGATCGGAGCCCGCGAGCAGCCTGCCGGCGAGGCGGACATTCTCCAGGATCACCCGGCCCGCCTCGTCCACGGGCTGCATCCGTGCGTTGGCGCGCACGCCCGCCGCATGGATCGGGTGCCCGGCCTTGCCGAGGAACTGCGGCGCGAACCAGCCGCTCAGATCGCCGGGGGGCGCCTGCACCGGCAGGCCAAAGACCGCCTCGCGCAGCATCCCGGTGTAATCCGTGACGATGCCGCCGCCGTAGAGGCCGCCGGTCGCCAGGATGATCGTGTCCGCCCGGTAGATCCGCTCGCGCACGACGTCCGGTACGGCGATGCCGGTCGCCCGGCCGCCCTCGATGACGCCGCGCGTCGCGGTCATGTCGAGCAAGAGCTGCACGCCGGCCTGAGTGAGCGCCCGCTTGAACGCGTTGAACAGGCGCATCCCCGGCACGCTGGGCGGCAGGGTCGGGATCTCGAAAACGGCCGCGCCGAGCCGATCGCCCAGGTCACGCTGGACCTCGGCGCTGCGTTCCAGGCCGAGCACGGCGGGGAAGCCGACGCGCACTGCGCCGTCCAACTTCGGCTTGAGCTGCGCCGCGATCCGCTCGCGCACGTCCGGCCGCTCAAACAGCCGCGCCAGCCCGGCCGGGGTCGCGTCGAACTTGCTCGTGTGGAATTCCGGCAGGTCAAAGGTCGCGGCCTGGGCCGTGCAGCCCTGGCGCGACAGATTCTCGGCGCACAGCTTGGGGTAGAAGTCACGCCAGCCAGCCAGCCCGGCGATCAACATGGCGCCCGACCGGCGCAGATCGCCGGCCGCGAAACTCTCCGGGACAAGGGCGGCTTCGGCCACTGCGCCCAACGCGGTCGGCAGGCGGAAGTTGGCGGACAAATCGCCGACATAGCCAAACCCCGCCTGCTGCCCCACCTCACGCAGCGCAGCCAGCCCGCCGGCCAGCGCGTCCGCTCCGGCCAGCGCGTAAGGATGCTCCGGATGCACGGCGATAAAATCGTCCAGGGACGTGCCAGGCACTTCAGAAGTGCCTGGCACGTGATTCAGGACCCGGATCCATCCCGGCGCCACGTGCGTCGTGCCGATGCCGGCCGCCATGACCCTGACCCGCGCCCCGCGCTGACGCGCGATCCAGGCGGCCAGCAGCCCGGCCGGCCCTGCGCCGATAACGAGAACATCACTCATAGATCATTGCTCCAGCCGGTCCAGCCCCAGGATGCCGCGATCAATCTGCTCATCCAGCAGCGCCTGGCGCAGGCCTTGTCCCCACAGGAGCGGCCGCTGGCCCTTCCAGCGGCGCTGCGCGAAGTCGGCCAGCGCGGCGGTGGCCTGGGCCGCGTCCTGGTGGCCCGTCTCGTGCAGGATGCCCGCGGCGCGGTAGCCGCAGAACCCGCCCTGACACGGCCCCATCCCCAGACGGAGGTCGCGGCGCAAGTCGTCGAGCACCCACGGTGCGACGATGTCGGCGTGCCCGGCCGCGGCGCGCTCGAAGTCGCTGCGCGTGACCAGCTCGCATTCGCAGATGAGCGGATCTGGCTGCCGGGCGGTCTCAACGTCTTCCAGGCGATGCCCCAGCCAGTGCGTCTTGGGCGTGATCATCGGCAGACGCGCATCAGGCAGGACGTAGCCCCGGGTCACGCAGGGCTTGGTCACACCCAACTGCCCGCAGACCATATCCGCCGCGCGCTCGGCCATCAGCCGGTAGGTGGTGAACTTGCCGCCGACGACCGTAAACAATCCGGCCACGTCGTCGCGCTCGCCATGATCCAGCACGGCAAAGGTGCGCTTGGCCTCGCGGCCTTCCGTGGCTGTGCCTTCCTCGTACAGCGGCCGCACACCGGCCCAGGCCCGCAGCGCGCGCGCCTGACTGAACCCGGGCACGAGTTTCTCGCCCTCCTCCAGCATCAACCGCACTTCCCACGGCTCGATGCTGGTGTCGTTCGGGTCGGGGACGGTGACAGAGGTGGTGCCGATCACGGCCACCGTGCCGACCGGGACCAGGATGTCGCCGTCGCCGGGCGCGTGCAGACGGTTGATGACGGTGTTGACGAAGCGATAGGCCATGGCGACCATGGTCCCCTTGCTGGGCCGCACCGTGAGCGAGCACCCGGCGAGGGCTGCGATCTGTCCCGCCCACGCGCCGGCCGCGTTGACCACCGTCCGGGCGGCCAGGCGGCGCTCTTCGCCCGTCCGCTTGCTGCGCAGCGTCACGCCCGCCACCGCGCCCTGGGCCAGATCGAGGCTGACCACCTCATGGTACGTCAGCACCGTGCCGCCAAGCGCCTTCACCGCCGCGCCGAGCGCGGTCAACAGGTCGAACCCATCGCACGACGCATCCGGCACGCGAAAGGCGCGGGTGATACACGGATTGAGGGCCGGTTCCTCGCGGAGCATCTGGGCAACGGTCAGCTCAGCGGTCTCAATGCCCACGGCCCGGCAGGCGGCGGCCCACTTGTCGGCGTATGCCGGATCATCATCGGGCGTTTGGACGAAGAGGCCGCCGGTGTCCTCGATGGCGTGCGGCACAACCTTGCGCAGGATGCGGTTCTCTTCGATGCACTCGCGCGCCGACTCCGCATCGCGCACCGCGTAGCGACCGCCGGAGTGGAGCAGCCCGTGGTAGCGCCCCGAAGTGCCGTCGGTCAGGTCCGCCCGCTCGACCAACGCCACCCGCAGCCCGCGCAGCGCCAGATCGAGCGCGGTGCCGCCGCCCGTCGCGCCGCCGCCGATGATGATGACGTCGAATTCCTCAGTCATGGATACCTCACCAGACGATGAGCGATTGACCAGGATCTATCGTCCATCGTCTATCCAATGCATCGCCCGGCCCACGGCTTTCTTCCAGCCGCGATAGAGCTGCGCCCGATCGCCTTCGGCCATCGCCGGCTGCCAGATGTGCCCCACCTGCCAGTTGGCGCGCAGATCATCCGGGCTATCCCAATAGCCGACGGCCAGGCCGGCCGCATAGGCCGCGCCGAGGGCGGTCGTCTCGGAGACCACCGGCCGCACCACGGGCACGCCCAGAATATCGGCCTGGAACTGCATCAGCGTATCGTTGTAGACCATGCCGCCGTCGGCCTTGAGGCTGGTGAGCGTCACGCCGGAATCCTGCTCCATCGCATCCAGCACTTCGCGGGTCTGGTAAGCGGTCGCCTCCAGCGCGGCGCGGCAGAGGTGGCCCTTGTTGATGAAGCGCGTCAGGCCGACGATCACCCCGCGCGCATCTGACTGCCAGTAGGGCGCAAAGAGGCCGGAGAACGCGGGCACAAAATAAATGCCGCCACTGTCGGGGACCTGTTTTGCAAACTCCTCGACCATCCGCGACTCGGTGAAGAGGGCCAGATTGTCTCGCAGCCACTGCACCAGCGCGCCGGTGATAGCGATTGAACCTTCCAGCGCGTAGACTGCGGGCGCGTCGCCCATTCGATACGCGACGGTGGTCAGCAGGCCGCTTTTGCTCGGCACGGGCATCGTGCCGGTGTTCAGCAGCATGAAGCAGCCGGTGCCATAGGTATTCTTCGCCTCGCCGACGCCAAAGCAGGTTTGTCCCACCAACGCGGCCTGCTGGTCGCCCAGGTCGCCGCAGACGGGGACGCCGCTCAAGGCGTAGCCGTAAATCTGCGGATCGCTCGAAGGCCGGATGCGCGGGAGCATTTGCCGCGGAATGCCCAGGACGCCCAGGATCTCGTCATCCCAATCCAGCGTGTGCAGGTTCATCAACAGGGTGCGGCTGGCGTTGGTCACATCGGTGATGTGCGCGCCGCCGGCTGAGCCGCCCGTCAAGTTCCAGATGACCCAGGTGTCTATGTTGCCGAAGACCGCCTCTCCGCGCGCCGCAGCCTCGGCCACGCCAGGCACGTTGTCCAAAATCCAGCGGAGCTTTGGCCCGGAGAAATAGGTCGCCAGCGGGAGGCCGGTCTGGCGGCGGAAACGGTCCTGGCCGCTTCCTTCGCCGCCGCTCAGGCCGGAACCGCGCGCCAGCTCGTTGCATAGCTTATCCGTGCGCGTATCCTGCCAGACAATCGCGTTGCACCAGGGCTGGCCGGTCTTCGGATTCCAGACGACCGCGGTCTCGCGCTGGTTGGTGACGCCGATGGCCGCAAGATCGCGCGCGGCCAGCCCGGCCTTCTGTAGCGCGCCCTGCATCACGTCCTGAACGCGCGCCCAAATCTCCAGCGGATCGTGCTCGACCCAACCGGCCTGCGGATAAATCTGTGTGTGCTCAAGCTGATGCGCGCCGACAACCCGCCCAGCATGGTCAAAGATCATGAACCGCGTGCTGGTGGTGCCCTGGTCAACCGCGCCTACGTACTGGGGCATGGCGTCTCTCCTTGCCAGCGGGGAAATAGAACTTGGACGGCTGAGCATCGCCCTGCTTGAGGACAAGCATCAGCCGTCCGCGGAACAGACTGTCTGCGTAAGCAGAGGGGCTAGAAGATGACCAGTTTGGTGCGCACCGCGCCGCAGACCGGGCACTTCTCCGGGGCATCACCTTCACCGGTGAACCCGCACGCGGAGCAGACCCAGATCGGCTCGGCTGCAGCATCCGAGCCGGCTGATACCGCTTGCTTGGCCGCCGCATAAAGCGCTTGATGCACCTTCTCGGCCACCAGCGCGTCCTCCATGCTGCCCTGAGCCCGCTTCTCGCCCTCCAGCCCGGCCACGGCGATGTACGCCGGGTACATCTCGTTGATCTCGAAAGTTTCGCCTTCCCAGGCCGCCTGGAGATTATCAACTGTCTTCCCCACGCCCTGCAGGGCGCGGAAATGGTTGCTGGCATGAATCTGCTCAGCATAGGCCGCAGCACGGAAGAGCCGGGCGACGTTCGGCAGTTTCTCGCGCTCAGCGACTTCGGCAAACACCGTATACTTCAAATGCGCCTGGCTCTCGCCGGCAAATGCGCCTGACAGGTCCTCTTGAGTCATCGGTTTCACGGTTCAGTCTCCTTGTAATCATGGGGATAGGTCAGCGAGTACTTTCGCCACGTCAATCTTGATGGAGAGTAGTAACGACTTCAATCGTTCGTCGCCTACCAAAAGGCAACTGAAGTCGCCCCTACGACTCCTCAAATTCCTGGTGGCGAGGTGCTAGCCTGCTGACACCTTACCGCGGCGAGCCCGTCGCCGCAACCAGCCAGTGCAACCATATCACGGCGGGCGACTACTTGTAAATGATACGGGACATATTTCGCATGCGGACGGCTCGCGCAAGGCAACAAAAAAGCGGACCGGGAAAGGCTCCCGGTCCGGCCAACGGCGATGCGCCAGTTACGCGCACTTCAATTACAGTTTCGGGGCGCGCGGCTCGGTCCCACTGAGAAGGCGCTTGATGTTGGGGCGCAAGGCCCAGGTCACAGCCGCGGCAGCCAGCACGCCGTAGAGCACATGCAGCCAGGGACCATAGCCGAACGCCGCGCGGATCGCCAGGGTGATCGGGATGACCGCGGCGATAACCAACGAGGTGACCGAGGCATAGCGGATCACATTGATGCCGAACGGCAGGAGCGGGATCAGCCACACGGCCGATAGCGGCCACAGGGCGATGCACGCGCCGACGTTCGGGCCAGTGCCCGCGCCGCCCCGAAAGCCCAAAAAGACCGACCAGTTGTGGCCGATGACAGCCGCAACCCCGGCCAGCGTCTCAACCGCAGGGACATGCCCCGCGATCGCGCGCGCCGCAAGCACAGCGGCGATTCCCTTGAGGATATCGCCTGCGCCCGTCAAAATCCCGGCCCATGAGCCGCCGGCGCGCATCGCGTTGGTGCCGCCCGTCCGCCCGCTGCCGATCGTGCGGAGGTCGCGGCCCTTCATTGCGTAGATCACAAGATAACCGACGGGGATCGCCCCGAACAAATAGGCGGCCACAGCGGCCAGCAGCAACCGATACCACACCATTGTTCGCAAACCTCTTTTCCAGGGATGAGCCGTTCAGTTGAGAACGCAAAACGCAAAACGCAGCCAACGCTGTGTGCGCAGGTGCGTTTTGCGTTTTTGAATCCACCGCTATTCTAGCATAACAGACGTAGGAGAGAGAAGTTTCGCCCAATAAGTTTGCAAGCTACCGATCCAGGATATTGCTCAAAAACTGTTTGGTGCGTTCGTGCTTGGGCGCAGTGAAGAACGTCTCCGGGTCGGCCTCCTCCACGATTTTGCCCTCGGCCATGAACACGATGCGCCGGGCCGCAGCCTTGGCGAATCCCATCTCATGCGTCACGCACACCATCGTCATGCCGGTTTTCGCCAGGTCGAGCATCACGTCGAGCACCTCTTTGATCATCTCCGGGTCGAGCGCGCTGGTCGGCTCGTCGAAGAGCATGATCTTGGGGTCCATCGCCAGGGCGCGGGCAATGGCGACGCGCTGCTGCTGCCCGCCGGAAAGCTGACCGGGATATGAGTCGGCCTTCTCAGGGATGCCCACCTGTTCCAACAAGCTGCGCGCCCGCTGCTCCGCCTCCGCCTCGGCCCGCTTGCGCACGATGCGTTGGGCCAGGGTGATATTCTGCAGCGCGGTCAGATGCGGGAAGAGGTTGAACTGCTGGAACACCATGCCCACCTCGGCCCGCACCGCGTTGATATCCGTGGATTTGTGCGTTAGCGCAATGCCATCCACGATGATCTCGCCGGAGTTGACCGACTCCAGGTGGTTGATGCTGCGCAGCAATGTGGACTTGCCCGAGCCGCTCGGACCGATGATCACCAGCACTTCGCCGGGCTCCACCTCGATGCTGACGTCGTCCAGCGCATGCGTGCGGCCGAACCATTTGTGAACGTGCTTCATTTCGATGATTTTGTCTGGCATTGTGGCCCCCTACCGCTTCTCGACGGCCATGTTCTTTTCGACCGCCGTGGTGACGCGGGTGAAGAAAAGCGTCAGGATCAGATAGATCAACGCCACCATGGTGAAGGTATTGAAGCTGTCGAAACTGGTGGCAACGTATTCACGCCCGCGCCGGGTCAAGTCAGAGACGGCAAGAATCGAGACCAACGACGAATCCTTAAGCAGCGTCACAAACTCGTTGCTGACGGGCGGCAGGATGACCCGGATGGCCTGCGGCAGCACGATGTAGCGCATCGCCTGCAGGTAGGTCATGCCGAGCGAGCGCGCCGCCTCCATCTGACCCTTCGGGATAGACTGGATGCCGGCCCGAAAGACTTCGGTCATGTACGCGCCGTAGGCGAAGGTAAAGCCCACGACCGCGGCCACGAAGGGCTGGAGCTTGAAGTTGACCAGGAACCGGCCGACCGTGGGCGCCCAACCCAGCAGGCTCCTGCCGAGCATTTGCAGCAGTTGGGGCAGCGCGAACCAAATCCACAGCAGCCACACCAGCACGGGGATGCCGCGCACGACCTCGACGTACAGCGAGGCAATCCAGGCCGGCACCCTGGCGTTCGAGACGCGGCCCAATCCGCCGATCATGCCCACGATCAGGATGAAAACGAATGACACCAAAGTCAGCTTGAGGGTGACGCCGACGCCATCCAGCAAGAAGAGGAAGATCTCGTGGTAGGGCTTGCGGACGACAAAGACTAAGAACGCGACCAAGAGGATGACCGCGCCGAACAACAGCCACCAGCGGTCGAAGGTCGACGGCCGGCGCGGCGCCTTGGGCATGAAGCCCCCTGCGCCCAGTCCTTGCACAGGATCCAAATGCGGTTTTACTGTCATGCTCCGATTCCCCCTTCAGTAGAATAGTTCTGGAGGACTTCCGGGGCCTCCGGCCAGTTGGATGACAAACGGCAGGTCAAACCACGGACCTGCCGTTCGCTGCACTGCGATCACAAAGGGCAATCCTATACCGGGCGAAGCTACTTTCGCAATCTCGGGTCCAGCGCGTCCCGCAGCCCATCGCCGAGCAGATTAAAGGCCAGCACTGTCAACATGATCATCAAGCCGGGGAAGAAGACCAGGTGCGGCGAGGTAAACACCTGGTTGCGCTCCTGGCCGAGCATCGAACCCCATTCCGCCATCGGCGGCTGCGCGCCCAGCCCCAGAAAAGAGAGCGCCGCCGCGTCCAGGATGGCGGTCGCGATGCCCAACGTGCCGGCCACGACCAGGGGGGTCAGCGTGTGCGGCAAGATGCTGCGCCACAGGATGCGGCTTGCCGGCGCGCCGACCGAACGATCCGCCATGACGAAATCCCACTCTTTAACAGCCAGGACATTCGCGCGCGCGACGCGGGCATAGGTGGGGATAGACACGATGCCGATGGCCAGCAGCGCATTGACCAGCCCTTCGCCCAGCACCGTGACGATCGCAATCGCCAGGAGCAACGCCGGGAAGGCGAGCAGCACGTCCATGAAGCGCATGATGACGTTGTCCACCCAACCGCCGGCGAAGCCCGCCAACGCGCCCAGGAGCGTGCCGATAATGATCGCAAATCCCACGGTGGAGAACCCGATCATCAGCGAGACGCGCGCACCGTACACCACCCGGCTGAAGAAATCGCGCACGTTGCCGTCCACACCCAGGATGTGCTGCGGCTGATCCGCCGGACAGCCCAGCAGGTGGATGCAGGGGGCGGCGCGCATCTTAATCTTCTCGATCCCGATCAGGACTTTATTCGGATCGTAAGGCGCAATCGCCGGCGCGAAGATCGCCACGAGCACCAGGATGAGCAGGATAATCATGCCCAGGATGGCCGACTTGGTGCGAAAAAGCGCGCGTATGGCATCGCGTGTGGGTGTGCGCGGCGGCCGCGTAAGGATTTCCTGGGCATCGGTCTCAGATGTGCTCATGCGGTCAGCTCAACTCAACTCAAACGGATGCGCGGATCGAGGTACGCGTACAACAGATCCACGAAAAGATTGATCACCACGTAACCGATGGCGATAATCAGCGTAAACGCCTGGACGATGGTGTAGTCGCGCGCCTGGATCGCGTCGAATAGGGTGCGCCCGACGCCCGAGAAATTAAAAATGGTCTCGGTGAGCACGGCGCCGCCTAGCAGGCTGCCCAGGGACAGGCCGACAATGGTGACGATCGGGATCATGGCATTGCGCATGCCGTGGCGCAGCACAATCGTGTTCTCCTTCAGGCCCTTTGCGCGCGCGGTGCGAATGTAGTCCAGGCCCAGCACTTCGAGCAGGCTGGAGCGGGTCATGCGGGCGATCAGTGCCATGGGGATGGTGCCCAACGCCAGGGCGGGCAGGATCAAGTGCTTCACGGTGTCCCAGAGACCGGACCAATTACCGGTCAACAGCGCACTGACCAGATGCATGTTCGAGATGAAGTCCAGGATCGCGCGCACACTGCCGTTTTGGACGTTCAGATGCCAGACCTCGATCAACGTCGGAAAGGCGAGGCCGGGGGAATTGCGGCCGGAAGGCGGCAGCCAGAAGGGTGTGCCTTTCAAGAGCAAAGCGAAAACATAGGCCAGCATCAGCCCCAGCCAGAACACCGGCATGGACACGCCCATATTCGCGAACAGCATGGTGCCGACGTCCACAAGCGAATTGCGGCGCACGGCGGAGATCATGCCCAGAAGGACACCGGTGACCGTGGCGAGCAGCAGCGCGGCGACGGCCAGTTCGACCGTCACCGGCAAGCGCTCGATCAGTAGATCGGTGACGGGCCGGCCGTAGCGGAACGAGTTGCCGAGGTTGCCGTGCAGGATATCGCGCGCGTAGATGCCGAACTGCACCGGGATAGATTTGTCGAGGCCGTTGCGCTGGATGAACGCGTCGCACAGTGTATCCGTCGCGCGCTCGCCCAGCGCGGCCCGGCATGGGTCGCTGGGCAGCAGCCGCGCCAGGGCGAAAGTGACAAAAAGAATGCCCACCAGCACGGGGATGGCGGCCAGCAACCGTTGGACGATGTAGCGGATCATAATACGCATCTCGGGTTTTTCGGGGCGGCGCTGCCGCCCCGAAAAACCCCAGGTTTGACTTACTGTTTCGGCGCGTTCAGGAAGCTCCCGAACAACGCGTTGAAGTAGGTGAAGACGCTGGTCCGGCCCTTGTGGAGCGGGTTCGCCGCATCCCACTGAGCGGCCCAGCTCACGACGACGTCCTTCGCAGTCAGGTCGGTGCCGTCGCTGAACTTGACGCCCTTGCGCAGGTTGAAGGTCCACTCGGTCAGGTCGGCGTTGGCGGAGTATTTCTCGGCCAACGACGGCTCGACCGCAGTCCCACCAACCGTGAAGGCCAGCAGCGACTCGTTGATCTGCTCGCACGCGCGCAGCGACTCGCCGTCTTCCTCGTCCGCGCAGTAGAGGCTGAGCGGCTCAGCGTTCTGCATCCAGACGAACTGCTTCCGGTCGCCCGGGGTCATGACGGTGAAGAGCTCGTTGCTCAGCGGGCTGCTGTGCGCACCGGCCACGTCGGCCTTGTACGCCGTCGCGGAACCGCCATGCGCCACCGGGATCATCGGCACGTGCTGCTTGATCAGGGCGTTGGCCTGGGCGTAGAGCTTGTTGCGCTCAGCTTGATCGGCCTGCGTAGCCGCCTTGGTCAGCACATCCCAGATATCCTGGAATCCGGCGCCGAACTCCTTGCTGGCGCCCTTCCCGAAGTGGTAATCCAGGAAGTTGGTTTGGTCGGGGTAGTCGGCGCCCCAGCCGAGCATGAACATCGGCTGCACGCCGGTCTTGTTCTCGTCCAGGAACGCGCCGGACTCCATCACCTCGATCTTGACGGTGATGCCCAGGTTCTCCTTGAGCTGCGCCTGGATGTCCTGCGCCACCAGGCCTGGCTGCGGCAGGTAGCCGCGCACCACGTCGCGGTACTTCAGGGTGGTCTCGAAGCCGTTCGGGAAGCCGGCCTTCGCCAGCAGTTCCTTGGCGGCCTTCGCGTCGAACTTGTACCACGCATCGCCTTCACAGCCGCCGGGGATCGCGCACGGCGTGAAGAAGTCTGCCACAGTCGAGCCCTTGGGGTAGAAGTTGTCCACAATGCGCTGGCGGTCAATACCCATCGCCACGGCCTGGCGCACTTCTTCCTTATCAAACGGCGGGACCAGGTTGCTAAAACCGAGGTAGAAGACGTTCAGCGCCTCGCGCGGGTAGAGCTTCAGGGCGGTGTCCGCCTCGATCTTGGCGAAGTCGTCGGGCGACGGGTTGTCAATGCCATCCACAGTCCCCGCCTGCAGCTCGAGCAGGCGTTGGGCGCCTTCCTTGCTCCAGCGGAAGACCAACTGGTCGTACTTCGGCTTGGCGCCCCAGTAGTTCGGGTTAGCCTTCAGCACGATGCTGTCGCCTTTGTTCCACTTGTCCAGCATCCAAGGGCCGGTGCCGATGGGCTTGTCGAGGAGTTCGCTGGTGCCGGCGGTCGCCTTGAGCTGCGCGGCCGAATGGATCGCGAAGGCAGAGAAGGCGGCCTTGGACGGGAAGGCCACGTCCGGCGCGCAGAGGGTGAACTTCACGGTGGAGTCATCCACCGCCTCGATGGATTTGATCTCGCCGCCGTAGTCGCAGTTGGGGGCGGAGTAGAGTGTGTCGGTCGCGACGGCCTCAGCAGCCACCGGCGCCGCCACAGCCGCACCCGGCTTCTTACCGATCCACTTCTCGTAGATCGTATCGTATTCGCCGCTGGCCTTGATGTTCTTCAGGCCGGCGTTGAACAGCGGCAGGATGCCCTTCGGATCGCCCTTCTGCACGGTCAGGGCGTATTGCTCTTGGGTGACGATCTCGCCTGCGATCTTCAGCTTGCCCTTGAACTGATCGGCCTGCAACGCGTAGTTGGCGGCGACCGGGGTGTCAATGACGACCGCGTCAACCTGTTTGTTGACCAGGTCCATCATGGCAAGATCGGAGGTGTCGTACTGCTTCAGCGTGGCTTCCTTGATCTTGTCGCCGACATAGATGGCGCCGGTGGTGCCGATCTGCGCGCCGACCTTCTTGCCGGCCAGATCCTTCTCGGTCGCGATGGCGGCTTCATCTGCCCGCACCACGATCGCCTGGTTGGCGTCGAAATACGGGTCGGAGAAATCGTAGGTCTTCTTGCGGTCCTCGGTGATCGTCACCGAAGAGAGGATGGCATCATACGCACCACCCTCGAGGCCGGCGAAGATGCCGTCCCAGGCGGTGTTCTTGATCTCAATCGCGATCTTCTGATCCTTGGCGATGGCCTGGGCCAGGTCCATATCCAAACCGACGATCGCCTTGCTGGCATCCACGAACTCCATGGGCGGGAACGCGGCATCGCTGGCGAAGACGAACTTCGTCACCTTCGGAGCCTCGGTCGGCTTAGGGGCTTCAGTGGCCTTAGGGGCCTCAGTCGCCTGCGGGGCCGCGGCCGGCTGAGGGGTCGGTTGCGAGCAAGCGGCTACCATGACCAACACCATCACGGCAACCATCAGCGCGCTGAGCAACTTGAAACGCTTCATCTGTGTTCTCCTCCTGTGAGAATGCTGAAGATGTTCTGACGACAAGTAAATAGACGGGTTGAGATGTCGCACCTCCGCTGACATAGATGGAAATCCGATGTAAGGCACGACAGTGTGCGGGATGCACGCGGCAACTTTGCAACGACCGGGTAGAAGCGCGGGGTATTATAACGTGCCCTGATAGAATGTCAAACAACCCTCCAGACCAACCGATTCTCCACCACCTGGACGCTGGTCCGGCCGGCCTTTTGCAGCGATGCCAGGCACGCCTGCACCGTCGTCTGCGTCAGCCAGTAGATGGCCGGATGGGGGATGGTCGCGCCCAGGGCGGCCGCCGTCAAGGAGATGATCCCGGCCACGTCGTTGGCCCCGGCAAGCGCACGGGCCACGGCCTCGCGGATCTGGATCAACCAGGCGGCATTCTCAGCCGCCCACGGCGCGATCTGTGCGACGGCCGGGCCGTGGCCGGGAGCGAACCAGGCATAGCGGCCATCGAGCGCGACCAGGCTCTCCAGGCTGGCGAGCGTCTGATCTACATCCACATAGAACGGGATGCCGTGCTTGCGCAGCACCTCAGGCGCAAAGACCGCATCCGCGACAAAGCAGGCGCCGCCTCCCGCAATCATCACCTGGTTCGGTGAATGGCCCGGCGCCGGAATCACCGTAAACGGCACATCCGCTAACCCCTGATCCCCAACCCCCAGCACCCCGTCAACAGGGCACGCCTCGGCCAGGGTGAATTTGTGACGCAGCTCGGCCGCGGGGGCCGCCCCGGAGAAGAGGGTGAGCGGTTCCCAGATCGGATTCGCCACCACATCTGCCTCCAGCGCGGGCGCGTAAACCGGCGCGCCGGTGCGCGCACGGAGGGTCGCCGCGCCGCCGAAGTGATCGGCATGGGCATGCGTGATGATCACGGCGGCCAGCGTAACTTTCAGGCTTTCGACATGGCGCAGGATCTTCTTGGCGGTGTCACGGTCAAGGCCGGTATCCACCAGCACGGCGCGGTCGCTCTGAACGATCAGCCCGGCATTGCTGCCGCCGCGGAGGTGATACGCTTGCGGAGTCAGTTGAATCAGATCCATGTGGAGGTCGAAGGTTAACGGTTGGAGAGCGAAGATCAGAAGCGAGAGATTTTCAGATCATCTCCCGGAATTGAGGCTTTAGCCGGTCGCCCTGATGGCCCAGAGAAACCGGCTGAAGCCTCGCATCCGGGGCGCGACCCGAATCCTTGCTTACAGCTCAGTGCCCGCCCAGGTACGCTTTCATCACCTGCGGGTTTTGCAGCAGCGCCTGGCCGGTGCCTTCCAGCACGATGCGGCCGGTTTCCAGCACATAACCGCGGTTGGCAACGGAGAGCGCCATGAGCGCGTTCTGTTCCACCAGCAGGATCGCGACGCCCTGGCTGTTGATCTCTTTGATGATCGAGAAGATCTCTTCCACCAGGATCGGCGCCAGGCCCATCGAAGGTTCGTCCAGCAGCAGCACCTTGGGCCGCGCCATCATCCCGCGGCCGATCGCCAGCATCTGCTGCTCGCCGCCGGAGAGGGTGCCGCCGAGCTGCGAGAGGCGCTCCTTGAGGCGCGGAAAGCTCTTGAAGACGCGCTCCATGCTTCCCTGAATTTCCTTGGGATCGCTGCGCGTGAACGCGCCCATCTCCAGGTTCTCCTGGACGGTGAGCGGTGCGAAGATCTTGCGGCCCTCCGGGACATGGATGACGCCCTTACGTACGATATCCTGGGCCGGGGTGTTGGTCAGATTTTCACCCTGGAGCACGATACTGCCGGAGCGCGGCCGCAACAAGCCGGACACCGTCTTGAGTGTGGTGGATTTGCCGGCGCCGTTCGCCCCGATCAGCGAGACGATCTCGCCTTCCTCGACATGGAAGGAGATGCCCTGCAAAGCGTGGATCGCGCCATAGTAAACGTTGAGGTCTTTGACTTCGAGTAACATGCGTTTTCTCCCGACGACTGACAATAGACGATAGACGATGGATGATGGCCAGTTGCCCACTACCCACGATTCGTTGTTCGATGGTCAATGGTCCATGGTCGTCGTCAGATGTTCACCCCAACCTTCGCGACGGCGCCGCGGCCCAGGTATGCCTCAATCACCTGCGGGTTGTCCTGCACTTCCCTGGGCGTGCCGCGGGCGATCACCTGTCCGAAATCCATCACGGTCAGCTTCTCGCAGATGTTCATCACCAGGCGCATCTGATGCTCGATCAGCAGGATGGTCAGGTTGAACCGATCGCGGATGAAATGGATGTACTCCATCAGCCGGCCGATCTCGTTCGGGTTCATGCCGGCTGCTGGCTCGTCCAGCAGCAGCAGCTTGGGATCGGAGGCCAAGGCGCGGGCGATCTCGACGCGGCGTTGCTCACCGTACGGCAAGTTCTTGGCCAGCTCGTTCTGATGGCGTTCCAGCCCGAAGATGGCCAGGAAGTCCTGGGCGCGTTCGACCATTTCGCGTTCTTTGGTTTCAAAACGAGGATTGCGCAGCAGGCCATCGAACAGGCTGTAGCCGGCGTGCGGGTGGTAGGCGATGCGCACGTTGTCCAGCACCGTCAGGTTCGGGAAGAGGCGGATGTTCTGGAAGGTGCGGCCCACGCCCAGGTTGGTGATCTCGTACGGCTCCATCCCCACGGTGTTCTCGCCGTTGAGGAAGATGTCGCCCTCGGTGGGCACGTAGAGGCCGCTGATCATGTTGAAAACCGTGGTCTTGCCCGCCCCGTTCGGCCCGATCAGCCCATCGAGCGCGCCACGCCGCACGGTCAGGTCGAAGTTGCCCACGGCGCGCAGCCCGCCGAACACCTTGGTCAGGCCACGGATCTCCAGCACCGGCGTCGTCTCAGCCGAGGAGTGGTTTGCAACGGTAGTTACGGTCATCTTCAGCCTCCTCACTGAGCCGATGAGGCCGGCGCGGCGGCCTGTTCAGCATCGCGCTCGCGGAGCGCGTAGAACGGCTTCTTCAAGAAGTTCCACTCGGTGGTGCCCAACAGACCTTGCGGCCGCAGCAGCATCAACAGCAGCAGCGTGACAGGGTACAGCACATACCGCCAGGTGGGGGCCTCGGTCCCCATCTGCCCCAGGATCACGCGCAGCAGGCCCTCCAGGAAGAACATCCAGCCGAACGAAGCAGCGATCGTGCCGGTCATGCTGCCCAACCCGCCGAACACGATGATAATCAACGGGTTGAAGCCGATCAAGAAGCTGAAGGTGCCGGGGCTGAGGAAGCCGATGTAATGGGCGTAGATGCCGCCACCCAGGCCGGCGAACAGGCTGCCCATCACAAACGCCAGCAGCTTGTAGTTGGCGACATTGATCCCCATCGCCTTGGCCGCGGTCTCATCCTCGCGCACCGACATGATCGCCCGGCCCGTGCTGGAGTAGATCAGGTTGCGCATGATGATGATAACCGCCAACAGGAAGATAAACGCCCAGAACCAAGTGGTCAGCTTCGGGATGCCGATCATGCCGCGGCCACCCTTCATCTCGGGGAACGGCAGAATCGTATCGGAGTTGATCATCAGGGTCTGTACGACGATGGAGAAGCCCAGGGTCGCGATGCCGAAGTAATCGGAGCCCAACGTCAGCACCGGCAGGCCGAACAGGAACGCGGCCTCGGCCGCAAACGCGCCCGCGATCACGACAGAGAGGAAGAAGACAACCTGCTGACCCACCGCGCCCGCCAGCGGCCCCGGCGCGGCCGAGGTGCCGAGCAGCGGCGCCAGCGCGGGGTTCAGGGCATTGCCGATCAGCGCCGCCACCGCGCCCGCCGCCACGGTGCCAATGAGGTACAGTGTGAACTGGGACAACACCGGCATCCCCTTGTAGCGCCCGATCAACCGGCCCACCAGCCAGATCATCAGGCCGCCGAGGGCCACGCCGATGCCGGCCACCAGGAGGCCGCGCGCATCGCCGTTGACCCACCGATAGGTCACATCCGCGGCCACGTAAGCGCCGATGCCGTAGAAGCCCCACTGCGCCAGGCTGAACTGCCCGTTGAAGCCGTAGATCAGGTTCAGGCCCAGCGCCACCATCGTGATCGCGCACGATTGAAAGAGCAGCCCCCTGTCGAAGTCGTTGAGGACCCGGAAACCGCCGAAGTCTGTGAGCGCCAGTTGGATGATGGCGAAAGCCAGGATGATCCCGCCGATCTTCACCCACTTGTTCTTATGCCCCAGCACCCACAGCAGGCCATACACATAAGCCAGAATGGCGACGATCTTGACAACCGAGCCGAGGAGATCGAATATGCTCATCGTTTGCCCCCTTACGCCTTCTCACCGGCCGGCTCGCCGAAGATGCCGGTGGGACGCACCAGCAAGACTACGATCAGCACCGTGAAAGCAATCGCATCACGCATGGGGGTCGAGATGAAGCCCATCGTCATCGCCTCGGCCTGGCCCATAATCAAGGCCCCGACGAACGCGCCCGGGATGCTGCCGATGCCGCCGAGCACCGCCGCAACAAACGCCTTGAGGCCGGGTAAGATGCCCAGTTGGGAGGAGATGGATGGGTAGGCCACGGCATACAGCACGCCGCCCAGGCCGGCAAATGCGGCGCCCACCGCGAAGGTGAACGAGATTACACCATCCACGTTGATACCCATCAGGCGGGCGGTCGGCTTATCGAAAGAGGCAGCGCGCATGGCCTTGCCCATTTTCGTCCGCCGCACCAGGAACTGCAGCAGCAACTGCACCGCGATCGAAGCCACGACGATGATCAGGAAGATGTTCGAGACCGTCACTACCCCGGCGGCTGCTTCCTGGCCGGGCTGCAGGCGCTGGATGCCGGAGGCGCCCAGGGTCCATGTAACCACATCAAACGGCCGCTGGTAGGGGATGAAACGGGGCGAGAAGACGAAGTTGAGCGCCCCGAAATATTCCAGGAAGAACGATACGCCGATCGCGGTGATCAGGGCCGCGATGCGCGGCGCGTCACGCAGCGGCTTGTATGCCACTCGCTCAATGGTGACGGCCAACGTGGCGCACACCACCATGGAGAGCAGCAGAACAGTCAGCGTACCGATGAGCGTTGATAGTCCAGTCGAGATGGTCGGAAACACCGCCGATGGCCACAGGTGCAGCGAAAAGCGGGATACGGCATAATAGCTGACGAACGCGCCCACCATGAAGACATCGCCGTGTGCAAAGTTGATAAGCTTGACGATGCCGTACACCATCGTGTAGCCCAGGGCGATCATCGCGTAAACAAAACCAAGCTGCAGGCCGCTCAAGACGATCTGGGCGAAGAGGAGCGGGTTTTTGACAAGGTTCCTGACCAGGATGTAGAGGACCAGTGCGGCCAGGAACAACAGAAAGCCCTGGCCGATCCATGTCAGCCGGGCGCCGGGTCGCCGCGCGGCTGTGGATGAGGGTTTGGCAGGCATCACCTGTTGCATCGGTGAGTCACCTCCGTTTGTCCAGGTGATCGGCGCCGGTATGGAAGGGACACCAATCACGAAAGCCGAAAGAAAGTTCGGGAGGGCGACCGTGATCGCCCTCCCGTCTCTGGTGGGTTCGCAGCGACGACTTTAGTCGTCATCAGACTGAAACGAACGACTGAAGACGTTACTACGAACGATGCACCTTAGGGGTTCACGATGGAATCGAACTTGACGCCATCGGGCGTCACCGCCAGGATGGTGGCGGCCTTCACCGGGTTGTGCTGCGCATCGTAGGTGATCTTGCCGGACACACCGGTGAACGTGATCTTCGCCATCGCGTCTTTCACCTTGGTCGGATCGGCGCTGTTGGCTTCCTTGATGGACTGCAGCAGGATGTTGGTCGCGTCGTAGGCCAGCGCCGCCAACGCATCCGGAACCTTCGCCTCGCCCTTGTCATCCTTGTACTTCGCGCCGAAGTTCTTCAGGAAGGCAACCGCCTCAGGCGCCGTGGAATCCTTCGAGTAGTGGTTAGTGAAGTAACCACCGGCCGCAGCCTTGACATCCAGGTCCGAGGAATCCCAGCCATCGCCACCCATGAACGGCGCGGTGATGCCCTTTTCCTTGGCCTGCTTCATGGCCAGGTTGACAATGTTGTAGTAATCGGGCAGGTACACGACGTCCGGCTTGGCCTCAGCAACCTTCGCCAGGATGGCGGAGAAGTCGGTGTCCGTGGAGGTGTAGCTTTCCTTGCCGACGATCTGGCCGCCCGCCGCAGTGAACGACGCTTCGAAGGCTTCGGCCAGGCCCTTGACGTAGTCGTTGGCCTGATCCAGCATGATGAAGGCAGTCTTGGCCTTCAGGTTCTCGATGGCGAACTTGGCGCCAACCTTGCCCTGGAACGGGTCAATGAAACACGCCCGGAAGATGTAATCCTTGGTTTTGCCATCCTTATCCACCGTGACACCCGTGTTGGTGGAGGTCGGGCTGATCTGGATGACCTTCTTGGCGTTCGCGATTTCGCTGATGGGGATCGAGGCCTTGGAGCAGACCTCACCGACGATGAAGCCGACCTTGTCCTGGTCAATGACCTTGTTCGCCGCGTTCACGGCCGGGTCAGGGGTGCACTGGCTGTCCTCGACGACCGGGACGATCTTCTTGCCCAAGACACCGCCCTTGGCATTCCACTCGTCAATGGCCAGCAAAGCGCCATCGCGGGTCATAACGCCGAAGGTAGGCACGGGGCCCGAAAGCGGGGCCAGCACGGCAACCTTGATCTCGCCGCCGCCGGCCGCACCGGCACAAGCGGACAGGAGCATGGTCAGAACCAACAGCAGACTGAAGACTCGAAAGACACGCATGGAAGTTCTCCTCCTGGTAAAAATGGGATTGAAAACCGCTGTATGACAATCATCATACATGTGAAAGCCTGTGACGCCTCGTCACCGACTTAACACCAAAAATACCCATCGGATGCGACCACCTCCTTGTGTACATCCAGGGAGCCATCTTGCCGATCGTCTTGGCGCATCTACGCTGATGGCACTAAGCCGACACCGCCAAAAAACAATCCGGTTCGACGATACCACGAGGCCAGAAGAGGGGCCGGTCGAGGCACTGACCAGCGCGGACGGGATTATACAAGGAGTATCCTACAAATGTCAAGCAGCTTGACAGACGGTCGGCTCACCCCTATAATCTGCGTGACATCTGGCCCGCCCAGGGCCGGCCTAAGGAGCATTTATCCTATGCGACGCAATTCCATTTTTAGCCCCGCTCTTGTCATCGCGATCCTGCTCTTGCAGATCGTCCCGCTCGTGCTGTTTCCGCTCAAATTCTTCTCGCCATCCAGCCAGGTGTGGTGGTTGCCGGTCTTGCTAGCCGTGATGGTGCTGATCGCGGATTTTCAGCTTATCGTGCGGCGATCGCCGCTGCCTGGGCCGTGGTATCTGCTTGGCTTCGCTCAAGGGTTCAATATCATCAGCCGGCTGATGATGCTGTGGCCCAATGCGTCGGTGATCAGCGGACAGAATACGCTCGTCAACTGGTCCTATCTGATTCTCACCTTCGTTGCGATGGGTCTCTCGGCCTTCATGCTCTGGTACACCGAGAAACCGCAGGTGCGCGTGGCGCTCTTGCACGGTTGACGCGACATTCAGAAATCAAAAAAGGGGTTGCCCGTGGATGGATCCATGGGTAGCCCCTTTTTGATTTTGCCGCTGTGTTATTTCAGGTCTTTGGGCGCAGCGCCGGTGTCTTGCACTGGAATCGGCTGGCTGGCTGCCGGCTGCGGGGGCAGCAACGCCGCGTCGGGTTCGGCGCCCACCATCACCAGCTTGCCGTCGAAGTGCGCACCCTCGTCCAGCAGAAATGACTTCACGATGATGGTGCCCCACAGCCGCCCGCCTTCAAGAAGTTCGACGCGATCAGCCTGGATCGTTCCCTTGAAGGCGCCCGCCACCGAAACGCTCTTGGCCTTGATATCGGACATCACGCGCGCTGTCTCTGTGATGAGCACGTTGCCCAGCGTCTCGATCGCGCCGCTTTCCACCGTGCCATCAATGCGCACGCTGCCATCACAGCGCAGCTTACCGTCAAACGTTGCCCGCTGGCCGATCACCGCTTCAATTTGATCGGGCGCTGGCCGAGAATCGCGTCGAAATGCCATAGGTCTTCTCTCTTGGGGGTGAATTCGGAAATATACTGGCGAATAGTCAAAGGGTCAGGAGCCAGGAGTCAGCAGAATCTCTGACCTCTGATCTCGGCCCGCGCGTCACTCGTTTCTCGCCTTTTTGATGGCCTGTTGTTCTTCCTCAGTCAGCGGGTAGGCCGACTCCCAGGCGACCAGCGGCTTGCCATAGACGCGTGTCACGTCCCGGCTGTGCAGGCTGCTGATCACCACGCCGTTGCCATCCTGGTCGGTTAAGGCGACGGCGAAGCTTTGATCACCGCCGGCGTCACGAAAGGGATTAAAGCGCAGGAACCCCACACGCTGCAGGTGGCTGCGGCTGGCGCGCTCCAGCCGCCGGGCCAGGCTGTCGAGTTCGTGCACGCGGTCGGTGGCCGCGCGCACCGTCGCCACGTGATCCGCCAGCACGGCCTCCAGATTCCCGCCGTTGGTTCCGGCGGTCAAGGTGCGATACTGCGCCTCAGCCCGGCGTAGGCGCAGGGCAAGCCAAATCACCGCGCCGACCAGAAGCAGCGCCACGGCCGTCAGCGCCAGCACAGCGACACCCGCATTGATCGTCAGCCAGCTCAACATCTCACGCCTTCTCGATCAAATCGCCGATGGATTGCCCGGCGTGGATGCGCCAGATAATCTGCGAGAGCAGCGTTGCCACCGATAGCACCTTGATCTTCGGATGCCCCAACACCGCCTCCGGCTGCGCAACGGTGTCGGTGATGACCAACTGCTTGATCTTGTCGTTCTTATCCAGCCGATCCAGCGCCGTGGGCAAGAGGACGCCGTGCGTGATCGCCAGATAGACTTCGGGCCGCGCCCCCGCTTCGACCAGCTTATCCACCTCGTCCAGGACGCTGCCGCCCGCGATCACGTCGTCAATGATGATGGGGATCTTCCCCACGATATCGCCAACGATGTGTGTGACATCCGCCTTGTCGAAGCTCTCGCGGCGCTTGTGCATCACCACCAACGGCAACCCCAGGATTTCAGCGTAGCGCCCCGCGAACTTGGCGCGCCCCACGTCCGGCGAGACGATCGCTGCGTCGTGAAATTCGGGCTTGCGAAAGTAGTCGGACAACACCGGGAGGGCGGACAACGGATCCACCGGCACATCGAAAAAGCCCTGCGTGGCGGGAGCGTGTACATCGAACCACACCACTCGGCTGACGCCCATCGCCTCCAGCATCCGCGCCACCACCTTGGCGCTGATCGCCTCCCGGCCGTGCGCCATGCGTTCTTGGCGCCCGTAAGGATAGTATGGCACGACCGCCGTGATCTCGTGCGCCGACGCGCGACGGAAGGCGTCAATGTACAACAACAGCTCCATCAAGTGATCGTTCACCGGTGCCGAACAGGGTTGGATGATGAAGACATCCTGATCGCGCACGACCTCGTTGATCATCACATGGATTTCGCTGTCTTTCAGAAAGGTTGTTTTGCACTGCCCAAGCGCCACGTGATCGAGCGGGAGGTCGTGCTTCGCCATGTATTCAACCCGCTCCGGCAGCGTGTCCAGGGTCTCAACTACGGCTTCGGCCAGCGGACAATTCGCCGACCCGGAAAAAACCCGTAAGGGATGGTGCACGCCCATGATAACCCTCCGTCTTTGCTACGGATACAGCCTGTATGATAACATCGAAGACCGCGGGCTGGCAAAACGGACGGGGTGACGCGGAGACACGGGGACACGCGGACGGGGTGACGCGGAGACGCGGGGATGGAGCTGAGAAAGAGGCCGGCCGACAGCCCAATCCACCAGTTACCGGTCTACCAATCTACCAGAAACAGGAATCCAACTCATGACACGCAAACTGCTGGTGGCGACACACAATCCGGGCAAGGTGCGCGAGTATCGCGAGCTTCTGTCCGGACTGCCGTTAGAAGTGACATACCTGGACGCCGAGGGGGTCACGCTGGAAGTGGATGAAACCGGGGACACATTCGCTGAAAACGCGATCCTCAAAGCGACAACTTATGCCCGGATCACCGGGTTATGGACCTGGGCCGACGATTCCGGGCTGACGGTGGATGCCCTGGACGGCGCGCCGGGCGTCTATTCGGCGCGCTACGCCGGACCGGGCGCATCGGATGCCGACCGTTACCGCAAACTGCTGGACGCGCTGACCGGCGTGCCGTGGGCGCAGCGGACCGCCCGCTTCCGCTGCACGGTGGCGATCGCGATCCCTGACGTGAATGTGCCCGGCACTTCGGAAGTGCCTGGCACATGGGCAGGAGCTGTCCGCACGGCGGACGGCGTATGCGAAGGAATCATCGCGTTCGGGCCGGCAGGAAGCAACGGTTTCGGCTATGACCCGGTGTTCTACCTCCCGGAGCACAGTCTGACGATGGCGCAGCTTCCGCCGGAGGTTAAGAACCGCATCAGCCACCGCGGCCGCGCGGCGCAGGCGGCGGTGGGGGTGTTGGCCGAGATGCTGGCCGGAAGTGCGCCGGCCGGCGAGACACTCATTTGACCTGCACAATCAGGAAAATGGAGACAAAGCTGCGAGAAAGCGCTCAACGGCCTTCGCCACCGCGCCCGGCTGCTCCAGCATGACCATGTGCCCCGCGGCCGGCACAATCACGAGCTGCGAGCCGGCGATGTTTTGATGCAGGGATTGGCTGTACTTGACCGGGGTCATTCGATCGGCGTCTCCGCACACGATCAGGGTCGGGGTCGTTATTGGGCCCACGTCGGCGCGGCGGTCGAACGCGTCGCAGGCGAGGAAGTCGCCGTGGATCACCTGGGGAGCCACCTCGCGCAGCCGCTGCGCGTAGAGGCGGAGCAGGGCCGGATCCACGTGCTCGCCGTGCGTCCACCGCGCCAACAGCTCAGTGGTGCCGGGGAAATCGTCCAGGATGCCGGTCATGACTTGCGGCGCAACCCGCAGCCGTGCGCCTGTGCTCGCGAGGATCAAGCCGGCCAGATGGTCGGGGCAGCGGAGCGCAAATTCCAGGGCGATCGCACCGCCCATCGAGTGGCCGGCCAGCACGAAGCGCGGCAGCCCCAGCCCTTCGGCGAACCCCCGCACAACCTCCGCGTACGCGCCGATCGCCGTCCGCCCGGCGCCGCCCGACTTGCCGTGCCCCGGCAGATCGAGCGCGTAGACCGCGTGCCCCGGCAGCCGCCGCAAGTCGCCGGGCCAGTGCATCAGGTTCCCGCCCGCACCGTGGACAAGCAGGAGCGGCGGCCCCGCTGACGGCGGCGCGGCATGAAACTGATAGTGGAGCGGTTCGCCGCCGACCGCGATGGTGAGCATAAAAGTACCTACAAATATCGCAGCGATTCAGGCTTGATTCAGGCTGCTCCGCAACCGCTGAATCGTTACCAACGCATCACACCACGCTCCCCGCTCTCCGCTCCACGCTCCCCGCCTCACGCTCCCCGCAGAATCTCCTCCACCGCCGCCTTCAACTCGTCATAGGTCTCGTTCAAATCCTGCGGGATCAGCCGGACGTCGGCCAATACGGGCATGAAGTTCGCATCGCCCTCCCACCGGGGGACGATATGCGTGTGGAGATGGTCCAGCACGCCGGCGCCCGCGACTTTGCCGATGTTGATGCCGAGGTTAAAGCCGTGTGGGTTGGCTGTGCGTCGCAAGGCGCGGATGCCGAGCGACACAAGCGCGTTCATATCCGCAAGTTCATCAGGCGTCAACGCGTCGAAAGCGTCCACATGACGGTAAGGCACCGCCATCATATGGCCGTTGTTGTAGGGATACTTATTCAGCACCAGGAAAGCAAAGTTGCTCCGGTGCAGGATGAGCTGCGTGCGATCATCCTCTGCTTCGAGCATCTCGCAGAAGATGCAGCCGGGGCGCTTTTCGCGCCGGATGTACGCCATCCGCCAGGGGGTCCACATCTGTTGCATCGCGCGCTCCATTGTGCGTGGTATGAGGTTTGTCAGCGCCGCTAGTTTAGCAGTTGTGCGGCGATGCGTCAAAGACGTATAATCCGAACGACAGCTTTCAGAGGAGCCTGCTATGGACCAGCTTTCTGGGGTCGCCATCGCCGCTGCACTCAGCACCCGTCGCCTGGGCCGTTCCGTGCGCTGTTTTCCCACCATTGGCTCGACCAACGATGCGGCGCACGCCGAGGCTGCGGCCGGTGCGGCCGACGGTCTGCTGGTGGTGGCGGACGAGCAGACCGCCGGCCGCGGGCGGCATAACCGTCGCTGGTGGGCCCCGGCCGGCAGCAGCCTGTTATTCTCCCTCCTCCTGCGGCCCATGCTGCCCGCCCATGCGGCCGGCCAGTTGACCATGTGCCTGGGGCTGGCCGCTGTCGAAGGCATCACGGCCGTCACCGGGCTGCGTCCTGCGTTGAAGTGGCCCAACGACCTGCTGCTGGGTGACCGCAAGCTCGGCGGCATGCTGACCGAACTGCGCCTGGACGGCGAGCGGATCGTCTACGCGGTGCTGGGGCTGGGAGTGAACGTGAATGTAGATTTTGATGATAGCCGGTGGGCGATAGAGGATGCGCCAGGGTCAATCGGCAACGGTCCGTGGCTTGACCTTGCGAGCTCCGCGACCAGCCTCTCCATGGCCCTCGGCCGCGCGGTGGATCGGATCGCGC
Organism: uncultured Anaerolineales bacterium; assembly: GCA_964647255.1. GTDB lineage: Bacteria > Chloroflexota > Anaerolineae > CG2-30-64-16 > CG2-30-64-16 > CAWJEL01. The sequence goes on along the minus strand of CAZYGI010000019.1, from coordinate 34,152 downwards.
TGCTGGCCGCGATCCTGGCGCGCTGCGAGGCCCGGTATGATCGGGCGCTGGCCGGCGAATCGCCGCACGCGGACTGGGCAGCCCGGCTCGGCACCCTGGGGCAACAGGTGACAGTCACCACCGCCGCCGGCGTCTTGACCGGCGTTGCGGCCGGCGTCACCCCGGAAGGTGCGCTGATCGTCCGCGATCCCGCCGGCGGCGAACACATTCTGTGGAGCGGCGATGTGGCCGCCGTCCGCCCTATCTAGCCAAACATCTACCTCTCGATCCCGGATACGTTGAGAATTCCTGGTGCGTTCGCCGTACCGTACGCTTGGGTCTTGCGCGGCCTGCATGCTATAATCGGCGCACATTCTAACTCTGAAGGGCTTTGCGTTATTTTGCGCACCCGACCACACATCTCCAGCCTGATCATCGTCGCGGGGCTCGCCATCGTCCTGACCTGGACCATGGCCGGCCAGGCGACGGCGCGCGGGACATTTCAATCGCCGCTTGAACCGGGCGCCACTGAAACCAGCACCCCGACCCCCGATCTGACCAACCCTGGTATGGAGGTCACGCTGACGCCGACTCAAATGGCCGCCGGCCCGGGCGCCCCCGCTGCGACCGCACCCGGCTTCCTGCCCGCGCCCACGCTGGTCAACCCGAGCGATCTGATCCAGGGCCGGCCGGCGCTGTCACAGCCGGGGGGCGCGCCGCTGGTCGGGCCGGCCCAAGCGCCTGAGCCAACCGCCACACCCGCCGTCCAGCCGGTCCCTGGAGCGGCGCAACTGATTGACAACGCGATCGTCGCGCTGGGCTACTTCTGGCTCTGCTGCGGTTTCATTGTTGTCGCGCTGCTCGCGCTGGCGGCCGTGTGGTTGGCCCGGCGCAGCCGCAGGCGATAGCCCGGAGCATGTTGGGATGGCCCGCCGCCGCGCCGCCCCGCCGCTGCTGATCCTGACCGGGTTGGCGTTTGCCCTCTGCACCTTCGGGCTGACCGGGCAAAGCCTGTGGCGCGATGAAGTGGACACGCTTCGGTTCGCCAGCGGCCCGCTGATGAACCTGCTGCGCATGTTCCGCGATCCTGGCCAGAACGGCCCGCTCTTCTTCCTGATGTTGAGGCCCTGGCTGGCTGCAACCGGCGCCAGCGAGTTCGCCCTCCGCTTCCCGGCTGCGGCGGCTGCAGCCCTGGCCGTGCCAATTCTCTCCGTCCTCGTGTGGCGCCTCACCGGAAATCGTATCGCTGCCCACTGCGCAGCCCTGCTCCTGGCGACCGCGCCGCTGGCCGTCTGGTACGGCCAGGAGGCGAAGATGTATGCGGCGCTGACCGTTTTGGCGCCGGCTTCGCTGCTGGCGACGCTGACGGCCGCCCGGCGCGGGGGATGGTGGCGCTGGCTGCTGCTTTATGTCACTACCACGCTGGGCTTCTACACCCACCTCCTGGCCGTATTGATCGTGCCCGTGCAGCTCCTCTGGTTGTTGCTCCTGCCGGGGAACCCGCAGCGCCGCCCCCGCCGGCCGGTTGTTGCGGCCGCCTATCTCGCCGCGCTGGTCGCGCCTTACCTGCCGCTGTTCTGGTGGCAGGCCAACATGTGGCGCGCGGCCGGCTGGGATACCGGCCATCCCGCTGTCGCATTCGAAGACCTCTGGGCGGCGCTCCTCGGCGGCCTCAGCCGCGGCGTCCTACAGATCGAGCAGGTGTGGACGCTGCTGCCGTATCTGCTAGCGTTGATCGCGGGCGTATTGCTCGGGTTCGTTTTTCAAGCCGGCCGCGGCGCCACGGCGGACAAAAACCGGCCGGGATCAGGCGATAGGGCGATCTACCTGCTGCTGGTCTGGCTTCTCCTGCCGCCGCTGGCGGTGTATGTCATTTCGCTGCGCGTGCCGGTCTTCACCGTGCGCTATCTCATCTGGACATTGCCCGCGTTCGTGGCGCTGACGAGCCTGGGGACAGTTGCGTTGGCCCGCGTTTGGCGTCCGCTCGGCCTCGCGACCCTGGCCGCGCTGCTGGCGCTCAACACGGTCAGCCTCGGGGCCCAGACAGCCCGGCCGATCAAGTCGGACTTCCGCGCCGCCGCCCGCTTCGTGCTCGAACACCGGCGCAGCGATGATCTGCTGATTTACCAAATTCCGTATATACGCTATACTTTCGCCTACTATGCCAGCGCCGGGCACGATCCGGAAGATCCGGCGTTCCGCGGCCTGGATGGCCTGTACACCAACGCCGGAATGAGCGAGACCGAAGCGGAGACGCGCATGACGCTTGGCGCCGCAGGCGCCCACGCGGCGTGGCTGATCGCATCCGAGACGGCCATGTGGGACGAACGCGGCCTGACCGAGAGTTGGCTGGCTGCGCACGGCACGCCCGGCGACCACGCCGACTTCGAACGGGTGTCGGTGACGCGCTATGAGCTACAAAAATGACGCCTGAATCCACCCAAATCACGGTCGAAACGCCCGCCGGCCTGCCCCTTGTGCTGTCGCCGGACGAATACCGCCTCGCGCTGCTCTGGCTGGCCGATTTCGAGCAGGCCTGGGATGGGATCGAAGCGGCCGCCGCCTTCGTGCCCGACGGCGCGGCCAAACGCGCGCTGATCCAGGCCCGCTTGCAACCGCTGGCCGGCTCACTGACCGGATTGGGCCAACAAGTTGACGCCTTGACCTTGCTGGCTGCGCGGCACTGGTTCAGAACCGGCGCTTGCGCTGCATCACCCGCGGAAACAGAGCCGGCATGATCGCACTACTTTCGTTGCTCTCTCCGACCACCGACCAAACCGTTTACGGCGAGCCCGAATGGATGCCCAGCCCGGCCGAAGTTGCCCGCGCCCGCGTCGAGCTGGAGCGCAAGGGGATCGTGCGCGGCCTGGCGCGCGGCCTGGCCGGCAAGGAAATGGTGGGGCCGGGTGAGACGCCATGGCCCTGGCTGATCGCCGGCGTGGCCTGGATCATCATCTGGCCGGCGCTCATCGCGCTGCGGATCGGGGCGGGCCGGCTCCTGTGGCTGCCATGGTGGCTGCCCATCGTGCTGGCGGCGATTCACGCGCTGGTGCTGGCGGGTCCGGTGCTGTTAGCGCAGCGCGACGCGGGCCAGCAGTCGCTCCGTGACCGGTTCACCCGCATCCAAACCGTCGCGCAGATGCTTGCGCTGGATCCGAGCGAATTCGAAACCTGGGTCGGCATGTTGTTTCAGCTCAACGGCTACCAGGTGAAAAACACCCAGGATGTCGCCGACCACGGCATTGATCTGCAAGTCTACTCGTCGCAGATATCCTACGGCCTGGTGCAGTGCAAACGCTACCGCGGCACGGTGGGCGAGCCGATCGTGCGCGACCTCTACGGCACACTGACCGGCGAGCGCGCGGATTACGCCTGGTTGGCGACAACCGGCGCCATCTCCCGCCAGGCGCGTGAATGGGCCGCCGGCAAGCCGATTGACCTTTGGGACGGCCAAAAGCTGGTGGAGTACGCCCACAAATATCGCTGAGGTGATTATGCAACGACCGGACGTCCATCGCCCTTTGATCTTCGCGCATCGCGGGGCCTGCCGCGCGGCGCCGGAGAACACCCTGCCCGCGTTCGAGGCCGCCATCCGGCTGGGCGCCGACGGCATCGAACTGGATGTACAGTACAGCTCGGACGGCGTGTTGATGGTCATCCACAATCCGACGCTGGAGAAGACCACCGACGGCGCGGGCCGGGTCTCCGCGCACACGAGGGCTGAGTTGAGAGAACTCGACGCCGGGAGTTGGTTCGACCCCCAGTTCGCCGGCACGCGCATCCCCACCCTGGATGAAGTCCTGGACGTAACCAACGGCCGGCTCTTGGTCAATATCGAGCTCAAAGCTCTCGATGGTCTCAAGTCCGAGCTCGGCGCCGATGTCGTTGCGCTCGTCCGGGCGCGCGGGATGGCGCAGCAGGTTGTCATCAGCTCATTCAACCCGTTCGCCCTGCGGCAGGCCAAGCAAGCCGGCCCCGAAATCGAGTGTGCGCTGTTGCTGGCGCACGATCTGCCCACCTGGATGCGCCTGGGCGTGACGCGGCGCTACAGCCGCGCCGATAGCCTGCATCCCGACGCAGAGATGACAGACGCGGCCTACATGGCGCGAGCGCAGAAGCTCGGCATGCCGGTTCGCGTGTGGACGGTTGACGACGAGGCTGAGCTGCGCCGGATGATCGGCCTGGGCGTGGATGCGATCATCACCAACGCGCCCGATGTGACCCGTGCCTTGCTGTAGCCGATTGTGGGGCGACGTAAACATCCCCAGGTGCGAACGGTTTTGAGCGAGAACCGCATCTGAAGATGCTCGCCCCTCGAATCCGTTTGGGGCGCACCCAATCCAGACCAACAATGGAGTTGCTCATGTCTGTTCTCCCCCCTCGTTCCGCATCCCTGGCGCCGTTCTTCGCGCCGAACGGTGTCGCCGTGATCGGCGCCAGCCGTGATCCGTCCAAGCTAAGCTACGGCGTCATCCGCAACCTGACCGATCCTGAGCGCGGCTACCCTGGTCCCATCTACCCGGTCAACCCGAAAGCCGATGAAATCCTGGGCCGAAAATGCTACCCGGATATCGCCGCGGTGCCCGATCCGGTCGAGCTGGCCGTCCTGGTCATCCCGGCAAGCATGGTTGCCATCGCGATCGAGGCGTGCGGCCGCCGCGGGATCAAGGCGGCCGTGGTCATCTCCGGCGGCTTCCGTGAGGTGGGGCCGGAAGGCGCGGCGCGCGAGCAGGAGATGGTGGAGATCGCCCGGCGGTGGGGCGTGCGCATCATGGGGCCAAACGGGATCGGCGTGATTGATACGCACACCCCGCTCAACACGACGTTCGTCAAGGGGATGCCGCCCCAGGGGCACATCGCGTTTCTATCACAATCGGGCGCGCTGTGCGGTGGCATTATTGACTGGACAATGGGGCGCGGCATCGGATTCAGTCGCTTTCTCAGCGTCGGCAACGAAGCGGATGTCAATGAGACCGATGTCATCCCGTTCCTCGCCGCCGACGAGTCCAGCAAAGTCATTACGCTGTACCTGGAAGACGTCAAGGGCGGGCCGGCCTTCGTGGAGGCGCTACGTACCGCGGCCGCGGCCAAACCGGTGCTGGCGCTGAAGAGCGGCCGCACTGCGGGCGGCCAGGCGGCCACCGCCTCCCACACCGGCGCGCTGGCCGGCGTCCATGCGGCCTTCCGCGCGGCGTGCAAGCAGACCGGCGCGGTCGAGGTTGAGAGCGTCCAGGCTTTGTTCAACGCCGCACTGGCGCTGGCCTATCAACCCTTACCGGCCGGCAGCCGCATCGCCATCGTCACCAATGCCGGCGGCCCGGCGGCGCTGGCCGCGGACGCGCTGGAAAGCGCCGGGCTGCGCCTGGCGCGCACCGAACCCGCCACCCAGACCCATCTGCGCAGCTTCCTGGTCCCCGATGCCCAGGTCGCCGGCCCCGTGGATCTGTTAGGCGGCGCCGACGAGGCCGGCTATCGCCGGGCGCTGGACGCAGTGCTGGCCGATCCCGGCTGCGATGGCGTGCTGGCGATCCTGGTGCCGCAAGCGTTGGTGAACTCGGTGGCCGTGGTCGAGGCGTTCGGCGCGGCCGCCGCGGCGCAAGGGGAGCCGCCCAAACCCGTCCTGGCTTGTCTGATGGGCGAGATCAGCCTGACTGAGGCGTACAAGGCCGCCCACACAGCGCGCATCCCCGCGTACACGTTTCCAGAGGATGCGATCGCAGCGTTCGGCGCCCTGTGGCAGCGTGCGCGCTGGGTGGCGCGGGACGGGAAGGCGGAAGGACCGGGGAGCCGGGGAACAGGGGAGCAGGGCCTTTCAGCCTCAGAACCGCAGCCAGACACCAGTCAGGCGAGACAGGCTCCGCGGGAAGCCATTCAGGCGGCAAGGGCGGCGGGCCAGCGGGCGCTGAGTGCGGACGAGGCGCGGGCGCTCTTGACGGCGTATGGCATCCCGACGCCGGCCGACCGGCTGGCGACTACCACGGACGAGGCCGCGGCGCTCGCACATGAGATCGGCTTCCCAGTGGTGCTGAAGCTCGCCAGCCCCGATATCCTGCACAAGACCGACGTCGGCGGGGTGCTGGTCAACGTTCAGGATGAGGCCGCCGCGCACGCCGGGTTCGAGACAATCCTCGCCCGCGCTCGGGCCGCCCAGCCGGCGGCGCGGCTCACCGGCGTGCAGGTGCAGCAGATGATCACCGGCGGCCAGGAGGTCATCGTCGGCGTCAAACGCGACCCGACCTTCGGCCCGCTGCTGATGTTCGGCCTGGGCGGCGTCTACGTCGAGGCGCTGGCCGACGTCAGCTTCCGGCTCGCGCCGCTGACCGAGCGCGACGCCTGGGAAATGCTGGAGGAGGTGCGCTCCGCCAGGCTGCTTGCCGGCGTGCGCGGCTTGCCCGCGGCGGATCGCGCGGCGCTGGTGCGCGCCATCGTCCGCGTGGGCCAGCTTGCCGCCGACAACCCGGAGATCGCCGAGCTGGATCTCAACCCGCTGCTGGTGCTGCCGGCAGGTCAGGGCGTGGTCGCAGTTGACGCGCGTATCATTGTGCTATAATGTTAGTGTGCCTATGCCACCCGAATCGCGCGTTGGACTGAACGCGCATTTGCTTTCACTCACGCTTTCCTATCGCGGCGCCGGAATCAACGGCTACATCTATCAGCTGCTGCGCCACCTGCCGGAGGCGGATCGCGGCTTGGATTATGTCGCCTATCTCCACGAGCCGGGATTCGCGCCCGTGGATGGATTGACTGTCCGGCGCTCGCGGTGGGACACACGTTCCCCGTGGCGCCGCATCGCCTGGGAGCAGACGCGGCTGGCGCTCGAGTCGCAACGGCTCAGCGTGCTGCACGGCCTGGCGTTTGCCGGGCCGCTGGCCGCGCAGTGTCCGACCGTCATCACCGTGCACGATCTGGCCTTCCTGCGCTTCCCGCAGGCGTTCCACCGGGGCAATCGGACCTATCTGCGCCTGTTCACCCGGCTGTCCACCCGGCGAGCGGCGCGCGTCATCGCGGTCTCGGAGAGCACGCGTCGCGATGTGATCGCGCTGTGCGGCGTGCCAGCCGAACGGGTGATCGCTGTGCCGAACGGCGTCACCGAAGCATTCTGTCCGGCTGAGCCGGCCGCGGTCGCCGAGTTCCGGCGGCGCGCCGGGCTGCCCGACCGTTTCATCCTTTATCTGGGCACGTTGGAACCGCGCAAAAACCTGGTGCGCTTGCTCGACGCCTACGCGATGTGGCGCCAGGCCAGCCAGCAGGATATTCCGTTGGTGCTCGCCGGCGGCAAAGGCTGGTTCTTCGAAACGATCTTCGCCCGGGTGGCCGAGCTTGGGCTGGCCGATTCGGTCGTCTTCCCCGGGTTCGTGCCCGCGGCCGAGTTGCCGTGGTGGTATCGGGCAGCGGACGTGTTCGTGTACCCGTCGCTCTTCGAGGGGTTCGGCCTGCCGGTGTTGGAGGCGATGGCCTGCGGCGCGGCGACAATCACATCCCGCACGTCCTCACTGCCCGAGGTCGCCGGCGAGGCCGCGGTTTTGGTGGACCCGGAAGACACGGCCGCGCTGGCCGACGCGTTGTCCCGCGTCCTGGCGGACCGCGCCCTGGCCGAGAGCTTGCAAGCAGCCGGCCCGCGCCAGGCCGCGCAATTCTCGTGGCGTCGAACCGCCAGCGAGACGGCCCAGGTCTACCGTGAGGTGTTGAACCTCCGCACGTCGCGAGGTGCGCTATGAAATCAGATGTCCGGCGTTGGATGCCGTGGGTCACTATCATCGTGGATGTGATCCTGATCAACGCGGCATTTATGATCGCCTATTGGCTCCGCTACAATCTCCAGCTCTTCCGGTCCGTGGACCCGGCGAACAATGTCCCCTACCGCGTCTATCTGCCGCTGGTCGCGATCCTGCTCGTCATCGTGCTGTTCGCGAACCACCGGGAGGGCGCCTACGACGTCCGCCGCGGCCGGCCGCTCTTCGACGACCTGTATGGGGTGGTCAATGCGGCCACGACCGCGATTGTGTTCCTGATCGTGCTGATCTTCTTCTATCGCCGCCTCTTCTATTCCCGGATGATCTTCATTTATGCCGGCGTGGTGATCATCGCGCTGCTGGGGATTGCCCGCATGGTGCGCTGGTTTGTCCTGGGGCGGCTGCGCCAGATGGGCCAGGGGGTGGATCGTGTACTGATCATCGGGGCGGGAGAAGTAGGGCGCACCGTGATGCGCAACCTGATCGCACAACCCGACCTGGGCTACCGCGTCATCGGCTTCCTGGACGATGATCCGATCAAGAGTGACAGCGACATCGGGCCGATCAAGGCCCTGGGGAGCCTCGATAATCTCCCGCAAGCGATCAAAGAACACGCGATCAGCCAGGTGATCATCACGCTGCCGTGGCAATATCACCGCAGGACCCTCCGGCTGGTTGCGGAGGCCGAGCAGGCAGGCGTACGCGCCCGCGTCGTGCCCGACATGTTTCAGCTCAGCCTGGGCGGGGTGGATGTGGAGACGATCAACGGCATCCCGCTGATCAGCATCAAGGAGTCGGTGCTGAGAGGGTTCAACCGGGCGCTGAAACGCACCGTGGACCTGGTGATCTCAGGCATCGCGATGGTCTTCATGGCGCCACTCTGGCTGATCGTGATCCCGGCGATCAAACTCGACTCGCCCGGCCCGGCCTTCTTCCGGCAGGAGCGCATCGGCAAGGGCGGCAAACCGTTCACCGTGTTCAAGTTCCGTTCGATGTACCAGGACGCGGAGGACCGGCTGGAACGCTTGCGCGCCCAAAACGAAGCGGACGGCCCTCTGTTCAAGATCAGAGACGATCCGCGCCGGACGCGCGTGGGGCGGTTCATCCGAAAAACAAGCATTGACGAGCTGCCCCAATTTCTGAACGTGCTCCGCGGGGAGATGAGCATCGTGGGGCCGCGACCCGGCCTGGCCAGCGAAGTGGCACAGTACCAGGAGTGGCACCGAAAGCGCCTGGCCGTGCAGCCCGGCATCACCGGCCTGTGGCAGGTCAGCGGGCGCAGCAACCTGACGTTCGACGAGATGGTCATGTTGGACATCTACTATGCCGAGAACTGGTCGCTGGGCCTGGATCTGCGCATCATCCTGCGCACGGTGCCGCAACTGTTCTTCGGCGAGGGCGCATACTGATCTCAAACCTGATGACTGCGGAGGGTATCAACGTGCTTTCTCTGTCAGCGGACGATGCCCAGGAACTGGCCTTCTTGACCCAGGCGCTGATCCGCACGCCCAGCCTATCCGGCAACGAGCGGGCCATCGCGGATCTCCTGGTTGACGCTATGCGCGGCAATGGGTTTACGCAGGTCTGGCGCGACCGCGCCGGAAACGTGATCGGCCGCTATGGAACGGGTCAGCCGCGCGCCATCCTGTTCGACGGGCACATGGACACGGTGGATATCGGCGACCCGGAGGCGTGGCTGCACGAGCCGTTCGGCGGGATCATCGAAGGCGGCGCCTTATACGGCCGCGGTGCGGTGGACATGAAGGCGGCGCTGGCCGCGATGATCTATGGCGTCAAGCTCCTGGCAAACGCGGGCGTGCGGCTGCCGGGCGACCTGTACGTAGCCTTCGTCGTGCAGGAGGAGCCGAGCGAGGGCATCGCCATACGCTCTTTCCTTGAAGAGAGCGGGCTGCAGCCGGAATGCGTGGTGTTGGGCGAGCCGACCAATCTTGGCCTGGCGCTGGGCCAGCGCGGGCGGGTGGAGCTCCAGGTGTCCATCACCGGCCGCGCCGGCCATGCGTCCATGCCGACGAGCGGCATCAACGCCATCTCTGCCGCGGCGCGTGTGATCTTCGGTCTGGATCTGCTGGCAACGCAGCTCCTGGAAGACGCCGCCCTGGGCCAGGGCAGCGTCGCGGTGACGCAGATCAGCAGCAGCGCCTGCAGCCTGAACGCGATCCCGGACCTCTGCACCTTGATCCTGGACCGCCGCCTGACCCTGGGCGAGACCGAAGCGCGTGCCATCGCCGAGGTTCAACAGATTATGCGCCGCGAGGGCGTGCGCGGCGAGATCACCACGTTAGAGTACCAGACGGCCACGTACACCGGCTACATGGCCCGCGGGCGCAAATACTTCCCGCCCTGGTTGCTGTCGGAAAAAGACCCGCTGGTGCGTCGCGCCCTTCGCGCCTTGGAACGCAGCCTCGGCGCGCACCCGCGCGTCGGCGTGTGGCCGTTCTCCACCGATGGCGCGTACACGATGGGGGAGGCCGGCATCCCGACGTTGGGGTTCGGGCCCGGCGATGAGCGCCTGGCCCATGCGACGGATGAGCGCATCCAACTCGCCGATATCGCGCAGGCCGCCGAGGGCTACGCCCAGTTGGCCGTTGAACTGCTTAAGTGATCGCAGATACCGCAATCGTTATGGTTAAATCTCTGCCCAAAGTTTCGATTCTCACTGCCCGGTCCGGCGGCGGCCACATGGCTGCCGCCCAAAGTCTGACCGAGGCGTTGGCCGGGCGGGCGGAAGTGACGCTCTGCCTGCCCATGGACGAGCACACACCCTTCCCGATCCGCAACATCTCCGCGGCTTATGCCCCCCTGGTGAACCGGGCGCCGGCGCTCTACTACGCGGCCTACCGCGTCAGCGATTCCCGCCGGAGCATCACCCTGACCGAACGCGTGGTCTTGCCCTTTGTGGCGGATCGCGTCTCCGCGGCGCTGCAAAGCTGGCCAACCGACTTGTGGATCAGCGTCCACCCGCTGCACGTTGACAGCATGCTCTGGCTTCTGCGCAAAAACGGCGACCAGGCGCCGTTCGTCACGGTGGTGACGGACCCGGTCACGGTGCACGCGGCGTGGTTCTCGCCAAACGCCGACCTGACCGTGGTGGCGACGGAAGCAGCGCGGCGCAGCGCCCTGGCCTGCGGTGTTCCCGATGAGCGGGTGCGCGTGCTCGGGCTGCCGATCCGGCAGGCCTTCGGCGAGGCGTGGGGCCGGCCGAAGCCGCAGGTGCGTGCCCTGCTGGGGCTGGCCCCGGAGCAGCCGTTGGTGCTCATGTCGGGCGGAGGCGCCGGGATCGGCCGCCTGCCGCAGATCGCCCGCGCGGTCAGCCGCAGCCTGGCCCAATATCGTCCGGGCACCCAAATGGCGATCATCGCGGGCCGCAACGCGGCCTTAGAACACCGGCTGGCCGCGGAAAAATGGCCGGGGCCGGTGACCGCCCTCGGTTTCGTCGAGAACATGGCCGACTGGTTGGCCGCCGCCGACCTGTTCATCACTAAGGCCGGGCCGGGCGCGCTGGCCGAGGCTGCCTGCCTGGGCGTGCCGGTGATCATCACCGATGCCATCCCGGGGCAAGAACAGGGCAACGTCACCTGGACCGTGGAGCACGGCGCCGGCGTGTTCGAAGCCGATCCCGAGCGCATCGCCGCGCGCGTCGTCGCCTGGCTGGCGCCGGGCTCGACCGTGCTGGCGGAGATGTCCGCCGCGGCGCGGGGCCTGGCGCAGCCGGACGCTGCGCGCCGCATCGCCGATGCGGCGTTGGCGTTGCTGGGGTGAGCGCGGCGCCGCTGTAACCGCCTGCGCCGCAGTGCATCTGGTGATCCAGATGACTCGATTCTCACAGAGGGAGCTTAGGATGGCTAACGCACAACTCACCTGGGTTGAAGACATGCAGTTCGTCGCGGCCAGCGATTCCGGCCACGCCATCGTGATGGATTCCGCCGCTGAGGCCGGCGGGCACGACAGTGCGGCCCGCCCGATGGAAGTATTGCTGATGGGATTGCTGGGCTGCACCGCGATGGATGTCATCAGCATCTTGAAGAAGAAACGCCAGCCGGTGCAGGGTTTCAAGATCTTCGCCACCGGCGAACGCGCGGCCGAGCACCCGAAGAAATACACCAAGATCCACCTGGAGTACGTGGCCTACGGAGATGTGGACCCCAAGGCGCTGGCACGCGCGGTTGAGCTTTCCGAGACGACCTACTGCGGCGCCATCGCCACCGTGCGCGGCGTGGCTGAGGTCACGTCCAGCTCCCGCGTCGAGGCCGCGCAGGTGTGAAACGCGCGGATGCGGCAGCCCACCCCAACCGTGGGCGCCGGCTCTTCCTGATAACCCTGCTCGTCTTAAGCCTCCTCACCCTCGCGCTGGGCGTGTGGCGCTGGTGGTTGGGCCGGCAGCAGATCGCGGCGCAATCCCAGCCCACGGCCCTGGGTGAGCCGGCCCGCGCCCCGGATTTCGAGCTCGCCACGCCCGACGGCGACCTGATCCGCCTGGCCGATCTGCGCGGCAAGGTCGTGCTGTTGAACTTCTGGGCCACCTGGTGCCCGCCATGCCGCGCCGAGATGCCCGACCTCGAAGCGCTTTACCGTGAGTACGGCGACCGGGAGGGCTTCACCGTGGTGGGCGTAGACAACATGGAGACCGCCGCGCAGGTAGCGGACTTCGCCCGGCAGAACCACCTCTCGTTCCCGCTCGTCCTCGACCCGGACGGCCGCGTGGCGAACGCTTTCGATGTGCGCTATCTGCCGGTTTCTGTGCTGATTGACCCTCAAGGCTACATCCGCGACACCTGGCGCGGGCAGATCGCCCGCGAAGCGATGCTGGCACGGGTGCGAAAGGCACAGCAGCGAAGCTGAATTGACCGAAAGCAGTCGCGGACGTATACTGCCGCCGTGCACATCAGCACAACTTTCCTATGCGTGGAGGGTGCTCCCATGATCGTCACAACCAAGAAACTCTTTGAGCTGGCCTACGGCAAATATGCCCTGGGCGCGTACAACATTAACAACATGGAACAATGCATGGGCCTCTTCCGAGGCTGCATTGACAGCCAGGCGCCGTTCATCATTCAGATCAGCAAGGGCGCCCGCTCGTACACCGACAAGCGCATGATCGAAGCCGTGATCCGCGCCGCTGACCAGATCTTCCCCGACGCCGTGTTTGCCGTTCACCTGGACCACGGCGATGAGAAGTCCTGCATGGACTGCATCGAGAGCGGTTTCTACAGCTCAGTGATGATTGACGCCAGCCACGAGCCCTACGAAAAGAACATCGAGATCACCCGTCGGGTGGTGGAAGCCGCGCACGCCCGCGGCCTCGTGGTGGAGGCTGAATTGGGCCAGTTGGGCGGCGTCGAGGAGCACGTGGCCGTGAGCGAGGCCGATGCCAAACTCACCGACCCGAACCAGGCCAAGGACTTCGTGGCCCGCAGCGGCTGCGATTCGCTGGCGTGCGCCATCGGCACCAGCCACGGTGCGTTCAAGTTCACCGGCACCCAGGGATTGCGCTTCGACGTGCTGACCGAGATTCAGAAGCGGCTGCCCGGCTTCCCGCTGGTAATGCATGGCTCCAGCTCAGTGCCTCAGGATGAAGTCGAGCGGATCAACGCCGCGGGCGGCCGGCTGAAGGGTGCAAAGGGCGTGGACGACAACCAGTTCCGGCGGGCCGCCGAGCTCGGCGTCACCAAGATCAACATTGACACCGATGGCCGTCTCGTCTGGACGCGCGTCCACCGCGAGTTTTTCCGCGACTTCCCGGAAAAGTTCGATCTGCGCGATCCGGGCAAGATCTTCCAGGCCGAATACGCCAAGTTCATCGCGGCCAAGAACGAGAAGCTGGGCAGCGCCGGGCAGCTCCCCGCCATCCGCGCCGCGCTAAAGTAAGACCGGGCCAAACGACCCGCCGAAAGAGGCGGGAGGAGCCAGCCAAGCTGGCTCCTCCCGCCTCTTTGATTGGCTTCTCCCGCCATCCGCATCCGCGCCGCGCTCGGTCAATCACACAACAATCGGACAAATGGTTGACAAAACCTCTCACGCCGTGATAAGATCGTATTCGCGCAGTATGGCGCAGCATTTATCACCGTAGGCTACCTGTTCTTCTCCCAAGGAGGAGGCGATTTTGGCGCAGCCGCGCTTGGCCGATGCGGACGTTGCCGCCCTTAAGGCACGCTTCACTGCGGGCGTCGAGAGCCTGGCACCCCAACTGGCACCTGCGGCGCGTGCGCTGTTGCTGCGCATCTCCCTGCCAAACTGGACGTTGGAGTGGTCGTTGCCGCGCTGGATCGGGGAGGCCATCGGTCTGCCGGCCGAGAAGTGCGCCGATCTGGCCCTGGCAAACGTGTTCGGCCTGGGCTTTGTCCGCTTGCAAGACGACCTGGCAGATGCCGAAGTGCCCGCCGCCGAGCAACCGGCGGCTTTGCTCCTGTCCACAACGTTGTATCAGCGCTGGATCAGCTGCTATCTCCGGCTTTTCGACCGGCAGCCGGCTTTCTGGCCTATTTTCGAACGCGACCTGACGCAATGGGTGCGGGCGACCGGCGACAGCCGCACGCCGTTCACTCAGCCCTTTTCCCGCTGGGGCGACGCCGAATTCCAGCGGCTGGGCGAGCGCGGCGCGCCCCTCAAGATCGGTGCGGCCGGCGCCTGTCTCCTGGCGGAGCGTGCGGAGTTGATCCCACGGCTTGAAAAGGCCCTGGATCACCTCTTGATCGGCGCCGTGCTGCTGGATCATGCCCAAGACTGGCCCCATGACCTGGATGCCGGCCGACACAACGCCTTCGTCGCCTTTGCGTCGCCGCTGCCGCAGACGCCCGAGCGGGGAGAGGAGAACCGGCGGGCCGTGCTGCAAGAGCTGATGCTGGGCCAGGGCGCGCGCCCCTATTTTGCCCTGCTACAAACAGAGTTCCGGGCGGCGATCGGCGCGGCGCGCGACGCTGGGATTCCCGCACTGTGCGACTACATCACCTGGCTGCACAACCAGGCTGGCGCATACGGCAAACGGCTGGCGCGGGAGGCCCAAGCACAGCTTCACGGGCTGGCGGAAGGTGTTTTGGGCGTTGGCCTTGCACTGACTGGTTGAATGGGGCAACCCCGCATTCATTTTTACGAGGAGGCGATTACGATGGCTACCTGGGCACAGATGGACAGACTTGTGGGCAAGGCGTTGTTCAGCAGCGAATTCCGGAAGCTATTGTTTGAAGACCCGGAGATGGCCGCGCGCAGCCTCCGGTATCGGCTGACCGAATCTCAAGCGGCGCGCATCCGCAGCCTAACCGCTGAGGAATTTGAAAGGCTGGCTGCGGGCTTCTCGAAGGCAGCCGGGCTGGAGCGTCCACCTGAGGGAATCAGCTTCTGGTGAGCGTCTAGCGCGCTTCGCAGCAAGCAGTTCGTGCCCCGCACGAGCTGCTTGCACCCTTTCTGGCGCGCCTATTTAAGACCCAGCAGCGGGAACAGGTAGATCTGAATCACCCGGTTCAGGATGAAGAAAATCACCGGGCTGATGGTCGCGATCGTGGCGCGCCAGATGGCCCCGGCGTTGCGGAAGGGCCAGCTTGGGCCGCCCAAGACTTGTGTGCGAAGCTGCACCAGGAGGTCCGTGCGCTGGGAGAGTGTCTGCAGCGCCGCCGTCTCTTTTGCGCCGGTTTGAAGCAGAGCTGCCTGGACAGCGAGGAGCTCATCGGAAAGGCTTTGCAACACACGATCGCGCGCCTTCGCGATCTGCTGGTGCACGCCCCAAAGCGGCACAAACAAGGCCAACAGGCTGATGACCGACAGGCCGATCACCAACCAGCCGCCGCCTTCGCGCGAGGGTGGCCCGATGATCACCAACGGGATGAGAAATAGCCCCACAATCCCCAGGCTCTGCATCCAGCCCAGCCGGCCGAAGGGCAGCAGCCCGGCCGGATCAAAGACGTTGACCGCTAACGGCCGCGTCGCCAGACCGCCCAGGGCGCGCGCGTTTCGGATGCTGATGTACACCAGGGACAGCAGCAGATAAGAAAGAAGCGCCCAATAGAGCGCAATCAATACCAGGCCGGCGACCTCGATCGGGTGCTGGCGCGGCAGACCGCGCAACTGATCGGACGGCAACACCAGAAAGACGATCAACATCACCGCGGCCAACGCCCAGAGCAAGAGCTCCACACGGCCGCGCGCACACAGGAACCGCTGTACGTAGCTCTCGAATTCCGCATCGCCAATCAAGACAGAAGGTCGCAGGCGGACCAAGGCACGTACCGATGCGCGTTTGATCAGCCGCACATAGACCAGGATGTAGATCGCCACCACCACCGAGCTGATCCCGACCGCCACATCGCGCGCCGGCCAGATGCCGCTCACGCGGTAGCGGAACACCGTGTCCAGCGCAACGCTGATGATCCCCAACAGCGTCACCAGCGCAACGACCCACGGATAGGGCAACCGGCTGCGCTCCAGAAGCAACATGGGCCAACGGTTCCAGTGCTGGGGAACGACATTTTCCTCAAGTCCGGCCATCGCTCGCCACCTCCTTACACGGGTTGCATTATAACAATTCCGGCGCAAGACGCAAGCAAGATTGGAGCAAACAGACAGAGGGGGGGGCAAGGATGACCAACCAACCCCTGCGCCGCCGCTAATAAGACAGGGCGGTGCAGACGAAGAAGGTGTCCGCACCGCCCTGCGCAGTGACCCAAGAGCCGAGACCCTCAGGGCAACGTCTGCGGCTTGGCGGCGGCCGGCGCGCCCAGGATCTGGGCGATCCGCTCGTTCAGGTTGGCGTCAATCGCGTTCGGATGGATGGCCGAGATCGGTCCCTCCGCGGGGCGGCGGCCGGCGATGACGCTGATATGCTGAACGGGGAACATGCTCAGCGTGCCGGCGAACGCGTCCACCAGCGCACCGAACTTCTCGATGGTGTAGGCGGTCAGGCCCTGGTCGCCGCCTTCCTGCAGGATCGCGATGGTGCGGCTGAGCTGTTCGAGCTCGGCCTGGGTCTGACCACGGATGCCGGCAGCCTCTGCGCGGGCTTCTTCGATCCGCTTCTGTTTGGCCGCCTGGGCCGGGACGATCATGTTGGCCTGAAACTGCGCTTTCACCATCTCGATGCGCTGCTTTTCCGCCTCGATCTGCGCCACCACGCCCGCGACCTCTGACTCGGCGTTGCGCGTGGCCTCTTGTTGGCCCACCGCCCCGCGCTGGCGCTCCTGTGCCGCCCGCACGTTCGTCTGCGCCTCAATCTTCTGCCGCTCGTTCTCCAGCGCACGGATCGCGACTTCGGCGCGGCGTTCCTCTTCCTGTTCCTTGGCCGTGGCGCGCGCCGTCGCCTGTGCCTCGCGCGATTGGCTCTGCGCGTTGGCGGTCTGCACCCGCTTGAGCAGGGCGATGTAGAGGTCCGGCTCCTTCACGCCATCCAGCCGATGATCCTCCACGTCGGCGATGTTCATCGTGGTGATCTCCAGGCCGATGCCTTCAAGGTCGGATTTGCAGACCTTGATCATGCTCTGGATCAACCGGTCCTTGTGGCTCATCACCTCTTCCGGCGTCATGCTGGCGATAGAATCCCGCAGATGCCCCTCGATGATCGAGTTGGCGATCGGCTGCAACTCCTTCCAGTCGTTGGTCAGATGTAGGATGCGCTTCACGGCGTTGATCATGCCGCGCTCCGACTTGGCGACCGCAAAGCTGACCGTGGCCTTGACCGTCAGCGGCACGATCCCCTTGGCGATGGCCGACTCCACGACGACGGTGGTCGTCTGCGGGGTCAGGTCCATCGTGTCAAAGCGGTTGATCAACGGCAGCACGAAGACGCGGCCGCCGCGATAGGTGCGGAAGCTGCCGCCCTTGCCGTGCACGACGGCCAGTTGGCTGGGCGGGACCAGCTTCATCTTAGTGATGACCTGGAACACCAGCGTCAAGACGATGAGCAGGATCAGAACAATCGAAAAGGCAGCCATCTTCATGCCTCCTTTGCCGCCGGGGTTGCCGCCGGGATGCTTGTCCCGGAGAGCAGCCCTTTGACGCTGATGCCGAAGCCCGCCTCCAGCCGATTGAGGAAGTCCACCAGCGCAGCCGGCCCGCGGTTGGCCGCGGCGTTGAAGCCCTCGTCCTCGTTCAGCACCAGCAGGTTATCCACCTTCTGTTCGCTGGCGTAGAGACGATACGCCTCGAACAGCTTCGGCAACTGGGCGATGAACAGGGCCACCTTGCCGGTGTCGCCGCTCTGCGCCAGCAACCCGACTTTCTGCTGCAAGAGATCGTTGCGCACCTGCTGGACGATCTGCACGGCCTCCCCCTGCCCCGCGGCGATCAGCTCGGCTGTGAGGCGGTTCGACTCGGCGGCAATCGTCACCTCGGACTGGTTCTTGAGCGTTTGCAGCTCGGCGCGCATCTCCTCCACCTGCCGCTGGCCGGAGTTCTTCGCCTGCGAGATGCCGCTGTCGGCCTCGAGCTGCGCCCGGCGCACCTCAGCCTCGCGCTGGCGGCGGAAGAGCTCGACCTCCTGCTGCGCGGCCAGGATCCGCTCGTTGGCGCGGCTCTCGGCCACCGTCATGCGCCGGGCTGCATCCGACTCAGCGCGCTCGGCGCGGGCGCGCAGCCGGGCCTCCTCGATCTCGACTTCCTGTCGCTTGCGCGAGAGGGTCTTGTTCGCCAGATTGGCGATATAGTTCGAGGTGTCCCAGATACGCTGGAGCGAGACCGACACCACCTGCATCCCGAACGCACTCAAGTCGGATTGGCAGTCATCCAACAGCACCTTGCGGAAGTTGGCGCGTTCGCCCTCATCTCCGGCGTCGGCGCTGCGCAGCGATCCCGCCGCGGCGTTAACGGCCGCGCCTGCTGTGTTCCCAGCAGGCGCCAGGTCGCTGAGGGAGCTCTCTTCGGCGCTCTCCTCCATGCCGATCGCCTGAAGCGGAGTCGTCTTGTTCAGCGCGGCGCGGAAGTTCCCGATCATCGTCTGCTGAATCTGCTCCTGAATCTGCTTGCGCGATTTGCCCAAGAGCTGCTGCACCGCGTTGTAGAGCAGTTCTTCGTTCGTGTCATCCACGCACACGCACGCGGTGGCATCCGCGCCGACGTTGATGCCGTTGGCCGAGTTCACGCCTTCCACCCGCACGTTGATCGGCAAGATGGACAGGTCAATCGTCTGCGCGGTCTGAATGAACGGAATAACCACCGTCCAGCCGCCTTTCTGGATGCGGAACCCGTACTTGCGGCCGCCGACCTCGGTCTCGGTTCCGCCCGTCACCACCAGGATATGATCGGACGGGCAGACCCGAATCAGGGAGCGAAACAGCGCCAGGACCAGGACGAAGATCGCCAGGGCCAGGATGCCGCCCGCCATACCGGTCGTCCATGAATCTAAGCCAAACATAAGACGCGACTCCTTTCGCTATTGGACATACACGCACTCGTCCGTGACAGACGCTACCATCACTTCGGCACCCTTGTCGAACGCAGTGCCCGGTCTCGCCGCCAGCGCGTACTGCTCAACCACCACCGGCCCCACCTGGATGCGCACCCGGCCCATAGTTTTGTCATCCAGCGGGACGAGCACCCGGCCGCGCTGCCCCACCAGCTCCGCGCCATGCACCTGCGAATCGGTGTCTCGCCGCTGGAGACGGAAGAAGGCCTGGGCCAGAAAGACCGCAGCCAGCCCAACCGGCGTCGCAATTAACAGGCTCGCCAGCGCAGCGCGGCCGGTGGACAATGCAGCCCAGCCCATCGGGCCAAAGCCCAGGCAGAAGTAAACAAACAGGCGGAGGACCATCAACGCGGAGAGGACCGGGGCCGCGGCGCTCTGCTGCTCGGACGCATGCGACGCGTTCGCCTGCGCCGCATCGGGATGCGCCGCACCCGCGTGCGTGCCGCTCAAATCGCCGGCATGATCGGCGCCGACATGGCCCGCGTCACCGTGGATGGCGCCCATGTCGCCGGCATGGTCGCCGCCGAGATGCCCGGCCGTGACATCGCCGGCGGTGTCACCCTGGTGGTGTCCGCCCAGCACGCCCAGAAAGTCGAGCCCGACAACCCCGACGGAAAAAATCGTGCTGGCGACAAACAGCCCGCGCAGAAAATCCACGCTGGCGATCTTCAATAGGAGTGCGGCCGCGATCACGATGAGATAGACCGCAAGGAACAGAAAAAAGATGGATCGGGTACGGTTCATGGCTCACCTCGCCCGGGAAAAAGGGTGGCACAGCATCATCTGCACACGAAGCCAATTGTACACCTGGGATGTGAGCCGGCTTGACGGCAGGGCGACAGATATCTGACGATGGCTGCCATGTTCTGTCGGACGCAAAGGCCCTCAGCGAATCTATCAGAGGCATCAGCGCGATCTGCGCGCCATTTTTCAAACCGGCTGCAGCTTCTCCGCCACCAGGCTCGCCAGGAACGAGCGCACTCCGGCGCCAGGGAAGTCCACGGTGATCTTCATGTCGCCGCCATCCGGCTCGATCGCCGTGATGACGCCGGGGCCGAAACGGGCATGCTCGACCTCCATGCCGACGCGATACGAGGGCCGCGGGCCGTCCGGCCGTTTGGGCTGCGTTGCGGCTTGTGCGGACAAGTTCGCCTGCCGATCCCACCACATCTCGGCGTAAATATTGAGCTTCTCCGGCGGGTTCAGCTTGGTGGTAAACTCTCCGGCCCGCCGCCGCGCCAGGCTGAGCTGCGGCATCAGTTTCTGTTTGACTGCGTGGGGTGTTGCCGGGTTTTGCGCCAGCAACGCGGCGGCCCGCGCCAGTCCCATCTCCAGGCTGCGGAGGGCCACGCGCGGCTCGCCGTCCGGATCAATGCTCACCAGCACGACGCCGTGCTTGCGGCAGATTTCAGCGCGCCAACGCTCGCGCTCCGCCTCCAATAGCACTTCCTCATCGCTCTTGCGGCTCCGACGCTGGCCGCCTTCCAGCCCGATAAAACGCACTGCCACGCTGACTGCGGGGAAAAGGTAGTCCAGTTTCAGGCGCCGATTCGTCTCGGGGTTCACCAACCACTCCGGGGAAACGCCGTATTCCGTCTCGAAACCATCGAAAACGCGCGCGAGCACCTCGCGCCAGCCGTTCACCAGATTTGCCTGCATATCGCTCCACCGACCAGAGGTATGCCGGATGCCCTTCCTAGAGCGCCCGGCGCCGATCTAACGCGGATGATAGCATGCAGGGAAGAGGGTGTCAATCTCTTTCGCAAACCCGTTTTTCCTGAAAACGATGGCAAGACGGTATAATGCCCTGCCAAGATTGACACGCCGTTCCAGGCAGTACCCGAATGTGAGTTTGCATGGGAAACGATCTACAGCAACGTCTCGCCGCGCTCGAAGTCGGGCTGCCGGAGCCGAAGCACGTCTGGGTCACCGACCGCTCGAGCCACCGGCCGGGCGAATCGGTCAGCGCGGATGCCGCGTGGGATGGCTTCGTTGCCGCGCACCCTAACGGGCACCTCCTCCAGACCGCGCGCTGGGCGGCGCTCAAGGCCATGTTCGGCTGGACCGGCGACCGCGCGGTCTTGCGGACGATCCCCAGCCCGGACGCGCCAATCCTGGGCGGCGCCAGCCTGCTCTATCGCCGCCTGCCGTGGGGCCAGAAGCTGGCATACATCCCTAAAGGTCCGGTGGTGGATTGGGCCGCGGCCGATCAGGCCCGCGCGGTGATCACCATGGCGCGCGAGTTCGGAATGAAGCAGCACGCTGCACTGCTCAAGATCGAGCCGGAGCTGCCGGACACGCCGGAAGTGGCCGCGTCACTGACGAGCTACGGCTTCACCCGCAGCCCGCAGCGCGTCCAGCCGCTCAGCACCATCCACCTTGACCTGGCTGCGGATGACGAGGCGATCCTGGCGCGGATGAAACCCAAGTGGCGCTACAACGTGCGCCTGGCTGAGCGCAAGGGCGTGACCGTGCGCGAGGGCGCCGCCGCAGACCTGCCGGCCATCCAACGGCTGATGGATGTGACCGGCGAGCGAGACGGCTTCGGTGTGCACAACGCCGCCTACCACGCCGCGGCGACCGACATCTTTCAGCCCGCGGGCTTGATGACCTGGCTGCTCGCCGAGCACGAGGGCGCGCTCCTGGCCGCGATCGCCGTCTTCGCCCTGGGGAAACGCGCGTGGTACATGTGGGGCGCGTCAGCCGATGAAGGTCGCAACGTGATGCCGAATCACGCGCTGCAATGGGCCGCCATGCGCTGGGCCAGGGCGCGCGGCTGCACGCTCTACGATCTGTGGGGCATCCCCGATGAGGTGGGCGCGCACCCGGACGCCTACGCCGAGCCGGAGAGCTGGGGTGAGGGCGGGCTGTGGGGCGTCTACCGGTTCAAGCAGGGCTTCGGCGGTCAGATCGTGCGCTACACCGGCGCGTGGGATATGCCGTTATCGGTGCCAGGGTATGCATTGTATAAGCTGGCGTTGCGCGTCAGAGCGTTGGAACGTTAGAACATCGGAACGTTATCGGAGACACATGTTCTCGATCGCAGAAATCACCACGCGACCCGATTGGGATGGCGCCTTGCTGGAGCTACCTTCACCGCACATCCTGCAAAGTTGGGCCTGGGGCGAGACGAAGGCGCAGACCGGCTGGCGTGCGCGGCGGTTGGTGTGGCGGCAGGGCGAGCGGCCGGTCGCGGCGGCTGCGCTGCTGATCCGCCGCCTGGCTGCGCGCTTGCCCATCGCCGTCGCCTACACGCCCAAGGGCCCGCTCCTCGACTGGGCGGACGCGCCGCTGGCTGAGGCCGTGCTGGAGCGCATCGAGACAGAAGCGCGGCGCGCGGGCGCAATTTTCGTCAAGATTGACCCCAATGTGCGGGCCGATTCTCCGGTGGGTGAAGCAGTGGTCGCAGCGCTGACGCGCCGCGGCTGGCGCTTCTCCGGCGAGCAGATCCAGTATCGCAACACCGTCATCAGCGATCTGGCGCCGGCCGAGGACGATCTGCTGGCCGCGATGAAGCCCAAGTGGCGCTACAACATCCGCCTGGCCGAGCGCAAAGGCGTTGTCGTCCGGGCCGGGACCGCGACCGACCTGCCGGCGTTCTACGCGATGTACGCCGAGACCGGCGGTCGCGATGGCTTCCTGGTGCGGCCGTTCAGCTACTACCGCGCGATCTGGGCGCGCTTCCTGGCGGACGGCCTGGGGCACATCCTGCTGGCCGAGGTGGCGGGCGAGCCGGTCGCGGGGCTGTTCCTGTTCCGCTTCGGGCCGACCGCCTGGTACTTCTACGGCGCGTCCACCAGCCAGGGCCGCGACCTGATGCCGAACCACGCGCTGCAATGGGCGGCGATGCGCTGGGCCAAAACGGCCGGCTGCACGCGCTATGACTGGTGGGGCGCGCCGGACGTCTTGGACGAAAGCGACCCGATGTGGGGCGTCTATCGCTTCAAGCAGGGCTTCGGCGGTGAATTCACGTCGTGGATCGGCGCCTGGGATTATCCAACGAACCGGGCCACCTACTGGGGCTACACCGTTGCCATGCCGAAGCTGCTGGACGTCATGCGGCGGCAACATCCAACCGCCTCATAACACGTTTGTCATCATCCGAAAAAGCGCCGGGCGGGCTGCCGCAGAATCTGATCAGCAGGCCGCTATCGTTCGTCAGTCGCAGGTGTATTCCACTACCAGCCCAGGCGGGGCCGCGCTTTCGCTGGAGGCGAAGCCGGCGCCGCCGCCGCTGGCAGACAGCAGAAAGCCGTCAGGCGCCCCCTGGGACAGCAACGCGGTCACATCTATCGTGTTCGTTCCCCAAACGGTCTTGCTCCGCACGATCGGCAGCCGGTAATCTGTCCCGGCGCCGCTGGCCCCCGCCGCGCGCCAGGCCGCGGCCGCGCTGGCCTGGGTCCAGGTGGCCGTGGCGTCAAACGCGCGCGCCAGGACCGCCACGGTGAGCTGAGACGAGCCATCCCATTCTTGCAGCTCCAGCCGCAGGCGCGCCCGGCTCACGTGAGCGGTGGCCGGCAGCGCGGACAGATCGAAGCGCACCAGGGCCTTGTAGACCGGGTAGTAATCGGCTGCACGCACCCGCTTGGCCGCCGCAGCAGCGTTATCGTCCGGCCGCGTCGCGGCTCCTTTGCGGATGTAGGTATCCAGGTCCGGGGTGACGGTGATCGTCCCCGGCACACAGGCCACCTCGGTCGGCGTCGGCGTCGGCGTGACCGTCGGATCGCCGTTGGAATCCGGGGGGACGGTGGCAGTGGCCGTGGGCTCCGGCCCAGGCAGCTCGCCGGCCAACAGATGATCCAGCACATTGCGGGTCACCCGCTCGACGATCGGATTATGCGCGGCCAGGCCGACCATAGACCAGTCCCACGTGCCCGACGCCCAGACGGTCGCCCCCATCGTGTTGGTGTACACGCCCATCGTGCCGCCCGTGCCCACCGAAGCCGCCATCGTGCCGAGGACCTGGAAGGTCGGCGGCGTGCCCTGGTTGATCGCGCTTTGGGTGATCCGTGGGCCGGCTGGCGTCATCGAGAACAAGGCGCCGTCCACTTCGATGGCGGCGATGCCGACGGTGTCCCCGTTGCGGTCCTCCGCGCCAAACACCTGTCCCGGCTTTACGCCCGTGCCCGCCCACACCCAGTGATCGGGATACCACGCCACCATACCGCCTGAACACCGGCCGGGTGCGCACAGCGCCGGCTTGGCGCGTCCGGCATTCCAATAGGTGACGCCCGTCATGCTGGTCTCGCACCGGCTCGCGGGCGCCAGGCAGAAACTGGTTGTGTCCAGGTAGTCGTTCGCCGGGTTCCCATCCTTCATGATCGGATCCCGGTGCGCCTCATACTTGTAGCCGACCAGGGTGCGGCCGTTGTTTTCATAACGAACCTGCCAATACGAGTTGTTCGACCCGAAGAAGGCCGCGTTGCCGCCCCGCGCGATGAAGCCCTCCACCTGGTCGCGCATCTCCCATGACCAGTATTCGTCGTGGGCGTCGTTGATGAAGAGGCGATAATGCGACAGGAGATCGGGGATGCTGTGCACATCGTAATTGCTGGCATACTCGACCGCGTAGCCGTTCTGCTCCAACCATTGGATCAACGGCAAGTTGCGCCGCGGCATACACGTGCCGGTCAGGTTGCACATGTAAACGCCCCACCCGCCGTAGGGGCGATCAAACGACAGGACAGACGCCCGCCCCCGGCCGACCGCCGTATCGGGATAGTAGCTCAGCCCGCCCTCCGGGGTGTAGTTGTAGGCCTGCCAGGTGTTCTCACCCGCCATGTAGAGAATCCGGGCAGTGCTGCCGGGCTGGGCAGCGCGCACGATGAAATAGATCCAGCCGCCGTACTGGCCGGTGAGACTCTCGCCGGGCGTCAGGAGCTTGACGATATACAGGCCGCTCCGCCACTCCGCCGGGATCGTCAGGACGTATGATTCCGACCAGCCGCACCCCTTGTGCGATTCCGGGCAGGTCTTCCAGGAGCCAGGAAGTCCGTTCACGCGGCCTTGTTGTTCGAGGCCGTTGGCGCCCCAGCGGAAAATCACCAGATCATAGGTCGCCGCGCGCGTTGAGACGTACAGTTTGATCGTCCCGCCTTGCGGAACGCTCTGGGCGCCGGCATATCCCCAAATCGTCGCAGTAGGCTTGGAGGATTCTGCAGCGGACGCGTCACCCACCGCAATGGAGCCGCCATCTGAATCTGACTCAGTCATATAGGTTTCAAGATCGCCGGGGAGGCTAAGTGGAACACCTTCATCGGCCGGCGGCTGCCCGGTGTGGCAGCCGCTCTCAGGGGCAACGCGGCGGGTCATCGCGTGGTACGCCTGAACGCCGAGCCAGGCCACGAAAATCGCGGCCGTGAGGGTGAGTGCGAAAACGGTTCTGTGCTTCATTGGACTGCTCCAGGATCGCGCGGGCGCACGACCATGTGATGCCGCCATTCTACATCACGCCGGCGAGAATGGACAACCGCCGTCTGCCTGTAACGTCCCCGCCTGCGCCTTCATCAAAGTCAGTGTCAGATCCGTCTGGCGCATCTGTGTCGTCTGTGTTCTGGTTTTTCGCGGTAGAAGGGAGAACGCTACATGGCATTACTCAACGAGTCAATCCGCAAAGAAGTGCGGGCTGCGCTGGCCGGCGTCGCCGAGCCGGTGACGTTCAAAGTCTTCACGCAGGCCACCGACTGCCAATACTGCAAGGAGACGCGTGAGCTGATCCAGGAGGTCGCGGCGCTGTCACCGAAAGTGGCGGTGGAGGCCTATGACCTCGATCGGGATCAGGCGCTGGCCGAAAGCCTGGGGATTGATAAGGCGCCGGGCGTCGCCATCGTGGGCAAGAAAGACTACGGCATCCGCATGTTCGGCATCCCGTCGGGCTACGAGTTCGGCAGCCTGATCGAGAGCATCAAGCTGGTGGCGGAAGGCGAATCTCACCTATCGCCGGACACCCGGAAGGCGGTCGCCCGGCTCACGAAGCCGGTTAAGATCCAGGTCTTTATCACCCCTACCTGACCGTACTGCCCGCAAGCCGTGCTGCTTGCGTATCAATTGGCCCTGGAAAGCGACCTGATCACCGCGCACATGGTCGAGGCGATGGAGTTTCCCGAGCTGTCGAACCACTACCAGGTGATGGGCGTGCCGCGCACCGTGATTGACGAGACGGTCCACATCGAAGGGGCTTATCCCGAGCCGATGTTCATGAAAGAATTCGCGAAGGTGCTGAAGCCGGCTGCTTGACGCCCGGAACCACTTGTGATAAATTTGCCCGGTGTCTGAGAGAACTTTGTCAGCGCCGGAACACGGCGCCGCATATCCTAGCAGGAGGTGTCCAGTGAGCAACGGAGAGGCAGCAAAGCCTGCGGCCAAGGGGATGGCAGGCATGGTGGTGGCCGACAGCAACATCAGCTTCGTAGATGGCACGAACGGCGTCTTGGAATACCGCGGTTACGACATCCGCGTCCTGGCCGACAACAGCACCTATGAAGAGGTCGCCTATCTGCTGTGGAACGGCCGGTTGCCGACCAGCCAGGAACTGGCGGAGATGAAACGCCAGGCTCGCGCTTGCCGCTTCCTGCCGCCGGAGATCATCGCGGCGCTGCGCAATATCCCAAAGAACGCCGATCCGATGGCCGTGATGCGCAGCGCGGTCTCGATGCTGGCGCATTACGACCCCGAATCGGAGGAAAATACCCCGATCGCTCACCAGCACAAGGCGTGCCGCCTGCTGGGGCAAATCTCCGGCGTGTTGGCCGCGTACGAGCGGATCCGCCGCGGAGACGAGCCGGTCAAGCCGCGCACCGATCTGGATCATGCGGCCAATTTTCTATGGATGCTTACCGGGGAAGACCCGGAGCCACTGGCGGCAAAGGCGCTGGATCAGTACCTGCTGCTGCTGGCCGAACACGAGCTGAATGCATCCACCTTCACCGCGCGCGTCATCGCCTCCACGGGGTCTGACCTGCACTCGGCCATCACCGGCGCGCTGGGCGCACTGAAGGGCCCGGCGCACGGCGCGGCTGTCCAAGAGGCGATGGAGCAGTTCCTGGAGATCGGCACAGAGGACAACGTAGAACCGTGGTTCCGATCCCTGGAGGGCACCGGCCGCCGGGTCATGGGCATCGGCCACCGCGTGTACAAGGTGCGCGATCCCCGCGCCGCGCCGCTGATGGCCAACCTTGAGAAGATGGTAAATGCCACGGGCGAGCGCACCTGGTTCAACATCGCGCGGAAGCTGGAAGCGCTCGCGATCGAAGACCCGTACTTCAAGGAACGCAACCTGAGCGCCAACGTGGACTTCTACTCTGCGCCGCTGCTCTATTCGCTGGGCATCCCGGTGGATACGTTCACCTGCATGTTCGCGATGAGCCGCATCGCCGGCTGGACCGCACACGTCTACGAACAGCAGTCGAATAACCGCCTGATCCGCCCGCTGGCGAACTACACCGGCGAGCACCAGGTGCCGTGGCCGCCGATCGAACAGCGCGGATAACACATCAACTGGTACGCCAAAAAGAAACCTGGTTTCGGCGAGAAACCAGGTTTCTTTTTGGCGCATATTTTATGCCTAAATCCAGCACTGCTCCTTGGCAAACCGCATCAGCCCCTCCCTGAACTGCGGCGCAGCGATGTTGACCAGTGCCTGCACGCGCTGGCGGATCGTCTTGGCGTGCAGGTCGGCGACGCCGTATTCCGTGACCACGTAATGGACGTGGTAGCGCCCCGTCACAACACCCGCGCCGGGCTTAAGCATGGGCACGATGCGGCTGATGGTGCCATCTTTGGCTGTCGCAGGCAGCGCGATGATCGGCACGCCGCCGGGCGAACGGGACGCGCCGTAGATGAAGTCGAGTTGGCCGCCCACGCCGCTGTAGAACTGCGTGCCGATGGAGTCGGCGCATACCTGCCCCGTCAAATCCACCTCGAGCGCCGAGTTGAGGGCGACCTGCTTGTTGTTCTGCGCGATCACAAACGGATCGTTGACGTAGTCCTGCGGATGGAACTCGAACAGCGGGTTGTTGTCCATGTACTCGTACAGCCGTTGCGAGCCCAGCGCAAACCCGGCGACACACTTGCCCCGGTGGATCGTTTTGGCGGCGTTCGTCAGCACCCCCGCCTCGATCAACTCGATGACCCCATCCGAGAAGAGCTCGGTGTGCACCCCCAGGTCCTTCTTGTCCTTCAAGTAGAGCAGCACCGCGTCCGGGATTTCGCCAATGCCCATCTGCATTGTCGCGCCATCGGGGATGAGGTCGGCGATGTTGCTGGCGATCTGCTTCTGCAACTCGCCCGGCGAGCCCATCGGCACCTCGACGATGGGATAGCTAACCGGGACGATGTGGGTGAGCCGGCTGACGTGAATGAAGCTGTCGCCCAGGGAACGCGGCATCTGGTCGTTCACCTCGGCGATCACGATCCTGGCCGCCTCCGCCGCGGGCTTGGTCAGGCCCACCTCAACGCCGAAGGTGCAGAAACCGTGCTCGTCCGGCGGCGAGCAGTGGATCATCGCCACATCGGGTTTGAGCAGGTTCGGGTCGCGCAGGGCGCGCGGGATCTCGCTGAGAAAGATCGGCGTGAAGTCGGCGCGGCCATCGTTGACCGCCTTGCGCACGTTTTGGCTGATGAAGAGCGAGTTGACTCGGATGTGCCCCTGCATCTCCGGCGCCACGTATTCGGCCGGCCCGATGGTGAGCACCTGGCAGATCTCGATGTCCTCCAACTGCGGCGCGCGGCGCACCAGCGCGCCCAGCAGCTCCTTCGGCACCGAGCAGTTCCCCGTCATAAAGAGGCGGTCATGTGATTTGATCGCCTGCACGGCGACGTCCGCCGAGCAGAGTTTACTATGGTAGGAGATGCCCTTCATACGATGCCCTCCAACGACTCACGCAGCGCAGGGTGAACGATCGCACCGTTGTGAGTGTTCACCCCCTGTCGCAGCGCCGGATCGCCGACCAGGGCCAGGTCCAGCCCTTTCTGCGCAATCTCAAGGATGTAAGGCCAGGCCGCGTTGTTGAATGCGTGGGTCGTCGTGCGCGCCACCACACCGGTCATGTTCGGAACACAGTAATGAATGACGCCCTCCTCGATGAAAGTTGGACTCTGGTAAGTGGTGGGCCGGCTGGTTTCCACGCAGCCGCCCTGGTCAATGGACACATCCATGATCACTGAGCGCGGTTTCATAGTGCGCACCATCGCGCGCGTCACCACGTGCGGCGTGCGCGCGCCCGGGATCAGCACCGCGCCCACCAGCACATCGGCGCGCTTGACGGCCTTGGCGATGTTGAAGTCGTGCGCGACGATGGTGTGCGCCCGGGAACCCTGATCTTCCAACATCTGGAGCTTCCGCAGGTCGGTGTCGAGCACGTAGAGGTTGGCGCCCATGGCCTCGAAGACTTTGGCCGCGTTCGTGCCGACGATCCCGGCGCCTAAGATGACGACGTTGGCCGCCGGCACGCCCGGCACGCCGCCGATCAGGATGCCGTGGCCGCCCTCATGGTTCTGCAGCAGTTGCGCCGCGATCGAGGCGATCATCCGGCCCGCGATCTGGCTGGCCGCGGTCAGCACCGGCAGATGGCCGTCCGCGTCCTGGATTGTCTCGTAAGCGATCGCGGTGACCTTGCGCTCGAGCAGGATCTCGATCTTGCGCGGATGCGCGACCGCCATATGCAGGAACCCGCACAGGATGTGCCCCTCGCGCAGCAGATCAAACTCCGGCAGTTCAGGGCGAGACACGGTAAGGATCATCTCGGCGCGGCCGTACACTTCCTCGATCGAATAGACGATCTGCGCGCCGGCCTTGCGATAGCGCTCATCGTCGAAGCCGCTGCCCTGCCCGGCATCGCGTTCCACATAGACGCGGTGGCCGAGCCGGGTCAGGATTTCAACGCCCATCGGGGTCAAACCGGCCCGATAATCGAAGGGGCGACGTTGCTTGGGGATGCCGATGTCCATGAATTCCTCCTCGTTGAGGTGCGGCGGATCGGTGGGTTGATAGGCTGATGGATGGATAGATCGGGATATTGGCTGAATTATACAACGCGAAGTAGATTTGTTGAATTACACAACGCGAAGCTATGCGGCCGAGGTCGCCGCTAAAGAGCCTGCGGCTGGCCCGTCCACCGCGGTGGATGGGGCGCCGGTCCGTGCAGACGGATGCCCGGCGCCGCAGCGCTCTTCAGACGCAACTTCAGTCGCCAAAACGATCAGCCATCCGCCCGGTCAACTGCGGAAATTCGGTCGGGCCGAACGAGACATTCTGCCTGAGCTTCAGCTTCACCGTGTCCGCCCCAAACTGGCAGCCGATCGTGAAACAGAAAGGCGTTTCGGTAAAGTACAACTTCATTTCGTAGACGTCGCTGGCCGTCCAGGCCCCGCTGGCGGCAACGTGCTGGACAGCGCTGTGCTCCGTAGGCCTCGGGTGAATCGGATCCCAGGTGGTGACGCCCTTGACCCAGGCGCCCCGGCCGCAGGCAAGGCGATGCTCGCCGCGCACATCGCGTATCGTGCAGACGTCCTCGGCGCCGCCGAAATCGAAGGAGATCGCCTGCAACGGCGACCGCCTCCCGGTGAAAGTATACCACTTTCCCGCCAGTTGTGACGCATTTGCCGGCGGCAGATTTCCCGAAGCTGGCGGCAAGCGCAGTGCCGCCAGCTTCGCGGCCAGGGCCGCCTGGGCCGCGACATCCGCCGGCCGCGGCGCCGGCCCCAGCACCGGGAGCAGATGCGCCCAGAGCAGGTTCAGCACCGCCTGCATGTCCGGCGTCCCGGCGGTGATCGCGACGACCGCATCCTGCTCCGGCAGGATCACGCAGAACTGGCCGAACGCGCCGTCCCCGCGGTAGGCGCCGTGCCGGCAGCGCCAAAACTGATAGCCGTAGCCCTGCTCCCAGTCGCTGTCCGGATTGGAACCGTTTACCGTTTGCACCGCCGACGCGTCGGCGATCCAGGATTCGGGCACAAGCCGTCGCCCCTGCCAGCGGCCTCGCTGAAGATAAAGCTGGCCGAACCGGGCGATATCTTCGGTTTTGACGCTCAGCCCGAAGCCGCCGGTGTTGACCCCGCGCGGGCAGGTCTCCCAGGTCGCGCCGGCGATGCCCAACGGTTCCAACAGCCGCGGCCGCAGGTACTCCAGCAGCGTTTGCCCGGTCAAGCGCTGCACGATGGCCGAGAGCATATAGGTGGCGCCGGTGTTGTAGAGGAAATGCGTGCCGGGCGCATGGGCCACCGGCCGCGCCAGGAACGCCCGCGCCCAATCCCCATCCTTGCGCTGATAGAGGTATCCGGTCGTGTCGTGATCGTGCCCGGTGGACATCGAGAGGAGGTGCCGCACCCGCATCGCGGCCAGATTCGCGTCCGGTTTGCGCGGCGCCTCAGCCGGGAAGAACCCCAGCACGGGATCATCCACCGACAGCCGCCCCTCCGCCACCGCCAGGCCGACCGCGGTCGAGGTAAAACTTTTGCTGAGCGAGAAGAGCATGTGCGGCGCGGGCGGTTCGTAAGGGTCCCACCAGCCCTCGGCTACCACATGGCCGTGCCGGAGCAGCAGGAAGCTGTGCAGCCCGCACTCCGCCTGTTCGGCCGCTGCCAGGAACGCGGTGATGGCCGCGGATGGGATGCCCTGGGCTTCCGGCGTGCTGCGCGGCAAGGATGTTGCGACGTTTGTCATGCTGCCTCCCAATTTCGCAGGATCGCCTGCACCGAGCGCGTCATCTCTTTCGAGAACGCCGCGCTGAACTTCCGCACATAGTTGGCCTGCCCGACGTTTTCGATGTCTTCCGGATGGTCCAGCTGGCCGAATCGCTCCTGCAAGCCCTGGTACATCTCATCAAAATCAGCGCCGGCCAGCCGCCGGTAGCGGTCCGGGAAGACGATGAACTTCCGGTCGAAGCGCGGCGTCATCGCCCGCTGCATCTGCGACCGGGTCGGGTAGCCGAAGCAGAGCAGGCAGATCGGGAAAACGTATTGCGGAAGCCCGAAAAGCTCCCGGTGCGCCTCGTAGTTTTCCATGATATCGCCGATGTAGCAGGAGCCGATGCCCAGCGACTCGGCCGCGACGACGGCGGTTTGGGCCGCGATCAGCGCGTCGCAGCACGCCAGGAAGAGGTCGCCCTCCGCAGGCCGCCGCATCGGCTCGCCGCGGCGTTGGCAGAGCGCCTCGACGCCCGAATGCAGATAGTAGTCGAACCAGCGCTGGGTGTCGGCCAGGAAAAGCCAGACCAGCGGCGCCCTGGCGATGAACGGCTGGTTGTCGCACGTCCGCGCGAGGGTCTCTTTCGCCGCCGGGTCGTTCACCTCGATCATCGAGTAGAGCATCATGTTGCCCGCGGTGGGCGCGCGCAAAGTCGCCCGCAGGATCGCGTCTTGCTCGGCGGCGCCGATCTCCCGGTCCTCATAGGCACGGATGGATTTGCGGTTGAGCAAGAGCTCGATGGTTTCGGTCATTGCGCTTGATCCTTTTGGTTACCACAGCTCAAACGGACGCCATTCCCCGGTCAGCGAGGCGTCCAGGTCGAGATTGCCGGTGCGCGGCGTCCGATAAACCAGCACCTCATCATCCGGGGTCGCCTGCGCCACGCCATCTTTGACGATGAAGAGCGGCCCCCGCCAGCGCTCCCAGCCCAACCGCGCATACCAGCCCGCGTCCGCCGGTGACAGCGCGGCCAGTTCATAGCCGCGCACCTCATCTTGCAGGCGCCGCATCACCGCGGAACCATGCCCGCAGGAGCGAAAGGCCGGATGCACCGCCACGCCCTCGACGTACGCGGCCTCGAACCAGGGCCCATCCCCGATGCGCAGCCGCCGCGTCAACCACAACGCATGGGCGGCCAGGCGCCCCTCAACGTAGCCGAGGACGTGGACGCGGTACAGGTCGAAGTTCATGTAGAAGGCGTAGTCGCAGCGAAAGACCTCCGAACACAGGGCCACGACCGCGTCATATTGGTCCTGTGTCATCTCGGCCGACGACACCGTACGCAGCTCCAGCGGCATAATCTCAGACGCGCTCAAGAGCGAATCCCCCGCTAACCTTCGCAACGCAATGCCGCGCGCATCTGGCGCTGTTTCTTCTCCCGGACGCGCTCGGCGAGCGGCGCGGCCAGGAAGCGGTAGATCTCCAGCAGGGGATGATCGGCCTCGTAGTAATCGCCGAACACCTCCGCGATTGTCACTCGGTCGCCGGCATACGCTTCCAGCGCCACCGGGTCGCCGGCTCGGATCGTCCCTTCCCGGATCACGCGGCAGTAGGCGCCCGGCCGTTCAGCGATGCGAAACCGGGCGATGAAGAC
The DNA here is from genome assembly GCA_964647255.1 of uncultured Anaerolineales bacterium. Taxonomy (GTDB): domain Bacteria; phylum Chloroflexota; class Anaerolineae; order CG2-30-64-16; family CG2-30-64-16; genus CAWJEL01. The sequence goes on along the minus strand of CAZYGI010000019.1, from coordinate 757 downwards.
CGGATCGCCCATCCGCCGCGCAAAGGTGTCGCACGGAATGCGCGGCGCGGTCACCTCCAGGATCACACCGCCGGCGTTCTGCAAGTCGCCGATGTGGAACCGATCGCCGATGGCCAGCGGCGCGGTTTCGAGGTCGCTGATCGTCAGGTTCTCGCCAAACGTGCCCGGCGCGACCTCCCGCCCTAGCTCGGCCGCCCACCAGGCGTAATCCGCGCCGCCGTAGACGTAGAGCGCCTGATCCGGCCCGCCGTGGTGCTGCGTGCTGATGATCGCGTCGCCGGGCAGCCCGCCGCGCGTCACCTGCACGGGGCCGGCTACCGGCTCTTTGTAGATGCCGGTAAGTTCGTACGGCCGGGCCGGGTCAACGGCGCGGGCTGCGCCGATGTTGATGCTGAGGAGTTGCATGTGTGATGGACCTCTTGGACTACCGGGTTTTCGCATTCATCGCCTGCCTCGGCGCGGCAACGGCCCGGACTCTGTTTGACAAACTGCCCGTACCGCGGGATACTGAAGGCGCATACGGACTGACCGTGATCTTGTCGAACCGAGGGAGAATTTTATGCCAAGCACAGTATACTACGCATCGCCGCGCCAGGCCAGGTTGGAAGCCAACGAGACACTGCCGATCAAGCTCGATAAGATCATCGAGAAGTTGGCGATCCGGGATCGGGTCAAGGGCGAGCACGTCGCCATCAAGATGCATCTGGGCGGCAACGTCGGCTATTCGACCTTGCACCCGGTGTTCGTGCGCCGGGTG
>CAZYGI010000018.1:30969-64644 GCA_964647255.1 uncultured Anaerolineales bacterium | reverse complement strand
GCAGATCAACAGCCTGTGCCAGATCGCGGCCGAGGTGCTGGGCGTGCCGCTGGATAAGGTCTCGGTCTACGCCACCGACTCGGCGCTGACGCCCCTTTCGGGCACCTCCACGGCCACGCGACAGCTCTACATGTCGGGCAACGCAACCCTGATGGCGGCCAGCGCGGTGCGCAAGGTGCTGATCAAGCGCGCGTCGCAGTACTTCGAGGAGGATGCAGAGGGGCTGGACCTGGCCGACGGCAAGGCGTTTGTCAAGGCCAACCCGGCCCAGGCGCTGGAACTGAGTCAGCTCGCCCGCGTCTGCGCCAGCGAAGGGCTGCCGCTCGCCAACCTGGCTCTGTTCAAGGCCCCGTTCACCGACCCCATCAACCCGGAGACCGGTCAGGGCCGCGTCTGGCCTGACTTCACCTTCGGCGCGTACGGCGTCGAGGTGGCGGTGGACACCGAGACCGGCGAGGTGACGGTGCTGAAGGCCGTGGCGTGCCACGACGTCGGCCGCGCCATCAACTCAGCGGCGGTCATCGGCCAGCTGGCCGGCGGCGGCATGCAGGGCCTGGGTTACGCGCTGATGGAAGACTTCCACATGGCGGATGGCTACCTGAAGACCCCTTCGCTGGCCGAGTACCTGATCCCGACCTCTATGGACTTCCCGACCACGCAGGTGATCATGCTGGAATCGGGCACCGGCGTGGGGCCCTTCGGCGCCAAGGGCATCGGCGAGCCGTCGCTCACCCCGGCCGCGCCCGCCGTCGCCAGCGCCGTTTCGGCTGCCATCGGCGTGCAGATCAAGGAGCTGCCGATCACGCCGGAACGGGTGCTGGCTGCGTTGAAGAATCGGAAATAACCTCTTTTGCCGTAGCGGAGCGTCCTGAGCGGAGCCGGGGTAGGGGCCCCGGTGCAGTCGAAGGACGAGATCTTGGCTCAAAAACCGCATCCTTCGACTGGTGATCCGCCGCATCTGAGGTTGGGTCGTTAACCCGCTCAGGATGCTTGAATGTGGAGAATACTTGATGACAACAATCTTGAAAGGCAAAGACATCATCCGGGCCGACCAGTTCACGGCTGACGAGATTAGCCTGATCATGGACACTGCAACGCGCTTCGAGGGCGTGCTGCGGGCCGATGGCCGCCTGACCAACATGGCGGGCAAGGTGCTGGCGACCCTCTTCTACGAGCCGTCCACGCGCACGCGCCTCTCCTTTGAGACCGCGATGCTGCGGCTCAGCGGCCAGGTGCTGTCGGTCGCTGAAGCCAAGACCTCCAGTTCAGCGGCGAAGGGCGAGACGCTGTTCGACACCGGCAAGATGATCGAGGGCTACGCCGACGTGGCCGTCATCCGCCACCCGGTGACGGGGAGCGCACAGGAGCTGGCCGAAGGCGCGGGCATCCCGGTGATCAACGGCGGCGACGGCGCAGGGCAGCACCCGACGCAGGCGCTGCTCGACCTCTATACCATCCGCAAGGAAAAGGGCGGGGTCGAGGGGCTGACGATCACCCTGGCCGGCGACCTGAAGAACGGGCGGACGGTCCACTCCCTGTCCCAACTCCTCGCCAACTTCGGCGTCCGGTTCAACTTCGTCGCGCCCGACGCGCTTGCCATGCCCTCCGAGATCACTGCCGGGCTGCGCGGCCGCGGGATCACGGTGCACGAGACACCAGATCTGATCGAGGCGCTGGCGACCAGCGACGTCCTCTACATGACGCGCATCCAGAAGGAGCGCTTCGCCGACCCGGCCGAATACGAGCGGCTGAAGGGCGCCTACGTGCTCGACGCGGCGCTGATGAGCCGCGCCAAACCAGGTATGATCGTCATGCACCCGCTGCCGCGCGTGGATGAAATCAAAAAGGAAGTGGATGATGCGCCCGGCGCGGCCTACTTCCGCCAGGCGGCCAACGGCGTCCCAGTCCGCATGGCGCTGCTCGCGCTGACGACAGGCCGCGAATAACAAAGGGTTCTCATCGGGGTGCGAGTTGATTTTGGCTCTCGCCCCATGATCTTATAACAGCGAGGACTACAAGCTCGCCAACGCAAGGAGTCACACATGAGCCAGATTGACACGATCTATGCTGCCGTCCTGGAAGGGGACGCGAAGGGCGCGCAGGCCGGAGTCAAGGCCGCACTGGAAGCCGGGCTCAACCCGGAAGCGATCCTCAAGGATGGCCTCATCGCGGCCATGGGCGAAGTCGGCCGCTTGTTCGAGGAGGGCGAGTACTTCGTCCCGGAGATGCTGGTGGCGGCCCGCGCGATGCAGGGCGGATTGACGCTGCTGAAACCCCACCTCGCCGCGGGCGGCACGGTCGCAACGGGCAAAGCGGTCGTCGGCACGGTCAAGGGGGACCTGCACGACATCGGCAAGAACCTGGTGGCAATGATGCTGGAAGGCGCCGGGTTTGAAGTGGTGGACCTGGGCACCGACGTCACCCCGGAGAAGTTCGTCAAGGCCGTGTTGGATCACCAGCCGCAACTGATCGGCATGTCAGCGCTGCTGACAACAACGATGCCGAGCATGAACAGCACCGTCAAGGCGCTGCAAGAGGCCGGCGTGCGCGAACAGGTGAAGGTGATGATCGGCGGCGCGCCCGTCACTGACGGCTTCGCCAGGCAGATCGGCGCAGATGGCTACGCTCCCGATGCCAGCTCCGCCGTGCGGCTGGCCAAGAGCCTGATCGCGGCCTGATCCGCCTGCCGCGGATAGCTGTGAGGTCAGGCAGGCGCTTGACCTCACAGCGTGTTTTGGGCAGCGAAGCTGCCCAAAACACGCTGTCTAAATCTAAAGGCGAAACGGCGCGCCGCGGCCACCGGCCGCCGGGTGCGCCAGCAGCCACGCCTGGCTATCCACCGCGGGTTCATCTTCCGCGCGGCCGATGCACGTGTACGTGCCGTCGGCATGGAGAAGCCGCGCCCGGCTGTTGTTGCGCAGCTCCACTTCAAGCACCGCATTGCGCAAATAGGCCCGGATGCCCGCATCTTTGATCGGGAAGATGATCTCAACCCGCCGATCCAGGTTGCGCGGCATCAGATCGGCGCTGCCGAGATACACTTCTGAGTCGCCCCCATTGCCGAAGTAGTATATCCGGCTGTGCTCCAGGAAACGCCCCACAATGCTGATCACTCGGATGTTGTCGCTGACGCCCGGCAGCCTGGGCCGCAAACAGCAGATGCCGCGCACGATCAAATCCACCTGCACCCCGGCCTGAGAGGCCCGATAAAGCGATCGGATGAGGCGGTCGTCCACCAGCGAGTTCAACTTGAAGATCAGCCGCCCCCCGCGGCCGGCGAGCGCATGCTCGGTCTCGCGCTCGATCAGGGCCTCAATCCGGTTGCGCATGCTGCCAGGCGCCACCAGCAGGCTGCGGTAATACTGCTGCGTGGAGTAACCGGTCAGTGTGTTGAACAGTTCGGTGGCGTCGGCGCCCATTTCCGGATCGCACGTCAGCAGCCCTAGATCGGTGTAGATGCCGGCCGTCACCGCGTTATAGTTTCCCGTCGCCAGGTGCAGGTAGCGGCGCAATCCGCCCGGCTCCTTGCGCACCACAAGGGTGATCTTGCTGTGCGTCTTCAGCCCGACCAGGCCGTAAACCACGTGCACCCCTTCACCTTCCAACGCGCGGGCCCAGCCGATATTGCTCTCTTCGTCGAACCGCGCCTTCAGCTCCACCAGGACGGCGACCTGTTTGCCGTTGCGCTGCGCTTCGAGCAGCGACCGCACCACCGGCGCATTGCGTCCGACGCGATACAAGGTCTGCTTGATCGCCAGGACGTTCGGATCCAGCGCCGCGGCGTTGATGAAATCCAACACCGGCTTGAACGAATCGTAGGGATGATGCAGCAGGATGTCACTCTGCCGGATCGCCGCAAAGATCTCGTCAGGCGCCTTGAGATCACGCAGTTGGGGCGGCACGGCGGACACAAACGGTGCGTCCTTGAGATCCGGCCGATTCAGCCCGTGCAGATCCCACAGATCGCTCATGCCCAGGGGCGGCACGATCGGATAGACGTCCTCCGGCCCGACCTCCAGGTTTTCCATCAGCAGTTGAACCATCGCATCAGGCATGGCATCGTCCACGGTGAGCCGCACCACGGGGCCGAACTGGCGCTGGCGCAGGCCTTGTTCGATGGTCTCCAGCAGATCGGGCGCCTCATCCTCCTGGATTTCCATGTCCGTGTCGCGCAAGACGTGGAACGGATACGCCTGCTCGATCTCATGGCCGGGGAACAGGATCCCCAGGTTACCGGCGATGACCTCCTCCAGCCAGACGTAGCGCTTCCCGTCTTCGACGGCGATCAGCCGCGGCAGGGAGGTCGGCACCTTAACCCGGGCGAAGTGGCGCTTGTTGTCGAGATCGTGCAGCCACACGGCGAGATTCAGGCTGAGGTTCGAGATATGCGGAAAAGGCCGGCCGGGATCGAACGCCAGCGGCGTCAACACGGGCAGCACCTGATCCAAAAAATAAGTCCGCAGCCGATCCTGCTCATCCGAGCGGAGCTGCGCATAATGCAGGATGTGAACATCGGTTGCGGCCAACTCAGGGAGGACATCCTCGTAGAAACAACGCCGCTGTTCCTGCAGCATGGGCAAGGTGCGCTCGCGAATCTCGGCCAACTGCTCGGCCGGCGTCATCCCGTCGGGCGGTGTGCTGGTCACGCCGGCCGCGATCTGGTCCTTCAACCCCGACACCCGGATCATGAAGAATTCGTCCAGGTTGGAGCTGAAGATCGCCAGAAATTTGACGCGTTCGAGCAGGGGGTGGCGGTGATCCCACGCCTCCTCCAACACGCGGCGGTTGAACTCCAGCCAGCTCAGCTCCCGGTTGAAGTACAGGGTTGGGTCTTTGAGATTGGCAGGGAACGGGAATGCCGGGGCTACCGCCGGATCCGCCGCGGGCTGCAAGGTGACTGCTGCCTCCATCTACGCCTCCACACTGGCTTGAACGATGCTTGCCTGGGAACGGGTGACAGGAAGATTGTAATGCAAAGCAAATGGCGTGGCAAGTAGTCGGGACGCAGCGCCATGGTTTCTCGTTCCGGCCCACAGGCAGTATAATCGAGCGAATGATCCGCAAGCCAAGAGGATCAAAGCACCCACCGGGGAGGCTGGCTTAATGATTCGCACCGTCCCAGAGATCACCGGCGAAGGCATCGAGTTGTACATCCGCACCTATTATTCCCTGCTGCGCAGCTCCGGCGACATTCGCATCCGTTCGCTGGAGGAGACGCACGAGGGGATGTTCTCCAGCCTGCATTTGAAGGCCGAATCGCCGGATTTCGATGTGTCCGCGTTCGCCTACGCGGCGATGCGTGTGCCGGCCTGCATCCACCAGGTGCGCCGCGTCGTGATGGGCCAGTCGGAAGAGGTGTTCCTGCGCGGGGGGCTGCGCGACCTGGACCGCTGGCAGCGGGTGGACGCGCCGGCGCGGCGACGACGGATGCTGTTTGATGGACAGGAGACCCTCGCCGCGTTCGTCTCCAGCGTCTCCGACATTGATGATCTGATCCCCTGCCTGACCGCGTTCCAGATCGAGTGGAACAAGCTGCACCAGCGGTTGGCCGGCACGCAACTGGGACACGACCTGGCCGCAGGCCGCGCCCTGGCCTCGGATCAAGCCGAACCGCTGCAGGCCGCGCTCGGGCTCACCGGCGCGGAGTTGGACCGGCTCTGCCAGCTCTGGGCCGGCGTTTGGGATGCGCGCCTGCGGGAGGTGGCCGCGCAACCGCTGGATATCCGGCTCAACTCGCTGGCGAGCGGCTTCAACGACTATCGCAAGGCGGTGGAGCACTGGTGGGATGAACTGGCGCACTCGCTCGCTGTCAGCGATCTGGAAGCGCGGCCGATCTATTTCGTCTCCAGCAATCCGCACAGCCTGTCCAACCTGGTCTCCGGCTACGCGCTGAGCCAGCAGGCGGCGCTGACGGCCTTCGCCGGCCAGGAGAACCCTGAGGGCCTCGCGGAGGAATGGGAGCAACTGGTCGCGGGCGGCGACAGCGGCGCCCAGGCCAACTTCCTCTACTACTTGCAGCGCGCGTTTCTGAAGGGGGACGAGGTGCGGCGCCAGGCGTGGGCACAGGCCGAAGCAGCCGCCGGCATCCACCGGTTCGACGATCCACATGCGCTGGACATCAGCGCGCAGGTGATCGAGCTATGCTGCCTGGCCCCCGCGCAGCTTGATCCGCGCCTGCGGCTGCCCGGGCTGGAACGACTGGCCGGCAGCGACGCGGTGATCATCAATGTGGACTATCCGTTGGGTTTCGCCGCCTACCATCTTTTCTCCCAGATCAGCTCCAGCGAGCCGGATCTGCTCGGCGTGTATATCATGGGCAAAGCTGCCACGCTCAGCGGCCGCGTGGGCGATGTGATGATCCCCAACGTGGTGTACGACGAGCATTCGCGGAACACCTTCCTGTTCAAAAACTGCTTCCTATCGCAGCACGTGGCGCCCTATCTGCTCCACGGCACGGTCTTCGACAACCAGAAAGCCGTGACGGTGCGAGGCACCTTCCTGCAAAATCGGGATTTCATGAGCGTGTTCTACAAGGAAGGGTACACCGATCTGGAGATGGAGGCCGGCCCGTATCTGAGCGGCGTCTATGAGGACATCTATCCACAGCGCTACCCGGTGAACGAAATCGTCAACTTGTTCATCAACGCGCCGTACGATATTGGCCTGCTGCACTACGCATCGGACACGCCGTACAGCCGCCGCCAGAGCCTGCTGAGCAAGAGCCTGAGCTACTTCGGCGTGGACGCAACCTATGCGTGCAGTGTGGCGATTCTGCGGCGGATTTTCGAGGCAGAGGTGGCGCGGCGGGGCTGAGGAGCAGAGAAGCAGTGGGGCAGAGGCGACTAACTGGGCATCCCCTTCTCGCCTCCGCCCCTCCGCCCCTCAGCCGCTCAGCGCCTTCCGCATCGCGGCGATGTGCACCGGCGTGCTCCCGCAGCATGCCCCGATGTAGCTGACGCCCAACTCTCGCATCTTCAGCGCATACGCGGCCATCACCTCCGGCGTCCCATCGTAGGTGATCTGTTTGGTGTCGGAATTATACTTCGGCAGTCCTGCGTTCGACTGGGCGATCAAATACACGTCGGACGGTTTGAGCGCGGCCATCTGCGCCAGGGTTGCCTCGGTCTCGGCCGGGCCGTTGCCGCAGTTGGCGCCGAAGACCCGCACGCCCAGGTCGTAGAGCGTCTGCATCGCCAGCTTCGGGCTGACCCCCATCATCGTGCGGCCGCGGGTGTCGAACGTCATCGTGACCGCGATCGGCAGGCCAGTCGTCCGCGCACCAACCACCGCGGCTTCGACCTCCTCCAGTGCGCTCATCGTCTCGATCAGCAGGAAATCGGCCCCGCCCTCGGCCAGCGCTGCGGCCTGCTCGGCGTATGCGGCCTGCGCGTCCTCGGTCTGCAGCGGACCCAGTGGTGCGAAGATCTCCCCCGTTGGCCCCATGTCGCCGGCCACCAACACCGGCCGGCCCGCCGCGTCCGCCACTTCGCGCGCTAACCTGACGCCTGCCAGGTTGAACTCATGCACGTGCTCCGCAAGGTTATCGCGGCCCAGGCGATAGCGCGTGCCGCCAAAGGTGTTGGTCGTGATCACCTGGCTGCCGGCGTCCACATAGCTCCGGTAGATTCCCCGGATCACCTCCGGCCGGGACACGTTCCACTCCTCCGGCGCGCCGCCGGTATCCAGCCCCGCGGCCTGCAGCATCGTCCCCATCGCACCGTCGCCAAGAACGAAGGGATGAGCGCTCAAGAATTCGATCAATTTGTCCATGCTTCACTTCCTTTTCTGAAAGGAGAGGATCATGCGGATATGTGCAACTCGTCACCCTGCTGCCGAGCTGGCGCATCATCAGCCGAAACCGACTTATTTTTCCGTCCTGAACAACGCCTTTGCAACGGCCACCGCCTCTGCGGCATCCTTGCAGTAACGATCGGCGCGGATGTCCTCGGCAAAGGCCGGGTTGAGCGGTGCGCCACCGACCAACACCCTCACCCGCTCCCGCAGGCCCTCCTCCTCCAATCGCTCAATCACTTTCGCCATGTAGGGCATCGTCGTGGTGAGTAGCGCCGACATCCCGAGCAGATTGGCGTTGTGCTGCCGGATCGCGACGATGAACTTGTCCGCGTCCACATTCACGCCCAAGTTAATCACCTCAAACCCGGCGCCCTCCCACATCATCCCAACCAGGTTCTTGCCGATATCGTGGATGTCACCCTTCACCGTGCCGATCACAGCGGTGCCGATCTTGGGGACGCCGGTTTCGGTAAGGAGCGGCCGCAGGATTTCCATCGCGGCCTTCATGGCATTAGCCGCGCGCAGCACCTCGGGGACGAACAGGATCCCGGCGCCGAAATCCGCGCCAACCATATCCATGCCCGCCACCAGGCCATGATTCAGCACGTTGGCCGGAGATTGTCCCTGCTCCAACGCCGCGCGGGTTGCGTGAACGACCGGCTCGGTCAGGCCGTCGTATAGATCGTCCTGCATGTTGCTGTAGTGCTCTTGCATCTCAGGTGAGAGGCTATCGAACGGATCTTCCATGTAATGCGTATCTCCTTCGGTCAAGTGACTAAGATACCTGCCACATGCCAACCGGTTTCAACAGGTTTCGCATATCAGCCTGCGGTTGAACCCGTATTCCGTCGCCGCGCCCGCGCCCGGACGGCATCCGCCACCCCGCGCACCCGGCGCAGCGTTTCCGCACCCGTCAGGATTTCGGCCAGATGCGGGAACGCGTCCACGGAATGCGGCAGCGGGATCGCCTCCACGAACGCCTCCTGGAAGCGGGGTTCCAACGCGATGCCGACGTAGGTGGTCCAGCGGGCAAGCCGGCGGGCCTCCTCGCGTTCGGCTCGATTCAGCAACGCGATCCGCGCGCCGTCACCGGCCGAATTGCCCACCGTGACGACCTTCCCCAGGTCGCAGTCCGGGATCATGCCCAGGATCATCGCATGCCGGGGGTCAATGTAGCTGCCGAACGCGCCGGCCAGCAGCACGCGATCCACCCGCTCCACGCCCATGCGCTCCATCAGCAGCCGTGCGCCGGAATAGAGCGCCGCCTTGCCTAATTGGATGTTGCGCACGTCGTCGGAGGTTACGACGATTTCACGGCCAGTGCTGGTCTGGTGCGGCCAGGCAATCACGTACTCCGCTTTGGCGCCTTCCCACCGCAGCCGCGGGGACGTCACTTCCGGTGCGAAGCGGCCGTCGGGCGTCAAAATCCCCGCCGTGAATAACTCGGCCACCGCCTCGATGATCCCGGAGCCGCAAATGCCCGCTGCCAGAATCGGCCCCTCGCCCAGCAACGCCGCCCGCTTCCGCCGCCGTCGCTCCTGAGCATCCTGAGCGGAGCGCAGCACAGTCGAAGGATCACCCCCTTGCTCTTCGGCTCCTCCGCTCCCCCGCTCCTCCGCCCACGCGTCGCTCCACGCCTCGCGGCCAATCACCTTGAAACGCACCTCGAGGGTCTGCGGGTCAATGCGGATGCGCTCAATGGCGCCCGGCGCGGCGCGCATCCCGTGGCGGATTTGTGCGCCCTCGAACGCCGGGCCCGTGGGACTGGACGCCGAGAAGAGCCGCTCCCGGTTGCCCAGCAGCAGCTCGCCGTTCGTCCCCACGTCCACGATCAGCCAGACTTCGTCGGCCGGGGCCTTGTCCGGCTCCTCGGCCAGGATCACGGCGACGTTATCCGCGCCGACATGGCCGGCCTCAACGGGCAGGACATGCGCCTGCGCGCCAGGAGCCAGCCTGAGTCCAAGATCGCGCGCCTTCAGGTCCACCGCGTCGCTGATCGCCGGGCCGAAGGGCGATTGGCCCAACTCGCGCGGCGGGATGTTCAACAGGATATGGTGCATCACCGTGTTGCCCACCAGCACGATGTCGGTGATGGCATCGGCGGTGATCCCGGCGTCACCCGCGGCCTGGGCGGCCAGCTCGTTCAGCGCGCTGATGAGCACACCGTGCAGCGTTGCCAGGCCATCGGTCCGGTTGTCGCAGTAGCTCACGCGGCTCATCAGATCCTCGCCGTAGGCCACCTGTGGGTTCATCCGGCTCGCAGTCGCCAACACTGCGCCGGTGCGCAGATCACACAGGTGCATGGCGACGGTGGTCGAGCCGATGTCCACCGCCAGGCCGTAGGCTTCCTCGACGTAGCCCGGCTGGACGCGCACCGCCTCGCGACCCTGCCACACCGTAACCGTGACCCGCCAATCCCCCTCGCGCACCGTCCGCTGGAGCTCGCCGAGCAAAATGGGATCGAGCCGCACATCCCGCAGCCCGAAACGAGCATCAAGCTCGGCCGCGATGCGATCCCAGTCGCCCAGTTGGTGCTCCAGCGTCGGCGGCGCGACTTCGACGTAGTAGAGCCGGATCGCCGGATCCACGACAATCGCCCGCTCCGTGACCGCCTTGCGCACCACCTGCTTCCGAGCCTGGCTCTCCTCCGGCACCGCAATGACCAGGTCCCCGCGCGCCTCGCAGGCGCACGCGAGCCGGCGGCCGGGCAGCCGCGCGTGCTTCTCCCAATAGTGCGCCTCGCGGCCGTCGGTTGCGGTCAGGTGCTCGGCCGCGGACTCGATGCCATATTTCGGGAAGCCCCCCTCCTCGACCATCACCTGGCATTTGCCGCACGTCTGCTTCCCGCTGCAAATCGCCTCGATCTCCACGCCGAGCATCCGGGCGGCGTCGAGCAGGTTCGTGCCCGCGGGGACCTCACCCTGGCGACCGGAGGGCTGAAACACGACGCGGTAGGTTGGTTGGTCGGCGGTCTGGCTCATGAATACGCGGCTTCCTGCAAGCGGCTTTCTATCGTGGGCCGATTGTACGCTAAGTGGAGCGCGATGGCAAAGAGGCGCCAGAACACGAACACGCCGAGATTCTGTTGACTAATGCAGCCAACCCAACTATACTTTCGCCAGCCTAACCGATCTGAGAAGCGCGTTTATGTTGAACACACTCACCAGCAACCCGACATTTGAGACCGACCCCGTCTTTCATCATGGCGCAAGCAGCCATAATGATCTCGTGGATCGCGTGGATCTCTATCGTGTCGCGGCCACCCGGCAACTCGATCCGAGCCGGCGCTCAGAAATGGGGCAGTTTTTGACCCCGCCTTCGGTTGCGCGGTTTATGGCTTCACTGTTTTGCGAAACGGAAGACGCGGTACGCCTCCTGGACGCTGGCGCGGGAGTGGGAACGCTAACTGCTGCGTTCGTGGAAAATGCCTGTCGCCGAGAAATCCATCCCAAACGCATCGAAGTCACTGCATACGAGGTTGATCCCTTGTTGGCGGTGTACCTCCGCTCAACCGTCAGCGGGTGCGAGGAACTTTGCATCCAGCACGGTGTGGCCTTTGCTGGCGAAATTAGACAAGCCGACTTCATCGCGGCGGGCGTATCGCAGTTGCGGGGCGATTTGTTCGCTCCCGAGACAACTTATTTCAACCGGGCGATTCTCAATCCTCCTTACCGGAAAATTCGCAGCGATTCCGATCATCGTGGATTACTTCGCGAGATTGGCGTTGAAACCAGTAACCTCTACGCCGGGTTCCTGGCTATCGTGGTTCGCTTACTGGAGCCCGGAGGCGAACTCGTAGCCATCACGCCACGGAGTTTCTGCAATGGCCCCTACTTCAAGCCATTCCGTGAGCTACTGCTCAAAGACATGGCCCTGAAACACATCCACATCTTCGAGTCGCGGGACAAGGCGTTCAGCGACGATGAAGTCTTGCAGGAAAATGTCATCTTTCGAGCAGTAAAAAACGGAACGTGCGACAAGGTGATCATCTCCCGCACACAGGCGCTCAACGACGACACCATGACAGTTCGGGAGGTATCGTATGATCAGGTCGTGCACCCAGACGATCCCGGCCAGATCATTCACGTTGTTGCAAGCGAGATGGATTCGCTGGTGAAGGATCGTCTGGGCATCTTCGAGCACACACTTGAAGAGATCGGCCTCAGCGTCTCCACCGGGCGCGTCGTTGATTTTCGGGCCAAAGAGGTGCTACGCCAAAGCCCTGGCCCCGATACCGTGCCGTTGATCTACCCGGCGCACTTCGTCAATGGCGAAGTGCACTGGCCCAATCGGGAGGGCAAGAAACCGCAGGCTATTGTCCTGTCGCAGGCTACCCATGACCTCGTGCTGCCCTCCGGCTATTATGTCTTGGTGAAGAGATTCTCTGCTAAGGAGGAGCCGCGACGGGTTGTCGCTGCCGTGCTCGACCCGCGTCAGATGTCCGCGCCGTTTGTGGCCTTTGAGAATCATCTTAATTATTACCACAGCCATAATATAGGTTTGCCCGAAGCACTGGCACGAGGCTTGGCCCTGTTTCTGAATTCCACATTGATCGATGTGTACTTCCGCCAATTCAGCGGCCATACTCAGGTCAACGCTGCCGATCTGCGAATGCTCCGCTATCCGAGCTGTGAGACCCTGGAGCAACTCGGAGCGAGGGCGGGCACCGGATCGCTGTCGCAACATGAAGTAGACCAACTCCTGGAGGAGGAGATGCGTAGCATGGCAGACATACTGTCGCCGAATCCCATCACTGCCAAACAGAAGATTGAGGAAGCGCTAGGAATACTGAAGACCTTGGGCCTGCCTAGAGGTCAGTTGAATGAACGTTCCGCACTGACGTTGTTGGCGCTGCTTGGCCTGGAGCCCGAGACTCCTTGGCGGGAAGCCGCAAATCCTCGCATGGGCATCACACCTATTATGGATTTCTGCCGGGACCACTACGGGACCAAGTACGCGCCGAATACGCGCGAGACCTTCCGCAGACAAACAATGCACCAATTGGTGGAGGCATGTCTGGCCTTGCCCAACCCCGATCAACCGGATCGCCCCATCAACAGCCCGAAGTGGTGCTATCAGGTTGAGCCGAAAGCACTCCGGCTGTTCAAGTCATTTGGGACCGCGAGCTGGGCGGATGGTCTTGCAGAATGGCATGCGACGGTCGAAACACTCAAGCATCGCTATGCGCGCGAACGAGAAATGAAAAAGGTGCCGCTCCAATTGGCCGAAGGGAAAGAGCTGTACCTGACACCCGGAAACCACAGCCGGCTCATACGCGCCATCGTGGAGGAGTTTGCTCCGCGATTCGCCCCAGGCGGGCAGATGATCTACATCGGTGACACCGGCGAAAAATGGGCTTACTTCGACCCGGACACGCTCCGAAATCTGGGCGTCAGCCTTGACCAGCATGGGAAGATGCCCGATGTGGTGATCTATCATGTCGCCAAAGACTGGCTTCTTCTGATTGAGGCGGTCACCAGTCACGGACCGGTGGACGCCAAGCGGCGCAACGAGTTGGCTCACCTATTCCGGGATGCCAGACCTGGCCTGGTATACGTGACCGCGTTTCTGAATCGCAGCGATATGACAAAACACACGGGTGAAATCTCATGGGCTACCGAGGTGTGGGTCGCCGATGCGGAGTCGCACCTCATCCATTTCAACGGTGAACGTTTCTTGGGGCCATACGATGATGCAAAATAAACTCAAACACCTCTGGGCCGCGGGACGCGCGGCAACCAATGCCTGGTTGAGCATCCCCAGTCCGTGGACCGCCGAATTGATGGCGGCCGCCGGGTTCGACTCGGTCACGATTGACCTTCAACACGGCCTGATCGGTTACGAGACCGCGGTGACCATGCTCCAGGCGATGTCCGGGAGCGAGGCCGTCCCGCTGGCGCGCCTGGAATGGAACACCCCCGCGTCCATCATGCGCATGCTCGATGCGGGCGCGCTGGGGCTCATCTGCCCGATGATCAACACGGCCGCTGAGTGCGCGGCGTTCGTCGGCGCGTGCCGGTATCCGCCGGCGGGCTATCGCAGCTTCGGCCCCACCCGGGCCAGCGTGCGCTGGGGCTCTGACTACTTTACACACGCCGATGAGGCCGTGCTGGCGCTGGCAATGATCGAAACTGCGGCGGCCTTGGCGAACGTAGAGGAGATCGCGGCCACACCGGGGCTCGATGGCCTCTACATCGGCCCCTACGACCTGAGCATCAGCCTGGGATTGGCGAAGCCGGCAAACTTCGATGACCCAGCGCTCCAGGACGCGCTGGATGCCGTCCTCGCCGCGGCGGCGCGCCACGACCTCATCGCCGGCATCTATGTGGGCAACCCGCAGATCGCGCTCCGTCTGGCGCAAAGCGGCTTCCGCTTGGTGACCGCGGTGCAGGATACGACGCTGCTGCAGGCATCGGCGGCGGCGGCCTGCGCACATCTCCGCGCCGGGCTGCGATAAGGGAGCGACCGCCATGCGCCAACTCGTCATCCTGAAAACCGGCGGCACGCTGCCGGGGCTCGCCGCAGCGCGCGGCGACTTCGAGGACTGGACCCGGGCGGGCCTGGGCGCGGCGCCGGACGAGGTGCGCGTCATTGACGCACAGCGCGGCGATCCGCTGCCGGACTACGCCGACCTGGCCGGCGTGATCATCACCGGCTCACACGATATGGTGACAGACCGCCGCCCCTGGAGCGAGCGGCTGGCCGCGTGGCTGCCGGGCGTCGTCGAGCGCGGGATTCCCACCCTGGGCATCTGCTACGGCCACCAGCTCCTGGCGCAGGCGCTCGGCGGCGAGGTGGCGGACAACCCGGCCGGCCGCGAGTTCGGCACGATCCCGCTCAACCTGGCGCCGGCCGCAGCGTCCGATCCGCTGCTGGCCGTACTCCCGCCGGCGGCTGAGGCGCAGGTCTGCCACACCCAATCGGTGATCCGCCTGCCGGCCGGCGCGCAGCGGCTGGCTGCGAGTGACCGGGATGCCAACGAGGCGTTCCGCGCCGGCGAGGCGGCTTGGGGCGTGCAGTTCCACCCGGAGTTCGACGCCGGGGTCGTGCGGGCCTACATCCACGAGTTCGCCGGCCGGCTGGCGGCCGAAGGCCAGGATCCGGCGGCGCTGGCGGCCGGCGTCCACGATACACCGGTCGGCGACGCCCTCTTACGACGGTTCGGTGAGATCGTTGCCGCGAGGCAAGGAGGAGAATCTGACGATGAGCATTAGCCGCACGCTTGCCCTCCCCAACCGACCCAAGCCTTACGTGATGGCGCACCGGGGCAACTCAACCCAGTGCCCGGAGAACACGCTGGCCGCGTTCCGCCGCGCCCTGGCCGACGGCGCGGATATCATCGAGACTGATCTGCACCTGACCGCCGACGGCGTCTTCGTCTGCATCCACGACGGCCTGGTGGATCGCACCACCGACGGCCACGGCCCCGTAGCTGAGATGACCCTGGCGCAGATCAAGGCGCTCAGCGCGTCCTACGGCCGGCCGGAGTTCCGGGATGAGCGCGTGCCGGCGCTGGCGGAGCTGTGCGCGCTGCTGGCCAGCGAGGCGCCGAAGGTGGCACTGGCCCTGGAGCTGAAGACCGATCGCTTCCTGGAGCCGGAGATCTGCCGGAAGCTGGCCGACGAGCTGGCGGCCGCGGGCCTGGTCGAACGAACGGTGGTGCTGTCGTTTAACCTGGCGCGCGTTGCGGCGGTGGCCGCGGCCGCGCCGATCATTCCGAAGGGCTTCATCACCATGTCCAAGCTCATGCCGAAGGGTGTAGACGCGGAGCTCATCGGCGCGTTCTGGCCGGTGTACTTCTTCAACCCGTTCTACGTCCGCCAGGCGCATCGCCTCGGCCAGATCACGTGTCCGCTGGACCCAACGCCGAACGGCCGGCTGTGGTACTACCGCTGGCTCGGCTGCGACGCGGTGCTGGCGAACGATCCGGCGGCGACGCTCCGGGCGTTGGGACGCCGGGCCGCATGAAGCTTGCCGTCAACTACAGCGCCGCAACGGCCCGGCTCCTGGCTGGCAGCGAGATCGCCTTCGACTACTTCAAGTGCCCGGCCTGGCCGGACGTCATTGAGAAGGCCCAGGCGTTCCGGCCGGTAAACGTCCACTTTCCCCTGCTGGTCGGCGCCGGGATCGGCGACGCGCTGGACGGCGAGACCCACGCGGCGGCCGACTGGCGACGCATTGAGGCGCTTCTGACGCAGACGGCGACGCCGCTCGTCAACGTTCACCTGGTCGCGCCACCGGAGTACTACCCTGGCATCTCCCAGGACAGCGATAATCCGGCCGCCGCCGAGGCGGTGAGCGCGCGGCTGATCGGTGACCTGGAGCCGGTCGTGCGGCGCTTCGGCGCAGCGCGCGTCATCGCCGAGAACAACCCGCCCAACCCAAAGGAGTGCCTCCGGCCCGCGTATCGGCCGGAGGTGATCCGGCGCGTGATCGAAGAAACCGGCTGCGGCCTGCTGCTCGATCTGGCGCACGCCCGGCTCGCCGCGACCAAACTCGGCATGGATGAGCGACATTATGTCGAGCTATTGCCCATCGGACGGCTGCACGAGATTCACATTACTGGGGTGCAGCGGATCGCGGGTCGGTGGCTGGAGAGGATGACGGAGCAAGCGGTTCCGACGGAGATCGTTGCGGAGCTGGCGGAGCGGGAGTTCGATCATCTGCCGCTGACCGACCCGGATTGGCGTTTTTTCGAGCGAGCAATCAGCCAGGTTCGGGCCGGCGCCTGGCGCGAACCCTGGATCGTCACGTTCGAATATGGCGGCGTCGGCCAGCCGTGGGAAGCGCTAACCGACGCCGATGCGCTGCGCACACAGATTCCCCGGCTGCGCAGGCTGGTGATTGGCGCCTGACGCCGGGAGGGCCGCACATCGGGCGCACACGACAGGACGGATCACCGGCTTACGAATGTTTTTTCCGCATGTAGAACAGGCTCTGGATGCCGATGAAGATCAGCGTCAGGAGCCCGACGCCGATGCGGGTCCACCACGAACTCAGCGTGCCGTTGAACTGCAGGATGGACACGATGGTGCCGTTGATCAAGACCCCGAACAAGGTCCCGATCACGTTGCCCACACCGCCCGTCAACAGCGTACCGCCGATCACCACCGAGGCAATGGCATCCAGCTCCATGCCGGGGGCATACCCTCCGTAACCTGACAGCAGCGAAATACTCCACACAATCCCGGCCAGCGCCGAACAAAAGCCGCTGAAGGCATACACGATGATCTTGGTGCGCCCAACCGGCAGCCCCATCAACCTGGCGGATTGTTCATTATTGCCGATCGCATAGACGGTGCGGCCAAAGCGTGTGTAGAACGAAAGGTAAATCACCACCAACAGCAACAAGGGCCCGACAAGGGAAGGAATATACACGTAAGCCTTGGCAAACAGGGGAATATGCACCTTCGTTAAAGCCAAAGACCGATAGAATGAGTTGGTGATGGGCAACCCCTCAAGGGTGATCACATAGGCCATACCACGTGCGAAGAAGAGGCCCATCAGGGTCACAATAAAGGGCTCCACCTTCAGGAAATGGATGATGCTGCCCAGGGTCAGCCCGAAAGCGACGCCCATCACCAGCATCAGCGGCATCACAAGGGCAGGACTGGCGCCCTTTGCCAGCAGCGCGGCCGAGGCAGCCGAAGTCAGGGCAATCATACCGGCCACCGACAGGTCAATTCCCTTCGTGAGGATCACAAAAGTCATCCCGATGGAAACAATCATCAAACTGGCCGTGTTGATAAACAGGTTAAAGAACACCTGCGGCTTCTGCATAGCCGGATAAAGTCGAGTGCCCGCAAAGTAGACCAGGAAAAAGATGACGATCGTAGTCAGCATGGGGCCGTTTTTCAGCAGGAACGGCTTAATTCGTTGCGCCATGTTGGGGCCCTTTCCGTGCAAGCAGTCTATTCACGAGACGACGAGCATAATCCGAGTACAGCAGGATCACCACCAGAACAAGCACCGCCCTGCCGGCCAACAAGGCATTCGCCGGCACTCCAAAGGTGTACATGGTGATGGTGAAGGTCCAGATGATCAGAGCACCAATGATGCTTGCGAAGAGCGAGAAACGCCCGCCCGACATCAGCGTACCGCCGATGACCACGGCCAGGATGGCATCGAGTTCATAGTTGAGGCCATTGTTGTTGCCGTCGGCGCTGTGGACATAGGAGCTGAGGATCAGCCCGGCAATGGCAGCGCAAAAACCGCAGAAGGTGTAGGCGAGCAATTTGACGGTCTTCTCGTTGATGCCGCTGTAGTACGTTGACTTTGCATTGGTCCCCACGGCTTCGATAAACAGGCCGATCGCGGTTTTCCGAACCAGCAGCCAGGCCAGGACGAACACGACAGCCACGATGTAGATGGACACCGGCAGCCCTAAGATAAAGCCGTTGCCAAACCAAAAGTAGGGCGTGTAGTAGATTGTCATGATTTGCCCATTGGTGATCAGTTGGGCAATCCCACGGCCGGCCACCATCAGGATCAGCGTGGCCACCATCGGTTGAATTTTCCCCCTTGAAACCAGCAGCCCATTCCACAAGCCGCATAAGGTGCCCGCCGCCAAATCGGCCAGGATAATGAGCGGCAGCGGTGTGTTTGTGGTGTTCGCCGTCAGGACATCATTCGAGATCAGTTTGTTACCCAGCGCCGGATTGATCAACACCGCGCCCATCGCGGCCGAAATGGCGATCACTGCGCCGACCGAAAGATCAACGCCTCCCGTCGCGATCACGAGGGTCATCCCGATCGCCACGAGCATCAAGGGCGCAGCGTTATTCACCACGTCAATGAGATTCCCGTAAAGATGACCATCCAGGATGCCAATTTTGAAGAAGCCGGGGGCGAAAATCGCATCGGCAATGAGAATCAGCGCCAGCGCGACGAGCGGCCAAAACAGCCGGTGTTCACGAATGCGTCTCAGCAAAGAAGTTTTGTCTTTCATAGATTGCCCGCCATTGTTTGAATGATGGTCTGATCATCTACGTCACCTGAATACTCGGCTGCCTTCTTCTGATCTCGCAAGACAAGGATCCGGTGGCTGGTGCGCAACACCTCGTCTAGCTCCGAGGAAATGAAAACACACGACCGGCCTTCTTCCGCCAGATCGAGCACCAACTTCTGGATCTCCGCTTTGGCGCCCACGTCAATACCTTTCGTGGGCTCATCCAGGATCAACGCCTGCGGGTCCGTCGCCAGCCAACGCGCCAGGATAACCTTTTGCTGGTTCCCACCGCTCAAGTTCTTCACCAACTGGTCGGGTGAAGGTGTCGTGATCCCCAATAGCTTGATGTATCTGTCGGCGATTTCGTATTGGCGTTGGACATTCAGAAACCTGAACCACCCGGAGCGGGCCTGCAGGGCCAGGATGATGTTCTCGCGAATCGTCAGATCCCCGACAATGCCTTCCGCCTTGCGGTCCTCGGGGCACAAGGCAATCCCATTGCGGAGGGACTCCAGGGGTGAGAACCGTTCGATCCTTTTGCCCTTCATCACAAGCGAGCCGGTGTCAGGGGTGTCCACACCAAACAGCAAATTAGCCAGCTCGGTGCGGCCGGAACCCAACAGGCCGGCGACCCCCATTACCTCGCCGACGTTGAGCGTCACATCCACCGGCGCCAGAGAGCCCGTGCGGCCCAGGCCTTTTGCTTCGAGCAGCGGCGCCTCCCCGGCCTCCTGCCCGCGCATGACCTTGGCCTTTGAGACGGCAGCCAGATCGGTCATGCTGCGGCCCAGCATTTTGGCGACCAACTCGATGCGAGGCAACGCAGCCGCATCATACGTGCCGACCAGCTTGCCGTTGCGGAGTACGGTGATGCGATCGGCGATACGGTAGACTTGATCCAGGAAGTGGGTGATAAAAATAATGCCGATTCCATCAGCGCGCAGCTTCCGCATCACGTCGAAGAGCTTGTCGGTTTCCTTGGTGTCAAGGCTGGATGTGGGTTCGTCGAGGATCAGGATCTTCGCGGAGGAGATTTCCAGGGATCGGGCGATGGCCGTCATCTGCTGGATCGCAATCGAATAATTCCCGAGGGGTTGGGTCACGTCTATATCAACAGACAGTCTTTGCAGCGCCAAATTGGCTTGCCTGTTGAGTTGTTTCCAGTGGATCCGGCCGAAACGGCGGGGCTCGTGCCCCAGCATAATGTTCTCGGCGACGGAGATATTGGTGCACAGGTTGACTTCCTGATACACCGTGCTGATGCCAAGTTCCTGGGCGTGCTGCGGGGATCGCGCCTGGATGAGCTTACCTTCCAGTTCGATGGAACCGGCATCCGGATGTTCCACGCCCGTCAGCACTTTGATCAGGGTGGATTTCCCCGCTCCATTTTCGCCCAGCAGGGCATGGATCTCCCCGCGCTTCAAGGCAAAATCCACCTTTTCCAACGCGTTGACGCCCGGAAAAGTTTTGGAGATGCCGTTCATCGTCAAGACGTAATCGTTTGTGTCTGTCATCGGGGCTGCCCTTTGGGGTTATTAATCCCAACCGAGGGGCGGCGCTTGTCACGTCGCCCCTCGACAGGGACTCATCGAGCGGATGCTGCAAGTGTCCCGGGAATTCACGCTTGGAGCAGCGGCGGCTTAGTACTTCCGAGTCGGCAGGAGTTCGGCCGCTTTGTCAGGATAGTACACGCTCTCATCGGTGAGCGCTTCCTTGACGATGGTTTCGCCGTTCATCAACTTGAGGCCCAGGTCCATCACCTGCGGGCCCAGCAGCGGGTTGCACTCGACATCGGCCTGCAGCCAGCCGTCAATCATGAGCTGGAAGCCGCCGCGGGTGCCATCCACGGAAACCATCTTGAGCTCACCGGGCTTGATGCCCGCGGCCTTGATGGCCTCGACGGCGCCGATCGCCATGTCGTCATTGTGGAAGAACACGCCCTGGAATTGGCCGGCGTATTTCTTCAGGAAGGCTTCCATCACCGGCTTGCCCTCGGCACGGGTGAAGTTGCCGGTCTGGGAATCCAGGATCTTGATATTGGGATTGAGGGCTTCGCGGAAGCCCTTCGCGCGGCCCACAGCCGCACCGGAGCCGGTAGTGCCGGAGAGTTCAAGCACGTTGCCGCCGTTGGGCAGCATCTTGTTGAATTCTGCAGCGGCGCGCTTGCCTTCGATCACCATGTCAGAGCCGATATGCGCGGCATACAGCGAAGGATCGGCCGTGACGGAGCGGTCCACGATGATGACCGGGATGCCCGCGTCCTTGGCTTCCTGAAGGACGGCGTCCCAACCGGTTTCAACCACAGGGGGCAGCGCGATGACATTCACACCCTGCTGGATGCAGGAGCGGATGGCGGAGAAGATCAACTTGACGCCCAACTTTTCAGCGGTCTCTTTGAACGAAGCGGAGTTGGCCGTGCGCCAGTCGCTCTCAGCGCCGAGCTGAGGGTAGCACAGCGTCATGTCCTTGTACGTCTTCACGCCTTTGGCAGCGGGGGCAGCGGGCGCGGCGGTCGGAGCAGCCGGCGCCGGTGTCGCAGCCGGCGCACAGCCCGCCACGATAACGAGGATCAACACCATCGCGGCAAGAAACGAAACGGTCGAGGCCTTCATTGGATGCTCTCCTTCTTGGGTTTGTCTGGCTTAGGGGTGAATTGCCAGGCGCCTCTCTCCCGGGAAAAGACGCACTTAGCCTGCGACAAAGGGTACACCCCCACGACCAGAGGCGTCAATGGTTTTTCTTTTGACGAAAGGTGAGCTTCCTGGTGTGCTGTCCGGCGAATAGCGTTCACCGGCGTCCCACAGGCGAGATTTTTGGGCAAGAGTTAAGTCCCTTTCGCTTAATTCAATACTTGCGCGTGGGGAGAACCTTCGCGGCGTCCTCCGGAAAGAAAACCCCCTCCTCGGACGGCACCCACTTGGGGACGGGCTCGCCGTTCGCCACCTTCAGGGCGAGTTCCATGAATTTGGGGCCCAGCAGCGGGTTGCACTCAACGGTCGCATTGAGCTTGCCAGCGATCATCGCTTCAAACGCGCCGCGGGCCGCATCAACGGAAACAATCTTGATATCTACACCCGGCCGCAGGCCGTATTCCTCGATCGCTTTGATCGCGCCCAGGGCCATGTCGTCGTTATGGGCATAGACCGCGGTGATGTCTTTGCCATGCGTCTTTAGGAAGGCCTGCATCACCTCCTTGCCCTGCGCGACCGTAAAATCACCGGATTGCGAGTCTATGATCTTCATGTCCGGGTAATCCTTCAAGATCTCCCGGAAGCCTTTGTAGCGATCATTGGCCGGCGCGGAGCCGATTGTACCCACCAGTTCCACGATGGCGGCCCGACCGTTGGTCAGCTTCGCCATGATCCGCGCTGCGTTGCGGCCCTCTTCGAGAAAATCGGACCCCATCAGCGTCACGTAGAGATCAGGCGAAACCGCCGCGCGCCGATCCACCAGGATGATCGGGATGCCCGCATCCCTGGCTTCCTGGAAAACCTCATCCCAGCCCGTTTCCGTCAGCGGCGCTACCCCGATCACGTCCACCCGCTGGGCGATCAGTGCGCGGATGGCATTGATCTGGTTCTCCTGCTTCTGCTGTGCATCGGAGAATCGGAGCTCGACCCCCAACGCTTCCGCCGCTTCCTTGACCGAGATGGTGTTCGCCGAGCGCCATTCGCTCTCCGCGCCGAGCTGGGCATAGCCGACGATCAGATCCGCGTAAGTCTTCTTGAGTTTGGCTTCCGGCGTGGCCGTCGGCGCCGGCGCCGCGGGGACGCTGCGCTGGCAGCCGGCGCCGGTAATGAGCAGGGCCGCCGCCAGACCCCCAACCAGGATGCGTAAAAGCTTCATGCGTTGCTTCCTTCCGGTTCATCACGGCGCGCCGGGATAATGAGTGACACACAGGCGCCTGTCCCGTATTCGCTGGTGATGGAAACGCCGTACTGCTTGCCGTAATACAAACGAATTCGCCGGTTGACGTTGCCGATCCCAAACCCGCTCTCCAGCTTGATCTCCCCCGAATCGTCTGCCAGCTCCACCCGTAGCTGGGCCAACTTCTCCGGCGTGAAACCGATCCCGTCATCCTCGACCTGAAGCAGGATCTCGTTCGCGTTGTACGGCCGTGCGCGCACGACAATCGTGCCGCCTTGCCGTTTGTTCTTGATGCCGTGATACAGCGCGTTTTCGACCAGCGGCTGCAGGACCAGCTTGAGGACCGTGTTGTTCACAACGCCGTCGTCTACTTCGATCCGGTAGTCCAAGATGTCCCGGTAGCGCATCTTCTGAATGGTCAGATAGTTTCGGGTGCGCTCGAGCTCCTCGCCAATGGTGATCCAATCGCGACCTTTGCTGAGGCTGATTCGAAAGAAGCTCGACAGCGCTCGGACGATCTCGATCACCTGATCGGTCTTCTTGGCTTCCGTCATCCAGATGATGGTATCCAGGGTGTTGTAGAGGAAATGCGGGTTGATCTGGGCCTGCAACGCCCGCAGCTCGGCCTTCTTCAGGTTCTCCTGCTCTTTGACCTTGGTATCCAACAACTCTCGGACTCTGCCGACCATGATGTTGAAGCTCATGCCCAGCTCGGTGATTTCATCCACATTGCCGTGCGTGACCAGCGCCTGCAGATCATTCTTGGTCACGAGAGAGGTCATGTCGTGAAGTTTCTTGATCGGCAGGTAAATGCTCCGGGAGATCCCCCAGGCAGCCAGGACGGAAAAAGCGATAGCGCCGAACATCAAGATGAAATAGAAGATCTCCCAGCGCGCAAGCGCTGCGCGCATCTGCTGGTATTGCGTACTGGTCCGCTGCACCTCAAACAGGATATAATCCTGAACCACGTTCTCAACCACGCCGGAGACGAAGCGGATGTTCTCCAGGACCGCCTCGTTTTCAGCCGTCGTGCTGCCGCCGGCGATCTGCTGCCCCATCCGATTCACCTGGTAGGTCAGCGTGAGCATCGTGCGCAGGATGCCCTCCAGCTTGATCCGGGCGCGCGGCGAGTCGGTGTTCTCCAGCATCTGTCGCACTTTGGTGTTCACGTCGTTGATGATGTCGTACTGCCTGCCTTCCGTGAACGCGATTTTGCCGGCCACGATCCGCCACATCTCGGTGTCAATGTCCGATTTAATGTTCCCACCGATACTGTTGGCGGTCGTGATATTGGCGATGATGGCGTCATATTGGCGGCCGTAGTTTAGCGCCTGGATCACCAGGAGGATGTTGGTGACGCTCATGATCAAGATCACGGCGCACAGCGACAACAAGATTTTTGCCCGGACCGACAGATTCATTGTCCTTCTACCTCATCTGCGCCTGCGACTTGAACTCCAGGGGCGTCAGGCCGGTGTTCTTGCGAAAGACGTGGCTGAAATAATGTGGGTCATTGTACCCAACCTGATAACCGATCTCGGCCGCCTTCAGCGGCGTCGTCCGCAGCAGCTCTTTGGCCTTCTTGATCCGAGTTTCGGTCAGGTACTCTTTGAAAGTGCGGCCGGTTTCCTGGCTGAACACCGCGCTGAAATGGCATGCGCTGAGGCTGACCTCCGCGGCCACGGCGCTGAGCGACAACTCAGGATCCATGTAGCGGCGGTCAATGTACGCCTGAGCTTGTTTGATCAGCCCCGTGTAAGGATTTGCCGCCCGGCTGTCCCGGAACGTCAGTGCGCGGAGCAGGAGGGCGCTGGATCGTGTGCGCAGATGTTCGACCGTATCCAGGCCGGCAAGCACCGCATCCAACTGATCAAGCTCCGGGATCACCGCGGCAACGTCCCCGCCCAGCTCGTCCACGAACCGGGCCGTGGCCAGGACGATGTTCGTGAAGATAAAGGCCCTGACAGCCGGCGAGACGAGCGCCCTTTCGCCCTGCGGACGCACCAGGGTCTCAAAAAACGCATCGAAGCCCTCCGCGACGCCGACCTTCAGGTACTCCTCGACGCCGGACCTGTCCACCCGCAGGAGCTCGGCCTTGTTGAAGCCCGCCTGGGCGGCGTTTGGGCGCCCATCCACCGCGGCCTGGAGGTCGTCCGTGGCGTCTATGAAAGACTGGCAGATGTCGCTGATATGTTTCTGCGGCGTGCCCGACCCGACGATCAACTTGCATCCGATCGCCTTCACCGCTTGCCGCATCCGTTCCAGGAGCAGATCCCGCTCCTCAAAAAGATTTTCCGGCGAGTTGCCTTTCAACACCAACACCAACTCATCCAGGTCTTTTTTCAGCGGGAAAGCATCCGGGTTGGCCTCCGCAACGCCGGACACGAGTTGCTGGGCTCGCTGGTAGGCGGCAAAATCAAGAGACGCGCCATCGGCGGGTTCAACCCGGATCGCGACGACGAGATAGCAGCGGGCGACAAGATCCATGCCCAGCAGGCCGCTTCTCTCAATCGCGTCGGCCGGAGAGGCGGCGCCCGTGATGATCTTGAGCAGCAGTCTCTCTCTGAGCGCGGCGCGATTCTCGGCGACCTGCTCCTGCAACTTATGCAGCGCCTGTTGCTCACTCTGTTCCTCCGCCAACGCCGCGGCGACCTTACGGAGGGCATCGTGCAGATCTTGTGGGGAAACAGGCTTAAGAAGATACTCGAACACGCCCAACTTGATAGCTTTCTGGGCATATTCAAACTCGTCGTGGCCGCTGAGGATGATGATCTTGGTGGCAGGCAGGCGATCCCGGACGATCCGGCTGAGCTGCAAGCCGTCCATGAACGGCATCCGGATATCCGTAATCAGCACCTCGGGCCTGGCCGCTTGCAGGAGAGGCAGGGCCAGCTCGCCATCGGGGGCTTCGCCGCAGAACTCGAAGCCGTGGGCTTGCCAGTCCACGTTGTCGCGGATCCCCTCGCGGGTGACGATCTCATCTTCAACCAGAAAGACCTTGTACGGCATAGCCGCTCCTCTTTGAGCGCAAACAGGGGGGATGTGCGAAATCGCAGCGAGTCAAGTATACTCAAATGGCGACGACCGTCAATCCGCCTCCATCGCGGGTTGCATGAAACGCTGAAGCGGAGCGGAGTCGAAGGAGTGGAGCGGCCGGTTAAGCCGCGCCGCACCCTTCGACTCCGCACTGCGGTGCTCCGCTCAGGATGCTCGCAGTGTTTTGATGCGGTACAGCGGCCACCAGGGCCATGATACCTCCGCCCAGGATGCTCACGCCTCCAAGTTAAACCACCCACGAAGCGCAGCATCCCTTGCGCCCACCGATTGTCTCGCGCCGACTTTGCGCGCGCGGCCGGGCCGCATATAATACAGCCGCACTCGACGCCTCACGTTTGCAAGATGGCCCTGATCGTGACGACTGCTACGACTTCGCCCGCGCCGCCGCAGGAAGAAAAGCCGCTCCTGCTGGAGCTGCGCGGCATCGCCAAACACTTCCCCGGCGTCCTGGCGCTGGACGCAGTAGACTTCGATGTCCGTGCCGGCGAAGTCCACATCTTGCTGGGCGAAAACGGCGCAGGCAAGTCCACCCTGATCAAGATCCTCGGCGGCGTCTACCCGCCCGACGCGGGACAGCTCATCTTCAAGGGCCAGCCGGCCCGCTTCGAGAACCCCGGCGACGCGCAACGCGCGGGGATCAGCGTGATCTACCAGGAGCCCAACCTGATCCCGGCCATGACCGTGGCGGAGAACATCAACCTGGGGAACGAGCCGCGGCGCGGCCCCTGGTTCGGCATTGATGAGGAGCGGCTGATCGCGAACACGCTGGCGCTGTTCGACCGGCTGAACCTGGCGCTCGATCCCTACTCGCCCGTGGCCGTCCTCAGCCTCGCTGAGCAGCAAATGGTCGCCATCGCCCGCGCCCTGCACCTCGCCGCCGACCTGGTGATCATGGACGAGCCGACGGCCATGCTCTCGCAGCCTGAGGTGTCGCAGCTCTTCAGCGTCATCCGCAGCCTGCGCAGCCAGGGGATCGGCATCCTCTACGTCACCCACCGCCTGGAAGAGACGATGCAGATCGGCGACCGCACCACGATCCTGCGCGACGGCCGCAAGATCGCCACGCTCGCCATCAATGAGACCACGCGCGCCGACCTGATCCGTATGATCGTCGGCCGGCCGGCGGACGATGAGTTCACCCGCACCCGGACGCCGGGCGGGCCGGAGATCCTGCGCCTGGAGGGAATCAGCACGGAGAGCGGCATCCAGGATGTCACCCTGAGCGTCCACGCGGGCGAGATCCTCGGCATCACCGGGCTGGTGGGCAGCGGGGGCACGGCCCTCCTGGCCGCGGTCTTCGGCGCGGCGCCGATTTCGTCCGGCGCGATCTACCTGGACGGGCAGCCGGTCCGCATCGCCTCGCCCCAGGACGCGATCAGCCACGGCATCGGCCTGGTCACCGAGGATCGCCAGGAGCAAGGGCTGGTGCTGGAGATGAACGCCCAGGAGAACATGACCCTGGCGACGCTGGAGGAGCTCAACCCGGGCCCCGTGATCAACGAGCAGGTGGAGGAGAACGTCGTCCAGCATTACGCACGGCGGCTCAACATCCGGCCGGACAACCTGGCGCGGCAGGCGCTCTTCCTCTCCGGCGGCACGCAGCAGAAGGTCGTGCTCTCGCGCTGGCTGGCGAGCCAGTGCCGCGTGCTGCTGCTTGACGAGCCTTCGCGCGGAATTGACGTCGGCGCGCGGGCGGAGCTCTACCGGCTGATGAACGACCTGGCGCGTCGCGGCTCAGGCCTGGTGGTGGTGAGCGCGAACTTGCAGGAGATCATGGGCCTGGCCGACCGCATCGCGGTGCTGCGCGGCGGCCGGCTCGTCGGCATCGTCAACCGCGACGAGACTTCGCCCGCGGAGATCATGGCGCTGGAGAACACGGGGGCGCTGCCATGAAACGGCCCGACGTCGCGGCGCGGCTGGCTGACTGGCGGAGCACGCTCCGGCGGCTGTTTCGCCCGCGCACGGGCGTCCTGGCGCTGGAGCGCGTCGGCGCGGTCGTCGGGCTGGCGCTCCTGGTCGTCGTGTTCGCCGCGGTCTCAGCGCCGTTCCGCCAGCCCACCAACCTGATCTTCCTGGCGAAAAACGTCGCTCTCACCGTCGGCATTGTCGCCATCGGGCAGACGGTCGTGATGATCGCCGGCGGCATTGACCTGTCGGTGAGCTCGGTGATCGCCCTGACCGCGCTGATTTCCGCCTGGCTGATGAAGCGCGGGCTGGGGCCTATCCCGCCGCTTGATGGGAACCTGAGCTACATCGCGATCCTGATCAGTTGGGCGATCGGCGCGGCGATCGGCGCGGCGCAGGGTTGGCTCATCACCAGCCGCCAGATCCCGGCGTTCATCGTCACGCTGGCGACCATGCTGGGGCTGCGCGGCATCACCATCGGCATCTCCGGCGCGATCATGTACGGCCTCCCGACGCAGTTCCGCTGGATGTCCGAGGGAAAGATCGGGTTCCTGCCCGCGCCCTTCCTGCTGATGCTCGCGATCTACCTCGTCGCGGCCTACCTCCTGCGCCGCACCAAGATCGGCCGCTACTGCCACGCCATCGGCGGCAACGAGACGGCCGCGCGGCTGGCCGGCATTGACATCGTCCGCTACCGCATCCTGTTCTACGCGTTCAGCGGGCTGATGGCCGCGCTGACCGGCACCCTGCTGATCTCGAACCTCAACGCTGCGATCTATTCCTACGGCGAAGGCTACCAGTTCACCTCCGTCGCGGCGACGATCATCGGCGGCACCAGCCTGACCGGTGGCGTCGGCAGCGTGTGGGGCACGCTGCTCGGCGTGTTCATCCTGACGATCATCCCCAGCGGCATGATCATGCTCAGCGCGCCGTCCTGGTCGCGCGACGTGATCACCGCGATCGTCATCATCCTGGCCGTAATCATAGACACCGACCGCACGCGCGCCCGCAAGAACGCGGTGCAGGTCGAGGCGACGCAGACGATCTCCGCCGGCCAGTATCTCAGCGACATCCTGGGCAAGCTGGCCCAGAAGATCGAAAAGCTCACCGGAACCGCGCTCGTGCGCTTCTACCTGGTGGATCGCGAGACCGGCGACCTGGTGCCGCAGCCGATCCTCCCGGGGGACAAAGGTAGCCCGGCGCCACGGGATGTTGCGTTGGGCAAGAGCCGGATCGTCAGCGAAGCGCGCGACACCAACACCGCCGTCCTGCTCCAGGACCTGACGCGCTCGGGCTACCAGCGCGTCCTCCCCATGAGCCCGGAGGTGCAGGCCGCGCTGGCCGTGCCGGTGTTCAACAACGACCATTGCATCGGCGTCGTCGAACTCCAGGGCCCCGGCATCGGCTCGCTCAAAGAGAGCACCGTCAAAACGCTCGAAACGCTGACCGGCCCGTTGGCCCCGAGCCTGGAGGACGCCTGGCTGCTGGAGAACGGGTGGCTGGTGCGCCAGGTGCGCGACGCGCTGCGCCACCTCTGGGACGACCTGTACCTCGGCCGCCTGCCGCTGGCCGAATGGGCGCTGTCCAGCCAGGGCGCCAGCCCGGAGCGGACCGCGGGCGCGCGCGGGGAAGCGCTGCGCAACCTGCTCCTGCGCACGATGGAGGGCCTCAAACCGCAGGAAAACCACGATCCGTCGCGCGGCAATCGCACGCACCGCATCCTGCGCCTGACCTATATCGAGGAACAAGCGGTGGATCAGATCCTGCATGTGCTCAACATCAGCCGACGGCAGTATTTCTATGACCTCAAAGACTCCATCGAGATGCTGACCGACCTGCTGGTGCGCAGCCGGCGGTAAACCGGGAATAAAACGCAGATGCCGTAGATTCACCTGACCGATCTGATCTGTGCCTTTGGATCGCTTCCATGCCTCGACAGCCGCGCAGACACCGATCTGGCCGGCAGAAACCCCGCTGCACTCCTGTTGCACTGCCCTGCACTCCCCCTGCGCCACCGCTGCACCGCTGCTGCGTCGCGGATATTGATTCGGCGTCACCTCTCAAATATGATAGCATCGAACAGCCGGGATGACGTTTTCCTCGGTCCACGCGTGCCCGATTCATTTTGACCATAAACGCATGTCATTCTGATCAGAGCGAAAACCGTTGGGACTTTCACATGGTGAACAACCTTGAGCACAACCGCCACGCCTCCATCTGAACAACCCCTTCTGCTCGAGATGCGGGGGATCACCAAGCGCTTCCCCGGCGTGCTGGCCCTGTCGGACGTGAACTTCGACGTGCGCCGCGGCGAAGTCCATGTGCTGGTGGGCGAGAACGGCGCGGGCAAATCCACCCTGATGAAGATCCTGGCGGGCGTGTACTCGCTCGATGCCGGCGAGGTGATCTTCCAGGGCAAGTCGGTCAATTTCACCAACCCGCGCCAGGCGCAGGACGCCGGCATTGCGACCATCTACCAGGAACTGAACCAGGTGCCCTACCTCTCAGTGACCGAGAACATCTTCCTGGGAAACGAGATGACGCGCGGCATCGCCCTGAACTCGTCGCAGATGCACGAACAGGCGCGGGCGCTGCTGGCCAAGCTGCACCTGGACATTGACCCGCGCACGCTGGTGAACCGGCTCGGCGTCGCACAACAGCAGATGGTCGAGGTGGCCAAGGCGTTGCAACAAAACGCTCGCCTGATCATCATGGATGAGCCCACCTCATCGCTCAGCATTCACGAGATCAACGACCTTTTCGCCATCGTGCGCGAGTTGCGCGCCAACGGCGTCTCCATCATCTACATCAGCCATCACCTGGAAGAGACGTTCCAGATCAGCGACCGCGTGACCGTGCTGCGCGATGGCCGCTCCATCGCCACCCTGCCGTCCAGCGAGCTGAACGTTGACAAGCTGATCCGCCTGATGGTGGGCCGCGACCTCTCCGAGAAATTCCCGAAGGAGGTCGTCCAACGAGGCGCAGAGGTGCTGAACGTGCAAGGGCTGAGCCAGGGCGCCCGGCTGCGCGACATCAGCTTCTCAGCCTATGCGGGCGAGGTGCTGGGCATCGCCGGCCTGGTAGGCGCAGGCCGCACGGAACTGGTGCGCGCCGTGTTCGGCGCCGACCCCATTGACAGCGGCAAGATTATGGTTCAGGGCAAACCCGCGCGCATCAA
Source organism: uncultured Anaerolineales bacterium (assembly GCA_964647255.1). Lineage (GTDB taxonomy): Bacteria > Chloroflexota > Anaerolineae > CG2-30-64-16 > CG2-30-64-16 > CAWJEL01. The sequence continues at coordinate 33,895 of CAZYGI010000018.1, read as the reverse complement.
TTCGCCCCAGGCCGCGCTGCGCCACGGCATCGGCCTGCTGACCGAGGATCGCAAGCAGCAAGGCCTTTGTCTGCTGATGACCGTGCGCGAAAACATCACCCTCTCGGTGCTGAACCGCCTGACCCGTGGGCTCGTCACGAGCCGGCGCAAGGAAACGGCGCTGGCCCAGAAATTCATCACCAACATCGCGATCAAGGCGTCCAGCCAGGACCAGTTGGCTATCAATTTGTCGGGCGGGACGCAACAAAAGGTGGTGTTGAGCAAATGGCTGGCCATCGAACCCAAGGTGCTGATCTTCGACGAGCCGACGCGCGGCATTGATGTCGGCGCCAAGGTCGAGATCTACCGGATGATCAATAACCTCGCCAAGCAAGGGGTCGCCATCTTGATGGTTAGCTCGGAGCTGCCCGAGATCCTGGGGATGAGCGACCGGATCATGGTGATGGCCGGCGGCCGGGTGCGCGGGTTCCTGGACCGTGCGGAAGCGACCGAAGAGAGAATCATGGAGCTGGCGACGGCCACCGAGACGCCAGCGGCAGTCTGACACCTCCTCAAAAGTCTACAAAGATAGGATGACCCATGAGCCAGACCGCGACCGGCGCTCCGAGCGCCACAAGGCGAGCAAGCAATTCCATCAAGAAAATCATCGGCAGCACGGGGCCGCTGGCGGTGCTCCTTGTCATGGCGATCCTGCTGTGGATCACGGCGCCGGCCTTTCGTTCGCCCACCAGCGTCATGCTCCTGGCGCTGGAGGCCGCGGCCATCGGCGTCGTGGCCGCGGGCCAGACGTTCGTGATCCTGACGGGCGGCATTGACCTGTCAGTGGAAGCCATGGTCTCCTTCAGCGGGGTGATCGCGGCGATCCTGATCGCCGGCACGCGCATGGCCGGCGGGCAGATCGCCAACGGCATCGCGTCGTGGCAAGCCATCCTGATCGCGTTGGCTGCCGGCCTGGCGGTCGGCTTGCTGCAAGGCCTGCTGATCACCAAGCTCCGCATGAACCCGCTGATCGTTACCCTGGGCTTCCGCAGCATGCTGATGGGCGCCGCGCTGGTGTGGACGCGCGGGGCCGGCATCAATATCCAGAAGGACGCCTTCCTCACCTTTCTCACCGGCGTGATCAACATCGGCAAGGTCAAGGTTCCAATGCCCTTCATCATCGCCTTGATCGTTTATTTCTTTGTCTGGTTCGTCCTGCGGCATACGAAACTGGGCCGCTACACCTACGCCATGGGCGGCAACGAGACCGCCACGCGCCTGTCCGGCGTCAACGTTGATCTCTACAAGATGCTGATCTACGGCATCAGCAGCTTCCTGGCCGCCATCGGCGGCATCATGGTGATGGGGCGCCTCCAGTCAGGCGCATATCAGAACGGCACCAATATGACGATGACCGCAGTCGCCGCGGTCGTCATCGGCGGCACCTCGCTGTCGGGCGGCGTGGGCGGCATCTGGGGCACCCTGATCGGCGTCTTCATCATGCGCCTGGTCGAGGCCGGCCTGGTCTACTTGAGTGTGCCTTCCACTGCCAAGGAGATCGTCATCGGCGCCATCATCGTGCTGGCCGTCGCCCTGGACGTAGCCCGACAGGGTCAAATCCCGTGGCTGCGCCGGCGGGCGAAGACGGGGTGACGGTTGCCGCGATGCATCGGGGAACGATCCTTCCCGCAGATTAATCCCTGGCAAGACGGGATCGAGCCTTGCCGCAAGACCTGATCAAGGAAGAGGAGGTTTTCATGGTTTCCAAGCGAATGCTCGCCGTCGCCAGCTTGATCGTCATTACGGTCATGATCGTCGGCTGCGCGGCCCCCGGCGCAACCGTGGTTGCGCCGACCCAAGCGCCCGCTGCGGCCGAGCCCACCCAGGCCCCCGCGCCCGCACCGGCAAAGGAGACCTACGTCGGCTTCGTGCCGCCGGCACTGACCAGCCCGTTCCACGTCGCGATGGTAGATGGCGCCACCGCTAAAGCCAAGGAACTCGGCTGGAAGCTCGACGTCCAGGCCCCGGCCTCCGAAGGCGACTTCCAGGCCTTCGTCACCACCGTCCAGCAACTGCTCGAAAAGGGCGTCCAGGCCATCTCCATCAACCCGATCGGCACCGACTCCGCCGTCACCGCGGTCAAGGCCGCCAACGAGAAGGGCGTCCCGATCCTGGCTCACAACTTCATCACCCCCTTCTCCGAGGGCAAGGTCGTCTCCTACATCGGCTACGACCAGTGGGGCGGCGCCGAGAAGCTCGCCAAGACCACCTGCGACCTGATCGCCAAGAAGTACAACACCACCGCCGACAAGACCAAGGGCAAGGTCTTCATCTTGCTCGGCATTGACTCCATCTTCTCCCACCGCCGCACCGGCGGCTTCAAGGCCGGCCTGACCAAGTACTGCCCCAACGTCACCGTCGTCGGCGAACAAACCGGTGAATGGCTGCGCACCAAGGGTTCCGAAGTCGCCACCATCGCCTGGCAGAAGGACCCCGACATTGATGTCTTCTACGGCAACTCCGACGAGATGGCGATCGGCGCCGCCCTCGCCGGCGAACAGCTCGGCAAGACCATCAACAAGGACTTCTTCGCCGTCGGCATTGATGGCAACCAACCCACCCTGGACCTGCTCAAGGCCGGTAAGTTCTCTGCCACCCTCGGCGTGGACCCCGTCCGCATGGGCGAGACCGTCATCACCACCATGCAGAAGGTCCTGGCCGGCGAAACCGTGCCGCAGATCATCCTGACCCCGTCCGTCGTCGTCACCCCGGAGAACCTGGCCGACTACCTGGCCGGTAAGCTCTGGACCGAACCCGTCGCCGGCGCACCCGAAACCGATAACAACAAACCCACTGTGCCCGAGGCCGCCGCGGCTGCGCCCGTGAAGGCAGCCTACGTCGGCTTCGTGCCGCCGGCACTGACCAGCCCGTTCCACGTCGCGATGGT
>CAZYGI010000018.1:24579-30869 GCA_964647255.1 uncultured Anaerolineales bacterium | reverse complement strand
AGCTCTGGACCGAACCCGTCGCCGGCGCACCCGAAACCGATAACAACAAACCCACCGTGCCCTGATCCGCGCTGGCGTCGGCTCGGTAACGATCCCTCCACCCCTGCCCCCTCTCCTGATAGACGGGAGAGGGGGCAGTCTGTTAAATCGCTTGGTAAGGCGTCTTACTTTCCCATGCCGAGTCTGGCGCGAAACTAGATTATGTTTTACACAATCCTCTCACAAAGCCAGATTGTGAGCCATCCCCTCTCCGATTCACCGGAAACGTCTCAGGAGGTGTTTCGATGATCAAGCGACGCGTCACTAGCTTCGCTCAAGACATGGCAAGCCACAGAAGCCTTACAGCAATCGCCCTGGTCTGTTTGCTGCTGATCGCCGCCGGGGTCTTCGTACGGAGCAATGCGCTGGCCGCCGACAGCTTGAGCGCTACCGCCGCGCCCGCTGAGCAGGCGACCGCCACGGGCAGCTACCGCTGGAGCTATTCCATCAAGTTTGTGTGCGGCTATCAGCCCGAGCTTAAGCTCGATCCGGCCACGGCGTTCCGTGAGCCGGTGGTCAAGCCGGGCAACTACGCCACCGACATCAACATCAACAACCCCCAGGCCAAGGAACTGCCCCTCAACAAATGGATCACCGTCATGGTGCAGGGGCAAGAGGTGTTGGCCCGCGAGCCGGCCAGCGTGGATCCCCGCACCAAGCTGGGCATGGTCCTTAAGCCGTATGCCGCCACCATGGACGACTGCAACAACCTGTGGCGGCTGCTGCAGATGCCCATGCCGCCACCGCCGGCCAGTTCGCTGACGATCGGTTACCTGGTGATCCAGAGCCCTATGGAACTGGACATTGATGCGGTGTACACCGCCGAAGTGCCGGGCGGCCCCAATGCAGCGGGCGTGGTCTCCTCGCCCACCGGCATCTCGATTGACGTGGAACGCGTGGCGGGCAAGCGCGTCTTCGTGCCGCAGGGGCAGCCGTGAGCCCCGCGAGCGGCTCAAGGAGGCGCCTATGAACCGCACTGTTGCGCACCTGGCGTTGGCGCTAGCGATCCTGCTGGCCTTGCCGCTCGCCGCTTCGGCTTCCGCTGCGGGCGCGCCGGACCGCTTCTGCTACACCTGGGGCTTTCTGAACAACACATCCCAGGATGCCGACGGCCTACAGGCCAGTTTCCGGGGCATCCGCAGCATCGGTGAGACCTACGCCGGGGTCTGGAACCCATTCGGCGCGGTGCTGTCGGGCAGTGGCTATGATCCAAAGGCCGACGCCTACACCCTTAGCTTCGGCGGCGGCCCGGCCTACACGGGCGACACCGTCTACATCGGCTTCTGCACCGCCGCGGCAGGCGTGCGCGCAGCACCCCCTGGCGCGACGCCGACGATCCTCTGGCGCGCGGGCGGGACGCCGCTGGCCGAGGCGCCGCTCTTCATCGGCGTTCGCTGGGCCTGGAACGGCGGCGCTGGAGGCCAGGTGCAGCTTTTCAACGACCAGGCGGACGCCGTCACCCTGATGAGTGTGAACCTGCTCGATCCGGGCGCGGGCGCGGCCCTGGCGCTGGAGGATCTGACCCAGGAAGGCGTCGCGGGATTGCCCATCATGCAAGAGCTGGCGGCCGATCCGATCCCGCTTGCGGCCGGCGACACGACGACGCTGGCGTTCTCCGCCGCCACAGCAGCCGGCATGAGGGCACAGGCGCCGGCCGCGACCATCTCGCCGCGGCCATTGATCCTGGAGCTCGTGATCGCATCCGATGCTGATCCGGGCAACACGGCTCGCCTGTATGTAGAGACGAGCACCCCCGTATCCGCTTATCTTCCGCTGATGTTAAAGTGACAGAAGACCGGATGTTTTGGCCGCTCTTGGCAGCCAAAACATCCGGCCGCCGGCTTTTTCCACCTCGCAACCCCGCGTTTTCTCAACCGCTGACCACAGGTGTGGTTCAGGGTTTTGCCGCGGAGCCAGTGTCCTGTCGTTCTGCGCGACCGCTCCTGTTCATCCGTTTTGCCCTGAGTCAGACAGGCAGTATAATGCCGCTTGGCGTGGGATTGCGCCGGACAAACTGGCCCCAGGCTCTCATCTCAACGCAGGAGTTCGCTTCAGATGCAGACTACCCTTCGATCGAAAACCGGTGTGGAAGTTATCATCAGCCCCGACAGCCCTTTTGTGATCATCGGCGAGCGGATCAACCCGACCGGCCGGAAGGCGTTGGCCGCCGAGTTGCTGGCCGGGAACTTCGAGCGCGTAAAGGAAGACGCCCTGGCCCAGGTCAAGGCGGGCGCGCCCGTGCTGGACGTCAACGCCGGCCTGGGCGTCGCCAACGCGCATGAGCTCGAGCCCGAGGTGATGGTGCGGGCCATCGAGGCCGTCCAATCGGTCGTGGATGTCCCGCTGAGCATTGACTCGTCTATCGTCGCCGCGCTGTGCGCGGGCCTCCAGGCCGCGGGCGGCAAGCCGCTCGTCAACTCCGTCACAGGCGAAAGCGAGCGCATGGAAGCCGTCTTCCCGCTGATCGCCGAACACAAATGTGCGGTCATCGCCATCTCAAACGACGAGACCGGCATCAGCATGGACCCCGACGTACGGTTCGAAGTCGCCAAAAAGATCGTCCAACGCGCCGAATCGTACGGCATCCCGCGCGAGGACGTCCTGATTGATCCGCTGGTCATGCCTGCCGGCGCGGTGCGCGGTTCAGGCGGCGCGGTCGTGCGGCTGGTGCGCCGCATCGCCGATGAGCTGGGCTGCAACACCACCTGCGGCGCGAGCAACGTCTCCTTCGGCCTGCCCGACCGCGAAGCGATCAATGCCAACTTCCTGGCGATGCTGATCGCCGCCGGGATGCCGAGCGCCATCACGAACCCGCTGAAGCCGGAGCTCAAGAAATCCATCCTGGCCGCGGACATGCTGATGGGCCATGACGAGGACTGCGTGCGCTGGCTGAAATATCAGCGGCAGCTTGCAAAAGAAGCGGCCGCGGCGGCCGCGGCCGCTTCCGGCGCGGCTGCGCCCGTCATGAGCGAGCGCGAAGCGCGGCGTGCGGCGCGCGTGGGGTGACCTCACCCCTTCCTCCGGCCTCTCCTCTCTCCTGAGCCGCAGAATGTCCAGGCGGGGGCGAAAGTGACCGGAGGCGGGGAGAGGCGAGGATAACACAGAGAGAGAGAACGTCATGAATCCTATTCTGCTCAAACTTGGGCCGCTCCAGGTGCATTGGTATGGCTTGTTGATCGTGTTGGGCGCGGTGTTCGCCGCGTGGATCGCCACGAAGGAGGCCGAGCGCCGAGGCGAGGATCCCGAACACGTCTGGAACCTGCTGATCTGGTGTCTGATCCTGGGCATCATCGGTGCGCGGCTCTACCATGTCTTTTCCACACCGACGGGCAACTTTGCCGGCTGGGCCTACTACCGCGAGCACCCCATTGATATCATCGCATTCTGGAATGGCGGCTTCCGCGGCCTGGGCATCTACGGGGCGGTGATCGGCGGCGTCCTGGGCGTTATCATCTACGTGCTGATCGCCAGGGACCGCGACGGCAAGCCGGCCCACCTGAACCTGCTGCGCTGGCTCGACATCCCAACGCCGGGGCTGCTGGTCGCGCAGGCCATCGGCCGCATGGGCAATCGGATCAACCAGGAGCTGTATGGCCCACCCACAAACGTGCGCTGGGCCTTCCACATCAACCCGGCCTACCCGTGCCAGGAGCCGACCGGCTCGCCCAACCTCTGCGGCCTGCCCGGCAGCTTGACCGACGCCGCGCGGCAGTGGTATGCCGAGAACGGCTTCCATCCGACCTTTTTCTATGAGGCAATCTGGAACGTTGTTGGCTTTGTCCTGCTGCTGTTCATCGGCCGGCGCTTCAAGAACTGGCTGCGCGACGGCGACATCTTCTTCATGTACCTGCTCTGGTATCCCCTCGGTCGCTTCTGGGTCGAGATGTTCCGGCCGGACGCCTGGCGCATGGGTGCGTTGGCGACCGCGCAATGGATCGCCATTGGCGCGTTTGTCGTTGGCCTGCTGGCACTGTTCGTGAATCACCGGCGGCCGGTCAAGGCGAAGGTTGCGGCTGCGGTTGAGGACGAAGACGAGGGCGAAAAGCAGAGCTGATCTGGTTTTTTGTAGCGAGGAACGGGCGCATCGGATGTCCGTTCCTCGCTTTTTTCTGGGCCAAGCCAGCAGCGCGGTGACGGGAGATCACGCTCGTGCGCTCCCGGTGACGCCGGAACCCGCTGCTGGGGAGACTTTACCCCCAAACCACCCGCGCGTTGGGGTGCGCGTAGACGCTGTAGGCCAGCCAGGTGGGATCGTCCGGCCGGAGTGCGCGGACTGCCCGCCGCGCCAGCCAGGCCGCCTCGCCGAGGGTCTGGCCGGCCTCAACCTCCGTATAGAAGCGCCGGGCGAAGGCCTCGGCCAGCGCATCATCCACCGCCCATTGGGGCGCCACGAACGCGCCGCATCGCGCCTTGCCGACCCACCTGTCCGCCCAGCCGCCCAGTCCTGCGAACGCCCAGCCGCCCGCGCCCACCCGGCAGGCGCTCAGGAAGACGAGCGGCTGCGCCCGATGGATGCGGTCGAGCCGCGCACCGAAGATATCCCGGGGGCGCAGTTGGCCGTCGGGCAGCACCAGCGGCGCCTCGTTCGGGGCCGCCGGATCATTCGAGCCGTGGCCGACGAAATGCCATAGACCGAACCCCCCATCGTCCAACAGGGCCTCAACGGCAGCCACAGTCGGCGGGGATGGGTTGGTTGCGGACGCCCCGTGCCGCTGCGCCAGATCCAGCAGAAGCTGGCGCTCGGCGGGCGCATGGGGCAGCGACTTGAAACCCGGCACTGCACCAGCCTCAATGCACGCCAGCCGGCGCACGACGATTTCGCCCGCGCCCCCGCCATCTCCGGCCAGCCAGCGCGTGAGCCGAAAATGTTCGCCGAGGTATTCGTCAACAATCTGCTCTGGGTTGCTGGCGTCGTAGGGATGCAGCATCTCCCACGGGATCAGCGGCTCATCGCTGGTGATCTGAAGCGTCTGCACGCGGCGCCAACTCTGGAGCAGGGCGCGGCGCAGATCCTCAGGCAGCAGGCTCTCCCACATCTCGTTGCCGAGCGCGGCCAGCCGCACTTCGACCTGCGCCGCGGTGAGCGCGGCGCCGCCGTCCCGCCCGGCTTGCAGCGTCTCCAGGGTGTCCCGCAGGCGGGACTGGTAGGCCTGTGCCGGGGCGTAGCCAGGGAGGAATACATCGGAAAACCGTTGGTACCAATAGGGGGCCGCGTTGTTGGGCGAGTGCAGGGTGTAGCCCAATGCGATGCCGCCATCCCGGGGCGTGACGGTCACGCGCAGGTCGAGATCCGCCGGCTTCACCGTGGCGACGCTCAGCGTGACCGAGGCGGGGACCTCCTGGGCCGGCGCCTCGACCACCGGCGATGCGCTCACATCAATGGTTAGCGGCACGCTGCCCACGACCATGCCGGCCTGGCGGAAATCCAGCCGTAGCGTCTTGACGCCCGCGCTCTGCGCCGTGACGTAAAAAACGACCGGCTCCGAGTCGCGATCCGGGAGCACCTCCAGCGGCTTGACCGCCGCGCCCGTCACCGCGAAATCGGCCGGGGAGACCTGAAGATGGACTTCGAGGCTCCCGGTGACCAGGCGCAGCGCGGCCGCGGTCGCGCTGTCGGAAGTGGGTGCACACGTCAGCCCCACCGTGATGACCCCGCGGCGGCCCAGGGCCAGCCGCGATGGTGCGGTGATGTCGCTGTAGCGGGTGACCGCGGCCGGCACGGGCTGCGCCGCCGGCCGCTCGTAGCCTTCCGGGAGCATGGCTCTCTCGACGCCCTTACCGACCGGCTCCAGCCCGACCAGCACATCGAGCAGCCGTTCGTGCGCGGCCGGATAGAACGCGAAGAGGTCCAGGATTTGGGCGCGGGCAAGCGGCTCGCGCTCGGTCGTCAGTTGGGGCAGCAGCGCGTTGAGTCGGGCCTCGAACGCGGGCCAATCGTTGCCCACCAGAGCCGGCAGCTCGGGGCGCAGGCGCGCAACGGCGCGGGCCAGGTCAAGCCAGGTGATCATGTGCTCCCTCCTTCCACGTGCCGGGGTCTTGCGAAGAGCCTGGCGCGTGACCGGCGCAGCGCGTCACATCCCCATCAGGTAAAACGCCGCCCACCAGACGGGGTGCGCGAAATCGCGATCGGTCGGCCGCCGTGCGGCGACCTGGCTGAAAAACTCCGCAGCGATCAGCTCGGGCATGCGCAAGCCGGCCAGCGCAGCCATGTCTCGCTTGAAATACGCCGCCTTCTCCCGGTTCGTCGTGTC
>CAZYGI010000018.1:17298-24569 GCA_964647255.1 uncultured Anaerolineales bacterium | reverse complement strand
CCGCAGGAATCGGCGGCGGAGCTCGGGGGGCAATTCGCCGCGCAGCGCGAGCGCGGGCGTCAGCCCCTCCTCGCGCCACAGCCGATAGAAGCGTTCCATCAGCATGGCCGTGCTCAGGTCGTTGACCGCCCACAGCGACGCGACCACCCCCGCCACCCCGGCCTGCAGCAGGCCCGCGGGCAAGCCGATCACCTCGTCGGGCAGCTTGGTGCCAGGGACGCCGGTCTCACAGGCAGAGAGCACGGCCAGACGGCCCTGCTCGAGCCGCAGCGCAAGCAGGTCGGGCAGGGTCAGACGTCCGCCCCCGGCCAGGAGCAGCTCGCTCTGCAGCGGGTCGAGCCAGCCGCTCCGGCCGTGCGTGGCGAAGTGCAGCACGGGATGGTCGGGCAAGGCCGCCAGCACCGCGGGTGCGGTCGCAGCCGCGCCGCTCAGGCGCCGGGTGGCCGCCTGCGGGAAATACGACGCGATGGCTTCGGCCTCCTCGTGCGCGTACGCCAGCGTCCCGTCCGGGTTTTCGATCACCAGGCAATCATTTGCTCGCCGCCCCGCGGCCGCGGTCGCGGCGATGATAGCGCGGGCGCTGGCCGCGTACGTCACGATGAAGTCATCCAGCAGATAGCGCCGGCCGGCCGGCGCGTCGCGATCCTCGGTCCAGGCCGCGTGCCAGGGCAGGAGGCTCAGCAGGCCGGCCGGCAGCAGGAGGAGGGGCCTCGCCTCACCCTCTCGTTCCCTCTCCGCCCCTGGCAGGGGCGGAGAGGGAGTGGCGATGATAGCCGCCGGAGGTGGGGTGAGGTGCGCGGCCACCGGTCCCATCGCGTCGGTCCAGAGCGCGGCGGTAACCTCAGAGACGACGTCGCACCAATCCTGGGGCGTCTCGCGGCGCCGATCATACGCCAGGTACCAGGCGTCGAGCAGCTCGCGGAACCGCTCCGTTCGAAGACGGGGCAGCCAGAGGGCTTCCACCGCGGCCTCGTCCCCGGACGCAGATGTTGCGGACGCGGCGCGTGCAATCAACGCCAGGCCACCGGCCGGCGTCGCCACCAGGTAGACCAGTGTCCCCGCCAGCCGCGCGGCCTGGGCGATGTCGGCCGCGGCCACCGGCGCCAGGAGGTCTTGACAACCTGGCAGCGTGCGCAGGCGAGCGGCGGCCTGGTCCAGTGCGGCGTTAAGCGCTTCTGCACGTCCGCGCAGATCCTCCAGCGCTGGCATGGCGTAAGCGCTCCCTTGCTGCGCGGCGAGCTGCTGTGTGCGCTCGAGCGCGGACAGCAGCTGCGCCGCCTGCTCGAAGGCGGCCACGGCCTCCGGGTCGCAGGCCTGCGCGTCCGTGAGCGCGAGGCGATTCTGCTGCAAGGCCAGGCTGAGCTCGCGGGCGCGGTGCTGGTCCAGGCATACCAGCGCCTCCCGGGGTGCGCCGGCGCGCGCCTGGGCGTATGCCGCGCGATGATACAGATCACCGACGCTCTCCAGCGCGTTCTGCCGGCTGCCCCGCAGCAGCCCGGACCGATAGCGCTGCTCCGCCGCCTGGATCGCCAGGCCGTACGCGTCTGCAGCTTGGGCCCAACGCTCCTGATCAAACAACACGTCGCCGAGCGCCTGGGCGGTGCGGCAGCAGCGATCCGGCGCCGTGGCCGGGCGATACACCTCCAGCGCCCCGCGGTAGTCCGCGATCGCTTCGGGGGAGAAGATCAGGCGGGCCATCGCCTTGCCTAGCGTCCGCTGCCGGTAGAGATCCCGGGCGCGGGCGCGGGCCACGAGCGCGTCGGCCCAATTGAACGGCTCGTTCGCCCGCGTCCAGACGGACAAGGCCCGATCGCACGCTTCTATCAGGCGTTTCATGTGAACGGGCCGCTCGCCGGCCGTCAGGTCCGCGTGCCGCGCGGCCGCCAGCGCCAGGTTGAAAGCGGTGATCAGCGCCGGGCCGGACAATCCCGCCGATTCCGCCACTTCCAGGGCTTCTGTATAGACGCGGATGGCCTGGGCCAGATTCTCCACCTCGTCGCCCTCTGCGCGGCCGAAATAGAGCGCGCCGGTCACATCGAGCGTCAGCGCGTGCTGGGCCGGATCATCTGCGCGAGCCGTGACTTGCAGCGATGCATCCAGCGCATCCAGGGCGTTTTGGCGGGACGGGGCCGCCAGCCCCGGCTCCGCGTCGGCGTAGGCCAGATAAACACGGGCCAGGTTGAGCTGGACCAGCACCCAGTCGAAGGGGGTCGCCTCCCGATTCCAGATAGAGAGAACCGCCCGGTACAGCGTCAGCGCGTTCTCCAGGTTGCGGCCGCGTTCTCCCCGCACGCGACCGGCGCAGGCCGCGGCCAACACCATTATGACCTCGGCCCAGGCACGCGGCAGCCCGGCCCGGACCGGCGCGCGACAGCCGGGGCAGCGCAGATCCATCAGCTCCTCGGCCGGCCGGCCGGCCACGATACCGCGGACCCCGACTTCAATCAGGGCATCGGACGCGATGGGTTTGCCGCAGGTCGGGCAGGTGAAAACTCTCGGCTGCTCGTAGGGATCGAGTACCATGTGAACCTCCGAGCAGAAAAATGCGCGCTTGGGCAGCGGACCACTATCGCGATCATAGCATGAAAACGCGACGCCGGCAACGACGCTGGACATGACACGTTCAAAATTCCGATTGACAAACGGCTGTCCGCGGAGTGTGCTGTCAGACAGAGCCCCACATCATTGCCATACATCGCAGCCTGAACCTTGTCGTTCTGCTTCTCAGTTCAGGAGGTCACGGCGATGAAAAACAAAACACGATCCGCGTTCGGCATTTCTCTGACGGTCATTCTTCTGGTAGCCGTGAGCGGATAGATCGCAGCGGCTTCCCCGGCGCACAAAGCGGCGCTTGCGCCGAACCCCTTCACTTGCAGCGACGTCACCGAAATCCCACAGGCAGAGTGCGAGGCTCTGACAGCGCTTTACACCAACACCAACGGGCCGGGCTGGATCCACAACACCGGGTGGCAGGACACCAGCACGCCGTGCAGTTGGTATGGCGTGACGTGCACGACGGGGCACGTCAGCCAGGTCTCTCTGCCCGATAACCAGCTTTCCGGGCCGATCCCGGCCGCGCTGGGCAACCTGGCTGACCTGACGCTGCTCAGCCTGTCCCACAACGAGTTGAGCGGCGCGATCCCGGACGAATTGGGCAACCTGAGCAACCTGAAGAACCTCTGGCTGGGTTCAAACCAACTGAGCGGGGCCATCCCGCCTGCGTTGGGCAATCTGGTCAGCCTGGAGGACCTCTGGTTGTCCTCCAATGAATTGAGCGGCGCAATCCCGCCCCAGCTCAGTGGCCTGACCAACCTGTGGTATCTCATGTTGAATTCCAACCAACTGAGCAGTGCGATCCCGCCTGAGCTGGGCAACCTGACCCAGTTGACTTCGCTCGACCTGGGCGCCAACCAACTGAGCGGGACAATCCCACCTGAACTGGGCAGCCTGACCGGCCTGCTGACGTTCTATCTGTACGCTAACCCGCTGAGCGGCCCGCTGCCCCAAAGCCTCAAAGTCCCTGCCGCTCTCCGATTTCCGGTTCGACAGCACCGTACTGTGCGAACCGCCGGACGCGATCTTCCAGGACTGGCTGGCCGGCATCGGCAGCTTGCAGTGAACCGACGTCATCTGCGCGACGCAGGGGGTGACGCTGGGCGTTGCCCTGGATGACGACGATGTCGTTCTCACCTGGACGCATCTCAACCTAAACACCGCTTATGAAGTACATGACAGCGCCACGCCTTACTTCACACCGTCGGACGACACGCGGCTGATCACCCTGCCCGCACCCACCGCGACCCACCGCGCGAAAGACGCAGCCGGCAACGCCGGCAGGAACCGCTTCTACATCCTGAAGGCCAGATTCGTGGATTCGGCCAACGCTCTGTCGGCGATCTCGACGAACGAAGTGGCCGAGTTCAGCTTCGCGTTGACGCCGGGGGAATAGCCCCCCCCAGGGGGGTGGGTCTGGAAGCTAAGTTACTGAGCCTCCACCGTTTCCGTGCGATAGTGGTCATAGTGGGAGGGCGATGGCCCTCAACAAACAACTCTAAAATCAAAAAAGGAGTTTCTGCACATGGCTTGGATCACTGACCCCGCTCATACTCAAATCGGCTTTGTTGCGCGCCACATGATGTTGTCGAAGGTGCGCGGCGAGTTTCAAGATTTCACCGTCAGTCTCACCCTGGACGAAGCGCACCCGGAAAGCGCAGCCGTCGAGGCGCACATCAAAACCGCCAGCATCAACACGCGGGATGCGCAGCGTGACGGCCACCTCCGGTCGCCAGACTTCTTTAAGTCTGAGGAGTACCCGGAGATGGTGTTCAAGAGCACGCAGGTGGAGCGCACGGGCGAAGAGACCGCCAAACTGCACGGCGACCTGACTATCCGTGACGTGACCCGGCCCGTCGTCCTGGATGTGAGCTTCCTGGGCCTCTCCAAATCGCCCTGGGGCACCACCAATGCCGGCTTCGAGGCCAGCACCAAGATCAACCGCGAGGACTTCGGCCTCACCTGGAACGTGGCCCTGGAAACCGGCGGCGTCTTGGTCGGCAAAGAAATCACGATCAACATCGAAGCCGAATTCGTCAAGCAGTAGGAGCGCGCATGGACCCGCAGATCAAGACGGATATCGTCCGGCGGCTGCAATGCGCCGAGGGCCATCTGCGCGGCATCCAACGCATGGTCGAGGATGACAAGTACTGCATTGACATCATCAAACAGGTCGAGGCGGTGCAGGCCGCGCTACAAAAGATCAACGGCCTGATCCTGGACAATCACCTGCACACCTGCGTCACCACCGCCATCCGCGGCGACGACGCGGGGCGGCGAGAAGCTGTCATTGATGAAATCATGGGCGTCTTCGCGGTCGCGAAAAAATAGCGTCCAACCGAAGGCGCCCGCCTTCCAACTGTTAAATGGAGACAAGTCATGTCTACCGCTGTTACGCTGAACATTCCGGCCATCAACTGTCATCACTGCACCAACACTATCGCGCGGGAGACGATGGAGCTGCCCGGCGTCATCAACGTCGAGGGCGACGTCAAGGAAAAGACTGCAACCTTCACGCTGGAATATCCAGCGGCCCTGGAGGAAGTCAAGAAGACGCTGGCCGAGATCGGCTATCCCGCGGCGGACTGATCGCTGCGATCAGAGCGACCGAGGTCGCGTCGAACGAGTACGTGGCGACCGAGGTCGCGTCTGATGAGCCGGTGGCTGCGATGTCGGCCTGCGCCGACCGGATCGCGTCCACGCCGGTGGACGTTCGGCGCCGCAGCACCCTTCAGCAGTGCGGTCGCCACCGTCTCTTCGTTGTGTGACTTAACTCGTTGACACCCCTGCCCACTTCTGTTATACTCACGCCTGTCTGAGCCAGCGGAGATGAATCTCGCGGAGGAAATTGTGGCGGAGAATTCGACTATTTTGACGGGCGCAGTCTCGTCCGGCAAGGCAAACACCAAAATTAAGTTTATCTTGGGCGGCCTAGTGATCGTTGGCCTGATCGCCTATTTGATCGTCTCCTCGATCTCCAGCGCCGGGGCATACTACCGCGAGGTAGGCGAAGTCGTGGCGCAAATGGACCAGCTCACCGGAAAAAACCTGCGGGTCAACGGTAACGTGGTCACGGAGAGCGTCCAGTACGATGCGGCGAACCTCGAGCTGAAGTTCAAGATCGCCGATCCCAAGGATGCCACCCAGCAGTTGGCGATTCAGTTCCACGGCGTCCAGCCCGATCAGATCACCCGCGCGGGCGCCAGCGCCATCGTCGAAGGCACCCTCGGCCCCAACGGCGTCGTGGCGGCCAACAACCTGCTGCTGAAATGCCCGTCGCGCTACGAGGAGGGAGTCCAGAAGGACGCCGAGGAAATCAAGGTCGAGGCGGTGAAGTAGAGGGACGCTGGACGATTGGCCATTGAGACAGGCCATGGACAAACAAAATAAACGGTCGCCCGCGGGCGGGTGACCGTTTTTGTGTCAGACAGGGATCATCACCGGGATGCATTTCGCTCCGAAGTCCATCCCAATCACCGGCAGAGGGAGTCACAGAGTACTTCATGCGCTATTTTCGCAGCCTGGCGTCAGCCATCTTCACCCTGATGCTCGCATTCGTGTTCGTGATACCGGCGGCCGCCCGGCCGCTTTTCCAGGAGACCACCGTCACGCCGCCGCAACCGCAGGCCGGCGCTGGGCTTTACGCCCAGAACTGCGCGCCCTGCCACGGGGAAGCCGGCAAAGGGGACGGCCCGTCGGCCTCCGGGCTGAGCGTCCCGCCCGCCGTCCTTGCCGATCCAGCCGTGGTGTCGGCCAAATCACTCACTGAGCTGTTCGACATCACCAAGAACGGCAACATGCAGCGCATGATGCCGCCCTGGAAGGACCGGCTCAGCGACCAGGAAATCTGGAACGCAGTGGCATATGCCTGGACCTTGCACACCTCCGCCGCGCAGGTGGAGATGGGCAAAGCTGTGTTCGCGACGAACTGCGCCACGTGTCACGGCAGTGATGGCAAAGGCACAACCACCGGCCCCAACCTGACCGACTTCGCGACGACCGCGCAGGTCAGCCAGGCAACCTGGGCCGCCGCAGTGGCAAACGGCAAGGGCACGATGCCCGCATTCAACGGCAAGTTGAGCGCGGCCGAGCAGACCGCCGCGCTGGAGTACGCTCGCAGCCTGTCGTTCGGCGGCTCGATGTTCCGCGCGGCGCTCGCGCCGGGCACAGGGGTCATTAGCGGCACCGTCACCAATGGCACTACGGGCCAGCCAATGCCGGACCTGACGGTGGAACTCGGCATCTTCGACAACAACTCGCTCCTGGAACAGCGCACGGTGAAGACCGATGCAAAGGGCTTCTACCGCTTCGACGCGCTGACGACCGAGAGCGGCATCACCTTCGCGGGCCGGGTCGAATACCCGACGGGCGTCCCGATCAGCTCGGACTTTGTCGGCTTCGAGGGCGGCGCGACCGAGCTCAATCTCCCGATCGCCGTCTATGAGACCACGACCGATCCGAGCGGCATCAACATCGCGCAGATGCACTTCCTGGCAAGCTTCGAGTCCGGCGCCGCGCAGGTGACGGAACTGCTCATCTTCTCGCAGACCGGCAATCGCACGTACATCGGTGACGGCAGCGGCGTCCTGCGCTTCACGCTGCCCCAGGGCGCGCAAAGCCTCCAGATCGAAGGCGCGACCGACACCAGCGGACGCTTCGAGACGACCGCCGACGGCTTCGTGGACAAATTGCCCCTGCCGCCCGGCCAAAGCGCGCGC
>CAZYGI010000018.1:0-17288 GCA_964647255.1 uncultured Anaerolineales bacterium | reverse complement strand
TGATCGTCTACTACCTCGTGCCGTACACCGGCGACAAACTGAATCTGTCGTTCAAAACCGACTATCCCGTGAGCAAAGTCAACGCGCTGCTGAGCGACGCCGGTCAGAAAGTAACCAGCGACCAGCTCACGTATCAAGGCGTGCGTGATACGCAGATGGGCACCTTTCACAACCTGGTGGCGCAGGATTTGCCGGCGGACAGCCAGGTGACGATCGCTATGACCAACCTGCCGACCGGCGCCGGCGCGGCCGCGGCCGCGGGGACGGCGGGCGGGGCGACCAACCGCGTCCTGCTGTGGGTCCTGGCCGGGCTCGCGGCGGCAGCCGCCGCGCTGCTGATCATCCTGCCGGTGGTCAGGGGCCGCACAACGCCCACAGAAGCGCCGATGGCGACGCGCGGCGACCTGGTTGATGCGCTGGCCCGCCTGGATCTGGCGCACGAGGCGGGCGAGCTCTCCGACGCCGCGTACCGCGATCAACGGCTGCACCTGAAAGCACGGCTGCGCGACCTGGTTGCCAGGGAAAGCGATACAGTCGAATAGAACGCAGATTCACCGGCTGCACCTGATCTTCAACCTGGTCAGGACCATCCGGTGAATCTACAGAATCTGCGTCCGATTTCGAGGTGCGTGAAAAGGAAGTTCGCCCGTGACCGAACAGGGAGACAAGAGCGACATCGCGATGATCGAGCTCCGAAGGCTGACCAAGTCCTTCGGCAGCAAATACGCGCTGCGCGGGGTGGATCTGCGCGTCATGCCGGGCGAGTCGCTCGTCATCTTCGGGCCGAACGGCGCGGGCAAGACGACGCTGATCCGCATCCTGTCCAGCCTGAGCCGGCCGAGCAGCGGCACGGTGCTGATCGGCGGGCTGGATCTCGCGAAGCATGCGGACGGCATCCGGCGCTACCTCGGCGTGGTGTCGCACGCGCCGCTGCTCTACGACAGCCTCAGCGCGGAGGAAAATCTGCGTTTCTTCGCCTCGCTTTACGGCCTGGCCGATCCCGCGCCGCAAATCGCGGCGATGCTGGAGCGCGTCGGGCTGACCTCCCGCCGCAACGATCTGGTGCGCACCTTCTCCCGCGGCATGGTGCAGCGTCTCTCCATCGCCCGCGCGCTGCTGCATGATCCCGAGGTGCTGCTGCTCGATGAGCCGGACACGGGCCTCGACCCGCAGGCGGCCGAGATGTTGCACGGGCTGCTGGCGGCGTTGAGCGGAGGAGCGCGGAGCGTGGAGCAGGGGAGCAGAGGAGAGGAGATGGTGTCGCCTCCGCACCTCAGCGCCTCTACACCTCCGCTGCGCAAGCGCACCATCGTCACCGTCACCCACAACCTCGAGCGCGGGCTGGCGCTGGCCGACCGCGTGGTGATCCTGGCGGGCGGGCAGATTGTCTACGATGCGTCCACCCGCGGGATGACGCCTGCCGACTTCCGGCCTCTCTATGATCAATATGTGGGAGGCGGCCGATGAGATTCTGGCGTGCGGTGTGGGCGATCGTCTGGAAGGACATCCGGGCCGAGCTGCGCACCAAGGACATCTTCAGCAGCATGTTCGTCTTTGCACTGTTGGCGACGATCATCTTCAACTTCGCGTTCGAGCTGCGTGTGCCGAAGATGGCGATGGTGGTGCCGGGCATCGTGTGGGTCGCGATCACCTTCGCCGGCATCTTGGGGCTCAACCGGGCGTTTGTCATCGAGCAGGACAAGGGCAGCTTTGCCGGCCTGCTGCTGGCGCCGCTGGACCGCTCGGCGATCTACTTTGGCAAGATGCTGGGCAACCTGCTCTTCATCCTGGCCGTCGAGGCAATCCTGCTGCCGCTGGTGATGATCTTCTTCAACCTATCGCTGCTCACCGGGCCGCACCTGCTCGTGATCGCGTTGGGCACCTTCGGCTTCGCTGCGGTCGGCACCATCTTCTCGGCTATCGCGGTCAACACGCGGGCGCGCGAAGTGATGCTGCCGATCCTGCTCTTCCCCGTCCTCCTGCCGGTGCTGATCGCCGGGGTGAAGATGACCGGGGCGCTGCTGGACGGCGAGCCGCTGAGCAGCCTGGGCAACTGGCTCCGGCTGATCGCGCTTTACGATGTGGGCTTCACCGTGCTGGCGTATCTGACTTTCGGGTTTGTAGTGGAAGAGTGATGCGGGGAGCATGACGCGTGGAGCGGGGAACGAATCGTGTCATTCGTCCACCGTCATGTGTCCATCAGCGTTTACCGATTCGGAGCAACCTATGAAATCCAATCGCATCCTATCAATCGTGACTGCCGTCTCGGCGCTGGGCATCCTGGGCGCGATCCTCATGGCGCTCAAGGTGGCGCCGGACGCCGCCGGGCTGACGGTGGATAACACCTTCGCCCAGCGCATCATCTACTTCCATGTGCCGAGCGCATGGGTGAGCATGTTGGCCTTCGGCGTGACGATGATCGCCAGCATCGCCTATCTGATCACCAGCAAACGCCAGTGGGACAGCGTCGCGGTCTCCTCGGCCGAGATCGGCCTGGCCTTCACCCTCGCCGCGACCGCCAGCGGCTCGGTGTGGGCCAAGCCGGCGTGGAACACCTGGTGGACGTGGGACCCGCGGCTGACGACCTACACGATCCTGTTTCTGCTCTACGTCGCCTACTTCATGCTGCGCAGCGCGATGGAAGACCCGGCGCGACGGGCCCGCTTTGCGGCCGTGTACGGCATCTTCGCGTTCCTCAGCGTGCCGATCACCTTCATGTCCATCCGCTGGTGGCGCACCATCCACCCGGTGCTGATTGACCAACAGCAAGGCTTCGGGCTGTCGCCGAGCATGATGTCGGCTTTCTTCTTCTCGCTGGCGGCCTTCACACTGCTCTATGCCGTGCTCCTCTGGCACCGCACCCGGCTGGAAGCCGCGCGGGAACAGGTCGAGGCGCTGAAAGAACGGCTGGGGTATTGAGCGTGAAGCGTGGAGCGTGAAGCGTGGAGCGCGGAACGCGGAACGCAGGGAGCGAGTGAAACGCTATTCACCATTCGTAATTCGTGATTCGCCATTCGCTGATTCTGAAAAGGGAGTTTCTCACATGGCTTACATGATCGCTGGGTACATCATCATCTGGGCCGCGACGTTTGGGCTCGTGGTCAGCATCGTGCGCCGGCAGGCAACGCTCCAGCGGGAGATCGCTGCGCTGCAAGAGGCGATCGCTCAGAAGCAAGGCAAGAAGTAAGATCAAGATGTCCGCAGGCTATCGTTGGCAAACATTCTTCCATGCCCTGGCATTCGTGCTAGGTTTCAGTTTCGTGTTCGTGACACTGGGCGCGTCGGTGGCGTTTTTCGGCTTCGCGGTCAACACCTATCTGCCGGCCATCGTCAAGATCGGCGGCGTGCTGCTGATCCTGTTTGGCCTCGAAGTGGCAGGCCTGCTCCCCTGGCTCGCCGATCTTCTGCACGCCAACGGGGGGGATAGGAACCCGCTCGGCCGCGGCTTCGTCGCGTTCACGGACTTCCTGACCCGGCTGATGTACACCGAGGGCCGGGTGCAGGTGCGCGACGAGCGGCGTTGGGGATATGCTTCCTCCGCGCTGATGGGCGTCTTCTTTTCCGCGGGCTGGATCCCCTGCGTCGGCCCCGTGCTGGCCGCGATCTACCTGCTGGCAAGCGACACGCAGACGGTGGCGCAGGGCGCGCTGCTGCTGGCGGTCTATTCCGCCGGGCTGGGCATCCCCTTCCTGATCACCGGCGCTGCGCTCGGCAGTGTGGCGCCCTGGCTGCGCAAGCTGAACCGCTACCTGGGCATCGTCTCCAAGATCACCGGCTTGTTCCTGATCTTCGTGGGCGTGCTGCTGTTCCTGGATCGGCTGTCGTTCATCGCCAACATCTTCGTCTCCCGGTTCGGGATGGGGCTGGCGGGGCTGGAGGTCGCCCCGACCTCCTCGTCCGTCGTGACCCTGCCCATCGCGTTGATCGCCGGGCTACTCTCGTTCCTGTCGCCGTGTGTGCTGCCCCTGATCCCGGCCTACATTGGCTATCTGAGCGGGACGACGGTGGCGCCCAGCAGCACCGCCGCGGGCGGATCGTAAGCGATGGGGATCGAAGTCCGTCCTCCCACCAGCGGCGGCGCAGCCAAAGTCGCCGGGGCCATCAACCGGCTGGCCGGCTGGCTGGCGCAGCATTGGCTGGCGGTCTTCAACGCGCTGGTGGCGATCTTCGTCGGCCTGCCCTTCCTGGCGCCCGTGCTGATGCATGCCGGCGCGACCGGACCGGCGCGGCTGATCTACACGCTTTACTCGCCGACCTGCCACCAGTTGCCCGAACGATCGTTCTTCCTGTTTGGGCCGCAGGTCGCGCCGAGCGTCGCCGCCCTGGAGCAGGCGCACGTCCTGCCGGCCGGATTGGGCATCTTGCAGCGCCAGGCGCTCCGGCTGATCGGCGGGGCGGAGGTCGGCTACAAGGTCGCGATCTGCGAGCGAGATGTGGCGATCTATGGCGCTATCCTGCTCAGCGGGCTGGTGTTTGGGGCGCTGCGGCCTCGCCTGCGCCGTGCCAACGGCTTGTTCGCCAAGCTGCCGCTGTGGGTCTTCGGGCTGCTCATGGTCCCCATCGCAGTGGACGGACTGACGCAGTTGTTCGGCTTGCGCGAGAGCAACTGGCTGCTGCGCACTATCACCGGCGGGCTGTTCGGCGCAGGCGCGGTCTGGTTTTCCTATCCCTACATCCAAGAAGCGATGGACGATGTGGTTCGCTCGGCGCAAAGTGAGCACCGCGCGCAGGATGGGGCGGCAAACTGGACAAAAGCTGCCGGTTGAGGTATAGTAGCATGCCGTGCCGGGAAGAGGCCGCTTGCCTGACCGGTCAGCGCCACCCGCGGTGATACGCTCGCTTTGTGGTGTAAATAGAGTATCGGAGGCTTTACGTGCCAAATCTGAAGAAGAACCCGTCTGCGTTGAAGTGCGTCCGCCGCGACGCCCGCAAGGCCGAATACCGTGGCGCTGTCCGCACCAGCACCCGCACCCACGTCAAGAAGGTGCGCGTCCTGCTGGCCGCCGGCAAGGTCGCAGAGGCCGAGCAGGCGCTACTGGTGGCAGTCCAGGCCTTGGACAAGTCCGCCGAGAAGGGCGTGATGCACAAGAATGCTGCGTCGCGGCGCAAGTCGCGGCTCATGTTGGCGATGAACAAAGCCAAGGCTGCCTGAAGCCCTGGTTTGTCAGCCAAAACGCAACATCGGCGCCCTTGGGCGCCGATGTTGCGTTTTAAATTTGCTCTTGTTCCAAACCGCTGTGCATCCTGCCCCCCCCCCCCCGGCTGTCGCCCACCGCTCAGGACGTTCCGCTGATTGTTCGCCGAAAAGGCGCCGCCGCGGTTTCGTGGGGCTCCGCTCAGGTGCTCGTTCAAGCAGCGCGTTTCAGTTCTCCGACTCGTCGGCGTCCTCCGGCGGGAGCTCAGGGACCGGCGCGAGCAGCACGTACCCCACACCACGTCGCGTCACCAGGAGCTGCGGATGATCAGGCGCGGCCTCGAACTTCTCGCGCAGCCACCGGATATGGACGTCCAGCGTCCGGGTGTCGCCGAGGTAGTCCGTCTTCCAGATCTGCTCCATCAGCTCGCGACGCGAAATCACCTGGTTGGGCCGCTGCAGAAAGATCGCCAAGAGATCGCATTGCTTCGGCGTCAAATGGTGCCGCCCCAACGGGCCGTTGACAACACGCGCCACCAGATCCAGTTCGATGTCCCCGGCCCGCAGAACATGCGGGGAAGCCGCATCCACCATCCGGTAAATGGCCTCCCGCAGCCGCCGCGTGGTGAACGGCCGGATCAACCTCTGTTCGCAGACGATGTCTTCCCCTTCGCCGCGCTCGGTCAGCACCAACCGCTGGGTGCCCGGCAGGCGCCGGCCCAAGACACGGCAAAGATAGACGCCCGAGAAGTGGCTGTTCGCCGTATTGACGACGGCGATGTGCGGCTTGAGGTCACGCGCCAACTGCATCCCCTGAGTTTGCGTCGCGGCGAAGGTCACAGCAATCCCGTCGGTGGCCAGAGACTGCCACATCTTCTCGTAGCTGGCATCAGGCCGACCGATATAGAGGATTTTCACCGACCTGGCATTGTTGCTACGGTTCATGGCGCTCTCCTTCAGCGGTGCGATCCATTTGTCCGGCATTATACAATACCTTAAGCTAGAAGGCAACCGACCGACGCTTTTGCTCTTTGCCGCCCGGCATGATAAAATCGAGTCCGTTATGCCTGCCGAACCAACCAATGGCGCTGCAGCGCCCGCCAATGTCATTGTGGTGATTCCGACCTACAACGAAGCTGAGAACCTTCCCGCCCTCGTTGCTGAGCTGCGCGCGCTTGCGGTACGCGGGTTGACGGTCCTTGTCGTTGATGATAATTCGCCCGACGGCACCGGCCAGGTGGCCGACGCCCTGGCCGAACGCCTGCCGGAGATGGTTCGGGTGCGGCATCGCACCGCCAAAGAGGGCCTGGGCCGCGCCTACCTGGACGGGTTCAACTGCGCGCTGGAGATGGGCGCAGATTATGTTATTCAAATGGATGCTGATTTTTCTCATCCGCCCGAGGCCGTGCCCGCGCTGCTCCAGTTGTGCCAGACGGAGTGCGACGTCGCGGTCGGCTCACGCTATGTGCGCGGCGGCCGGCTGGACGAACGATGGAGCTGGTGGCGCCGCTTTTTGAGCTGGTGGGCCAACGAAGTATGGTCACGCACCCTGCTCGGCTTGACCACACGCGACATCACGGCGGGCTTCAAGTGTTGGCGCCGGGCCGCCCTGGAAGGCATCGGGCTGGATCGCGTTTTCAGCGACGGCTACGCCTTCCAGGTCGAAATGGCCTACCTGGCCGAAAAACTCGGCTACCGCATCCGTGAAATCCCGATCTACTTTGAGGATCGGCGCATCGGCCGCTCGAAGATGGATATCCCCGTGAAAATCCAGGGCGCGGTGGATGTGCTGCGAATCTGGCAACGCCATCGGAACGTGCAGCGCCATCCGTGAGGCGCCGCGCCGGACGCGTCCGCCGAGCGTCTCGGGGGCGCGGACCGGTTCACGTTCATCCATCGGAGCATCCTGTTGAAATCTCCTCGTCGTCTCGACGTTCTGATCGTCGTCGCGCTGTTGCTCCTGCCGCTGCTGTGGTTCGCGCCGCAGGTGTTGGGCGGCAAGACGCTGCTGCCGGCGGACAACCTCTTTGCCTTTGAACCCTGGAAGAGCGCGGCGGCCGCACAAGGGGTGGCCGTCCCGCACAACCAGCTCATCAGCGACCTCGTGCTGGAGAACCTGCCGTGGAAATCGCTGATCGTCGAGGCGCTGCGGTCGGGCGATCCGGCCGGCATCCTCTGGAATCCGCGTGCCTTCACCGGTGTCCCGTTCCTCGCTGCCGGTCAGCAGTCCGCGCTCTATCCGTTGAGCGTGTTGTTCTATCTCCTGCCGCTCTGGCGCGCCTACGGCGTATTCACCTGGCTGCAACTGGGGCTGGCCGCGGCCGCAATGTATGTCTTCGCCCGCGTGCTGCGGCTGAGCCGGCCGGCCGCGTTCTTGGCGGCGGTCGCCTACGCGTTCTCTGGCTTTTATATCGTCAGCGTAGCCTTCACCATGATCATCGCCGCGGCCGCGTGGCTGCCGTTGATCCTGGTGATGATCGAAATCGTCATCCGCAAGCAGCGCGAGAAAGGGGCGACCGCCTACTCCCCGGCGCCCTACATCGCCCTGGGCGCGCTGTTCTTGGGGTTGGAGACCCTCGCCGGGCACGTCGAGATCACCTACTACACCCTGCTGGTCAGCGCGTTCTACGCGGCGTGGCGCTTGATCGGGCTGCGCCGCGCCCTCCGGCAGTGGCGGCCTGCGCTGCGCCTGGCGGCCTGGCTGGTCGTGATGGTCATCCTCGGCCTGGCGCTGGGCGGCGCGCAGCTCATCCCGCTGTACGAGCTGGTAACGCAAAGCTTCCGGGAAGGCTCGGCCAGCCTGCAACAAGTGCGCGAGTGGGCCTGGCCCAGCCAGCAGATCCTCACCTTCGTGCTGCCCGATTTCTTCGGCAACCCGACGCACCACAACTATTTCGACATCTGGCAGCGCGTCTGGACGCCGGTGACGCAAAACGCCCTGGGCAGAGCACAGGACACCATTGACTGGGGCGTGAAGAATTACGTCGAGGGCGGGAACTACCTGGGGATCGTCACGCTGCTGCTGGCGATGGTGGCGGTGTTCACGCGGAGGAGCACAGGCGGCCGGGGGCCGAGGGGCGCGGAAACAGAGGTGCTGCGAAGCGGAGAAGGGGAAAAACACCGCCACACCTCCCTCCCTGTGCACCTCGGCGCCTCGGCGCTGTTCGCGGTGCTCGCCGGGTTGTCGCTCCTCTTCGCCTTCGGTACGCCGCTCTATGCGGTGCTTTACTATGGCCTGCCCGGCTACAGCCAACTGCATTCGGCGTTTCGCTGGGTCTTCCCCTACACGCTGAGCATGGCGGTGCTGTCCGGGTACGGGCTGGACGCGCTGACAATAGGGGTCAGGGGTCAGGGGTCAGGAGGCAGGAGGCAAGAGGCAGGAATCGCGCTTCGGCCTCCGGCGACTGCCCGTATCCTGGGCTGGCTCGCCGTTCTGGCCGGAGCAGGTTCGCTGCTGGTCGTGCTCATCAGTGCCTTCATGTCGGGGCCGTTCGTGGCACTGGGCGACAAGCTGCTGGCGTGGCCTTTCTGGGCCGATCGGGCGCAAACCGCCTTCGCCAACGGCGCGATGCTGTGGAGCTATGAGGCGACCGGCCTCGCGCGCTTCGGCCTGATGGCGCTGCTGGCCGGCGCGGCGCTGATAGCGGGGACACGGAGAGACGGAGAGGCGAAGACCGCCCTCGTGTCACCTCGTCGCCGTGTCGCCGTGTCATTCATCGCCCTCCTCATCCTCGACCTCTGGCTCTTCGGCCACGGGTTCAACTCGGCCGACGATCCGAAGCTGCTGGATTACAAGCCGAACGTGATCCAGTGGTTGCAGGACCGGCGCGATCCGGCGCAGCCCTGGCGGCTGACCAGCTTCGACGCGCCGCATGCCGACCCGGCGAATCCAGACTCGCCGTCCGAGAAGCTGCTCAACGCCAACTCGGCGATGCGCTACGGGCTGGAGGACATCCGCGGCTACGATTCGATCATTCCGAAGAGCTACACGGCCTTCATGCAGCGCATCCAGCCGCAGGGCGATCTGCTATACAATCGCATCGCGCCGATCTACACCCAGGTGGACGGGAAGCCGAATTACGACGCGCTGGACAGCCCGCTGCTCGATCTCCTGGGCGTCAAATACATCGTCACGACGCACGCCATCCCCAACGCCGGTTACCGCCTGGCCTACGACGCCGAGGTGAAGGTGTATGAGAACGGCAACGCGTTCCCGCGTGCGTTCATTGCCGGCGAGGCTGTGGCGGTAGCAGATCAAGCCGCGGCGCTGGACCTGCTCGCACAGGTGGATCTGCGGCAAAAAGTCGTCGTGGAAGGGCTCGCCGCGGCCGCACTGCCTCCTCCGGCCTCTCCCCAGGTGCGGGAGGCGCGAATCGGCAAGCCCGGCAACCGCGAGCTTTTCGTGGATGTGAACATCAGCGACCGCGGCTGGCTGGTGCTGACCGACGCCTATTTCGACGGCTGGAAGGCGTATCTGCGGCCGTTCGGCGTCAAGGGCGAGGGGGTGGACGCGGCCGGCGAGTCCATCGAGGAGCAGCTGCCGATCTACCGGGCCGACGGTGCGTTCCGCGCGGTCTATCTGCCCAAGGCCGGGCAGTGGACGGTGCGCTTCGTCTACTCCCCGCGCAGCTTCCTGCTGGGGCTCTACACGAGCTTCCTGGCGGCCATCACGCTCCTGATGCTGGGCGGCTGGTGGGCCTGGGGCCGGTTCTACAAGGGAGACCGGAGCGAGGTCGGCACGGTCGCGAAGAACACCGGCGTCCGCATGGCGATGTCGCTGTTGAGCAAGGGCATTGACTTCGCCTTCGCCATGCTGCGGCTGCGGGTGCTGAACCCGGTCGGCGAGGGCAGCTACCAGTTCGCCATCGCGTTCTACGGCATCTTCGAGATCCTGACGTTCTTCGGCCTGGGCACGCTGGTGACGCGCGATGTGGCGCGGGATCGCACTGCGGCGCGGCGCTACCTGTCGAACACCATCGCGGTGCGGAGCGGCCTGTGGTTGCTGAGCCTGCCCGTCATGGCGCTCGTCTGCGTCTTCTACTGGGCCGGCCTCGGCAAGCTCGATGCGACCACGGCGCGCGCCATCGGCATCTTCGCCCTGGCGCTGCTCTTCTCCAGCATCAGCGACGCCATCAGCGCGGTCTTCAACGCATTCGAGAAGATGGAGTACCCGGCGGGCATCGCCACCGCCATTGCCACCGCAAAGGTCGCCCTGGGCGCGCTGGTGCTGCTGCCGCCGTTGGACTGGGGTTTCGTCGGCCTGGCGGGCGTGTCGCTCGTGATGAACGTGGTGCAGACGATCTGGCTGTGGGCCGTGCTGCAGGGGAAGGTGCTGGGAGGCGACACGGCGACACGGCGACACGATGACACGGCGACGCAGAGAGGGCAGCTTGGCCTGGGCCTCAGCCTTAACCTTGACCTTAACCTCCAGCGTTACATGCTGCGCGAGTCGGTCCCGCTGATGATCAACCACCTGCTGGCCACGGTGTTCTGGCGCATCAGCCAGTGGGTGCTGTACGGCGCGAAGAATCCGGCCGCGCTGGGGATCTTCTCGTCCGGCACAAAGTGGCTGGATGGTCTGAACGTCATCCCGGCGTACTTCACCCTGGCGATCTTCCCGCTGATGAGCCGTTACGCCCAGGCAGGCAAAGAATCGCTGGTGAAGGCGTATCGTCTTTCGGTGCAGCTCCTCTACATCGTGGCGCTGCCGGTCGCGGTCTTCTTCTCCTTCGGCGCAGCGCTGCTGATCCGCATCCTGGGCGGCGAGGCGTACCTGCCGGGCGGCGCCACCGCGCTGGCGATCATGATCTGGTCTATCCCCATCGGCTTCATCAATTCGGTGACGCAGTATGTACTGATCGCAGTTGGGCAGCAGCGCTTCCTCACGAAGGCATTCCTGATCGGCGTCGGCTTCACGGCGCTGGCGAATTTGATCCTGGTGCCGCGCTTCGGCTATCTGGCCGCAGCCGCCATCCAGATCCCGGCCGAGCTGGCCCTGTTCTTCCCGTTCTACTGGGCCGTGCGGCGCTATGTGGCGCCGATGCCGTGGTTGAAGCTGCTGGGCGGGCCGTCGCTGGCGGCAGCCGCGGACGCCGCGACGGTCTTCCTGGGCGGCCGCGCGGGCGTCCCATTGATCGCCGCGCTGGCGCTGGGGTTTGCGGTCTATATCGGCGTATTGGCGCTGCTGGGCGTGTTCCGGTCGGAGGAGTTCAGCGCGCTGTGGACCACGTTGCGGCGGAGGTCGTGACATGACAACACCCATTCTCGAAGTCGAACACCTGACAAAAGCCTTCGGCAACGCGGTTGCCCTCGACGGCCTGACCTTCAGCGTCCAGCCGGGCGAGATTCACGCGATCCTGGGCGAAAACGGCGCAGGCAAAACGACGCTGATGAAAATCCTGGCCGGGGTGTACCCGCACACCGCCTACACCGGCCAACTGCGTGTCGCGGGCGAGCCGGTGGCCTTCAACTCGACCCGCGACGCGCTCGGCCACGGGATCGCGGCGGTGATGCGCCGCCCCGGTATTTTTGCGCGGCTGAGCGTGGCGGAAAACGTTTCGGTGGGCCAATGGCATACCCAACACTCGTTCCTCGTCCGGGAGAGCGAAATCGCTCGCGTGGCGCAGGCCAGCCTGGAGATGATCGGGCTAAAGGTCAATCCCGGCATGCCGGCCGGCCAGCTCACGCCGGGCCAACAGCGCTTGCTGGCGATCGCGCGCGCCATCGCCTCGGCGCCAAAGCTCATCGTGCTGGACGAGCCGACCACCGGCCTCACCACCGCGGCTGAGCTGAGCGCCTTGCTCCGCACCGTGCGTACGCTGATCGAGCGGGGCATCACCTGTCTCTATCTCACGCGCCGGCCGATGGAGGTCCTGCAACTGGCCGATCGGGTGACGGTGCTGCGCGACGGCAGTGCGAACGGCGAATGGCTGCGCACCGAGTTTGACGACGTGGGCCTGACCCGCGCCATGATGAGCCAGCGCCCCGGCGATGCCGCGTACGTGGATCATGATGATCAGGTCGAGCCGGGCGGCCTGTTGGGATCCCTGCGCTCAATGTTCAGTTTCGGCAGACGTGAAGGCTAGACAGGAGGCATTCATGCGCATCGGCATCATCACCAGCGGTGGCGACTCACCGGGCATGAACGCGGCCATCCGCGCAGTCACCCGCTGCGCCTTGGATCGCGGCATTGAGATCGTCGGCATCCACGAGGGCTGGCAGGGGGTCGTGGACGGCGGGGAAAAATTCCAGACGTTCAACTGGCGCAGCGTAGGCGGCATCCTCCAGTTGGGCGGCACCATCCTCGGCACGGCCCGCTCGGAGGAGTTTCGCAAGCCCGAAGGCCGGCGGAAGGCGGTCCGCAACCTGGTCAACGCGGGCATTGACGGCATCGTGGTCATCGGCGGCGACGGCTCACTGACCGGCGCGCTCCTGCTCTACCAGGAATGGGCCGACCACCTGGCCGCGCTGGCGGCCGAGGGCGCGATCCCGGCCAAGAAAGCCAAAAATCCGCCGCCGTTCCGCGTGGTGGGCCTGCCCGGCTCCATTGACAACGACCAGTTCGGCACCGACATGAGCATCGGCGCGGACACCGCGTTGAACACCATCGTCGAGGCGGTGGACAAGCTGAACAGCACGGCAGACTCACACCAGCGCACCTTCATCGTCGAGGTGATGGGCCGGCGCTGCGGCTATCTGGCGCTGATGAGCGCGGTTGCCACCGGCGCGGACTGGGTGCTGATCCCTGAAGAGGAGATGGATGCGCGCTGGCATTTCAAAATGGTTGAGGCGCTGAAGCGCGGCCGCGCTGCGGGCCGACGCCACGATGTCATCATCTTCGCCGAAGGCGCGCGCCACAGCGATGGGCTGCCGATCAAGGCCGACACGATCATCGAAATCCTGAAGCAGCGCATGGGTGTGGACGCACGCGTCACGGTGTTGGGCCATGTGCAGCGCGGGGGGTCGCCCACCCCGTTCGAGCGCAACCTGGCCTCGCGCATGGGCGCAGCGGCGGTGGAATATCTCGCCGGCGGCGATCCCACCCCGGTGATGATCGGCCTGATCAACAATGAGACCAAGACGACGCCGTTGGACGAAGTCGTCGCCAAGAGCCAGGCCATCAACGCCGAGATTGACAGCGGCAACTTCGAGCAAGCGCTGGCGCTGCGCGGGCGCAGCTTCGCCGACTCGCTGGAATTGCTGAGAACACTGGCCCGCGCCGAGCCCAAGCAGGATGTGACGGGCCGCGGCCGGATCGCCGTGATGACCGGCGGCCCGGACGCGCCCGGCATGAACGCTATCGTGCGCACCGCGCTGCGGATCGCGCGCAACGAAGGCCAGGATGTGGTCGGCGCGCGCTACGGCTTCGGCGGCCTGGCGCGCGGCGATGTCCAGGAAATCGGTTGGATGGACGTCCAGGGCTGGATCAACCTGGGCGGCAGCGAACTGGGCGCCGTTCGCCACGAAGTGACGCCAGAAGAGATCGGCCAGATCGCCGAACAGATCAAGAAGTGGGATCTGCGCGGCTTCATCGCCGTCGGCGGCATGGAGACCTACAAACAGGTGCGCAAACTGATCGCGGCGCGCGAACAGTACCCTGAGCTGCGCATCCCGATCCTCTGTGTGCCGGCGACCGTAGACAGCAACCTGCCCGGCACCGAGATCACCATCGGCGCGGACACGGCGCTGAACAACATCGTGGATGCGATTGACAAGATCAAATACACGGCGGGCGCCGCGCACCGCGCCTTCATCGTCGAGGTGTTTGGCCGGCGCTGCGGTTATCTGGCAATGGCATCCGCGATGGCAAGCGGCGCGGAGATGGAGATCCTAGCCGAGGATGGCATCAACCTGGATTCGCTGCAGCGCGACATCGCCATCCTGCGCAAGGGCTTCATGTCCGGCAAGAAGATGGGCATCGTCGTCATGGCCGAGGACGCCTCGCCGTATTACGACAGCGACTTCGTGCGCCGGATCATGGAGGCGGAGGCTGAAGGCTTCTTCCAGGTGCAAACCACGATCCTGGGCCACCTGCAGCGGGGCGGCGTCCCCACCGCATTTGACCGCATCCAGGGCAGCCGGCTCGGCGCGTTTGCCGCGCAGAAGATCATCGAAGAGATCGCCGCAGGCCGGGACAATGTCCTAGTCACCGGCATCCAGCGCCGCGGTGTGGTGGCGGCGCCCTACGACGAGGTGATGGAAGATTTCGACTTGGAGCACGAGCGGCCCAAAGATCAGCCTTTTATGCAATGGCGCAAGCTGGCCGACACGCTGGCAAAACCGGAGCCGGGAAACGGCGGCTAAACTGCACCGCCCAGCCGCGCGCGGCTGGGCGGTGCAGTTTAGCCGCCAGCGGGGGCGATGTGGGCGGCAGTGCCGCCCACATCGCCCCCGCTTGTTTAGAGCAAGCTCGCGAGCTCGGCCACCAGCCGCTCGATCTGCTCCGCGGTGTGCGTCGCGAAGATCGCGATCCGCAACGCGCCGCCGGGCGGAGTGCTGCTGTAGCGCGTTACGTGCGCCACGCAAATACCGCGGGCAAACAACTCGGTCTGGAGACGCGCGAGATCAAGGGCGGGCCGCGCGGCCAGGCAGATGATCGGCACAGGCGTGTCGGCCAAATCCCACCCCAGACCGCGCAGGCCGGCGCGGGCGCGAGCGACGTTGGCCCAAAGCTGGCCGCGCAGCGGTGAGACGCCGCCGGTGAGCTCTAATGCCCGCACGGCCGCAGCAGCGACCGGCAAAGGCGAGGGGCTGTGTGCGCCGAAGGCCGGGGCATCAGCGCGCAGCCGGCGAATCAGGCCCGCGTCCGCCGCGATCACACCGCCGTGACACCCCAGCGCCTTGCTCAGCGTGTGTGCGCTGTAGATGCGCAAATCCGACACGTTCGAAAACCCGACCGGGTCGCGCTCGCACCAATAGGCGACCGTCCCCTGTCCTCCGGCGCCCAACACCCCGGTCGCGTGCGCGTCGTCCAGACACAGGATCGCTCCCGGATAGCCGCACAAGGCAGCGACATAGCCCGGGACCGGCGCGATCTCGCCGGAAATAGGAAACACGCCATCGCTGATCACCAACGGCCGCTCGCCGGGCCGGAGCTGGTCCCGCAGGTGTGCGGCCAGGTCGGCGGGATCGCAGTGGCGATAGAGCGTCACCGGCGCGCCGGCGACCGCCGCCGCATCCCGGACGCTGAAGTGGCTGGCCGCGTCGACAAAGATGCGGTCATACTCGCCGGCCAGGCCCTGGAGCAGGATCGTGTTGCCCAGGTAGGCGGTCACATAGTAAAGCGCGGCTTCCGCATCAAAATAGCGCGCGGCCGCGGTTTCCACGGCGGCGAAAATCGGATGCTCGCCATAGCCGCCGCGCGACGTGCCCGTGCCCAGACCGTAACGCGCCAGCGCGGCAGCCGCGGCGGCGATCAGCTCAGGGTGGTTCTGCAAGCCGAGATAGCTACAACCCGCAAAGTAATCGCGCTCGCGGCCGTCAATGACGACGCGCGGGCCGACGGATGATTCCATCATACGAACCCTCAACTTTTGCAGGGATTCGGATCATTGTACAATACCGCGGGAGGTGGGCCATGTTTGATGAGATGCAATTCCATGACATCACGCGGCTGCGACACACGCCGGGTGCGGCGCCCGGCATCGAGCACGATGAGATTGTTGCGCTGCCCAGCGGCCCCGAACGAGCGCACGTCACCTGCACCGATTACAGCCCGGCCCACGTCCAAACCCAGGACATCGCCGACCTGGAGCCCTTTCTCGACGCCCACCGGCCCGAGTGGTCAGTCGTGCGCTGGATCAATGTGGACGGCCTGACCGACATGCAGGTCATCCACGCGCTGGCGACCAAATACGAACTGCACCCCCTGGCCGTCGAGGATCTGCTCTACGTACCGCAGCGGCCCAAGGTTGAGCCCTACGGCGGCGGGGACACCGAATTGCGCTCCCGCCTGTTTGTCCTGGCGCGCACCCTGCAGATCGGGGGTGCGGGTGTGCACAGCGAACAGGTTTCCATGTTCCTGGGTCACAATACCGTATTGACGTTCCGAGAAGCCACCAGCGATACGTGGGAGCCGATCGGTCAGCGCCTTGAGGTCAAAAACACCCGGTTGCGCAACAGCGACGCCAGCTTCCTGATGTACTCACTGCTCGACGCCATCATTGACCGCTTCTACCCGATCCTCGAGTCGTACGGCGATCGGATGGAGGAGCTCGAAGCGACCATCCTTGAGCGTGCATCGCGCGTCACAATGAACGAGATCAACCAGATTAAGCGTGACCTGCTCGCAATGCGCCGGGTCGCGTGGCCGATGCGCGAGGTCGTCTCAACCTTGCAGCGTGAACCTCATGAATGCCTGAGCGAAACCACGCGCGTCTACCTGCGCGATCTTTACGATCATGTCGTCCAGATCATGGACATCATCGAGACCTATCGCGAAATGGCCGCCGCTCTCACCGACGCCTACATGTCCTCCATCTCCAACCGCATGAACGAGATCATGAAGGTGCTGACCGTCATCAGCACGATCTTCATCCCCCTGACCTTCCTGGCCGGGGTGTACGGGATGAACTTCCACCACTTCCCCGAGCTCGAACAGACCTGGGCCTACCCGGTTTTTTGGATCGTTTGCGCCCTGCTGGCCGGCTCTATGTTCATCATGTTCCGCCGCCGGCGCTGGCTGTGAGCCGGGCCGATCACACAAACGAGCGTCCCCCGACGAAACTCTCCCACAGGTGCTCGACCGCCTGCACGTCGTCCTCGTGAACCCCGTTGCGCGAGCGCGAGGAGTGGATGATGCGCCACCCGCCCAGGCTCACGCCGACATGGGTGATCTTGCGCTGCGCCCCGCCTGCCTCCCCGAAGAAAAGCAGGTCGCCGGGCCGGAAGGGCGGTTCGACCGACCGGCCGGCGGCGAACTGCTGATCCGCGTCGCGGGGGATGATCACGCCGACCAACCGGTGGAGCAGTTGCGCAAAGCCGGAGCAATCAATGCCCAGCACCGAGCAGCCGCCCCACAGATAGGGCACGCCGGTGAAGATCGCCGCATCCGCCACGATCTGGTCGCGGCGGATGGCCTCCGCCGCCGGCAGCGCGGCCAGCGCCCGCAGCCCCGCCGCCGGGGTCCAGCCCGCCAGCGCAGGTCGCAGCGCGG
>CAZYGI010000017.1:19817-65601 GCA_964647255.1 uncultured Anaerolineales bacterium | reverse complement strand
CATCCCCTCGCGCAGATCATCGAGGCTCAACACATCGCGGCTCAGGATCATCGGCGGCAGATCCTCGCGCGGATCGCGGCCCGGCCGCAGGAGCGCGTCCACGATGTCGTGCAGGGTCAATTCGCCAACGCCGAGGAGGGAGGCGACGGATGACCAGGCGTCCGTGGAACGCGGAGCGGAGGGGGTCGCGCGCCCAGGGTCGTTCGCCCCTCGCCCACCGTCCAGCGCCAGTCCGTTCTCCTCGCACCACGCCCGCAGGCGGTTTGGCAGATCGGCCATCCGCAGGTTCAGCCCGGCCAGATCGAGCAGCGCCTTGGTCGCGTCGTAGCTTTCTGGGTGGATCGTTGTGTTGTCCAGCGGGTTGCGGCTGCCGGGCACGCGCAGGAAGCCGGCGGCCTGCTCGAACGCCTTCGGCCCCAGCCCCTTGACCTTCTTCAGCTCGGCCCGGGAGCCGAACGGGCCGTTCTCGTCCCGGTGCGCGACAATCGCCTGCGCGACCTTCTTGCTGATGCCCGCAACGTAGCCCAGCAGCGCGGCGGACGCGGTGTTGACATCCACGCCGACGTAGTTCACGACGGATTCCACCGTGGCATCCAGCGCGGCGGCCAGCTTCTTCTGATCCACGTCGTGTTGGTAAAGCCCGACGCCGATGCTCTGCGGGTCAATCTTCACCAGCTCGGCCAGGGGGTCTTGGAGCCGCCGGGCAATCGAGACTGCGCCCCGCATCGAAACATCCAGGTCGGGGAACTCGGCGCGCGCGATGTCGGAGGCTGAGTAGACGGAGGCGCCGGCCTCGCTGACCATGACG
The DNA here is from genome assembly GCA_964647255.1 of uncultured Anaerolineales bacterium. GTDB lineage: Bacteria > Chloroflexota > Anaerolineae > CG2-30-64-16 > CG2-30-64-16 > CAWJEL01. The sequence continues at coordinate 64,793 of CAZYGI010000017.1, read as the reverse complement.
TAGGCAAGAGGTGACGATTTGGCGACGCGGACAGGCGCGGACGGCCGCGGATCGGTCAGCTTCTCTCCGCGTTCATCCGCGTTCATCCGCGTCCTGGTTTCGTCTCCTTGAATCAACTCGGCGACCAGCGCCTCGGTCTCGCGGCTGGCGGTGCCGTTGCCGATGGCGACCACGCTGATCCGGTCCAGCTCGACCAGGCCGGCCAGCACTTGCAGCGCCTTCGCACGCTCGTTGCGCGGCTCGTGCGGATAGATGGTCACCGTGTGGAGCAGCTTGCCGGTGGGATCCACCGTAGCGACCTTGCAGCCGGTGCGGAAGCCGGGGTCAATGCCCATGACGGCCCGCTCACGCAGCGGCGGCTGGAGCAATAAGTTGCGCAGGTTGGCCGCGAAGACGGTGATGGCGTGCTCGTCGCTGAATTCGCTGAGCTCGCCATCCACCTCCCGCTCGACCGAGGGGCGCAGCAGACGCTCGTAGCCATCCTCGACCGCGCGGCGCACCTGCTCCCCCGCCCGGCTCGCCGGCGCCTTGATCCACGCGGCCGCGATCCCGTTGACGATGTCGCCGTCGGGCGTCTCGATGCGCACTTTCAGACTGCCGTCCTCGCTCCCGCGCTGGAGCGCCAGCCATTGGTGCGGTTGGACGGCCCGCAGCGCGGCGCGGAAGTCGTAGTAGACGCGGTAGCGGCCCTCCGCGTCGGCTTCATCGCTCGCCCGCTGGCTGGCCACAGCGCCGTCGCCTGCAAATCGCCGCCGGACGACCGCCCGCGTGGACGCATCATCGCTCACTTGCTCGGCGATGATGTCGCGTGCGCCCGCCAGCGCAGCCTCGGCGTCCGGCACCTGGTCGGTGACGTACCCCGCGGCCATCTGCAGGGGCGGGGTTTCCCCGCCCTGTCCCACAGCGCCGCGGGGCGAGGCTGCCTCGCCCCGACACGCCGCCAGGATCGCCGCGGCCAGCGGCTCCAGCCCGCGCTCGCGCGCGATCTGGGCGCGGGTCTGGCGCTTGGGCTTGTACGGGCGATAGAGGTCCTCCAGCGCCTGGAGTGTGGCCGCGGCGTCAAGCTGCGCGGCCAACGCATCGGTCAGCTTCTCCTGGCTGGCGATCTCAGCCTTGACGGCCTCCCGCCGCTCGGCCAGCTTGCGCAGATAGTCCAGGCGGGTCTGGATGTCCCGGATCTGCACCTCGTCCAGCCCGCCGGTGACCTCCTTGCGGTAGCGCGCGATGAAGGGGATGGTGTTGCCGTCGTCCAGCAGCGCGACCGTGGCCGCGACCTGGGCGAGCGGGATCTTGAGTTCTGCGGCGATGAGCGAATGAATGGATGATAAGGTCAAGTTGTGTCCTCTGTCAGAAAATCAACGGCCCGGCGCCGTGCCGGGCCGCGTCGTGCCCCCTGGCCGCAGCAACAGGTCAGTTGGCGGACGATTCATCCTCGTCTGCGTCGGGACGCGTGAGCCACAGCGCCGCCCGTTCACGCAGCGCAGCCACGTCAACGATCGGGGGGCGCCGAAAACGCGGCACTAACAGGATATGATAGCCCGTCTCAATCAACCGATCTGCCTGGCGAGGCGCCATTTCCTCTATGATATCCCACACACCTTCACCATCCCAGACGCTGTGCTCAGGGGGCATTACATAGACGTAAGCGGCCTTGCGCTGGTACGGGTAAATCTCCGCTGAAACACCCGGATAGCGCTCCTGCAGCTCGCGTACGACCTGCTCCACCGCGGCTTGCAGTTTCTTGTTCATAGGAGTCGCTCCCTCACATTTCCGACAAACATCGCGGCCTTTGCCAGACTGCGGCCAGCTTCCTTTTCGCCGACACTGCCAGGATCGTAATCCGCTGCTAATCGAGTCGCCTGAACTGGATTAAATGCCGCCACAAGCTCAGATCGGTAGAGCTTGCGCCGCTTGACCAAGATGCCCGCAAACCGGGCTTGAACAAATTCGTGCTCCCAGCGATCCCTGTCGCCGGTCGGCCGGATGCCTGCTGCGATCAACGCGGCGATGGCGGCCTGGAACATGGCATAATAGCAGCGATTGGCGCAGTTGTTGTACCGCCGGTTCGCGCACTCACTCTCCGCGCCGGCCAGGCTTTCGATCGCCTTCTCCAGATAAGCGAGACTCTCTACGTCCACGTTGCTCATATTGTAGCCGCCTTCAGCACAAGAGGCAAGCCGGCCGGCCGCTTGCGGTTATGCTGCGTCTCACTCCCGCACCCGCTGCTGCAGCTCATACAGCTTGTTCAACGCGGCCAGCGGGCTGAGCGCGTTCACATCGAGCGCGCGCAGCTCGGCGATCACCGGGTCCTCGGCGGAAAAGAGCGGGAGCTGGAAGACGGTGGGCTGCGCCAGCGCCGAGCGCCGCGGGCCGGCCGCGCCCGACGCCTCGAGTTCACCCAGGATCTCCTGGGCGCGGGCGATGACGGGCCGGGGGAGGCCGGCAAGCTGCGCGACGTGGACGCCGTAGGAGCGGTCGGTCGCGCCGGGCACCACTTTGTGCAGGAAGATCACCTTGTCGCCCTGCTCGGCCACCGCCACGTTGAAGTTGACCACATGCGGCAGCCGCTCGGCCAGGTCGGTCAGCTCGTGGTAGTGCGTGGCGAACAGCGTCTTGGCGCGCAGGCCGGGGTGGTTGTGAATGTATTCCACCACGGCCCAGGCAATCGCCAGCCCGTCATAGGTGCTGGTGCCCCGGCCGATCTCGTCCAGGATCAACAGGGAGCGGCCCGTGGCGTGGTGCAGGATGTTGGCGGCCTCCACCATCTCAACCATGAAGGTGCTCTGCCCGCGGGCGATCTCGTCGGACGCGCCGATGCGGGTGAAGATGCGATCCACCAGCCCGATGCGGGCTGACTCGGCCGGCACGTAAGCGCCGATCTGCGCCAGCAGGACGATGTGGGCGACCTGGCGCAGGTAGGAGCTCTTCCCGCTCATGTTCGGGCCGGTCAGGATGATGATGGCCTGCTCCGGCGACAAGTACGCGTCGTTGGGCGTGAACGGCTCGCCGGCCAGAAACTTCTCCACCACCGGATGGCGGCCGCCCTGGATGTCAATGACGCCGTCGTCGGCCAGGAGGGGCCGCACGTAGCGGTTCGCCTCAGCCACTTCGGCCAGGCTAGCGGCCACGTCCAGCTCGGCGATGGCGTCGGCGGTCGCGAGCAGCCGGGGCGCGGCCGCGCCGATCTGCGCCAGGAGCTGCCGGAAGAGCTGCCCCTCCAGTTCCAGGATGCGTTCCTCGGCGTTGAGCACCAGCGACTCGTACTCCTTCAGGTCGGGCGTGATGTAGCGCTCGGCGTTCACCAACGTCTGCTTGCGGATGTAGTCAGCCGGGACGAGCGTCGAGTTGGCCGTCGTGACCTCGATGTAGTAGCCGAAGACCTTGTTATAGCCGACCTTGAGCGATTTGATGCCCGTGCGCGCCCGCTCAACCGACTCCAGGTTGGCGATCCAGGTCTTGGCGTCGCGCGTCGCCAGGTGGATGCCGTCCAGCTCGGCGGAGAAGCCGGGGCGGATGACGCCGGAATTCGCCAGGGTCGCGGGCGGCTCGTCGGCGATGGCGTTGGCGAGAAGGGAAGTGATATCAGGACAAGGATCGAGACGGGATGCGTATTGCGTATTGCCTATTGCGTGATCCGCGCCCCCTGCCCCCTGCCCCCTGATCCCTGATCCCGGCCCCCTGCCCCCTGCCCCCTGAGAACTGACCACTGACAACTGACCACTGATCTTCTCAACCCGCGCCAGCGCTTCCCGGATGCCCACCAGGTCGCGCGGCAGGGCGATGCCCTGAACGCAGCGGTTGGTCCAGCGCTCCAGGTCGCCCTGGCCGCGAAGGATCTGGCGGAGCTCGGTGGGGGCCGGCGCGTCACTCCAGGCGGCCACCGCGTCGAGCCGGCGGTTCAGCGCGGCCACGTCGAGCAGCGGTTGGCTCAGCCGGCGGCGCAGCAGCCGGCCGCCCATGGGGGTCAGCGTGGCGTCGAGCACACCGAGCAGCGAGCCCTGGACCGATCCGCCCCGGATGCTCTCGGTCAGCTCCAGGTTGCGCCGCGTGGCCTCGTCGAGCGTCATGAACTCGGCCGTGCTGTAGGTGCGCAGGCCGACGATTTGCGGCAGGCTGTCCCGCTGCGTCTCCTGGAGGTACTGGAGCAGCCCGCCCGCGGCGCGCACGGCCAGCGATCGGCCCTCACAGCCGAAACCGGCCAGCGAGCCCGCCCGGAAGTGGTCGAGCAGCGCCTGTTGGGCCGTGGTCTCCTCAAAGCGCCAGGCCGCGTAGGGCGTGACGTGATACGACTGGGCGATCTCGGAGGGCAGGGCGTCTGATGCGTGAGGCGTGATGCGTGTTGCATATTGCCCCTCGACCCCCCTGCTCCCCTGCCCCTCCGCTCCTGCGCCCTGCCGCGCCCACCGCGGGTCCTTCGCCGGGTAAAGCAGCTCAGCGGGCGACAGCCGCCCCAACTCCTCCGCGACACGGCGCAGGATGTCCTCGCCGTCGCCGATCTCGGTGACCGCGAACTCGCCGGTGGAGATGTCGGCGTAGGCCAGGCCAGCGCGCGCCGCAGGGTTTGTAGTAGCGACTTCAGTCGCAGGTTTTGTAGTGGCGACTTCAGTCGCTCTGGGCTGGACCACGCGCCTGAAGTCGCCGCTACGAGCTTGAGGATCCAGCACCAGCGCAACCACGTAGTTATTACGCTTCTCCGGCAGCAGCCCCGGCTCGACCAGCGTGCCCGGCGTGACCACGCGGCGCACTACGCGCGGCACCAACTTCTCGCCCTTCGGCGGCTCGCTGCCGATCTGCTCGGCGATGGCAACCTTGTAGCCCGCGTTGATCAGCTTGGCGACGTAGCCGTCCACCGCGTGGTAGGGCACGCCGGCCAGGGGGACGCGCTCATCCGCGCCGACCGGCCGCGAGGTGAGCACCACGTCGCACACCGAGGAGACGATCCTGGCATCGTCGTCGAACGTCTCGTAGAAATCGCCGAGCCGAAAGAACAGGATGATATCGGGATACTGCTTCTTGATCGCCAGATACTGGCTGCGCATCGGAGTGAGAGACATAGGCTGTTGAACCATTCCGCAAAAGGATGAGGTATCGCCGCGGATTATACAGCGGGGAGGGAGAGATGACCAAGCTGTCACACCTCCCTCTCCCGGCTTGCGGCGCGCGCCGCAAGCCGGGAGAGGGAGCAGGGGCCGGCCGATCAGCCGCCCAGTTTGACCATGCCGCACGGGTCGCCGTACAGGACGTAAGCGAGCCACGTCGGGTTGGCCTGGTCCAGCGCCTTGATCGCCATGCGCGCCTCGTAGAACGCCTGGCCGAGCGGCTGGGCCTTACCGTCGAAGTCGCCCAGCCCCCACAGGCGATCATAGAAGGCGCGGGTGAACTGCGCAGCCAGCTTGTCGTTGATCTCCCACAGCGAGCCGACAAACGCGCTGGCGCCGGATTCAAGGAAGCGCTCCGCCCAGCCGCCGAGCTGCGTCAGCGTGAAGCCGATCTGGCCGCCGTAGCAGGCATTTAAAAAGACCAGCGGCTTTGAGCGGCGCAGCCCGGCCTGGGCCGGGCCGATGATCTGGCTGGGGCGCAGGAAGTCGCCTGCCAGCTTGAGCTTGGACTCGTTGGGGTCATCGGTGTTGAAGTTGCCGTGGCACGCGAAATGATAGAACTCAGTCGCCCCGCCGCGGAAGCGGTCATCCACCTCATCTACGGCGCCCAGGGGTCCCTCCAGTGTGAGATCCCACTGCCGATTCTGCGCGGCCGTGAAGTAATCGCTCTCCTGCTGCGCGGCCTGGAGGTTGTCGGGCGGCGCCACCCAGACCCCGTTCCGCATCCGAATCTGATCCGGTGCGCCCGCCCCGGAGAGCCATCGGGACAACTGATACTTCTCGCACAACGGCGGATCGTAGAACGCCGCGGCCTCATCCGGGCTGGCGTCAAACGGCCGAACCATTTCCCACGGAATCCACGGGTCGTCCGAGGTAATCTGCCAGACCTGATACTTGCCGTTCTTGCGGATCTTTGTGTATTCAGCCTTCAGCTCGGGCGGGAACAGGTTCTGGTAGAGGTTCTGCCCGATGGTTTCCAAATCCCGGAGCGCGGAGCGAGTTTGCGCGTCCGTGCGGGTGTCGGCTGAGACCCGCGCCAGCGTGCTGAGCTTGTCGAAGGTCGGCTTCAAGAACGTCTGCGGATCGGCCTGCAGGTCCACCTGCCCCACGCTTTTGAAGTTGTAATCGCCGGTCTTAGGTGCGTGCAGGAGATAGAAGAGCTTCGTGTGGTCGGCCGACACGATCACCCGCAGATCGAGATCCGGGATGGGCGCGGCCGCGCCGCCGGCAGGCGACTCCATCGTGGTTGATCGAATCTCGACGTCGGCGCGGTCGCTCAGCTCCGCCGCGTCCGCCGTGACCGTGGTCTGCAGCGACAGGGTCAGGATGTTCCGCTTGAACTGGTAGAAGTCAATCTGAATCTTTTTGAGCCCCACCGACTGCGGGGTCAGGAGGAAGGCGACCGGGTCGCAGTCGCGGTCGGCCAGGACGTCCACCTCGCGGGCCCACCGTGCGTCCTTGACCTCTCGCCCGCCGAACGCGGCCGCCCAATCGAAGCCCTCCGCGGTCACCACCACGGTGAGCGGGCCGAGCTTGAGCGTCATGCGCGACTGGTCGGCCGAGACGGCGCTCCAGTCCTGGTGTTCGCGGGTCACCTGGATCAAGAGTGCGACCCGTTTCTCGGTGAGCAGCACCCGGTTGGGGAAGTTGACGTTGGCGTAGCGCGTCAGCTCAACGTCGCTGGCCGCCGGCGCAGAGGGGCCAACATCGCGGGGCGCCGCGCCAACGCTCCCCTTGGCGACCGGCCCCAGCATTTCGGCGTCCCGGAAGATTGGGGCCGGCGTCCATACCTTGTGCGGCGCGAGCAAATTCCGCACCTTGGGATAGCCTGCCAGCAGCTTGTCCACCGCTCGCAGATAGGCCGTCGGATCGCCGCCGGCAGCCCACGCATCGTGCAGCGCCTGCCAGTCGCGCTGTTCGGCCGCGGCCAGGCGGGACCGGAATCTGCTCACCAGCGCATCCGCCTGCGCCGCCAGCGATTTCGGATCATCGTACAGCCTGGGATCGGAGATGGCGACCATTTTGCGCAGCAGCAACTCGCGATCGGCCGGTGAGAGCGACGCCATGCCGGAGAGGCCCTGGCCCGATTGCAGGATCGTCACGGTTGAGGGCGGCAGGTAGTCTCGAAGCTGCCACAACGCCCCCAGACAGGTGGTGACCCGGCTGATCACATTGGCGCCGTCTATCGAGCGATCCGCAATCTTCGGCCCCTGCGCCTGCACCCAGGCCTCCAAAGCGCGCCGCGCGTCCGGACTCAAGGTTTGCCAGGCGCCGGCGAGGTCATCCAGGGCGCGGCCCAGCGTCTGGGCGGCCAGGTCATTGCGAAAGTCCATCCGTGCACCTCCTCTTCAGAACTCGCTGAAGGCCCAATCCAGCAGCCGATCCCAGCCGGTGGCCTGGGGGAACAACAGGTTGCGGTAGATCGTCATGACCCGCTCGCGCTGATCCGGCGCCAGCGAAGACGGCGGCACGTACACCGAAAGGCCGGTCGCGCCCGCATAGCGGGGCCGAAACGCCACGCGCAGCACCGGCGCATCGGCAGTGCGCGCATTCAAGCTCGTGTTCAACGCCTGGGCGGCCGCGGTGACCGCGGGGAACGATTCGAATTCCGTGGCCTTCACCAGCCGCGCCGCGAAGTCGCCGAGGTCGCGGTAGTTTCGATCCTGAAACACCAGCGCGCTCCTGAGGCAATCCCGGACGATCGTCTTCAGCGTGGCGTTGAAATCCTGCGCCAAAATCGCGTCCACCAACTGCCGGCAGAGGGCCTCGGTCCCCGCGGTGTTCGCCAGCGCGGTCGCCGAGAGCGTCACCGTCTCCTCACCGGCGCGCGTCGTTGCCCAATCGGATCGGGTGGCCGCGTTGTAGCTGGTGGCGAACTCGCGCACGATCCGGTCGGACAGCACGCCGGGCGCCATCCCCGGCTCCGCGTTGAGCGCGGCCAAAATCGGCTGATACGGCCAGCCGTCCATCGGCTCCACCTCCTGGGAGGCGACGAAGTAGTCGGCGAACGGCGCCAGCTCGCGCGCGCCCTCGATCATCGCCATCAGGCACGCATCCATGCCGATGAGGTCGAGCCGCCGGCCGGTCGCCTGTCGGGCCTCCGCGAAGGCACGGCGCAGGTCTTGCGTGTCCAGGAAATCCTTGCTGGAATCATCGTAAGCGATCGGCCGCGTCGTCGCCTCCTTGACCATCGTCCGCTGCGTGGTGCGGAAGAGCGCCGGCCGCTCCTTATCTCCGGCGCTGCGGACCGACGCATATGCATCGGTGTCGAGCCAGCCGGTGCCGTGGTTCCAGATCACCAGCGCGTAGTGATCGGCGGGATACTTCTGCACGCTGCGGATGATGAAATCACGAAGGACGTTCGGATCGCCGGTATTGACGGCTGCAATCTGTTGGACCGCGTTGTCGCTGAAACGCCGGACCTTTTCGACCTCGATCAGGTAGGTCGCCTCGGCGGTGTCGAAGAGGCAGGTGATCGCGCACTGATCGGTGGTGCCGACCGCGCCCATCTCACAAATGTCCGCGTAGCCGGCGTCCTCCATCGAGGCCATCAGCTTGACGCGGCCGTACTTGGTATCGAAGATCTTGCCGTTATCCCCGCCCATGTAGATCATCAGCGTCCAGGGGCGGCGCAGCGGTGTCTCGGCAACCATAGCATCCTCCTTGCTCGCGTGGGAGCGTGTGCATGAAAGCCCCGGCTGGCGGTGGCACTCGATAATGCTTCAACGATTTGGTACGACAATGACACAATTATAGCACGTTCGCTTTTACCCGGTCAATGTTTGATCGAAGCCTCGAACCCTGGTATACTCTTATCCGCCATGTCACGTTACCCGATCCCAGCCGGCCGCACCCGCGTTGAAGAAGTCATCCTCCGCTCGCGCTTCATCACGACCGCCGCGGCCGCCGGCAGCCCGGTCGAGGCCAGAGCGTTCATCGCCGAAATGCGCGCCGAGTTCCCCGACGCCACGCACAACTGCTACGCCTTTGTCGCCGGCCCGCCCGGCTCCACCGGCCAGATCGGCATGGGCGACGACGGCGAGCCGGGCGGCACGGCCGGCCGGCCGATGCTGGCGGTGCTGCTTGGCTGCGGCATCGGCGACATCGCGGTCGTCGTCACCCGGTACTTCGGCGGCACGAAGCTGGGGACCGGCGGCCTGGTGCGCGCCTACAGCGGCGGCGTCAAGGCCGTGCTCGAGGCGCTGCCGACTCGGGAAAAAGTCGTGCAGTCCCGGCTGATCGCCAGCGGCCCGTACAGTTATGTTACGCCCGTGACCCGCCTGCTGCCCGGGTTCGAGGCGCGCGCCGTGGAGCAGACCTTCGCTGCGGACGTGACGTGGGAGATCGAGGCGCCGGAAGAACGCGCCGCCGCGCTCGCCGCCGCGCTGGTCGAGCTGAGCCACGGCGAGATCGAGGTCGTGCGGTAGCCCGATCGGTGCGCCTTCGCGACATTGCATCTTTGCGTTGTATAATCGGACCGGCTGATATTGCTGATATTATTGAAAACCCATTCATTTCCCGATCAAGGATCTAGCCACCGTGCGCTCATCACACCTCGCTCGTTTCACACCCATCTTCATCGCATTGATCTTGCTGACCGGCTGCGCCGCCAAAGCGCCCGCGCCGGCCGGCGCGCCTTTGGCCGGCCGTGAGCCGGCAGTTACAGCGACCGCGCGCCCCGCGACGGCGGATGTCCCACCAGCGACGACTGAGAACCGCCCCACCCCGGCGCCCACGCCAACCGCGCTGCGTGCGGCGCTGGGGGTCGAAGTCGGGCCGGATGTGCCCCCTGCTGCGGCCGAGGCCGTGCTGCAGCGGTTGGCGGCTGCCGGCATCCAGGCCGAGCCGGTGACCGCCGAACCCGATCTCCGGCTGAGCTCGACGGCCGATCAGGGCGGCAAGCTGGCCTGGGAGCGGTTCTTCGCCCTGGTTGATCGCACCTCGTCGGTGCTGGCGGGCATCGCCGCGGACGAGCTGGCCGCGGTCTGGGCAGGCACGGGGGCCTCGGCGAACTTCACCTCGGTGATCGCCGATCACGCCAGCCTGCCGGAGCTGACCGCGCTCCTGGGGCCGGCCGGCCCGGCCGTCACCCCACAGCCGGCCGAGGCGGTGACGGAGGCGATCTGGGCGGACAAGATGGGCCTGGGCATCGTGCCTTTCGACGCGCTGAGCCTGCGGCTGCGCGCGATTCCGCTGGACGGCAGCTCGCCGACCGACAACCGCTTCCGCGCGGCGGAGTGGCCGCTGACCAGCCGAACCTACGCCGCGGCGCTGACGGCACGCGGCGAAGCGGCGCTTGCCGGACTCAGCCTGCCCATCACCAACCGTGACCCCGACAAGCTGACCGTGCTGGTGATGACCGGCGTCACTGCGATAGCGCGCGGTTCGGCGGCCGCCATCGAACGTTCGGGCGATCCCGGCTTTCTGGCGCGGCAGGTTGGCCCGGAGCTGGCCGCCGCGGACCTCACGATCATCAGCAACGAGATCCCGTTCGTCGAAGGCTGCGTGGCCGATAACACGCTGAACAACCTGTTGCTCTGCTCGAAACCGGCGTACTGGGAAAACCTGGCGCTCTCCGGTGTGGACGCCATTGGGCTCACCGGCAACCACATGAACGATTTCGGCTACGACAACTTCCGCCGGTCCCTGGCGCTGTACGCGCAGAAGAAGATCCCGACCTACGGCGGCGGCATGGACGACAAGGCCGCGCGCCTGCCGCTGGTCCTGGAGCACCACGGCAATCGGCTGGGCTTTCTCGGCGCGAACCAGTGGGGCCCGGAATGGTACACCAGCAAGACCGGCGAAACCGTCAGCGCGTGGGCCGGGCCGGACCATCCCGGCGCGGCGCGCTTCGACCAGGCGCAGATCGTGGCCGACATCCGGGTGCTCAAACCGCAGGTGGACCTGGTCTTCGCCGAGGTGCAGCACACCGAATTCAACGCGGCGGGCGACTACCAGACCGAGCCGATCCCGCAGCAGGAGGCCGACTTCCGAGCCATGAGCGACGCGGGCGCCGATGTCGTGACCGGCGTGATGGCGCACGCGCCGCAGGCGGTCGAGTTGCGTGACGGCCGCGCGATCCTCTACGGGCTGGGCAACCTATTCTTCGATCAGACCTGGAGCTGGCCGACGCGCACCGGGCTGGTGGCCCGGCACACGATCTACGACGGCAAACTGATCAACACCGAGCTGCTGGTGACGGTCATCAGCGACAACTTCCAGCTTCGCTGGGCCACGCCGGAGGAGCGCGTCCAGGTGCTCCGGTCGGTGTTCGATGTGAGCCGGTGGTGAAGCCGGGTATGGTATAATTGAAAGCCGTGCCATAGGACTTGCAAACCCGGTGTCTGTCATTCTGAGCGAGTTGGCCACTCAACACTCGTTACGGAGAGACGCCAGCGAAGAATCTCGTTTATAGCTCGCTGTGGAGTAACCGATGCTCCGACGTTTCTTAACCCCCGACCAAGAAGACCTCCTTCAGACCGAGCGGCGCCAGCTGGTCAGCCTGCGCTTGCCGCTGGCCGGGCTTGAGGCCGCGGCCGACGATCTGGCGCTGCTCGACCGCGCCCTGCTCCAACTGGACGAGCTCTTCCTGCTGGTAATCGTCGGTGAGTTCAACTCCGGCAAGTCCGCGTTCATCAACGCGCTGCTGGGCCAGCGGCTCCTCACCGAGGGCGTCACCCCGACCACTGCACAGATTCACTTGATCAAGTACGGCGATGAGCCGCACCAGGCAGCGGACGACCGGGACATCATGCTGGTCACTTACCCGGTGGAATGGCTGCGCGATATCAACATCGTGGACACGCCGGGCACGAACGCCGTGATCCAGCGCCACCAGCAGATCACCGAGGAGTTTGTCCCGCGCGCCGACCTGGTGCTTTTCGTGACCTCCGCCGACCGGCCCTTCTCCGAGAGCGAACGGCTCTTCATTCAGCGCATCCGTGAGTGGGGCAAGAAGATCATCTTTGTGATCAACAAGATTGACATCCTGGAGACCCCGGCCGACGTCGAGCACGTGACGCAATTCGTCACCGCCAACGCGCGCGAGATGATCAACCGCGTGCCGACCGTGTTCCCCATCTCCGCCCGGCAGGCGCGCACCGCCAAGGAGACCGTGGACGCCGACGAACGGACCCGCCTGTGGGCCGCCAGCCGCTTCGAGCCGCTGGAAAGCTATATCTTGCGCACCCTGGACGAGCGCGAACGACTCCGGCTTAAGCTTGCCAGCCCGCTGGGCGTGGCGCAGCGGCTGACGGACCGCTATCTCACGATCGCGGAGAGCCGCAAAAACCTGCTGCTGGAAGATGTCTCGACCGTGCGCACCATCGAGGCGCAGCTTTCGGCCTACGAGACCGACATGCGCCGCGAGTTCAAGTACCACCTGGCCCACGTGGACAATGTGCTCTACGCCATGGCCGAACGCGGTGACCGCTTCTTCGATGAAACGATCCGCATCCAGCGCGTCTTTGATCTGATGAACGCCGACCGCGTGCGCGGGATGTTCGAGCGGGAGGTGGTGGCGGACACCGCGGCCCAGGTGGACGCGCACACGCACGAGCTGATTGACTGGCTGGTGCAGCAAGATTTCGGCCAGTGGCAGGCCGTGACCGATTACCTCAACCGCCGCATCGTGCGCCACGAAGGCCGCATCGTCGGCAAGATCGAGGGCAAGTTCGAGTACAACCGGACGGCGCTGCTGGAATCGGTGGGGCGCTCGGCGCGCGAGGTGGTGGCGAGCTACGACAAGGAAAGCGAGTCGCGCGAGCTCGCCGACTCGGTGCAGATGGCCCTGGCGCAGACTGCCATCGCCGAGGTCGGCGCGGTGGGCCTGGGTGCGCTGGTGATCGCCCTGGTCTCCTCCACCGTCGCTGACGTGTCGGGCGTGCTCGCAGCCAGCGTCCTGGCCGCGCTCGGCCTGTACGTCTTGCCTAACAAGCGCCGCCAGGCCAAGCTCAAGCTGGAAAACAAGATCAACGACCTGCGCGACCGGCTGGGCCGCGCCATGACGGCGCAGTTTGAGAGCGAGCTCAGCCGCTCGCTGTCACGCATCCACGAGGCGATCCGGCCGTATACGCGCTTTGTCGAAACGGAACAGGCGACGATCGGCGAGGCAGAGCGCGCGCTGGGCGGGGCGCGGTCGGCCATGAGAGATCTGAAAGAAAAAATCGAAGGACTGAAATAGCTGCCACCTGGGATCCCCGCCGCGCCCTTTGGCCCGAAGCCGTTTGCATTGAATTAGCCACGCTTCCTTCTCCGTGGTAAGATAGCCGTTCGCCGCTCCGGTGCAGGCGTTTACTTTCGCTGGCGCGTTCTTGTCCAGAAGACCGAGCGATGCTAGTCTCGTCTAGTACATTTGTTCGTACTTCTTCCTCCCAAGGGACTTTGGCTCATGGACAAACTCATCGTGCGCGGTGCGCGCGAACACAACCTGAAGAATGTTGACATCGAGATCCCCCGCGACAAGCTGGTCGTGATCACCGGCCTGTCCGGCTCCGGCAAGTCCTCCCTCGCCTTCGACACCATCTATGCTGAGGGACAGCGACGTTATGTCGAATCCCTGTCGGCCTACGCCCGCCAGTTCCTGGGCCTGATGGAAAAGCCGGACGTGGATCAGATCGAGGGCCTCAGCCCGGCCATCTCCATTGATCAAAAGGGGACGAGCCGGAACCCGCGCTCCACCGTCGGCACCATCACGGAAATCTACGACTATTTGCGCCTGCTCTATGCGCGTGTCGGCGTGCCGCACTGCCCAAACTGCGGCCGCGAGATCAGCGCGCAAACCGTCCAGCAGATCGTGGACAGCCTGCTGGCGTACGGGGAAGGCAGCCGCCTCTTGCTGCTGGCGCCGCTCGTGATGGATCGCAAGGGCGAGCACAAGGGCATCTTCGAGGATGCGCGTAAGGCCGGCTTCGTGCGGGCGCGTGTTGACGGCGAGCTGTGCGAGCTGGAATCGCCTCCGGAGCTCGACCGGTACAAGAACCACACCATCGAAGCCGTCGTAGATCGCCTGATCATCAGGCAACAGGAGTCAGGCGACGGGAGTCAGGCGACAGGGGATGGGCGACAGGATGCGCAGGATGACTTGCGGGCGCGGCTGGCCGACTCGGTCGAGACCGCGCTGCGCCTGGGCGCCAGCATCATGCTCGTCTCCGATATCACGCACGCGGGCGAGGATGGCGGCGCTGCGAAAGACCGCCTCTTCTCCGAGAAGTTCGCGTGCCCCGTCTGCGGGATCAGCATCCCCGAGATCGAGCCGCGGACCTTTTCCTTCAACAGCCCGCACGGCGCCTGCCCCACCTGCACCGGCATCGGCAGCCAGATGGAATTCGACGCCGAGCTGTTGGTGGATCCCGGCAAAAGCCTGGCCGACGGGGCGATCCGGCCGTGGGATCGGGACACGCAGACAATTTACCACGCCATGCTCGAAGCGGTGTGCAAACAGCATCAGATTCCCTTCAATGTCCCGGTCGCCGAGCTGAGCAAGCACCAACTGAGCATCATCCTGCATGGGGGCAAGAAAGGCGAGACGGTCGCCATCCAATACGTCAACCAGGAAGGCCACGACCGCCACTTCGAGACAACCTACGAAGGGCTGATCCCGAACTTACAGCGACGCTACCGGGAGACAACCTCCGAATACATCCGCAGCGAACTGGAACGCTTCATGACCAGCCGGCCGTGCCCGACCTGCGGCGGCAAACGCCTGCGGGCCGAGGCCCTGGCCGTGACCATCACCGACCGGAACATTGACGAGGTCAGCCACTTCTCGATCAAAGACTCGATCGCGTGGGTGGAACTGTTGGCGGGGGTGACCGACCGGACGACGGGGAGACGGGGAGACGGGGAGATGGCCAAGATCGGTTCGGCCGAGATCGCGCCGCCCGGCTCGCCGCTCAGCCAGCGCGAATACACCATCGCGCGGCAAATCCTGAAGGAGCTGCACGCCCGGCTCCGATTCCTGGTGGATGTCGGCCTGGATTATCTGACGCTCGACCGGCAGGCGGGGACGCTGTCCGGCGGTGAGGCGCAGCGCATCCGCCTGGCGACGCAGATCGGCTCACAGCTTATGGGCGTGCTCTACATCCTGGATGAGCCGAGCATCGGCCTGCACCAACGCGACAACGGCCGGCTGATCCGCACCCTGCTCGACCTGCGCAACATGGGCAACACCGTGCTGGTGGTCGAGCACGACGAAGAGACGATGCGCGCGGCGGATTGGATCGTGGACCTGGGGCCCGGCGCGGGCGAGCACGGCGGCTACGTCGTCTGCTCCGGGCCGACGCCCGAGTTCTTGAGTTGCGCGGACAGCCTGACGGCCCAATACCTGCGCGGTGAAAAGCAGATCGAGGTGCCAGCGATCCGCCGGCCGGGCAACGGCGAGTACTTGATCGTGCGCGGCGCGGCCGAGAACAACCTGAAACAACTGGACGTCCGCTTCCCCCTCGGCAAGCTGATCTGCGTCACCGGCGTCAGCGGCAGCGGCAAATCCAGCCTGATCAATGAAGTGCTCTACAAGGCGTTGAACCAGTATCTTTACCGGGCCAAAGAAAAGCCGGGCAAACACCGAGCCATCGAGGGAATCGAAAACCTGGATAAAGTGGTGGACATTGACCAGTCGCCCATCGGCCGCACCCCGCGCTCGAACCCGGCGACCTACACCAATCTGTTCACCGAAATCCGAGACCTGTTCGCGGCGCTCCCTGACGCCAAGGCGCGCGGCTACAAAGCCGGCCGCTTCAGCTTCAACGTCAAGGGCGGCCGCTGCGAGGCGTGCCAGGGCGACGGCATCATCCGCATCGAGATGCAGTTCTTGCCGGACGTCTACGTGCCGTGCGAGGTGTGCCACGGCAAACGCTACAACCGCGAGGCGCTGGAGATCAAATATAAGGGCAAGAGCATCGCCGAAGTGCTCGACATGACCGTGGACGAGGCGCTGGAGTTCTTCCAACACATCCCGCCCATCCGCAACAAGCTCGCCACGCTGGCCGAGGTGGGCCTGGGGTATATCCGCCTGGGCCAGCCCGGCACGACGCTGTCCGGCGGCGAGGCGCAGCGCGTCAAGCTCGGCAAGGAGCTCAGCCGCCGCGCCACCGGCAAGACCTTCTACATCCTGGACGAGCCGACCACCGGCCTGCATTTTGAGGACACCAAAAAGCTGCTGGCGGTGCTCGCGCGGCTCGTGGATCAAGGCAACACGGTCACGGTGATCGAGCACAACCTGGATGTGATCAAGTGCGCCGACTGGGTCGTGGATCTCGGCCCGGAAGGGGGCGACGCCGGCGGCTGGGTCATCGCCGAGGGTACGCCCGAACGGGTGGCGCGCGTCGAGCGCTCGTACACCGGGCAGTTCCTCGAGCACGTCCTGCGCGGCCACGAGGCGATGCAGCCGGGCGATGTGATTGCTGCGCTGGCAAAGCAGACAAACGGCGACATTCACCTCAACTAAGGAGGTTTCCGTGAAGATCGGGTTTATCGGACTGGGGATCATGGGCAGCCGCATGGCGGCGAACCTGCAGAAGCGCGGGGATGAGCTAGTCGTCCACACCCGGACGCGACAGCACGCCGAGCCGCTGTTGGCCGGCGGCGCGGCGTGGGCTGCCAGCCCGGCCGCGGTGGGCGAGCAGACGGACGTGCTGCTGACTATGCTGGCGCACCCGGAAGCGGTGCGCGCCGCGGCCCTGGGACCGGACGGTTTCCTGACGCATCTTGCCGCCGACGCCGTGTGGATGGATCACAGCACGGTCAATCCGTCCTTTTCCCGGGAAATGGCCGCGGCCGCAGGCGAGCGGCAGGTGCACTTCCTGGACGCCCCCGTCGGAGGGTCAAAGGCCGCGGCCGGCAACGGCGACCTGCTGTTTTTCGTCGGCGGCGCGGCGGAAGACCTGACGCGCTGCCAGCCTCTGCTCGAAGCGATGGGCAGCCGCATCTTCCACATCGGCGGGCACGGCATGGGCTCGGCGCTTAAGCTCATCAACAACCTGATCGTCGCGCAGAGCATCGCGGCGGCCGCCGAGGCGCTGGTCCTGGGCGAGTCGCTCGGCATCCCGAAAGGTGTGCTGTTCGATGTCCTGGGCGGTCGCGGCGCGCTGTCGCCTTTTGTCACCGCCAAACGGACCAAAATCGAAACCGGCGACTACGAGCCGGAATTCCCGCTCCAGTGGATGCGCAAGGACGTGCACCTGGCCGCTCTCACCGCGTATGAACAGGGCGTGGCGCTGCCGCTCGGCAACGCGGCCAAGGAGCTCTACGCACAGGCGGTGCAGCATGGGCTGGGCGAAGCCGATATCTCGGCGATCTACGCCTTCCTGAGCGCGCGGCAGCCCGTCAAATAGCAGCATGCGCGCGGCCACAGCAAAGGCGGAAAGGGCAATGACCATGTATGAGCATCGTCACGAGCCATTGCTTGCCAGAGGCAAGTTCCTGCTGCGCTTTCTCCGGCACGTGATGGCTGCACTGAGCATCGTGTTCGGGTCGCTGCTCATCGGCGTCGTCGGATATCGCGTCTTCGAGGGGTTGAGCTGGGTTGACGGCCTGTTGAACGCGGCGATGCTCCTCGGCGGGATGGGGCCAGTCAACGCGCCGCAGACGACGGCTGGCAAGATCTTTGCTTCCTTCTACGCGCTCTACGCAGGGCTGATTTTCTTGATCGTCGCAGGCGTGCTGTTCGCGCCCCTGTTCCATCGCTTCTTGCATCACTTCCATCTGGAGCTGGCGGACGAAAATCCGCAATGAGCGTATGAAACACTATCACATCTGGACCATCGGCTGTCAGATGAACGAGGCCGATTCGGGCCGCGTGGCGGCCGAGCTGGACGCACTGGGCTACGCGCCCACTGAAAACGCGGCGAGCGCCGACGTGATCGTGCTCAACACGTGCGTCGTGCGCCAGAGCGCCGAAGATCGCGCCGCGGGCCATCTCTCATCACTCAAGCCGTTGAAGACGGAGCATCCCGACCGGATGATCGCGCTGATGGGCTGCATGGTCGGCGTCAAGCCGAACCCGGCGCTCGTCCGGCGCTACCCCTTCGTGGATGTCTTCATGCCGCCGTCGGACCCCGGCCCGCTGGTGGAATTTCTGGTCGGCAGGAAGGCTCAGGCAGAGGTCGAGGATGCGGTCGAGACCGAGGCCAGAGCCTTTGACGAAGAGCTGACCGCGGCGCGGCACGCATTCCAGGACTACGGCAGCCCGGAAGCGGCAGCGATGGGGTTGGTGGACGAATGGGAGACAGCCGGGGAGCGGGAGAGCAGCGGAGCAGAGGAAGCCACCCTTGCTCCCCCGCCCCCCTTCACCCCTGCACGCCCGCTCCAAAGCATCCGCCATCTCTCGCTCAGCGGCGCCGCGCCGGTCGCGGCCAACGTGCCGATCGTCTACGGTTGCTCGCATGCGTGCACGTTCTGCATCATCCCGTACCGCCGCGGGGTCGAACGCAGCCGACCCCTGGACGAGATCGTCGCCGAGGTGCGCGGGCTGGTGGCCCAGGGCGTGCGCGAGATCACGCTGTTGGGGCAGATCGTGGATCGCTACGGCAAGGATTTCCCCGGCCAACGGCCCGACCTGGCCGATCTGCTGCACGCCGTTCACGAGATCGAGGGGCTGCTGCGCATCCGCTTCCTGACCAGCCATCCGAACTACATGACCGACCGCATCCTGCAGGCGGTCGCCGAGCTGCCGAAGGTGTGCGAGCAGATCGAGATCCCGGTGCAAGCCGGCGACGACGACGTGCTCGCCGCGATGAAGCGCGGCTACACGCGCGACGACTACCGCCGGCTCGTCGCGCACGTGCGGGAGACGATTCCAGGAACGGCGGTGCATACCGACATCATCGTCGGCTTCCCCGGCGAAACGGTGACGCAGTTCGAGCGCACCTATGACCTGCTGGCCGAGCTCAAGCTGGACAAAGCCCACCTGGCGATGTACTCGCCCCGTCCCGGCACCGTCAGCGAGCGGCGGATGGCGGACGACGTGCCGCCGGAGGAGAAGAAGCGCCGCTGGGACGCGCTGGACCGCCTCCAGGAGCAGGTGGTGGGCGAGATCAATCGCCGCTTGCTGGGCCAGACGGTCGAGGTGCTGGTCGAAGACTTCCATCGCGACCGGCGCAGGTGGCGCGGCCGCTCGCGGGCCAATAAGCTCGTCTTCTTCCCGCCCCCCGCCGCCGACCCCGCGGCCGATTGGCGCGGCCGGCTGGCCAACGTGCGGATCACCTGGGCCGGGCCATGGTCCATGATCGGGGAAGTAGAATAGGACGCAGACATGGAAGCACTAACCGGAATTCGCATCCTGGAAATGACCGAGGCGCTGGCCGGGCCGTTTTGCGCCATGATGTTGGGCGACCTGGGCGCCGACGTCATCAAGATCGAGCGCCCCGGCGCCGGCGACATGACCCGCGGCTGGGCGCCGCCCTACGTCAAAGCGGAAAGCGCCTACTTCATGAGCGTCAACCGCAACAAGCGCGGGATCACACTTAACTTGAAAACACCGGAAGCCCAGGAGATCCTCCACCGGCTGGTTGCCGGGGCCGACGTCTTCATGGTCAACCAGCCGAGCCTCGAATCGCTGCGCCGGCTGCGCGCCGACCCCGAGACCCTGCGTGCGATCAACCCGCGGCTGATCTACTGTCTGATCAGCGGCTTCGGCATGACCGGGCCGGAGGCGGGCCAGGGCGGCTACGACGTGGTGGCCCAGGCGCGCGCCGGTCTGATGGCGCTGACCGGCGAGCCCGACATGGGGCCGATCCGCTTCCCCGTCCCGTTGGCCGATGCCACGTGCAGCCTCTACTGCATGATCGGCATCCTCTCCGCGCTGATGGCGCGCGAGCGGACGGGCCAGGGCCAGGTGCTGGACGTGGCGTTGCTCGACAGCCAGCTCGCCTGGATGACGCACGTGGCGGGCGCCTATTTCGCCACCGGCGAGCGGCCGAAGAAGCTCGGCAACGCGCACGCGACGATCGTGCCGTATCAGCCGTTCCGCGCGCGGGACAAATATCTCACGGTCGCGGTCGGCACCGAGCGGCTTTGGGCGCGCTTCTGCGAGGCGCTCGGCATCGCCGACACGGTCGGCGCCGACCCGCGCTTTGCCACCAACCCGGATCGCATCCGCAACCGCCGCGACCTGATCCCGCAGTTGGAGCTGGTGTTCTTGACCCAGGACGCCGACTTCTGGCTGGCGCGGCTGCGCGCGGCCGACATCCCGTGCGGGCCGATCAACGAGCCTGACGAGGCGCTCAACGATCCGCAGATCATCGCGCGGGAGATGATCGTGGAGCAGCTCCACCCGACCGCCGGACCGGTGCGCTCGGTGGGCAACCCGGTGCACCTCAGCGACACGCCCGTCAGTTACCGGCTGCCGTCGCCCACGCTGGGACAGCACACCGAGGACGTGTTGGCCGGGCTTGGCTATGATCCTGAAAGCATCGAACGTCTGAGGTGCGCGAACGCCATCTGAAAGGCGGTGCAGCATGAAATGGGTCACACGTTCCCATGTCCACGTGGATCGCGTCGCCTGTCCCTGGCTGATCCGGCGGTTCGTTGACTCGGAGGCGGAATTCATCTTCGCACCGGGCAGCCGCATCGCTGAAGTCGTCACAAGCGCCGGAGCGATTCCCTTCGATGCGCCCGGCGTCGAGCTCGGCCATCGCGACGGGAAATGCTCCTTTGAGGCCATCATTGAGAAGTACGGCCTCAAGGACAAGGCACTGCTCAAGCTGGCGGAGATCGTGCACTGCGCCGATACCGACCAGTTGGACGGGGATCCGGTCGCGGCCGGGCTGGAAGCAATTGCGGTCGGCTACAGCCTGCGCTTCCCCGACGATCATGAGAATCTGAGGCGGCAGTTCGAAGTGTATGACGCCCTGTACGCCTGGTGCAGGCTGCAAACGCGCTGATCGCAAAGGATGAACATGTCCCTTCGTCGTCGCATCATCAACTTCCTCGGCTTGCGGCGCAGCATGGCCGCGCTGCTCGGCATGGTGATCCTGGTCGGCATGGGCGAAAAGCTGGGCGAGCGCTTCCTGCCGATCTATATCCTGGCGCTCGGGGGCGGGGCCTACGTCATCGGGCTGCTCAACGGGCTGGATAACCTCCTCAGCGCGCTCTATTCCTTCCCCGGCGGCTATCTGAGCGACCGACTGGGGTACAAACGGGCGCTGGCGGTCTTCAACCTGGTGGCGATGGTTGGCTACATCATCGTCATCGTCTTTCCGGCCTGGCAGGCGGTGATCGCCGGCGCATTCTTCTTCATCTCCTGGGATGCGCTGTCGCTGCCCGCCACCATGAGCCTGGTGGCGAACGTCCTGCCCAAAGATAAACGCACGATGGGCGTGTCGCTCCACTCGCTGATCCGGCGCATCCCGATGGCGCTGGGGCCGGTCATCGGCGGGCTGCTGATCGGCCGGTTCGGCGAACGGGACGGGGTGCGCATGGCGTTCAGCCTGGCGCTGCTGCTGGCGTTCGTCGCGCTGCTGCTCCAGCAGCGCTTGATCGAAGATGGGCCGCGCAAGGCCCAGGCTGAGGGCAACCCGCTCCGGCTGGCGCGCTTCATGACCCCAGCGCTGCGCACCCTGTTGGTCTCCGACATCCTTGTGCGCTTCTGCGAGCAGATCCCGTACGCCTTTGCGGTCGTCTACAGCATGAAGAACGTCGGGGTCTCCGCGGTGCAGTTCGGCTTGCTGACGACTATCGAGATGGTTGTCGCCATGCTGGTCTACATCCCGGTGGCCTACCTGGCGGATCGCAGCGGCAAGAAGCCGTTCATCGTGATCACCTTCTTCAACTTCACCCTCTTCCCGCTCGTCCTGTTGATCTCCCACAGCTTCGCCATGCTGGTCGTCGCCTTCATCGTCCGCGGCCTGAAGGAGTTTGGCGAGCCCACCCGCAAGGCGCTGATCATGGACCTGGCGCCGGAGGACAAGAAGGCGGGCATGTTCGGGCTGTACTACCTGATCCGGGATGTGATCGTGTCGCTGGCCGCGTTCGGCGGCGCGTGGTTGTGGACCATCTCGCCGCAGACAAATTTCCTGGTCGCCGCGGCGTTCGGTGCGTTGGGCACCCTCTACTTTGCCCTGTTCGGGCGGGATTTGACGAGAACCGCGAGCTGAGGTACCGATGACAGCCACCCAAGTTGATGTTCGGCGGGGCGCGTATTACGACTCCGTCATCCTCATGCAGTTGCAGCGCTCCCTCGCCGCGCTGCCCGGCGTGCGTGATGCCGGCGTGATCATGGGCACGCCGGCCAATAAGGAGCTGCTGGCGCAGATTGCGCTTCTTCCCGCTGAAGCGGAGGCCGCCCGGCCCGACGACCTGGTGATCGTCGTCCGTGCGGACGATGACGCGGCTGCGGCGGCCGCGCTGGCCCAGGTGGACGCGCTGCTCGCCCGCCGCAGCACGGCGCTCGAAGCGGAGTACCGGCCGCAGAGCCTGGAGACGGCGGCCCGGATGCTGCCCGACGCGAGCTGGGTGCTTGTCTCGGTCGCGGGCCGCTACGCCGCCGGGGTCGCCCGCCAGGCGCTCGATCTCGGCAAGCACGTCTTCCTGTTCAGCGACAACGTGCCGGTGGAAGAGGAGATCGAGCTTAAGGCGCTGGCCGCCAGCCGGGGCCTGCTCGTGATGGGGCCCGACTGCGGCACCGCGCTCATCGGCGGAATCGGCCTCGGCTTTGCCAACCGGGTGCGCCGCGGGCCGATCGGCGTCGTCGCGGCCGCGGGCACGGGCTTGCAGCAGGTCACCGCCCGCATCCACCAGCTCGGCGGCGGGGTCTCGTACGGCATCGGCACCGGCGGCCGCGATCTCTCCGAGCGGGTCGGCGCGGTAACGTTCCGCCAGGGGGTTGACCTGCTGAGCCGCGACCCGGACACGCAGGTCATCGTCCTCGTCTCCAAGCCGCCCGCGCCCGCGGTGGCCGCGGAGGTGCTGCGGATCGCCCGGTCGGCGGGCAAGCCGGTCGTGGTCGCGTTCGTGGGCCGGCCGGCCGCTGCGCAGGCCAGGAACCTCCGGTTCGCCGCGGGGCTGGACGATGCGGCGCGGCTGGCGGTGGACCTCACCCCGCTCAATTCCTCCACCCCTGACAACGACGCTCCCACCGTCTGGAAAGAGGAACCGGGGGTGAGGTTCGCTCCCGGCCAGCGCTACTTGCGCGGCCTCTTCTCCGGCGGCACGCTGGCGTATGAGGCGCAGGCGATCCTTCGGGAGTACGTGCCACGCGTCTGGGCGAACGCGCCGCTCGACAAGGCGGACCGCCTCCCGAACTCGCTGGTCAGCCAGGAGCACACCATCGTGGACCTGGGCGAGGACGAGTTCACCGTCGGCCGGCTGCACCCGATGATGGACAACGACCTGCGCATCCGGCGTTTGCTCCAGGAGGCCGCCGATCCCGAAGTCGCAGTCATCCTGCTGGATGTCGTGCTCGGCTACGGCTCGCACCCCGACCCGGCCAGCGAGCTCGCGCCTGCGGTCGCCCGGGCCCGGGCCGCCGCCGAGGCCGCGGGCCGCCGCCTGGACGTGGTCGCGGTGGTCACCGGCACGGACGAGGATCCGCAGGGGCTGGCAGGCCAGGTCGAACAGATGCGGGCCGCCGGGGCCTCGGTGCACCTGAGCAACGCGGATACCGTCCGAGAGGCGGGCCGGATCGTCGCCGCGTTCAACCCATCGGCGCCGCCCGCTGCCGGGCAGCCGGTGGACCTGGCTTCGCTGCAGAAGCCGCTCGCTGCGATCAATGTGGGACTGGCATCGTTCGCTGAGAACCTGATCGCCCAGGGCGCGGCTGCGATCCAGGTGGACTGGCGGCCGCCCGCCGGAGGCAACGAGAAGCTAGCCGCGATATTGGCTCGAATGAAAAGGAATTAATCGTGTGTCATCCTGAACGGGTCAAACCACTCAGGTGCGATGCGGCGAAAGGTCAGTGAAGGATCTTGTCACAACGCACGGAGACTCTTCGCTGGACATTGTGGATCGCGGCCGTTGCGCCGCAAACCCGCTCAGAATGACAGCCGCTACGAGAGGAACCGACCGCCTGTCATAAGGAACCGACCGTATGTCATCCTGAACGGGTGGGCCCCATGAGGTCCGGTGCGGCGGAAGGTCAGTGAAGGATCTCGTCACGGCGCACGGAGATTCTTCGCTGGACCTTGTGGATCGCAACCGCCGCGCCGCAAACCCGCTCAGAATGACAGCCGCTACGAGAGGAACCGACCGCCTGTCATAAGGAACCGACCGTATGTCATCCTGAACGGGTGGGCCCCATGAGGTCCGGTGCGGCGGAAGGTCAGTGAAGGATCTCGTCACGGCGCACGGAGATTCTTCGCTGGACCTTGTGGATCGCAACCGCCGCGCCGCAAACCCGCTCAGAATGACACTTGGGATCAAGGGGGAACAACCATGCTTGACATCGAACAAGCCAACCGCACGACCATCGAGCGCATGATGGAGGCCCGGCCGGTGCTCATCGGCCTGGGGCGGGCGCGCGACGTCATCCCTGGGATGCGAGACAACCTGCTGCTCCACGCCGGACCGCCCGTGACGTGGGAACGGATGGCCGGCCCGATGCGGGGCGCGGCCGTCGGCGCACTGATCTTCGAGGGCAAAGCCGCCGGCTGGGCCGAGGCGGAGGCGCTGATCCGCTCCGGCGCGGTCGCGTTCGAGCCGTGCCACCACCACGCGGCCGCCGGGCCGATGGCCGGTCTGATCTCGCCCTCGATGATGGTCTACATCATTGAGAACCAGACCCACGGCAACCGGGCGTACGCCACCCTGAACGAGGGCCGCGGCAAGGTGCTGCGGATGGGCGCGTATAGCGAAGAGGTGCTGGTGCGGCTGCGCTGGCTCAACGAGGTCGTCGCGCCGGTGCTGCACGATGCGCTCAAGCTCAGCGGCGGCCTCGATCTGCGCTCGCTCATCGCGCAGGCGCTGCAGATGGGCGACGACTGCCACAACCGCATGACCGCCTCCACCCTGCTTTTCCTGAAGGCGCTCGACCCGTACATCGTCAGGGTCGCGCCGAATGCGGAGGTGGCGTCCGACATCCTCAAGGCGCTCGGCGATAATCCCCTGGCTGTGCTCAACCCGGTCATGGCCGCGTGCAAGACGATGGCCGACGCGGGGCACGGCATCGAGGGCAGCACCATCGTGACGGTGATGGCGCGCAACGGCACCGATTTCGGCATCCGCGTCTCGGGCCTGGGCGACCGCTGGTTCACCGCGCCCGCGGCGATCGTCAAGGCGCTCTATTTCCCCGGCTTCACGGAAAAAGACGCCAATCCCGACATCGGCGACAGCACCATCACCGAGACGACCGGCATCGGCGGCTTTGCGATGGCCTCGGCGCCGGCGATCGTGACGTTCGTTGGCGGCAGTGCGCGGGATGCGGTGCGCACCACGCTCGACATGTACGAGATCACCTACGGCGAGCACAAGTACTTCACCATGCCGCCGCTCGATTTCCGCGGCACACCGACCGGCATTGACATCCGCAAAGTGGTGGAGCGTGGCATCGCCCCGCGCGTCAACACGGGCGTGGCGCACCGCGAGCCGGGCATCGGCCAGGTCGGCGCCGGCATCGTGACCGCACCGATGAGCGCGTTCGAGGATGCGCTGGTCGCGTACGCGGAGCAGTACGGGTTCGCGGAGTGACTGGACAGAAACGTGCAACTTCTGCTAGAATCCTGTGTTATTGAAACAGGCATCCGTTGACAGGACGCTGGATCGGCTGCAAAGAGCATATGGCCGACTGCAGGAGGGCCGATCCCTATCTTCAGACCCATCCCCAGGGAGGCAATCGCCGCGACATGTGAAGAGGGAGCCAGGCACTCCCGCAACCGTACGACTGTCCATCCTATTCGTTGTCGTTTATCCACCACCCAAACACGAAGGAGTCATCCAAGATGGCCGTCGAAACCAAGAAAGCTGTCCTCGGTTACATGCCGGAGGACACCCCACCCGTCGGCGCCATGCTGAGCCTCGGCTTCCAGCAGGTGCTGACCATGTTCCCGGCGACGGTTCTGGTCGCCATCCTCACCAAGTTCGATGTCGGCGTGACGCTGCTTGCCAGCGGCCTGGGCACCATCATCGCCCTGCTCGTCTCGAAACGCCGCATTCCACTCTACTACGGCTCCAGCTTCAGTTATATCGCAGTCATCGCCTCGGTCATGGCGCAATATGATAAGGTGTGCTTCACGGCTCCGTATGCCACGGCGCCCTACTGCCCCGCGGGTGTGCAAATCGCACAGGTTGGCATCCTGGGCACCGCGTTTGTTGAAATCGTCGTCGGACTCTTAATCATGCGCGCCGGCAAGGCGTCACTCGACAGAGTGTTGCCGCCGATCATCACCGGCAGCGTCGCGATCGTCATCGGTATCTCACTGGCCGGGGCCGCGTTGAACAACGCCTCCCAACATTGGTTCGTCGCCTTTGTCACGCTGCTCGCCACGATCATCTTTTCGGTCTACCTGCAGGGCAAAGGCTTGATCGGGATGCTGCCGATCTTGTTGGGCGCCGTCGTCGGCTATCTCGTCGCGATCCCGTTTGGGCTGGTGCATTGGGATCCGGTCGCGCAGGCCCAATGGATCCGGATGCCCAATATCACCTTCCCGGCATTCGGTGACGGTCGGGCCTGGGGCGCGTTCCTCAGCGTGGCCTTGATCGCGATCGCGACTATCCCGGAATCCACCGCTCACTTGTACCAGATGAGCCTCTACATTGACCAGCTCGCCAAGGATCTCGGCCGCAAGCCGACCTCCATCAAGAATCTGATCGGCCTGAACCTGGTGGCGGACGGCTCGGACGATATCATCGTCGGCCTGTTGGGCGGCTGCGCGGGCACCAACTACGGTGAGAACAACTCCCTCATGGCGATCACCCGCAACTACTCCGTCGCCGTGCTGATCGCGGCCGGAGTCATCGCGATCTTGCTCGGCTTCGTCGGCAAGCTGGCGGGCATCATTCAGACGCTGCCTTCAGCGGTGGCCGGCGGCCTTTCCATCTATCTGTTCGGCGTGATCGGCAAGCAGGGCGTCGCCTTGCTTCAGAGCGAGAGAGTCAACCTTTTTGATCCGAAGAACCTGGCCATCGGCGCCACGATCCTGGTGCTGGGCATCGGCGGCTCGATGGCATTGCCCAACGGGCTCTTCCCCTTCCCGATCCCGGTCATCTTCCCGAACGGCATCCCGGCGATCGTGTTCTCGGCGCTGGTCGGCATCCTGATGAACCTGCTGTTTATCGCCCTGCCGCCGTCGAAGTTCGGCGTGAAGGAACGGAGCAATATCGAGTTCTAGACGTTAGCCGGTTTGATGGTTGGTTGGTTTGCTGGTTGGTTTGTTGGTTGGTTACGATGGAACCGCAGGTTACCTTCCCAACCAACTAACCAACTAACCAACTAACCAACT
Organism: uncultured Anaerolineales bacterium; assembly: GCA_964647255.1. Taxonomy (GTDB): domain Bacteria; phylum Chloroflexota; class Anaerolineae; order CG2-30-64-16; family CG2-30-64-16; genus CAWJEL01. Next base: position 37,324 of record CAZYGI010000017.1, on the reverse strand, counting down.
AACCAACTAACCAACCAACCGTTTTCGTACCCGGAGGTTTCAACGTTGCAACCCTTCGACTACCTCATCCCGAAAGACCACGCCGAGGCCAGCGCGATGCTGGCGGCCGGCGGCGCGGTGCGGCCGTTTATGGGCGGCACTGACTTCCTGATCCGCGCCCGCGGGGGCTTTGTCAAGCCGGAGCGGGTGGTGGATCTCAAAGCCCTGCCCGGGATGCGCGAGCTCCGGCAGAGCCCGGACGGCTGGCTGGTCATCGGCGCGGCGTGCTCCATGAATCAGGTGGCGGCGCATCCGCTCGTGACGGCGGGCTATGATCTGCTGGCGCAGGCGTGCAACTCGGTGGCGTCGTATCAGCTCCGCAACCGGGCGACCATCGGCGGTAACTGCTGCAACGCCAGCCCCGCGGCCGACACCGCACCGGCGCTCTACTGCCTGGACGCCGTGGCTGAGATTTACGGCCCTGGCGGCCCCCGCCGCCTCCCCATTGCCCAATTCTTCACCGGCCCCGGCAAGACCGCCCTCCGCCCCGGTGAGTTCCTGACCGCACTTCACCTGCCCCCTGCTCCAGCGGACGCCCGTGGCGCCTTCAACAAGCTGGGCCGCACCAAGCTCGGCGATATTTCGACGGTCAGCGTGGCGGTGTATGCGTGGGAGCAAGCCCCGGAGACCCGGAGACTCGGAGACTCGGAGACGCCGCGCCGCAGTTGGCGAATTGCGCTCGGTGCGGTCGGCCCGACGCCGCTGCGTGCGCCGGAGGCGGAGTCCGCGCTGGCTGCAGACGTCTCGCCCGCAGGCGTGCAGCGCGCCGCCGAGCTGGCCGCTGAAGCCTCCCGGCCAATTGATGACATCCGGGCTGGCGCCGCGTACCGGCGAGCGATGGTTGCCGTCCTGACCCGCCGCGGCATCGAAGCTATCTTGGCGGCCGCTTCGTCGTCCGTCCTTCGTCCTTCGTCCGCCGGAGGCGCGCAATGAACCACACCATCCATCTTACCGTCAACGGCGAGGCCTACACGCTCAGCGTCCCGTCCCACCACACCCTGCTCCAGGTGCTGCGCGAACAGCTCGTCCTCACCGGGACCAAGAACGGCTGCGAGGCGGGCGAGTGCGGCGCATGCGCGGTGCTGGTCAAATGGCCCGGCGCCGATCACGCCGAGCCGGTCAACTCGTGCATGGTGCTGGCCCCTGAGGCCGACGGCGCGGAGATCGTGACCATCGAAGGCCTGGCGCAGGACAACCAGCTCGACCCGCTGCAAGAAGCGTTCATTGAGACCGGCGCGACGCAGTGCGGCTTCTGCACGCCGGGCATCCTCGTTAACGCGCGCGCCCTGCTGAACCGCAACCCCGACCCCAGCGAGACCGAAATCCGCGAGGCGCTGGTGGGCAACCTCTGCCGCTGCACCGGCTACGTCCGGATCATTGATGCGATCGAAATGGCCGCACGAGCCGGAAGGGAGGTGGCAGCATGAACCGACCAACCAACCAACCAACTAACCAACCAACGAACCAACCAACAGCCAAGCACACCCTCATCGGCACCAGTCCCCAGCGCATCGAGGGCCGCGCCAAGGTGACAGGCGCGGCGACGTATGTGGACGACATGCAGTTCGGGCCGAACCTGCTGCACGGCATGTTGAAGCACAGCACGATCCCGCACGGCACGATCAAGCGCATGGATGTGAGTAAGGCGAAGGCCCTGCCGGGCGTGCGCGTTGTCGTCACGGGCGAGGACTTCCCTGGCTACACCGGTCTCTATCTGAAGGATCGCCGCATCTTCGCCCTGGATCGCGTGCGTTATGTCGGCGACACGATCGCCGCGGTGGCCGCGGACACGCCGGAGATCGCACAGCAGGCGGTGGACCTGATCGAGGTGGAGTATGAGCCGCTGCCGGCCGTCTTCGACCCGGAGTTCGGTGCCAGCCCGGAAGCGCCTTTGATCCACCCCGACCTGGCGAACTACGAGGCCGTGCCGTTCATCTTCCCGCAGCCGGGCACCAACATCTCCAACTGGATGAAGGTGCGGAAGGGCGACATGGACCGGGGTTGGGCCGAGGCCGACCTGATCTACGAGCACAAATATCGCGTCCCGCACATCCAGCACGTGCCGCTGGAGACGCACGTCTGCGTCGCGCAACAGGACGTCAACGGCAAGATCACGCTCTGGTCGTCCAGCCAATCCCCCTTCGCGCAGCGCAACCTGATCGCCAAGGCGCTGCACATCAGCCACAGCAAGCTGCGCGTGATCACGCCCTACGTCGGCGGCGGGTTCGGATGCAAGGCCGGCGTCAGCATGGAGGGCGCGGCCGTGGCGCTCGCGATGAAGGCCAAGGGCCGGCCCGTCAAGCTGCGGATGACGCGCGAAGAGGAGTTCTACACTACCTTCGTGCGCCAGGGGCTCATCGCGATCATTAAGATGGGCATGACCAGGGAGGGCCGCATCACCGCGGTGCAGAACCGCTTCTACTGGGACGGCGGCGCCAGCACCGAGTACGGGACAAACATCACCCGTGCGGCCGGCTACAGCGGCACCGGGCCGTACTACGTGCCGAACATCCACATTGACAGCATGTGTGTCTACACCAACCACCCGATCGGCGGCGCGATGCGCGGGTTCGGCATGCCAGAAATCCACTGGGGCATCGAACAGCACATTGATCAGATGGCAGAGAAGTTAGGCCTCGACCCGGTGCAGGTGCGGCTGATCAACTGCTTGAAGGACGGCGACGAGACGCTGACCGGCATGATCATGCACCCGACCGGCCTCAGCCAATGCATTCAGAAAGCAGCGGAGGCAATCGGATGGACCGGGCCGGACCAACCACACAGGGTTGCTCCGAAGACGGCGGACGCGGGGCCAGCGCACAAACGGCGCGGCAAGGGGCTGGCCGCGATGTGGAAGGCGCCGGCGATGCCGCCCAACCCCGGCTCCAGCGCGACTGTCCGCATGAACGAGGACGGCACGGCAACCGTCAGCATCGGCGGCGTGGACATCGGCCAGGGCGCGCTGACCGCGATGGCACAGCTCGCAGCCGAGGGGCTAGGCGTCAAGATCGAGGACGTGCGCGTCAACACCGTAGACACCGATTACAGCCCGTACGAGTGGCAGACCGTCGCCAGCCGGCTCACCTGGAGCATGGGCAACGCGGTGCTCCAGGCCGCGGAGAACGCCAGGCTCCAGATCCTGCAAACCGTGGCCGAGGCGTGGAACGAGGACATCAACGATCTCGACATCATTGATGGCGAGGTGGTCAGCTATCGGACCGAGGAATCGCGATCGCTGCGCGATATTGCCGTCTACGGGATGCAGCGGCCCGACGGCACCTGGATCGGCGGGCCGGTGTTGGGGCGGGGCAAATTCATGCCTGAGTACGTCACGCCGCTCGACGCTGAGACCGGCCAGGGGCCGCGCGCCGTGGTGCACTTCACCACCGGCTGCCAGGCGGTCGAGGTGGAGGTGGACGAGGAGACCGGCGAGGTGCAGGTGCTAAAGATTGTCTCGGCGTACGACGTGGGCCGGGCGATCAATCCCGACATGGTGCGCACCCAGATGGAAGGGGGCGCGGTGCAGGGCATGAGCACGGCGCTGCTGGAAGGGATCATCTTCGACGGCCAGGGGACGCCGCGCAATCCGAACTTCACCGACTACCGGATCGCCACCGCGGTGGATGCGCCGCTGGAAGTGGAAAGCATCATCGTCGAGGTGCCGCAGGACGACGGTCCATTCGGTGCGCGCGGCATCGGCGAGCACCCGATGGTGCCCACCGCGCCGGCCATCGCCAACGCAGTGCACAACGCGGTCGGCATCCGCATTGATAGCATGCCGATTACCAGCGAAAAAGTCTGGGCCGCTCTGCAAACAAGCGCCGATGAGTCGCCTATCTGACGTAGGCCAAACGTATGTTTCCCGTATGTTAGCTGGCTTGTAATGCGCGCGCGGCCGCGCTATAATTGTGCTCAGTTTGGGTCTATCTGTTCTCTGCTCATTCACGGACTCAGAGAGGTGTCTAATGAAGAGAACGTCGTGGGTGTCTCTCCTCCTACTGGTTGTGCTGCTCGCAGCCTGTGGCGGCCCGGCCGTGCAGCCTTCGACCGGCGCGACGCGAGGCGGTGAGGGTGTCTTTCAGATTGCCCTGCCGCGCCTCGTGATTGACGTGGACAGCCAGGGCAACCCCAGCATCATGAACATGAGCCCGGCGCTCTTGAAGGCCTTCGGCGTAGACACGTCCGGATTCCAGGTGCCCCCCCAACTTGTTGAGACCTTGACCAAGGCGGATATCCAACACATCGAAATCGCCTCCGTTGGCGATCGCCTGGTGCTGTTCGCCAACGGCCAACCTCTGCCGCATCTCGGCTGGACACAGGAATCGCTGAACCAGGCGCTAAAGCTGGCGACCGCGCTGAACGTCCAAAATGCTGAGATGCTCAACAAGCTGCTGCCGCTGATCACGCGCCTCGGCCTGGATGTGGTCCTCCGGTTCCCCGTCCAGTCAGGCGCGGCCGCGATCCCGATGACGGAAGCGGGGGCAGCCAAGAGCCTCCAGGTGTCGCCGTCCACTGACGCGGCTTCCATAATCGCCAGATTGGAGATCACCTTCGACGAGAACGGGGCGCCGGGGTTGATGGGGCTCTCTGCGCAGGACCTGATGGGGGTGGCAAGCCTGCCGCAGTTATCGCCTGATCTGATCCAGAAGCTGCAAGGGGGCAACATCCAACATCTGGAGTTGCGGACCAAGCCGGACGGGACGTATATCTACGCCAACGACGCCGTTCTGCCGACGCTGATCTGGGACACCAAACTGCTGGCGAACCTTGTTGCGGTCTATGCCAAGGTGGCGCCGGACAATTCGCTGCTGCCGCTCATTCAGAACATCGTGCCGTACCTGGATCGGGCGGACGTAGACATCATGTTGCACTTCCCGGTGGCCGCCGGCGCGGCGCCGCTCCCGGTCAAGATGCACGAATGATGTTCGGCGGGCTGTCTTCGCCGCTTTATTCGCTCGGGGGTTATCCTGTGGCAGGACAAACCTGAGGCTGCCACAGGTCCGTTCATTTCATATCTCACACTGGAGGCTTACCATGCGGAACCCGATCGTCGTATTACTTGCCATTGCGAGCCTGATCCTGGCCGGTTGCGGGCCCGCGATCATGCCTTCAGCCGCGCCGAAGACGGCCGATGGCGAACAGTTCGTCGTTGCGCTCCCACGCATCGTCCTTGCCTTTGACGCAAACGGCAAGCCGGGTGTGGAGGGTCTGCCGGTGGAGCAGATCGCCAACTCGCTGGGCTACCCACTCGATCTCAGCGCCTACCGGATTGACCCGAACTATATCAACTGGATGACCTCATCCAACATCCAGCACATCGAGATTCGCCAAACGGGCAGCGGTCTGGCGCTCGTAGCGAATGGTCTGCTGATGCCGAGCGTCAAATGGCAAGACGGCTCGCTTGAAGCGACGGCCGGCCTGGTGCGCATGCTTGGCCCGCAGAACGAGCAGCTTGCCAACCTGCTGCAGAAATTGGCGCCCATCGTCCAGCGGTTGGGGCTCTCGATCGTGTTGAAGTTCCCGCTCCAGGCGGGCGCGGCGGAGATTCCACTGGCCAGCGAAAACATCGTGATGGCGACCCCGGTGCCCACCAGCGGCGAACCGTCAGCGATCATGCAATTCGAGGTCAAGTACGATGACCAGGGCGTCCCGTCCATCATGGGCATCTCGGCCCGTGATCTGGCTGCGGCGAACATCAACGCACCGCTGGCGCTGGCCCCCTACGCCATCCAACAGGCGCAGGCGAGCAACATCCAGTACCTGCAGTTGCGCAGCAAGGGCGACGGCCTCTACATCTACCTGAACGGCACGTCGCTGCCGGCGGTCACCTGGGACAAGACATCGCTGAGCAATACGTTGGATGTCGTCCAGAAGCTGTACGCAGTCTACCCGATTGACTGGAATCTCATCAGGCAGTTCGTGCCGCTGTTGAGCAATACGGACATCTCGATCTTGATCAATCTGCCGTTGGCCCCCGGCGCCACGCCGATCCCGATCAAGCGGATGTAGTCAGTTAGCATGGCGTTCCGTGGTGCGTTCGCCCGGGCTGGGCGACGCATCACGGTCTGCGTCTGCGCCATAACGAAAGGATGATTTGCCTGATGAGCATACCTCGGAAGTATGGTCTTCTGCGCGTGATCGCGTTTATCCTCAAATTGCTGGGCTGGCTTGTGCTCGCTGCTGGGATCATCGGCGCAATTGTGGTCGCGACGATGTCGGGCCGGCTGCCCCAGGACACGCCCGAGATGTTCCGCACGCTGGCCCAGGTCGGCGCGCTGGCGGCGCCGATCATTGCCATCGTCTGGTTTGTCCAGCTCTTTGCGTTCGGCAGCGTCCTGTCCATGCTGATTGAGGTCGAGGAAAAGACGCGCGGCCTGGCCGCTCGCCCTCCGGCATAACCGACGCCAGGGGAGCGCCGAAGCCGGAGTGGAGGATTTTGCGTCAGGGACTGGCGGCCGCCCGGCTGTCAGTCCCTGATCCATTTCTTGCGCAGAGGCCCAGGCGAACTTGCCAAAACGGCCCCCAAACGGTACACTCTACTCTTGGCGTTAATTATGCGCGTCCGGGCGCCTTCATCACTTGCCGCCCGCGGCGTGACCTCGATCAGGAGACCGTTTCATGTCATCACTAAAAACTATTGGCATCCTCACGGGCGGCGGCGATGTGCCAGGGCTGAACCCGTGCATCAAAGCCGTGGTAGATCGTGCCGTTGACGACGGCATGGAGGTCATCGGCTTCCGCCGCGGCTGGGCAGGACCGTTGAATGTCAACCCCAGCGATCCCTCCGAAGATTGGCGCTGGGTCATGCGGTTGAACAAAGCGGTCGTGCGCAAGATAGATCGCTCCGGCGGCACCTTCCTGCACACTTCGCGCACCCGGCCTTCGCACGTGAAAGCCGGCGATGTCCCGGCATTCTTGCGGGACGAGTTCAACAACCCTGATCCGCAGACCGGTGTGATTGACATGACCCCGCACATGCTGCGGGTGATGCAGCACCTCAAGATTGACGGCCTGGTTGCCATCGGCGGCGATGACACGCTGAGCTACGCCGCCCGCCTGCATCAGGAAGGGTTCCCGGTTGTCGCCATCCCCAAGACGATGGACAACGACGTGTATGGCACCGACTACTGCATCGGTTTCAGCACAGCCGTCACGCGCTCGGTGGACCTGATCACCTCCCTGCGCACGCCCACTGGCTCGCACGAACGCATCGCCATCGTCGAGTTGTTCGGCCGGAACTCCGGCGAGACCTCGCTCTTTGCCGCGTATCTGGCGCATGTGGACCGCGCGATTATCTCCGAGGTGCCGTTCGATGCCGAAAGACTGGCGGCCCTGCTCCTGGAAGACAAGCGGGCGAATCCCAGCAACTACGCCATCATGACCATCTCCGAAGGCGCAACCCTGATCGGCGGGGACATCATCGAGACCGGCGAGGCCGACGCGTACGGCCATCGCAAACTGGGCGGCGTCGGGCAACACACGTCGGAGCTGATCAAGAAGTACACCCACGAGAACATCATCTATCAGCAGCTCGGCTACCTGATGCGCTCGGGGGCGCCCGACTCGCTGGATCGTATGGTGGCGCTCAGCTATGCCAACCTGGCGACCGATCTGATCGCACAGGGCCGCTCGGGCCGCATGACGGCGTTGCGCGACGGCAAGTACACCCACCTCCCGCTCAGCACCGTGATCTCCGGCATCAAGCGCGTGGACGTGGACGAGTTGTACGACCGCGAGCAGTACCGCCCTAAGGTCGCCAGCATGCTCGGCAAACCGATGTTCCTCTACTAAACCGCTGTACGGACAGGCTTATCCCGAAGGGGCGCAGGTCGTTGATCTGCGCCCCTTTTTCGCCGGAGGAAATGATGGGCTATTGCGACGCGGCGCAGGCGCATCCGCTGCACAAAGTGTACCATGACACCGAGTATGGCTTTCCGCTGCACACGGATGCGGCGCTGTTCGAGCGCCTGGCCCTGGAGATCAACCAGGCCGGTCTTTCCTGGACCACCATCCTGCAGAAGAAAGCGGCTCTCCGCCGCGCCTTCGATGGCTTTGCCCCGGAGCGCGTGGCCGTCTACACGGAGGCCGACGTGGCCCGCTTGCTGGCCGACGCGAGCATCATCCGCAACCGGCTCAAAGTCGCGGCCGTGATCGAGAACGCGCGGCGCCTGGTCGCACTCCGCGCGGAATACGGTTCCGTCGAAGCCTGGCTGGACCGGCAGCACCCCCTGAGCCTTGAGGCATGGACCCGGCTGTTCAAGAAAACGTTCGTCTTCACGGGCGGCGAGATCGTGCGCGAGTTCTTGACGAGCACCGGCTACCTGCCCGGCGCGCACGAACCGGCGTGCCCCATCGCGGCCCAGATCGCGGCGCTGAACCCGCCGTGGATGAAAAACACCGATCGAGCGTGATTATGGCTGGAAAACCTTGCGCTGTCCTGTGGGATCTGGATGGCACCCTGCTGGACTCGAATAAGTTGCATTGGCTGGCCTGGCAGGAGACCGCGGCCGCCGAAGGCCTGGCGCTCACTTATGAGCAGTTCATGACGAGCTTCGGCCAACGGAACGACACGACGCTGCGCGGTTGGTTCGGCGCCGACATGACCGCGGCCGAAATCCTCCGCATCGGCGAAGCCAAAGAGGAACGCTACCGCCGCCTCATGCGCACGCGCGGCATCGAGCTGCTGCCGGGCGTCGAGACCTGGCTGCTGCGCCTGGCCGCAGCCGAATGGCGGCAGGCGATCGCGACCATGGCGCCGCGCGCTAACGTGGCTGCGATCCTGGAGATGCTGGGCATCGAAGGCTACTTCACGGGGATCATCACCGCCGACGACGTGCAGCACGGCAAGCCCAATCCGCAGGTGTTCCAGGTGGCGGCACGCGAGCTCGGCGTCCCAAGCTATCGCTGCATCGTGGTTGAGGACTCACCGGCCGGGGTCGAGGCGGCCCGGCGGGCCGGGATGCGCGCCGTCGGGACCGGGCCGCGCTTCGCTGAGCTGAAAGCCGACCTGACGACGCGATGGCTGAGCGAACTGGCCGAGGACGCGTTCGACCGGCTCTTAATCTTAAGCACCGACCACCTGCTGTAGCAACCAAAACACCGCACAAACAAGTTGCCACACCCCGCCCGCGGTGCTATAATGGCCGCACCATTCGTTTTGATGAGGCAGTTTCGTGACTGATAGCGATCTTGAAAACATCCACCTCGCGCCTGCCGAGGCAGGTGAACCGGCGGCAACGCCTCCAGCGGCGCCCTCCGATGCTGATTCTCCGCAACAAGAGCAAGTCACCGGGCTCAGCCTGATCTGGGAAACCATCCAGGTTGTGGCGCTGGCCCTCCTGATGGTCATCCTGATCCGCAACTTCGGACAGAATTACCGTATTGACGGCATCAGCATGGAGCCGAACTTCCATAACGGCCAGTTCCTGATCGTCAATCGCTGGGCCTACTGCCCCGGCATCCATCTGGAGATCCCGATCGTCAACAAGATGATCTGGCAGAAGGAATGGTGCATCCGCACCCCACGCCGCGGCGATGTCGTGATCTTTGAGTACCCCAAAGACCCCAGCCGCGATTTCATCAAACGCGTCATCGGTCTGCCGGGCGAAACGGTCGAGGTGCGCGAAGGTCAGATTTATGTCAACGGCCTGCATGTGCCGGAACCCTTCGGCCCCAACCCCGGCTCGTACAGCGCCCCGCCGCTCACAGTCGGCCCGGATGAAGTGTACGTGATGGGCGACAACCGCAACAACTCCAGCGACTCGCACATCTGGGGACCGCTGCCGCTGCAGAACATCATCGGCAAGGCATTGGTTTCATATTGGCCGCCAAGGCTCTGGTCGGCAGTGCCACAGTACGACCTGACCGATCTGAGCGCCCACCAGGAGCAATGACACCATGGGGACTGAGACTCCGCTGACCGCCGCCGAGCTGGCGCGCATGATAGATCACACCTTGTTGAAACCGCAGGCGACCGAGGCGCAAATCCGCCAACTTTGTGCCGAAGCCCGGGAGTATCGCTTCGCCACCGTCTGTGTCAACCCCGCCTGGGTGCCGCTGTGCGCCGATCTGTTGCGCGGCAGCCCCGTGGCGGTGTGCACCGTTGCCGGCTTCCCGCTGGGCGCCACCCTGCCGGTCGTCAAAGGGCATGAGGCGCAGCGCTGCGTGGCCCTGGGCGCCGCCGAAGTAGACATGGTGATCAACATCGGCGCACTGAAATCCGAGCAGACCGCCCTCGTGCAGGACGACATCGCCACGGTCGTGGATGCGACGCATGCGATGGGGGGCCGCGTCAAGGTCATCATCGAGACGTGCTACCTGACCGACGCCGAGAAGGTCAAGGCGTGCGAGTTGTGCGTGGCCGCCGGGGCTGACTTCGTCAAAACCTCCACCGGCTTCGGGCCAAGCGGCGCGACGGTGGAGGACGTTGCATTGATGCGCCGCGTAGTCGGGCCCGGGGTTGGCGTCAAGGCGGCCGGCGGAATCCGCACCCTGACCGATGTGCGGGCAATGATCGCCGCCGGGGCGAATCGCATCGGTGCCAGCGCCAGCGTCGCAATTCTGAGCGAGTTGAAGTAGGCCCATGTCGCAACGCGAATTCCTGCTCGTACTGGCGCACGCGCATAACTGCACCCCCTGCCGGGGCCGGCTGGTGCGCGAACCAGCGGCGGTGTTCACCGGCCGCGCGTTGACGCCGGAGGAACGCGAAACGCTGGAACGCCTGCAGCTCGATGATTTCATCACGCCCGAACGGCTCGCGAAGGCGGCAGCCATCACCGTCGCTCAGATTGACGAATACAAGGATCATCCGGTCGCACGCCTGCGACACTTCTGATCCACGGCAAATGATTGCGGTCGGCCAAAGCCGTCCGCCGCGATCCAAGAACAAGGAGCTACAGCTTATGGCGATGCAGAACCTTTGGCGTGAGCTACGTCCGGGCCCGAAGGTGCCGGATGTCATCTATGCGATCATCGAAATCCCCAAAGGATCGCGCAACAAGTACGAGTACAACAAGGAAAATGGCGTCATCGTGCTTGATCGGGTGCTGTTCTCCTCGCTGCACTATCCCGGCGATTACGGCCTGATCCCGCGCACATTCTACGATGACGGCGATCCGCTGGACATCCTGCTGATGACGAATGAGCCGGTCTTCCCGGGCTGCATCATCCAGGCGCGGCCTATCGGTGTCTTCCGCATGTTGGATCGCGGCCAGCACGACGACAAAATCCTTGCCGTACCGGAAACCGATCCGCTGTTTGCGGAGTACCACGATCTCAAGGACGTACCACCGCACTTTCTGAATGAGGTTGCGCACTTCTTCGAGGTGTATAAGGACCTGGAGGGGAAGCGCACCGAGCCGATCGGCTGGGAAGACGCGGCCGCAGCGAAGGCCGAAATCGTGCGCTCGATCAAGATGTTCGACGACCGGTTCGGCCTGCCGGGACTGTGAGCGGCTGCGCGGAGGACTGGCCGGCGGCGCTGAGATCGGTGCGCAAACTGGCTCCTCTTGCAGCCAGAGACGGTTTGTTTCGGGCACGGCGCGGAGCTGTGCCACGCCAGGGAGCCCCTACGGCAGCTTACGGCGATGCCGGCCATTCCAGCAAAACACTAAAGACGCCTCTCGAGGACCGATGACAGACCCCATCTTTGATCTCATCCACCACCACGGCTCAGTTCGCTCATACAAGCCCGATCCGGTCCCGCGCGCAATCATCGAGAAGATTGTCGCCGCGGCGCAGCGAACCTCGACGTCTTCCAACTTGCAGGCCTACAGCGTTATCGCGGTCACGGATGCCGCCAAGCGCCAGCGGCTGGCCGAATTATGCGGCAACCAGGGCCACATCGCCCAGGCGCCGATCTTCCTGGCCTGGTGCGCCGATCTGGCCAACCTCGATCGGGCCTGCCAGGTGCGCGGCTACACCCAGGTGACCGAGTACGTCGAGAACTTCCTGGTTGCCGCCGTGGATGCGGTCATCGCTGCGCAGACCGCCGCCCTGGCCGCCGAGTCGTTGGGGCTAGGGATCTGCTACATCGGCAGCCTGCGCAACAACACCCGGGCCGTAATTGAGCTGTTGGCGTTGCCCCGGCTGGTGTTCCCGATCACCGGCATGACGATCGGCTATCCTGCCGCCGAGCCGCCGAGCCGCCCGCGGCTGGCGCTGCCGGCGGTGCTGCACTGGGAGCAGTACGACCCCCGGCCCAAAGATGCCGAGCTGCAGGACTATGATCAGGTCATGGCGGCGACCGGCATCTACGGGGGCCGGCAGGTGCCCATGCCGGGCAAACCCGCAGTGATGGAAGACTACGGCTGGCAGGAACATTCGGCGCGGCGGGTCGCGCAAGCAGTGCGCACCGATCTGCGCGAAGTGCTAGAAACGCAAGGCTTTGCTTTACGGTAACAACTCCAGCAGCCACAAAGGAGCAGGACGTAGCGTATGCCTACCGACCCAACCCACGTCAGCCTCAAACAACTGGAGGCAATGCGCGCAGGCGCGCGCATTGCGGCGCGCACCTGCATGAACATCACGCCGGCCGATCGCGTGTTCGTGCTGACCGACCGGGTCACTCACGGCATTGGCCGCCTGCTGGGCGAAGAAGCATCCGAGGCGGGCGGTGAAGTGCTGGTGCACGACATCGAACAATATGCCGAGCGCCCCATCACCGGCTTCCCCGAGGAGCTGCGGCACGACCTGCGGCGGCTCCGGCCGACGGTGACCTTTTACGCCGCGTCGAGCCAGCCGGGCGAAGTCACTTTCCGCACCGCGCTGCGCACTTTCATCCTGGATGAACTCAAGGCCCGTCACGCGCATATGCCCGGCATCACCGCGCAGCTCATGCAAGAAGGGATGCGAACCGACTATCGGCAGGTGTCTTCCGTCACCACCGCAGTCTATGACATCGCGCGCTACGCAGAACGCATCCGGGTGACGACGCCCGATGGCACCGATCTCATCGCCACCTTCGACCCTGATCTGCGCTGGGTGAATTGCACCGGCATCTATCACAGCGCGGGCAGATGGGGCAACCTGCCGGAGGGTGAGACCTTCACCTCGCCGAAGACACTGGATGGCACATTGGTCGTGCACATCATCGGCGACTACTTCAGCGCCAAGTATGGCGTGTTGGCGCAGCCGGTGATATTCACCCTTCGCGACGGCCGCGTGACCGAGGTGCGCGGGGAAGATCGCGCGCTGGTCGCCGAAGTGACCGCCTACCTCGACAGCGCGGAGAATGCGCGGCGCGCCGGCGAATTTGCGATCGGCACCAACATCGGGCTGCGCAAGCTGACCGGCAACCTGCTGCAGGACGAGAAACTGCCGGGCGTCCACGTGGCCTTCGGCAATCCCTACCCCGCCGAAACCGGGGCGGATTGGTCCTCGCCGCTGCACGTGGACGTGATCCCGCTGCAGTGCACCATCGAGGTAGATGGCGAAGTCATCATGCAAGACGGACGCTTCGACTATGAGATGCTCGGAGTGGCGGCCCCGCGGTAATCACGGAACGGTCTCCTATGGACGGCGAGCCAACAGTCCCGACCGACAGCCCGACCGAGGCGGCGATCCTGAGACAGCAGATCGGCGTCCTTCAGCAGCGCGTCGCAGCGTTGGAAGCGGAACTCGTCCAGCAGCGCGCCGTCCTGCGGCCGGGTGAGACGCTGGCGCGAACCGCGCTGTTGCTGATGGCCGCGGCGCTTGCTCTGCTGCCTCCGGTGCTCGTCGTCCATGATCGTTGGCTGGGCCATCCCGAAGTCCCTGGCTGGCTGCAAAACGCGTGGTGCCGGACCGGGCCGCTGTGCCGTTCGGCCTACCCGGCCTATTTCCTGGTGATTCTGCCGGCCCTGCTGGCCTGTGCGCTCGTCGTCTGGCTCCTTTGCCGGCGGCTGCCGGCGGATTGGCTTCTCCCCCTGGAAACATGGTCACAGCCCGGCGGAGGAGCTGACCTCAAACGCCCTGCAGCCCGTAAGGCGACCGAAGTCGTCGCCACGAACCGGCCGGGTGCCAGAGCGAATGCCATCGTTCCCCGGGCGCAGTTCTGGATCGCGTGGGCCGTCATCGCGGCTGCGGCGGCCAGCCTCGGCCTCCTCGCCTGGCAAGCCATCCGGCGCAACAGCATCCCAGGCTGGGAATTCGCCCTGGCCTACCTCCTCCTGCTGGCCGGCTGGCTCCTGCGCGAGATCCCCGGCGGTGCGGTGCGCGCCGGCTGGCGGCATCGCGGCCGGGCGCTGGTGGGGGTCGCCCTGGCGGCGGTGGCGCTTCTGCTGACGCTGGCGAGCCTCTACGGCGCGCGGCAATTCCAATGGATCACCGTGCTGGGGTTGCTGCTGGCCGGCGTAAACCTCTGGCGCATCCGCCGTGAAGTCAGCCCCATCTTCTGGATCGGCCTGCTTGCCCTCGCGCTCTTTGCGACGAATATGAATGCCTGGTGGCTGTCGGCCATCGGCGACGAATACTCCTTCTGGGCCTATGCCCGGCAGATCGCCGAGCAGCAGCCCCTCGCGTTCATTGCCGACCACGTCTTCGTAGGCCAAGCCGTCTACGAAGCGCACCCCTACCTGTCCTCGTTGATCCAGGCAGGCTTCATCAAGCTCTTCGGCGGCTCCGGCTTCGGCTGGCGCGTCAGCAACGCGTGCCTGAGCGCAGCGGCAATCCTCTTGTTCTACGGCTTCTTTCGCGCCTTCGTGCAGCGGCGCACGGCGTTGATGGCCGCGCTCTTCCTGGCGATGTCGCATTACCTGATGTCTTTCGGGAAAATTGGCTACAACAACCTCCAGGCCTTTTTTGCCGAGGCCACGGTGCTGGCCGGAGCTGCCTGGGCCGTGCGCTCCCGGCGTTGGGCAGCGTTCGTGCTGCTGGGCGCGGCGATGGGCCTGTGCTTTTATGTTTACCCAGCCGCGCTCTACGTCTTGCCGCTGCCGCTGCTGTTGCTCCTTTTCTACGCGCCGCCCGTTTCCCGGCGAATGCTTGGCCGGTGGTTGGCGCTGGTGGTGTCGCTGCTGATCCCCGTGTTTCCGCTGTTGCTGCAACCCGGCTATTGGCAAGCCAAGGTCGCCGGCACCCTGTGGTACAATCCGGCTCTGACCCGCACGGCCGGGGATGCGTTGGCGAACGTGGCGCGCAATTTGATCTACTCCACGCTGTCCTTCCTCTTCGTGCCTCAGGAGGACCACTTCATCGCCGTGGCTTACGTGGATCCGCTGACCGCTGCCCTGGTCAGCCTGGGGCTGGCAGCTGACTGCTACCTGGCCCTGCGACGCCACCGGTTCGCCTGGTGCCTGCTGCTCGCCTTTGCAGCGCTGCTTCTGGCGGTGGGGGCATCGCACGATCGGCCCTATCCCACCGGGACGCGCATGTTCTTGCTGCTGCCCTGGTTTGCGCTGTTTGCGGCCGCCGGCCTGACGTGGCTCCTGGCGCACTTGCAGGGCATCGGCCTGCGGCCCCGCGTGGGGATGGCGCTCTGTGCAGCCATCTTCGTCGCCGCGTTAGGACTTAATCTCTATCAGGCTTATCCGCTGGCGCGTGACCGCATGGCGGGCTTCCAATCACTGGAGAACCTCACCTTCCGGATCATCCAGCGCGCCCAACCGGAGGAGAGCACGGCGCCCAAAACGTACGTTTTCATCACCAGCCCGGCCTGGAGCGTAGCCGGCTTTCGCTTGATGCCCGAAGTCTACCCAATCCAGGCTCGATTCGCTGAAGTCGTCGTGACGGAGCCGATCCTGCCAGAATCGGCGAACGGCCTCATCACGGATGGCAACGCGCTGGTGATCATCGAACCATGGCTGGACCCGGCCTGGCAGCAGGCGCTCGAACCCGCGCTGCGCAGCCTGGGAAAAGCCTCGTGCCCCATCCGGGCCACCAACGGCGACCAACGTTTTGTATTGTGGTACACGCCGGGCCTGGAACGGTTCTGCGGTGAGCAGTGAGTATGGCACCCAAATCGTTGCCCCCACCCTTTCGCTCTCTGCGTGCCATCAGCGCCGAGCTGCGACAGCAAGCTGAGGAATTTACAGCCGGCCCTTACAGCCCAGAGGCCGATGCGTTCCCGACCGCGCGCCAGGGGCGGCGCCTCTTCTGGTGGGACGGGTTCTTCTCGAACATCTCGGAATCGTTCGTCACCAATTTCGTCGGCCCCTTTGCCCTCTCGCTGGGCGCGACGAACACGCAGATCGGCTGGCTCAGCGCCATCTCCAACCTGACCTCGGCGTTGGCGCTTTTTCCGGGCGCGCGGCTGGCCGAACGGCCCGAGCGCCGCAAGCGCGTGATCGTCATCACGGGGGGCATCGGCGGACGGGCGCTACTGCTGGCGATTGCCGCCGTACCGCTGCTGTTTCACGGTGATGCTGCAATCCTCGCCTTCCTGGCACTGGTGGCGCTGCGCGGCTTCATGAGCCAGCTTTCCTACCCGGCCTGGTCGGCGCTATCGGCCGACCTGGTGCCGACCGCGATTCGCGGCCGCTACTTCGCCGCCCGCAATATCGCGCTGGCGATCGCCGCACTGATCGCCGCGCCGCTTGCCGGCCGCCTGGCCGAGTCGTTGGGGCTGCCGCGCGGTTATCAAGTGAGCTTCGCCCTGGCGGGCCTGGTGGGTTTCGTGGCGACCGTCATCTATGCGCGCATCCCGATGCCGGCCGCCGCACTCAGCGCGCGCCCTGCCACTGGCAGGGCGGAAAATCTGCTTGCGCTTTTCCGACGCCACCCACGGTTCACCGGCTTCACGGCGGTGGCTTTCCTGTGGAACATCTCACTCGCTATCGCCGGGCCGTTCTTCGCGGTCTACCTGGTGCGTAGCCTGCACGCCAGCCCGACGCAGATCGGCCTGCTGGCCGCCGTGAACAGCGTCGGCAACATCATCGGCCAGCGCGTTTGGGGCCGGCTGAACGACCGTCACGGCGCGGCTTGGCTCACGCGCGTCACCGGCTTTCTGATCCC
Organism: uncultured Anaerolineales bacterium; assembly: GCA_964647255.1. Lineage (GTDB taxonomy): Bacteria > Chloroflexota > Anaerolineae > CG2-30-64-16 > CG2-30-64-16 > CAWJEL01. The sequence goes on along the minus strand of CAZYGI010000017.1, from coordinate 20,356 downwards.
CCTGGTCCCGATCCTGTGGTCCCTGGCGCCCAATCCCTGGTACCTGATGCCCGTTGAGACCTTGTCGGGGTTTGCCTGGGCGGGCTACAGCCTGGCAGGCTTCAATCTACTGCTGGGCCTGGCGCCGGCCGAGCAACGAGCGCGCTTCACCGCGATTTATCAGGTAGCCGTCTTCGGCGCGGCTTTTGTCGGACCGTTGATCGGCACCGCGTTGGTCAACATCCTCAGCATCCGCCCGCTCTTCTGGATTTCCGCGGCCGGACGCGTGATCGCCAGCACGCTTTTTGTGCTCACCGTCGGCGGCAAACGGGAGCACGCGGCGGAAGGGTGAAAGGTTTGTCGGCCGACTGACCTTGTGCTAACATGACACCATCACACCGAGGCGGCCAGGAGGAAGCCCATGAATTGCCCAAAATGCGGTACTTGGAACCCGGAAGACAAGCAGGTCTGCTGGCGCTGCCAGACCGAGATGCCGAAACCTGTCACTAAGAAAGAGAAGAAGAACTTCATGTTCATGGGCCTGCCGGCCTGGAGCTGGG
>CAZYGI010000017.1:0-19807 GCA_964647255.1 uncultured Anaerolineales bacterium | reverse complement strand
TTGCCATCATCGTTCTGATTTTCATCGCGATGTTTGTCGTTCATTGTCTGGGGCGCAACATGCTAGGTGGGCAATGACACGTTGCTCGCCGGCAATCCCGCCCCTGAAGCTGGCCCGCTTCCCTCGGACGTAACCCCAGCCCTCCTCACATGGATCCAGGCCGGGCGGCGCGACCTCCCCTGGCGCCGCCGTCGTGACCCATACGCGGTTTGGATCTCCGAGATCATGCTGCAACAAACCCAGGTGACCACCGTCACACCCTATTTTGATCGCTGGATGGTTCGTTTTCCCGACGTGCGCAGCCTGGCCGAAGCCCCACTGGAGGCCGTCCTGAAAGCCTGGGAGGGGCTGGGCTATTACGCACGCGCCCGCAACGCGCACGCGGCCGCGCAGCAGATCTTGACCCGGCACGGCGGCGGTCTGCCGGCCGATCGGGACGCACTGCTGCGGCTGCCGGGGATCGGCCGGTACACAGTGGGCGCGATCCTGAGCCTGGCGTTCGGCCAGCCCGAGCCGGTGCTGGATGGCAACGTCCGGCGGGTGTTGTGTCGGCTGTATGATATCGGCGAGGACCCGCGGCAGCCGGCAGTCGAAAAACAACTTTGGGGGCTGGCGGACGCGCTGGTGAAAGCTGCGCCTGCGGGGCAATACGGCGATCTGAATGAAGGACTGATGGAGCTCGGCGCGCTGGTCTGCACTCCAGACGGCCCGCGCTGCACACACTGCCCACTGGCAGGCGTCTGCCGGGCGCATGCGGCCGGCGTCGAAGCAGAGCGGCCCCGGCGGACGGCCCGACCGCACACCCCGCACTATCAGGTCACCGCGGCCATCATCCGTGATACGTCCGGCCGCTATCTGATCACGCGAAGGCCGGAGGCCGGGCTGCTGGGTGGACTGTGGGGTTTTCCGGGAAGTGCAGCGGGCAATTGTCCTGAGGATGCGGAAGACGCCGCGGCGCTGGCGGAGTGCCTGGCGGCCGCACTGCACGAACGTTTGGGGCTGGAAGTTACGGTCGGCGCGCCCGGCCCGGCGATCCGCCACGCGTACACGCACTTCCGCATCACGCTGCGTGCATTCCACTGCCAGGTCGTCGCGGGGCAGGTGACTCCGCGCGGCTATGCCGAAGCCCGCTGGGCATTGCTCGGTGAGCTCGACGCCTACGCCTTCCCCGTCACCGACCGCAAAATCCTGGAGTGGGCGAAGACCTCGGCGGAAGGCTCCTGATCACCGCCCCGCCCCATTATTGCCCGGTCAAGGCGCGCACGCGCAGGTTATCAAACGCCACGGTGACGCTGCCCTTATCGAAGGCACTGGCGAGCAGGCCAATGTTGCCGGCGCCCAGAGTGGCGTCTTTCACCTGGGCGAGCAGGATGCCGTTGGCGAAGAAACGCATCTCATCGCCCTGGCAGACGATCCGCAGCCGGTTAACCTTCTCATCGCCAAGAATCGCCGTGGACTTGGTCCATTTCACCAGGTCGGCCCAGGCATCGTCCACATAGCTTTGAATCCGGAATGTGCCGTCGCTGCTGATCACGAACGTGTAGAAGTCATCGGTGGCGTCCTGGTAGCGCACCAACACGCCGAACTCGTCGGAGGCGGACCCGCCTACCCGGTGCGCATCCACTTCCAGGGCAAAATCCCGCAACTTCAAGGGCGGCTGCGGATAGGTCCAGCTTGAGAAGTCCGGCTGGAAGACCGTAATGCGGTATTCGCCGGCCTCATAACCCTTCTCGACCTCAGGCTCCACTTTGACCAGCCAGCCGTTGCGTTCCGTGCTGAAGTCATCCTCGAAGAGAACGCCGCCCGGCTGAACGGTGGCCGTGGCCGGGACCGGCGTCACAGTCGGCGTCGCCGTGGCATCCGCACTCTGTGCCGGCGCGGGGGGCGCGCTCGGCGATGGCGCCGCGGTTGCAGTGAAAGTAGATGGCACGGTAGGTGAAGGGGTGGGTGAGGGCTTGGCAGAGCCGATCACACCTGCGCTGACCAGGGCCGTCAGCAGGGTCGCGATGGCAGCGACCAACCCACCGATCCCGGTCAGCAGGCCCGGCAGTGTGGACCAAAACGACTTCGCCTGAATGGGTTTCGGATCGGGTGCGTTCTCCGCCATCACGAACCTCCGGGGTGAAAACGTGAACCGGATCAGCGGACGCGTCAGGTGGCCCGGCCGACCAGCGCCTCCAGCAAGGCCTCAAGACAGCGAGCGGCGGCCGCGCCGGCAAACGGCGCGGCCAGTGCCAGGGCCGCATGCGCCTCGGCAGTTGCCCGGCGCACTTCCGCCTCAACCTGTGTGCGCGCGCCGGCCTCCTCGAGGAGCGCCAGGACGGCGGGGACATCGGCCGGCGTGAAAGCTGGCCCGCGGTAAAGCGCCGCCATACGCGGCCCGACGACCGGGTGCGCTAACGCCAAGATCACCGGCAGCGTCTTTTTCTTGCTCAGGATGTCACTGGCCGCGGACTTGCCCGTGGCCGCCTCGTCGCCCCAAACGCCCAGGATGTCGTCCTGGAGCTGAAACGCGCGGCCCAATGCTGTGCCGTAGCGCCGGTAGCACGCAGCCCTCTCCGGGGACGCCCCGGCCGCCAGCGCGCCGATCTCCGGCGCGACCGCCAGGAGCGCGCCCGTCTTGCCCGCGATCATGCGGAAGTAGTCGGTGGGCGTCACCTCAAGCCGTTTCTCGAAGGACATGTCGAGGAACTGCCCTTCGGTCAACGCCAGGCACATCCCATCGAAGCGCTGCAACGCCGTCACAACCGTAGCCACCGGCACGCCCCGGTCCAACATACGGTAGAACGCCAGGTGCGCCAGGCTGAACATCCCATCACCGGCGTTGCACGTCAGGGGCATGCCGAAAATGGTCCAGGCGGTGGGCCGATGGCGCCGCGTGGGGCTGTTGTCTTCGATGTCATCGTGGAGCAACGAGAAGTTGTGCAGCAGCTCCAGGCCCGCGGCCGCCGGCAGCGCCCGGTGCGGATCGCCGCCCGCGGCTGCGCAGGCGAGCAAACACAGCATCGGCCGGATTCGCTTGCCTGCGGGCGCGCTAACGGGGCGCAGCGCAGCATCCAGCCACCCCAGATGATAGTTCATGATGTGATAGTGGCCCGCAGATGGATCATCCGGCGGCGCCAGCACAGCGCGCATTTCGGCTTCGATTTGCGGAAGATAGCTGGAAAATGCCTCGGTGAGATTCATCACGTGTCCTTGCTGACCCTGCCCGGCTCGCGCAGCGCCGAGATGTTGCCCGCACCGGCGCAGAACATCGCCGTCCGCAGCTCGGCCGCAAACTGGTCAATGGTTGCGATCACCTCATCGGCCGAGGCGACCGCGGCCTTCAGGAACGGCGACGCGATGCCCACGGCCGCTGCGCCCAGGGCCAACGCCGTGGCGCCCTCGATCCCGCTGCGCATCCCGCCGCTGGCGATCACCGGCAGGTCGGGGACGGCTTCGCGCACCATCAGCAGCGCCTCGGCCGTGGGGATGCCCCAATCGGCGAACCCTGCAGCCAGGCGCCGCAGCTCGTCCGTGGGCGCCCGGTGGTACTCCACCGCGCTCCAGGAGGTGCCGCCCGCCCCGGCCACGTCCAAAGCCGCTACACCGGCATCGGCGAGCAGCCGCGCCACCTGGCCGTTGAGCCCCCAGCCGACCTCTTTTGCCACCACCGGCACGCCCAGCGTCCGGCACACCGCCTCGATCTTGCCGAGCAGCCCACGCCAGTTCCAGTCGCCGTCGGCCTGAAGCGCCTCCTGAAGGGGGTTCAGGTGCAGGATCAGGGCGTCGGCCTCGATCATCTCCACCGCGCGGCGGCACTGATCCACGGTGTAGCCATAATTGAGCTGGATGGCGCCCAGGTTGGCGAAAAGCAGGATGTCCGGCGCAATCTCGCGCACGCGAAAGGTGTCTGCGGTGTGCGCTTGCTCGATCCCGGTGCGCTGCGAGCCAAGACCCATCGCCAGCCCGCGCGCCTGGGCCGCCTGCGCCAGATTGCGGTTGATCGTCCGCGCCGCCTCGGTGCCGCCCGTCATCGAGGAGATCAGGAGCGGCACGCCCAGGCGCTTGCCCAACAGGGCGACCGTCATGTCAATCTCACGGAGATCGAGATCCGGCAGCGCCTGATGCAGCAGGTGATACCGTTCAAAGCCGGTGGTCAGGCTGGGGAATTGAACGTCTTCTTCCAGGTTGATGCGGATGTGATCGGCCTTGCGCCGGTCATGAACCATAAGGCCTCACAATGCTCGCGGATTTCCGACGCAACTTTCGCGCCGGCTCCGTGTTACTCAGGTAGACAAGCCGCCAAACGGCAGCATCTTACCAGCCGCGAGAAGGGTTGTCAAAGAGGCGACGCCCGTTTGACACCGTCCTTTCCCGCTGCTAGAATGGGCATCCGGGATAGGATTTCACAGCCATTATCTCGCCGGGCGGCGATTATCATCCAGAAGGAGCACACTGATGTACCAGCAGGAAATCTTCGAGAAAGTCAAGGAAATCGTCATTGACAAGCTGAATGTTGATCCGGCGCAGGTTGTGCCCGAGGCGCGTTTCCGCGAGGACCTGAAAGCCGACTCGCTCGACCTGGTCGAGCTGATCATGGCGTTTGAAGATAAATTCGGTGCTGAGATCTCCGACGAAGACGCGCAGAAGATCACCAGCGTCGGCGAGGCAGTCACTTACCTCAGCGCAGCCACCGCCTGATCCCTGACACACAACAAAAAGCAGTCGTCCATACCGGACCGGTGTGGACGACTGCTTTTTATCGCCTAAATGTGCAGATCCACCACCTGACGGAAGTGATAGCCGTAAATCGCCAGGGTGATCGCCAGCGGAAAAAGCCTGGGCCGGCGGAACAGCGTCCAGAAGAACAACTGCCAGTAATCCTTTCGCTCTTCTCCCACGATGCCCAACCTGAAAATCGAGCGGAAGAAGGCTCCCAAATACACCGGGCTGATGGGAGTGGTGATCTTCGGCGGCCGATACTCGCTCAAGAAGGTGCGCACGCGCGCGTAGTACGTGCGTGGGGCATACAGGTGTTCAAGCAGCGCCCGATAGCCGCTGTTGAGCGTCTCGATGCTCATCATCGGCAGGATGTTCGTGGCGTTTTCAACGTTATCGCCCGAAGCCTGCCCTGCGAGCCGCCCTTCGCGCGCCATGCGGTCATACAGCTTGGTGCCGGGCAAGGCTTGCAACAAGCCAACCATCGCGGTTGCAATACCGCTCTGCTGGATGAACTCCACCTGGCGGTGGAAAATCGAGGGCGCGTCGCTGTCGAAGCCGACGATGAAGCCGCCCTGCACCTCCAGGCCGGCGCGCTGGATCTTCTTCACGTCGGCCACCAGATCCCGGCCCCGATTCTGCTTCTTGCTGCATTCGGCCAGGCTGTCATCGTCGGGGGTCTCGATGCCGACGAAGACGGTGTCGAACCCGGCATCTGCCATCAGTTGCAGGAGTTCCTCGTCATCGGCCAGGTTGATCGAGACTTCCGTGTTGAACGGCATGCCCACCTTGTCCCGCCGCCAGGCCACCAGCGCGGGCAGAAGGTCCTGCTTCAGGATCCTCTTGTTACCGATGAAGTTGTCGTCTACGAAGAAGACCCGGTCACGCCAACCAAGATTGTAGAGCGCATCCAGCTCGGCCACGACCTGCGCCGTGGACTTAACGCGCGGCCGATGGCCCAGCAGCGCGGTCACGTTGCAAAACTCGCAGTCGAAGGGACACCCCCGCGAGAACTGCAAGGCGAGGGAGGCGTATTTGTCGAGGTCGGCCAAACGCCATAGCGGCGACGGGGAGCTGGCGATGTCAGCGTACTCGGTCGTCTCGTAGACCCGCTGTGGCGCGCCGGCCGCCAGGTCAGCCAGGAAGGGCGGCAGCGTGATCTCCGCCTCGTTGAGCACGAAGTGATCCACCTCCGGGAAACGCTCCGGCTCGCCGGTGAAGAGCGGCCCGCCCGCCACAACCTTCAGCCCGGCGAGCTTGCATCGTGCGATTAACTGCCGCGCCGCCTCGCGCTGGACGATCATCGCGCTGATGAAGGCGCAATCGGCCCAGGCAAGATCGCGGTCGGTCAGCTTGCGCACGTTGAGGTCTACCAGGCGCAGCTCCCACTCGGCCGGCAACAGCGCGGCGACTGTCAGCAAGCCAAGCGGTGGCATGGAGGCCTGCTTGCGGATAAACTTCAGCGCATGCTTGAAACTCCAAAACGTATCGGGGAACTCAGGGTATAGCAACAGAACCTTCATCGAACTTCCTCCTGGAGGATGGGTTTGTCGGCCGGCGCGGCCCGGAAGGCGCCGTGCAGGAAGATCTCCAGCGTCACGGCGAGCATTTGCCGGACCCGATCAATGTGGCCGGCGGCGAAATAAGTGCGGAGAACATTGAGAATGCTGCTGAGGAAGAAGTCCGTCGCCAACTCGACGCTGATCCCGGAGCGCAGCTTATCTTGGGCGCGGGCCAACGTCATGGCCGTGCGAATCGGCCCGTAGAAATCCGGGATGTAGCGCATCGCCAACGCCAGACGGTCGGAGTCCAGCGTGAGCAACTCGGCGATGACGATGGCAGCGCTCTCCGGGTTGGCGATGCAAATCTCGGCCAGGTTCAGCGCAAAGTTGCGCAGCACATCCGTCGGCTCGGTGATCGCGTCGATCTGGCCTTGAATCTCATCCATGAAGGCGACCAGCGCGGGTTGGATGCCGGCCAACACAATCAATTCTTTGTAGGGAAAGTAGTTGAAGACCGTCTTCTCGCTGACCACCGCAACCTTGGCGATCTGCCGCACAGACACCTGGGCAAAGCCATGTTCCTTGAATAGCGCGGCCGCCTTCTCGGCAATCGTTTGCTCGGTGAGGGACCGCTTGACATCGCGCAACGAAAGCGACATGATGCACCTCATGTACTTTTATAGTTACTATAATATTTCTGTCAGTATAATGCAACAGTATCTCGGCTGTCAAATTCAAGAAACCTCGCAGCCCGGTGATTCTTGGGGCAGCGTTTCAGATTCAGGGCTTCAGGAGGAGAGATGGGGAACCGGCCGATGGTTTCGGCCCGCAAGTGGGATTCAGAGCGGTCTGCTCGCAGGGGACGGCGCCGGCAGCACGCGTAACAGCGCGGCGGCGTAGGCGTCCGCCGCGTCCGGGGCGGTGAAAGCGAGCGCTTCGCCGTGCCACTCGAACCGGCACGTGAACACCTCGTCCATGAACACCAGGTCGTACACCGGCGGCTGCTCGCCGGCCAGGAGCGCGTGCAACCGTTGCCGCAACTGGGCTTCTTCCGGGAGCCAAACGACCTCACCCAGGTAAACGTAATCCAGGGCCCACTCTGCGGTGCCGTGAAACGTCACCATCTCCGCGCCCTGGATCAGCTCGATGAGCGTCGCCATCTCGCTGACGACGAACGTGCGGTCGTCCAACCCGCGGTCGGGCACGGCGAACCGATCGCCCTGCGCCGGCTCCCAGGCCAGCCCCGCCTCCTTTAGCTTTCGTGCCATGTCCATCGAGATCATGTGATCGGTGTCTCCATCCTGGCGCCTGGCGCCCAGTCTGTGCTGCGATTCGCTGGTTCGCCGTTACCGTCCCCCCATCCCGGTCAGCGTGATCCCCTGGACGAATGTCTTCTGCGCCAAGACGTAGATCACGAGCACCGGCAGAAGTGCGATCACCGAGCCGGCCATGAGCAGGTTCCACGCGGTGCTGTACTGCCCGACGAAATACGACAGACCGATCGGGATCGTGCGCATCTTGTCGGTGCCGGTGACGACCAGCGGCCAAAGGAAATCGTTCCAGGTCCCCTGGAACGTGAAGATCGCCAGAGCTGACATCACCGGCCAACTCAACGGCACGATCACCTGCCACCAGATGCGCAGGCTCGACGCACCGTCCATGCGCGCGGCCTCATCCAGGTCCAACGGTACGCCGCGATAATACTGCCGGAGCAAAAAAGTGCTCAACGCACTGAAAAGCGCGGGGATGATCAGCGCCTGGTAGGTGTCATACCAGCCCAGGTTCCGGATGATGAGAAAGTTGGGGATCAGCGTGACCTGGGATGGGATCATCAGCGTCGCCAGGTAGAGGAGGAAGAGCGCCTCGCGGCCGCGGAAGCGCAGGCGGGCAAAGGCAAACGCTGCCAAGGATGAGATCAGGATCTGAAACACCGTCACCGTCGCCGTCACGATTGCGCTGTTCACGATATAGCGGCCAAACGGGATCACACGGAACGTTTCGATGTAATTGTTGAGGGAAACCTGGTTCAGGGGAAACCGCCGCGCTAGAAACGCCGTGTTCGGCCACAGCGACACGACGAGCATAATGAAGAACGGCGCCAGCATGATCAGGCTGCCCGCGATCAACGCGATGTACAGCGCGGTTTGGGCCGGCAGGCTCATGCGCGTGGCGGAACGTCGGTTTGCATCTTGCACGAGAACGACCTCTTAACTGCGTTGCGTATTTCGGATTTCGAATTTTGTTTTGCGTGAACAACCCCTGATCGCACTGACCCACAAGAAGGCATACGCACTACGCACTACGCACTACGTTCACTCCGTTTCATAATACACCCACCGCCGCTGCATGATGTTCTGGAACAGTGTGAAGCCAAAGATGAAGATGAACAGAAACCAGGCGATGGCCGACGCCTTGCCCATCCGGGTGAAGCGGAAGGCGTTATCGTAGATGTACTGCACCACCGGCTCTGACGACTGGGCGGGGCCGCCGCGGGTCATCACGAAGGGTTCGGCAAAGAGCTGGAACGCGCCGATGGTTTGCAGGATGAACAGAAAGAAGGTGGTCGAGCTGATCATCGGCAGGGTGACATTGCGGAAGCGGTGCCAGGCATTCGCGCCGTCCACATGGGCCGCATCCATGAGCTCCTTCGGCACGCCCTGCAGCGCGGCCAGGTAGACAACCATCGTAAAGCCGGTGTTCTTCCACAAGGTCAGCAGCACCACCGACCACTTGGAGTTCTGCGTGCTCCCTAAGAGATCCGGCAGGCTCAACGGGACGCCGAGCAGCCGGCCTAAGCCGCTGATAACGTCGGCGAGCGGCCCGTTGCGGGCCAACAGCAGCCGGAAGACAATCGCGCCGGCCACGATGGTCGTCACGACCGGCAGGAAGTAGACCAGGCGAAAGGCGTCGAGGCCGCGGACCGCCTGGTTCAGCGCCACGGCAATCGCCAGTCCCAGCGCAAGCTGCAGCGGCACGATCGTGACGATGTAGAAGACGGTGTTCAGCGCCACCCGCTCAAAGACCGGGTCGCGCAGCAGCTCGCGGTAATTCTGCAGCCCCACAAAGCCCTTGGGGCCGGCCAGGCCCCAATCCAGGAAGCTGATCCCCAGCGACGCACCGACCGCAATGAAGACGAACAGCAAGAAACCCAGCAAGCTGGGCAGGATGAACAGATACGCCTCCGACTGCTGGTCGGGTCGCCAGCGAAAAGGGTTGCGGCGCACGGGTGCATTTACGGGAAATTGAGACATTGCTACTTATACCGCAAGACCATCGAGAGCATGTCACCCTGAGCGGGTTTATCCCGGAAGGTTCGTGACGGCGAATGACCAGCGAAGGGTCTCGTCGTGCATCGCCGAGATTCTTCGCTGGTGTCTCGCCGCGCTGAGAGTCGAGTGGTCAACCCGCTCAGAATGATGAGGCGCTGAGGTGAAACGGTGACAAGCCGACAAGACGCGAAAACCGCAGCTCGCCGCAGCCTTGTGCCACTGCGTCACCCCGCCACCGTGTTACTTCTTCGGATACCCCTTGTCCTTCAAGAACTGATCCATCTGCTTGCACAGATCCGGGAGCGCCTGCTCAGGCTGGACTTCGCCGGCCCAGATCTTTTGCAGGGCCGGGGAGATGACCGAGCTGTCGAGCTCGTCCCACTCCGAAAAATAGCCGAACCCGCCCACACCCGAGGTGCCCGCCTCGGCGATGATCGCCTTCTTGTTCGCCGGCGGCTGGTCGGTCATGAAAACCGGCGAGTTGGCGACCGACTGCAGCGCCGGGAAGATCTCGCCGCGCTCAGTGTACAGCTTCTCGCCGCCGTCCGCGCTCTGCAGCCAGCTCAGGAACGTCCAGGCCGCGTCCTTGTTATCGCTCTTGGCGCTCATCACCCACGCCGCGCCGCCGGCCGCATTCCAGCCCTTGCCGCCCTTGGGAATGGGGACCACGGCCACGTCATAGTTTAGCTTGGCCGCATTGAAACCCGACACCCGGCTGGTGTTCTGGATGATCATGGCCGCCTGGCCGCTCTGGAAGACCGCCTGGTCGCCGCCCGCCTGGCTCAGGTCCGCATCGCGCATCGCGTACCCGGCGTTCATCAGATCGGAGAAGAACTTGATGCCCGCCACCGACTTCGGATCCGCCATCATACACTTCGACGGATTGACGTAGTCGTCCAGGATCGCGCCGCCGTTCTGGTTAATCCACTTGGCGTACTTGCCGCCCTCCATCGCCAGGCCGTACTGCGTGACCTTGCCGCTGCCATCCTTCACCGTGAGCTTCTGGGCTGCGGCCTGGAGCTCGTCCCAGGTCCAGGTGGCATCCGGGTACTTCACGCCGGCTTTGTCGAAAAGGTCCTTGTTGTAGTAAAGCACGTTCGCTTCGATATCGCGCGGCAGGCCGTAGACGCTGCCCTTGTACATGGCGGAATCCAGCAGGCCGGGCCAGTAGTCCTTCAGGTTGTAGCCCGACTTCTGGATGTACGGATCCAGGTTCTCCAGCACACCCTCAGCCGCATACTTGGGCGTCGGCCAAAGGAACGCGATGTCCGGAACAGCCTTCGGATCGCCGCTGGCCCACAACGCCTGAATCTTGGTGAAGTAGTTGTCCCAGGGCTCATTCCAGGTTTCAATCTTGATTTCGGGATGCACCTTCATGAAGGCATCCGCGACCAGCTTGTGGCTGGCCGCCTCCTCCGGGCTGCCCCAGAACGCCCAGGTGAGGGTCACAGGCGCGGGCGCGGCGGGGGCAGCTTCGGTCGCTTTGGCCGGCGCAGCCTGCGGCGCCTGCGTGGCGGGAACGGGCGAGCAGGCCGCGACCAACAGGATCACGACAGCCAGCGCGCTCAATACGGACCAGATTCGACGGGACATGCTTTCCTCCTTGAGAGACAAGAAATTTATGTCAACCGACACAACGCATCAAACAGTGGCGTCGTGCCGGTCTTGACAGCGTGATAGGCATAGACGTACATGCCGGCCGACCAGGCCTGGAACGGATAGCCCATCGGATGGCCGGTTTCGCCGTGCAACCACTCGTTGAACTCCCACTCCTCCCGCGCCCCGGCGCGGTTCGCCTCGGCCAGGTCGCCCAGGAGATTGTGCGCCTCCTGCTGCCAGCCGACCTTGACCAGCGCAGCCACGTGGAACCCGCCGATGAACGGCCAGATGCCGCCGTTGTGATACTGGTGCGGGAGGTTCAGGTTGCGGCTCCGGTAATACTCGCGCCACTCCGAGTTGCCGGGGTAGATCGGCGGATAAATCGCCTTCGACGGCTGCGGCTGCCCGACCCCGACTTGGTACAGATAGCGCAAGATTTGATCGGCGCGATGTTCGTCGGCGAGGCCGCACAACACCGCCAGCAGGTTGCCAAGCGTATCGCAATGGTCGCCGTATTCGCGGAAAGCGACGTAAGGTAGGTAGAACGGCCGGCTGGAAATCGTGCCCACGTTGTGGTACAGCATATACCACTCCAGCCGCATCGCCTTGAGCCGCTCAAGATGCTCGGCGAAGTGAGCCGGCACCCAACACCGATCCACCCACAGCAGTAGGTTCAGGCGCTCAAACACATCGGCCGCCATGCAGGGGTAATGGCCGATATCCTGGCCGCACGCCTCCGCCATCGCGGCCGCCGCGCGCAACGCCGCGCCGTACAACACATTGTCGTACAACACATTGTAGCGCACCGCCATCAGGTCCATCCAATCGCCGGCCTCGGGGACCTCCAACAGCCCGCACTCGTTCATGTCCTGATAGCGCAGCCAGAGGACAGCGCGCTCGATGCGCGGCCAATTGGACTGCAGATAGGCCAGATCGCCGGTCCGCAAGTAGTAGCTGTAGAGTCCCAGGACAAACCACAGGTTTGCATCCACCGCGCCGGCGTTTTCGGTGGAGACTTCGCCGGTTTCAGGCAGGACATTCAGGGGGATCAGACCGAGGCTCGACTGGTGCGCGCCGAGCGTATCCAACGATGCGCGACACGCGGCCAGAAGAACTGAATCGCCGGTCAGCGCCGCGCCCAGACTGGTGATGACGCTGTCGCGCGCCCAGATTTGCGGATAGCCTGGCACGACGCCTGAAGCGCGAAACCCATGCGGCGTGACGCAGCGGTGCAGGATATCGAGCGCACGGCTGTACGCCTCTTCGATCAACTGTTCCCGAGATGACATCTGGATTCCCCCAGACACTCAGAGAGATACGCGAGGGGCGAAGAACCAACGCCCGGAGTATAGCTGCTTGACGAACACCTGTCAAGCACACAATCGAACCGCCGGCTTGAAGCCGGCGCCCGAATTTTGGTCGGGCCTGCCATCTTTGCCACCGGATGTCGCCCCATGTTATGCTTTGCGAGCTTGCTTGCAGACAAACAGCGGAAGCTGACTCTACACTACGGGGCCAAACCAACTTCTGGGCGGAGGAACTATGCAGGGACAGGCGAAGAAAGCGGAGGCCAGGAGGTTCAACTTGCTCTCCGACCTGTTGGTCTTGTTTAAAGTGCGCATCGTCTCGCTTCTGCTGCTGTCGGCGCTCGGCGGCCTCTTCATCTCGGCCCGCGGCTGGCCGGGTGCTGGGCCGCTCAGCCTGGTCCTTGTCACCGGCGCGCTGACCGCAATGGGCAGCTCAGCCTGGAATCAATACCTTGAGCAGCAAGCGGACGCCCTGATGGCCCGGACGCGCGACCGGCGCCCGCTGGTCAACGGCGCGTTCCCCCGGCCTTTCTGGGTGCCGTTCGTGGCAACGGCAATGATCGTGGCGCCGATCGCGGCGGTTGCGCCCGCCCACCCAGCGCTCGCCTTCTGGCTGGCGGCGGGCGCCTTCATCTACATCGTGATCTATACCCTGTGGCTGAAACCGCGCACGCCCCTGAACATCGTGATCGGCGGCGCGGCGGGGAGTGCAGCTGTGCTGGCGGGTGCGGCCGCCACGGGGTCACGGCTTGATTTGGCGCCGATCGCGCTGGCAATAATGCTCTTTTTCTGGACGCCGATCCATTTCTGGTCGCTGGCGCTTGTCCACAAGGAGGACTACGCGCTCGCCAACGTCCCAATGCTGCCGGTGACCACCACCCCCCGGCGGGCCGCGATCTGGGCCTTCGTGCACGGCGCGGGCGCGACGCTCTCCGGCCTGGCGATCAGCCTGGCGCCGGGCATGGGCTGGCCCTATGCGGCGCCCGCCGGCCTCGCCACGGCGATCCTGCTGTGGCAAGGCGCCCGACTGATCATTGAGCCAAGCAAACGACGCGCGTGGCGGCTGTTCCACACCTCGAACATCTATCTGTTGATCGTGCTGCTGGCGGCGGTGACAGCGGCGATAGTGTAACACACCACGACGCCCAAGCGGAGCACCCTCAGCGAACCGGAGCGGCGTCGAAGGGGCGGAGCGGTCTCCATTGCCGGCCCTTATTGTGCGGCTGGCAACAGCGGCTTGAGGCGCTGCGGAAAGTCGGTGAAGATTCCGCTGGCGCACGCAGCAATCAGCGTCTGCATCGTCTTCGCGTCGTTGACCGTCCAGATATACACATCGAACCCCTGCTGGCGGAGCGCGCCGACCGTGTCAGGGCGCACCTGGCCTACCTTGGGGTTGTACGCCTGGGCGCCCAGCCGGCGCAGCAGCGCCGCCGGGTCTGGGTCGGCTTCCTCCACCAGTGCGCCGGTGGCAATGGTCGGATTCACGGCCTTGACCCGTTCGAGATACGCGTGGTTGAACGATGAGATCAGCACGCGATCGGCCATGCCCAGCTCGTCAATCATGGCCACCGCTTTCTCGACGACGCTAGCATCCCCCGGCGTACCGCTCAGGTCCTTCAGCTCGACATTGACCCGCCAGTGGTTATCCCGTGTGAAGACCAGCGCTTCCCGCAGCGTCGGCGCCTTTTCCCCGCGGTAGCTCGCCAGCTCGGCCGCGGACACCTGCCCGGCGGAGATTTGCTTGAACGGATCCTGCTCCACAAACCAGGCGCCGAAGTCCAGGCGCTTGATCTCCGCCAGGGTGAACAGAGAGTTCGACCACGGCTTGCGATCTGGGAAGAGCTCCTCGACGTTTGAGGTGCGCGCCAGCGTGTCGTCATGGACCACAAATAGCTCGCCATCCGCGGTCATGGCCACGTCCAGCTCCCACAGATCGGCGCCGACTTCCAGCGCCTTGCGCGCCGCGGCGAGCGTATTCTCCGGGGCCAACGAGCGCGCCCCGCGGTGGGCGATGTTCAAAGTTCCTGCGCACATAGGCGTCTGGGTCTCCTGAGTTTGAGATTGAGGTCGGGTGCAGGCTGTCGGGAGGAAGCACACAGCTGCAAGCACCAGCGAGAGAACTGCATGAGTGACAGACATCAGTTCCTCATATCACGCAAAGCCGCCAAGCCGCTGAGGATCTCCCTGGCGTCTTGGCGTCTTCGCGTAAGTCAAGCCTATCCGGATTTGAGGCTTCAGCCGGTTTCCGGGCCATCGGCGCGACCAACTGGCTGAAGCCTTTATCCCGTCGCTACTTGATCCCCATCGTGATGTTATACTCCTCGATGGCGGCGGTCACGGTCGCAGCGGCTTTGTCCAGCGCCTCCTGTGGCGTGGCTTTGCCGGCCAGCACTTCCTCGATCGCACCCTCAATGGTCTGGCGGGCGGTGGGGAACACGCCGATCAGGCCGCCCTGGGTGAAGCGGTTATTCGGCGCGATGTGCAGTTGATCAATGGCGGTCTGGAACGGCGGATACTTAGCGCGCCACTCCTTGTCCAGCGGCTCATCGTAGGCGGCCTTGCGGATCGGGTAGTAGCCGGACATGGTGTGCCAGTAGGCCTGCTGCGGCGGCGCGGAAACGTACTTGACGAACTCCCACGCGCACTGCTGCTCGGCCTCGGGGCGGCCGTTCAAGATCCAGACGGATGCGCCGCCGATGATGGTGCCCGCCTTGCTATAGGCCTCCTCGTTCGGCCGCGGCAGGAAGCCGGTGCCGATCTCGAACTTGCCCTGCGAGCTGTCAATCATGCCGCGCAGGGTCGCGGTGGACTCAATGATCATCGCCGTCTGCTGCGCCATGAACGCGTTGCGGGTGTCAACGGTCTTGCGCCCCAGGTTGCCCATGATGCCCTCGTCCGCCATCTTCTTCCACCACTGCAAGACGGCGACGCCTTCGGGGCCGTTGAAGACCGCCTTGGTAGCGGGCGCCGCGCGGCCGTTCTCGTTGTCAGCATAGTAAGCGCCCGAAACCGCGCTGAACTGCTCGAAGAACCAGCCGTAGATCGCAAAGGTCGCACCCGGCCTCGTCACCTTCCCGGAGGCATCCTTCACGGTCAACTTGCGCGCCGCATCCTCAAACTCCGCCCAGGTGCGCGGCGGCTTCTCCGGATCCAGGCCGGCAGCTTTGAACATGTCCTTGTTGTAGTAGAGCATCGGGTTCGACGTGTTGAACGGCATGGACCAGAGCTTGCCGTCCACGCTGTAGTACGCCAGCACGTTGGGCTCAAGGTCGGAGATGTCGTACTTCTCCTTGTCAATGAAGTCCTGCACCGGCGTGGCGACCTTCAAGTCAATCATCAGCCGTGTGCCGATATCAAAGAGCTGCACGACGGCCGGGATATCCTTGGACTGCAAACCGGCCTTCAGCTTGTTCAGCGAATCGTCGTAGCTGCCCTGGTAGGTCGGCGTCACGTAGCACTTCTGCTGCGACAGATTGAAATCGGTCGCCAGCTTCGGGATCGCCTTGCCGCCGATGTCACCGCCCATGCTGTGCCAGAACGCGATCTGCGTTGCGCCCGTGGGGATCGGCGCGCCGGTGGGCGTGGGGAGCGGCGTGTTGGTGGGCGCCGCTGCAGCCGGCGCGGCGGTGGCGGCGGCAGGTGCGGCAGTCGGCGCCGCGGCGGGAGCCTGTGTGGGCTGCGGCGCCGCCGCTGGCTGCGCACACGCCGACAGGACGAGGCTCAACATGACAAGCACGCTGAGCAGGGACCAGAAGGACCGCTTCATCTTCCTCTCCTTGTCTGAAAATATCGCTCATCCGGCTCGACGGCGATCAACCCTTGACCGCGCCGGCCGTGAGACCACGGATCAGTTGCCGGTTTCCGGCGATGAACAGCGTGAACGTGGGCAGCAGAACGACCACCACACCGGCCATCACGATGTTGAACATGAAACGCTCTTCGTCTTGCAGCAGCGCAAGCCCAATTTGCACCGTGCGCATATCCTGGTTGTTGGTGATCAGCAGCGGCCAGAGATATTGGTTGTAGGTTTGCAGGAAGCTGTAGACCGCCAGCGTCCCCAAGGCCGGCCGTGCAAGCGGCAAAACGATGGTAACCAGAAAGCGCAGACTGCCGCAGCCGTCAATCGTCGCGGCATCGCGCAGCTCCTTCGGGATGGTCAGGAAAAACTGGCGCAGCAGGAACGTCCCGAACGCGGTCGCCAGGAACGGCACGCTCAGGCCCTGGAAAGTGTCAGTCCAGCCCAGCGTGCGGATCGTCAGGTAGTTCGGGATGATCGTCGCCTCCCAAGGGATCATCATGGTGGAGAGAAAAACAAGAAAGAGGAAGTTCCGCCCCTTGAAATCAATGAAGGCGAAGGCAAAGGCGGCCAGGCTGGCGGTCACGAGCTGGCCGATCATGACAATGGTGGACTGGGTGATGCTGTTGAACAGATAGCGCAGCAACGGCGCCTGCTCCATCGCGCGGCTGAAGTTGGTCAGGTGCAGGCTCGAAGGCGCCAGGCGCGGCGGATAGGATGCGACCTCCGTATCGTTCAGCATGCTGATGGTGAACGCTGACCACAGCGGGTAAAGGACAATGATGGCGACAACGGTTAACAGCACATAAAGCAGGAACCCGGACAGGCGACGGCGGGCACGATAGCTGAGCTTCATTCGTAATGCACCCTTTTCTCCACGACCCCGAACTGGATGATGGTCAGGATCAAAATGATGACGAAGAGCATGATGGAAAGCGCGGCGGCAAACCCATATTTGCCGTTGAAATAGAATTCGCGGTAGATCGAGAAGACCAGCACGTTGGTGGAGTCCATCGGACCGCCGCTGGTCATCACATGGATCTGAGTGAAGGTTTGGAACGCAGCCAGCACATCAATGATGAGCAGAAAGAACAGGGTCGGCGAAAGGAGCGGGATCGTGATGCTGCGGAACTTGTGCCAGCCGTTTGCGCCGTCAATCATCGCGCTCTCGTACAGCTCATCGGAGATTCCCTGCATGCCGGCCAGCATGATTACCGTGTTCAGCCCGAGCTGCAGCCACACCGTCGTCAGCGAAACCGCGAGCAGCGCGGTGTTCGCGCTGATCAGCCACGGCACGGCGGGGATGCCCACCAGGCTGAGAAGATAGTTAAGCACACCCAACGCCGGATGATAGAGATAAGTGAAGATCAACGAGGCGGTGGCGGCGGATACGGCGATCGTGCAAGAGAAGATCATGCGAAAGATGTCAATGCGCTTGAGCCGCAGATTCCCTAGCAGCGCCAGGCACATGGACAGGACCAGAGTGATCGGCACCGTATAGAGCACGAACTGCACGGAACGCTTGAGGCTGTTGAGGAAGATCGGCGTCTGGAACAGCCGTTGATACTGGAGGATCCCGACAAACTTCGCAGGTCTGCCGATGGGATCGGTCAGGTAAGTGCTGAGCTCGATGGAGCGAACAAGCGGAACAAAAACGAAGATGGCGAAGATGATGAGCGCAGGGGATAAATACAGAAGCGCTTCAAAAAAACGCTTGATGTTGCGCCGCTGCGGACCGGATAAACCCAACGGCGAACGAGGTGCAAACGAGGACTTGCTTGCCGGAGCGAAGCTGGAGTGATGATCAGTCATTGATCCTCAACCTTTCGACAATGGCGTTTCTTCGTCGGCAGAATATGGATGAAAAGAACCCTATGCCTGCGAACGGGAGTATAGCAGCCTATTCCATTTTCGTCAACGCCTGAAGAGGCGGTTTTCCCTCCAGGGGAGTTAATTGCCCGCACCGGCGACGCATGGTATCATGCCGTGGCGTGCCTTGCGCGGGTGAGTCTCACCACCTTCAGTGAGACAGCATCTGGTCCAGCTCTGGAGTTTTTATGTCTCAACAACGCATTCCTCTGGTCGTCCATGCCACCCAAGAAGCCGGCGTTAAGCTCGGCGGCATCGGCGCGGTGCTCGACGGCCTGCTGGGCTCGCCCAGTTACAACGAACACGTGAGCCGCTCCATCCTGGTCGGCCCGCTCAATACGTTCAACGATCTCGAAAAGGAGCGCCTGGTCTCGCCCGGCAACCGTCTTCGCACCATCTACTCGACGATCCCGGGGCTGGAATGGAACGACGCGCCCAGGGACGTCGCCACGGCGCTGGGAGAGATCGAGCAGCGCATGAACGTCCACTTCCTCTACGGCGTGCGCGGGTTCGGCCGCTACGAGCACGAAGTCATCCTGGTGGATGCGGGCGCGATCGCCGGGGAGACGATCAATAGCTACAAGTTCTACCTGTGGCAACGGTGGGGCCTCCCCTGCACGCAGCATCAGAGCAACTGGGAGTTCAGCTTCTTCCTGAACGCCGGTGAGCCGCTCTTCGCGGCCGTGGAGGCCGTGACCCGCGACCTGGCGCCCGACGCGCAGCGCATCATTATCGCGCACGAGTGGCTCGGTCTGCCGGTGGTCTTCAGCGCGCTGCTGCGCGACACCGGGCGCTACAAGACGGCCTTCATGGCGCACGAGGTGGCCACCGCACGGCTGCTGGTCGAGGAGAACCGCGGCCACGACACCCGCTTCTACAACGCAATGCGGCTCGGCATCAGCCAGAATCACAGCCTCGACGCGGTCTTTGGCGACCAATCCTGGTACTACAAGCACGCGATGATCCAACGCGCCGGCGTGTGCGACCGCATCTTCGCGGTGGGCGATCTGGTGGTGGACGAGCTGCGCTTCCTCGGCGGCGTGTTCCGCGACAAGCCAATTGACCTGGTGTACAACGGCGTGCCGGCCGCGCAAATCACGCCCGAACAAAAACTGGCGAGCCGCGAGCTGATGCTGCAATACGCCGAAAATCTCTACGGCTACCGGCCCGATTACATCTTCACGCACGTCACCCGGATGGTCACCAGCAAGGCGCTGTGGCGCGATATTCGCGTGCTGGAACACCTGGAATGGTCGCTCGCCAGCCAGGGCAAACGCGCCGTAACCTTTGTGGTGAGCACCGCGGCGCCCTCCGGCCGCCGTCCCGAGGACGTCTTCCGCTGGGAGCAGGAGTACGGCTGGCCGGTCGGCCACCGCGGGGACAACGGCGACCTGGAGCGGGAGGAAAACCATTTCTTCTACGGCGAGATCGAGCCGTTCCACTGGGGCCGCAGCGCCAGCAAGATCTGTCTGGTCAACCAATTCGGTTGGGAGCGGGGCCGCTGCGGCATGCGGATGCCCGAGCCGATGCGCTTTGCCGATCTGCGCGCCGGCAGCGATCTGGAGTTCGGCCAGTCTATCTACGAGCCGTTCGGGATCGCCCAGGTGGAGCCGCTGAGCGCGGGCGCGCTGTGCGTGGTGTCCAACGTCTGCGGCTGCGTGGGCTTCCTCAACCGCGCCGCGGCCGGCGCACCCAACCCCAACCTGATCCTCGCCGACTACGTCTCGGTGCCGTCCGACTGGAAGCTGTGGAGCCCGTGGGACG
>CAZYGI010000016.1:0-66257 GCA_964647255.1 uncultured Anaerolineales bacterium | reverse complement strand
CGCCAGCGCAAGTGAGACGGTGCACGGTGAAGCCCGGGCCTCCCACCCGGGAGGCCTTTTTTGTTGCAACGCTCAGCGGTCCGTTGCGAAGGAGAAGGACGATGGGAACCACCGAGAATCAACAGGGCCCGCAGGCTGAACAGCCTCAGGCGCGAGCACAGGAGCGCGGGGCCGGGAACGCACACCCGCGGCCGACGACGCAGGCGGAGCGCGCCGTGATGCATCCCCAGCCCGGTGTGTTCGGGCGCGACGATCATCATGATCCCGATTGGCGGCACTATTTCGCCTGCGGCGCCTAGTGCGTTGTTAAGTTCGATTTTGGAAGAAGGTGTCTGGCACTTGCTCTGGTTTACGCCGGTATGTGAAAGTGTCAGGCACCTAAAATCTAGCTTAACGGAGCTCTAGCCCGCTCGTCTGCCCCTTGCCACTTCCTCCAGCAGGTCATCGTAGACCGGCCCCAGCACACTCCAATCGAAACGTGCCGCTGCCGGGCGCAGATTCGATAACGCCTCCGGCGCCTGGATCGCGTCCCGCAGCCGGGTCAACAAGCCGGGGAAGTCGTCGTACAGGCAATCCGTTCGGTCGGGCGGGAGCAGCTCGGGGTAACTCAGCCGCCTGGGCAGCACCGGTCGCGCGCCGCAGTAGATCGCCTCAACCACGCTGACGCCGAAGAATTCGTGCACCGCGGTGCTCAGCACGATGTCGCTGCACCAGAGCAAATCGGCATACCCGGCTTCGCTCGCCGCATACCCGTAGTGCACCAGCCGATCGCCCAGCCGCGCCTGCGCCTCGGCGAACTCGGCTGGCTGCATCCGGAAGTTCTCCCCGGCCAGCGCCACGCGAAACGCCAACCCTTCGTCGGCGAGCGCATACAGCGCGGCCAGCATGACTTCCGGCGCCTTGTCGTACTCCCAACGCTGGTTCCACAGGATGAGTGGCGGCTTTCCTGTCTCCCTGTTTGCGTGGCTGCCCCGGTATTCGTCCAGGCGCGCCAGGTCGCAGCCCACGGGCAAGACCTGCGCTTTGGCTTGCACCGCCGTGACCGTCTCCAGGTGTGTGAAGTCGGGGAAATGCTTCAGGAGCCGCGGCGCCTCAGCGAACCAGGCGTTCAGGTGATACGCGGAGTTGAAGCAGACCCGGTCGGCGGCGAGCATCGAGAGATGCTGGATTGCGCCATAGGTTAGGTCGCGTTTGGCGCCGGGCGGCGGCGGATAGGTGAGCTGGTTTTCGTGCATGTAGAGCACTGTGGGCATGCCCGCTAGCGATCGCCGCGTCAGCGCAATGAACGCCGGCAGGTTCGTCATGCTGGTTGCGAACAGCAGATCGGGCCGTTCATCGGTCAGCAGCAGCGCCTGTGCCTGCTCTGCCAGTTCCAGCGCGCCGCCTTGCATCCGCCATTTCCAGAAGTAGCCCGGCATTGCCAGGAGGCGGACGCGATGCCGGCTGTGCGCTGCATAGCCTTCGGCCCAGGCCCGGTGCGAGCCGGTGTGATAAGGGTTCAGCAGCCAGACGGTGAGAGACATGCGGGGATAATACCACACTCTTTGTGGATTTGCCCGCTTTTGGTGTATCATCGGCCCAACCAAATCAGACTGACTCGAGGAGACCCCCCCGATGAAAGTGTTGCTCCTGAAAGACGTCAAAGGGTTCGGCAAGGCCGGTGAGATCAAAGAGGCGGCAGGTGGTTATGCCCAGAACTACCTGGTGGCAAACGGATTGGCTCAGGTCGTGACCGATGGCGCGGTGCGCCAGGTGCAAGAACAGCACGAGGCGGCTGCGCGCAAACAGGAACGCAAGGTGATCGAAGCAAAGGCGCTGGCAGCCAAGCTGGACGGCCAGGTCGTCACGTTCAAGGTGCGCACGGGCGAAGGTGAGCGGCTCTATGGCTCGATCACGAACGCCGATGTGGCCGCGAAGCTGTCCAAGGCCATTGGTTACGAAATAGATCGCAAATACATCGAGCTGCCCCACCCGATCAAGACCCTAGGCGAGCATGTCATCGTCGTCAAGATCGCCACGGGTTTGGTGGCGCGGGTCACCGCGATCATCGAACGCGAGTAGGCCGGTTTGGGGGGCTGCGAACGCCTTTGTTTGGCGGAACGCTGCCTGGTGTGCTAAAATCGGCCATGCGGATCAGCCCCCGTAGCTCAGGTGGATAGAGCGAGGCACTCCTAACGCCTAGGCCACTGGTTCGAGTCCAGTCGGGGGTATGGGATAGAGATTTGCGCAGTTTCCGGGTCCCTGCGGGGCGTTCAGAAAGAGGAGAAAAAGCGATGCATAAACTTGTTTTGCTCCGCCACGGCGAGAGTGTCTGGAACAAAGAGAACCTGTACACCGGCTGGACCGACGTGGATTTGTCCGAGAAGGGTCTGGCCGAGGCCAAAGAGGCCGGCAAGTTGCTGCGTGAGGGCGGCTACGTCTTCGACATCGCCTATACCTCGGTGTTGAAGCGGGCCATCCGCACCTTGTGGATCACCCTGGATCAGATGGATTTGATGTGGATCCCGGTGATCAACACCTGGCGGCTCAACGAGCGGCATTACGGCGCGCTGCAGGGGCTGAACAAGGCCCAGACCGCTGAGCAGTACGGTGAGAAGCAGGTGAAGATCTGGCGGCGCTCCTACGACGTGCGGCCCCCAGAACTGACCAAAGACGACCCGCGCTGGCCCGGCCATGACCCCCGCTACCAGAACGTCGCAGAGGCTGACATCCCCCTGGCCGAGTGCTTGAAAGACACGGTAGCGCGTTTCCTGCCGTTCTGGCATGAGACGGTCGTCCCGACGCTCAAGTCGGGCAAGCGTGTTGTTATTGCTGCGCACGGCAATAGCCTGCGGGCGCTGGTCAAGTACCTGGACAATATGTCGGACGATGAGATCGTCGAGCTCAACATCCCGACCGGCGTCCCGCTGGTGTATGAGCTGGACGACGAGTTGAAGCCCATCCGGCACTATTACCTCGGTGATGCTGAGGCAGTCGCGGCGGCCGCCGCGGCGGTTGCTGCCCAGGGCAAGAAATAGCGGCTGCTCTTTCAGCTCAAAAAGAAGCCGGGATTCTCACAGGAGTCCCGGCTTCTTTTTGGATAGCCCGTGCGGTCAGATCAGGCAGACACGATCACCAGCGAATTGTCCTCACCGAAGCCCGATGGCTCGTACGCGTCCGCGGCCGGATCGTTGTGCCAGACGTGGCCGTCTGCCAGGAAGCGATAGCGATAGGTGCCGGGGGCGAGCCGCACGGCCTTGGACCACATGCCGTCCTTGCGCCGCTTCATGAGCGCCGCGTTCGGGTCCCAATCGTTGAAATCACCCACCACCGCCAGAGTCTCGGCCTCGATTGCCGCAGGCGCCTCGAAAGTGACCGACGTTCGACTGCTATTGGCCACTGGATCTTTCTTCACGTTCTATGCTCCTTCGGAATAAATCAGTCGCCGGCCCATGTTTGAGCCGGCGACAACGCCACTTACACTTTCCATATAGCCTAAACGTCGCCATATGTCAAATTGAAAGTGCTTCTTCCCTTCAAGCGGCGTCTTTTGCGCGCGATCTCCCTTGGTGGTATGATGAGAGCCGTCTTGTTCGGAGCATGGCGTTGACTGATGCGCGGGTGACGCGGCATCAATCGGCCGGATCGGCTCCGAAATAGCCGGCAAATCCGCGTGGATGGCGGCGACAATCGGCGCCGGCCGGATATCACCGACGACGGGGTCGGTTGCGCCGGCCGCCGCGTGGAATATCGCGGTGATCGGTGATGTGCGGTGCGACAGCCTGAACGTTTATTCGGCCGCAACGCGGATTGTGGAATAGAAGAGGAGGACCGATGCATACTCGTGATGAGGCGTGGGCTGCGTTGGAACACGGATACAAAGCGTTTGTAGACTGTCTGGGTCGGCTGACGGAAGATGAGATCACCTCCACCCAGGTGGTCGGCAAATGGACCGTTAAAGACACCGTGGCCCATGTCTGGTCGTGGGCCGACGAGGCAGCCAAGACCGTGCGCGCCTGGAAGGGCCGGCGTCCCTGGCAGGAGGGCGTCACCTACGACGACGCCTGGAACGAGCGCCAGGTCGAAGATCGCGCGGAGTTGCTCCTAATTCCCGTCATGGATGGACTGACTGATGCCCATCGGCGGCTGATGCACCTGCTGGACATGGCCGAGGACACCAGCCTGGCGCAGGTGGGCAAGGCGCCCTGGGGCGAGGAAATGCCGCTGGTGGATTTCTTTTACGCGATGGCGGAGCATTATCAGGAACATGTGACCGATCTGAAACGGTATCAGGATAACTGCTTGAACTGCGGGTAAGTTCTTTCGATGGATCGTTCTGGTGAGGGGCGGCAGAAGGTGAGCTTCTGCCGCCCCTCTTTTTGTGCCCGGTTAATCCGTGACTGTTGAGCCTGTTACAGATATCTTGCATGAACTATGCTTTGATACTTGAAAACTCATTGGAGGAGTGCGCATGAAGTCTCTGTTCCGCAACGAACCGTTCACCGACTTTTCGGAGGCCGAGAATCTCCAGGCGTTTCGTGTCGCGCTGGATAAGGTCCGCGCCCAATTCAACGCGGTCTATCCTCTCTACATCGGCGAGGAGAAGATCTTCACCGAGCAGACCTTCAACTCGATCAACCCGGCGCGGCCGGACGACGTCATCGGCCGGGTGAGCCGGGTGACGCCGGCGCTGGCTGGCCGGGCGGTCGAGACGGCGCACCACGCGTTCGAGACCTGGCGCCGCGTGCCCTACGACGAGCGTGCCCGCTATCTCTTCGAGGCGGCGCGGCTGATGCGGGCGCGGCGGCACGAGTTCAGCGCCCTCATGGTGTTGGAAGCCGGCAAGAGCTGGGTTGAGGCCGACCTTGACACCGCGGAGAGCATTGATTTCCTGGAATTTTACGGCCGCGAGATGCTGCGCCTGGGCCCCCCACAGCCGACCGTCGCGCGCAGCGATCGCGAGGTGGAGCTGCATTACATCCCGTTGGGGGTCGGCGTGGTGATCCCGCCGTGGAATTTCCCGAACGCCATCCTCACCGGGATGACCGCGGCGACCATCGTGGCGGGCAACACGGCGGTTGTGAAGCCGGCCAGCGCCACGCCGGTGATGGGCGCCTGGATCGCCCGGCTCTTCAACGACGAACTCCACCTGCCGGCCGGCGTGCTGAACTTCGTGCCCGGCCCCGGGAGGGCGGTCGGGGACGTCCTGGTGGATCATCCGAAGACGCGTTTCATCGCTTTCACCGGCAGCAAGGAGATCGGTGTGCGCATTTTCGAGCGTGCGGCGAAGGTGCAGCCCGGCCAGCCCTGGCTCAAACGCACCATTCTCGAGATGGGCGGCAAGGACGCGATCCTGGTTGACGAGACCGCAGATCTCGACGCCGCCGCGCAAGGCATTGTGCACGCTGCTTTCGGCTATCAGGGGCAGAAATGCTCCGCCTGCTCGCGCGTGCTGATTGTGGAGGCGGTTTACGATGCGCTGGTGCCAAAGATCGTCGAGCGCGCTGGCTGCATCCTCGTCGGCGACCCGGCCGAGGGGCCGCAGGTCGGCATGGGCCCGGTGATCGACGCGGCCGCGCTTGCCAAACATCTCGACTATATCCAGATCGGCCGGGCGGAGGGGCGCCTTGTGGCCGGCGGGCAGGCGATCTCGACCCCTGCGGGCGGCTACTTCCTGCCGCCCACCATCTTTGCCGAGGTGCCTCCGAACGGACGCCTGGCCCAGGAGGAGCTCTTCGGCCCGGTGCTTTCGCTCATCAAGGTGAAGGATTTCGACGAAGGCCTGACGGTTGCCAATGCCAGCGAATATGGTCTGACGGGCGCAGTTTATTCCATGCGCCGCGATCGCCTGGAACGTGCGCGCCGCGAGTTTTATGTCGGCAACCTGTATTTCAACCGCAAGTGCACCGGCGCGTTTGTCGGCGCTGAGCCGTTCGGCGGGTTCAACATGAGCGGCACGGACTCAAAAGCGGGCGGCGCCGATTACCTCCTGCTGTTCACCCAGGCCAAGGTGATCAGCGAATTGGCGTAGCGCCCTGTCGGGTCGGAGTTTGCGCGCGGGGCGCCTGCCGATGCTAACGCCGACGAGGCAAGCATCGGGCACGTTTCGGCAAACTCCGGCCTGATAGGGCCTGAACGCCCTGGCACGATACGCGGCAATCTCCGTCGTCTACAATACACCCTCTGGAAACCTTTGTTAATTTTATTTATCCGGACATTTATTTAACTCAACCCTCTTGACAAGATATGAACAAAGTGATACAGTAGCAGCCGAACAGCGATACCGATTATGCGCTTCGCGCGGGAGACGACGCGATGTATCTGACTCCCAGTCAATGTCCGGTTTGTGGTGAGACTTTGGCCGTAACCCGGCTGCACTGCCCGGCGTGTGACACGAATATCGAGGGACGTTACGAGTTCAGCCGGTTGGAACGGCTGACCGCCGAGCAGCGCGCCTTCGTGGAGATGTTCGTCCGGTTGGACGGCAAGCTCAACTGGGTGGCACAAGAGCTGAAGGTTTCATATCCCACCGTGCGCTCCCGGCTGGATGAGGTGATCCGCGCGATGGGCTACGAGGTCCGTGATGCGCCGCCGGCTGAGGAACGGCGGGCCGCGGCCGAGCAGCGCCAGGCAATCCTGGATGAGCTTGCGACAGGCAGGATTACCTCGGCGGAAGCCGTGCTGCGGCTGCAGGGTATTTGATCTGCCAGTGTGAGGTTGCGATGAGCACGACCATGATTTTTCCGGCCGCGGGGATCACCCAGTTGATCCTTGAAGAGATCGCACGGGATGGTGTCGTGCGCGGCGACGCGCCGGAGATCCAGGTGACTTGCGATACCTCTGGACAGGATGCTCCCCCCGCATTCGTGTCTGAAGGGACCACAGTGCGTTTCACCGGCGCGGCCGCGTCTCGCATCGGCCTGCCGGCCGGTGTGGGGCTGTCCGCGGGTACGGCGCAGGGCGACTTGCGTGTGCAGGGCGTGACCGGCGCGGTGCAACTGGAAGCCGTGCGCGGCGACCTCCGCCTGGATGCGCTGCCCACGGCTGTGACCGTGAGCCAGGTGGACGGCAATGTGCGCGCCGCCGGAATCGGCAACCTGCGGCTGAGCGGCGTGTGTCACGGCGACCTGCGCTTTGATGCCGGCGGTGATTTGACCGCGGCGACGGTGCGCGGCGACCTCCGGCTGAGCGACGCGGGCGAGATCGCGTTGGGCCACATCAACGGCGACATCTTCATCGAAAAAGTCTCCGGCGTGTTTCGAGCCGAACGCGTGGACGGTGACGCGCGGCTTAATGGGATCGGAGGCATGCTGAGTATCGGCCGGCTGGCCGGCGATCTGCGTGCCGCCGGTCTGGCGGGCGGCCTGGCTGCGCAGGTGAACGGTGACGTCGCCCTGGCCGGTCCGTTTGCGGCGCCGGGCGGTTACCTGCTCTCGACCGAAGGCGATGTGAGCTGCGAGCTGCCGGCGGACGCCGATGTGCGCCTGACAGTGAACGCGCAGGGCCGAGTGCGCTCGGACATCCCCCTGACCCCGACAGGCGACGGCGCGCCCAGTTTTACCGCCACGATCGGCATGGGAACGGTCAGCGTCACCTTCAATGTCGCAGGCGATGCGCGGATCAGCCAGGCGGGCGCGGCCGGCGCGAGCAAGAGCTACGAGCGCCGCGGGCGGAGCCGCAGCGCCGATTTCGCCGACCCGGGCAACCTGGGCGACCGCATCCGCCAGCAGGTCATGGCATCGCTGGCTTCCGCAGGCATCAGCCTGGAAACGGGCAACGTACGCGGTTTCAAAGCGCCACGGCCGCCCGTGCCCCCGGAACGCCCGAAATCACCCGGTGGGGCAACAACGGTCGAACAAATGACCATCCTGAAAATGGTCGAGGACGGAAAAATCACGCCGGAAGAAGCTGATGTACTGTTGAAAACTTTGGGGGCGTGAGGTATGGCCGCTTTTGTGATCGGGCATTCCGAACCGCCTCGCGATGGGCCGCAGCCGTTCGATCCGGGCCGACATCTACGCCAGGTGGCCCAATTGGTGGGCCAGGTCTTCGCTGATGAGCTGGACGAGCGTGGCCGGATGGCGTTGCGTGAGATGGATTTCGCGGGGCGCTTGAGTCCCTTCCTCGGCGGCTTCGCCAGCCTGGCGCTTTTCAGCGACGAGTTGTACGGCCAGGTGTGGACCGAAGGCGGCCAGGTGATCGGCAACGTGACGCTGCAGCAGGCAGATGAAACCGGGCTTCGCTGGCGAATCACCAACGTGGCGGTGACGCCGTCGCGGCGCGGCCGGGGGATCGCCCGTGCTCTGATGCAGGCGACGCTCCGGGAGATCGCACAGCGGGGAGGCGCGTGGGCCATTCTTCAGGTGCGCGCAAACAACGCCGAGGCGCACGGCCTTTATCAACGCCTCGGTTTCAGCGACATCTGCCGGGATGGCGTATGGCGGTTGACGGAGCCGCCCGTCCAGATCCCGCAACCTGGCCCAACGGCACCGTTGGAACCGCTGCACCCGCCGGCCGGCGGCGAATGGCTGGCATTGGCGAAGGCGGCGCGGCCGCAGCTTGCGCAATGGGTTGACCCGCTGCCCATCGCCCAGTATCAGCTCAGCCTCGAGCAGCGGATCGGTGAATGGCTGGGGCGCGTTTCCGGGACGCATGTGGTCGAACGTTGGGCGCACTGGTCGGGCCAGCGGCTGTTGGGCGTGGTCGAGAGCCGCGCCAATCCCTTCGGCGCCGCGGACCAGATGCGATTCGCGGTTCATCCTGAGGCGCGCGGCCGGTTGGAGCAGCCGTTGCTCGCGCGTGGCTTACGCTCGCTGGCGCAATGGGGTTGGCGGCCCGTCTACCTGGAGCACAGCGGCGATCATCTCGAAGGGGTGGCGGCGCTTGAAGCATCCGGCTTCCGGATTCAGCGCGATCTGATCACCATGCGCCGGCAAATCACCGCCGAAGACAAGCGCTAGTTTCACTGAAGGGGCTGGGCGATGGCAACAACCGAAGAACGAATGAAGATCTTGAAAATGATTGCCGACAAGCAGATCACTGCCGAAGAGGGGGCGAGGCTGCTGGAAGCCCTGAAAGTCTCGGCCGGCGCCGAGGCTGGGCGCGGCGAACCGGGCGGCGCCAAATGGCTGCGCATCCGTGTCTCCGACCGCGCCACCGGCAAGGTCAAGGTGAACGTGAACTTGCCGGTAAGCTTGATGGATGTTGGGTTGAAAATGGGCGCCCGCTTTGCGCCGGATATGAACGGCATGGATCTCAACTTCATCCAGGCCGCGCTGCGCGAAGGCCGTCAGGGCCGCGTGATGGAGGTTGAAGACGAACGGCTGGACGAACGCGTTGAGATTTTCGTGGAGTAGAGCCGCGTTCGCGCATATACGGCTGCCCCGAGCAGCGCGGCGTTATCCCCCAGTTGCGCCGGCACGATCTTGACCGTGCGAGCATCGCGTTTATTGATGAAGTTCTGGTACGCGGTGCGGCGGACCGGCTCCAGGAATGCGTCGCCGAACGCCTCGACAACCCCGCCTCCCAGGATGACCATCTGCGGGTCTACGAAGTTGACGATGGAGGCCACCGCCAGCCCCAGGTAGAATTGGGCGCGGCCGAGCACTTCGGCCACCAGCGTGTCCCCCTTGTTGAGCGCGTCCAGCAGCGCGCCGCTGGTCAGCCTGCCCCGATCCTCCGTCTTCAGCAGATCGGCAAGCGCGCTTTCGCGGCCGGCTTTGATCCCTGCGACGATGTCACGCTCGATCGCTGTGCGGCTGGCGACCGCTTCCAGGCAGCCGCGGTTGCCGCAGCCGCAGTACGGGCCGTCGGCCAGCACGATCATGTGGCCAATTTCCGCCGCGGCCCGGCGCCAGCCCTGCCAGAGCTCGCCGTTCAGCACCAGCCCGCCGCCGATCCCCGTGCCCACGAAGATGCCGACCACGTGCTGGCAACCCCGGCCCGCGCCCAGCGCAAACTCGCCCAGAGTGCCCAGGTCCACATCGTTCGCCAGAAACGCGGGCACACCGAACTCATTGCTCAACAACTGTGCCAACGGGATATCGTTCCATCCGGGCATGTTGGGCGTCGTCAGCACCACCCCCTCATCGGGATCCAGCGGGCCAGGCGCACCGGAACCGACCGCCGCCAGCTCTGAAGCCTCGACCCCGGCGCTCCGCAACGCGTCCCGGGCCGTCTTTGCGATGCGCTCTACTACGGCCTGCGGCCCCAGCTCGGCTTTTGTGGCGCGCTTGGCCGTGCCGATGATCTGTCCTTCGGCGGTCACTACCCCTGCCAGGATCTTCGTCGCGCCCAGGTCTATGCCGATCACGGGGCGATCCGATGTCTTGTTGTCCATTTCCGCCTCTTTTCTCCGGGGATGTGTTGGTTGTCGAGAGGAGTTCGGGGAAGATTATACCACGCAAATAAAAGACTCCCGAAGTTACTCAGCTTCGGGAGTCCGGTTGATTCGGGGACGCGGTGCGCGTTACGCGGAATGGAGCACCGGCCGGAATTTGTAGCCGTAGACAATCTGGCCTTCGTCGCCATCCTGCGTCAGTTTGCGGGTGACCATCTCCACCGGCATCCCGATCTGCACCTGGGCGGCGTCTAGGTCGGTCAACTGGGCGGTGAGCATCGGCCCTTCAGCCATTTTGACCAGCGCCATGGTGTAGGGCGCGTATTCCTCAAAGCCGGCCGGCGCGCTGAACATCGTGGTGTACGAGTAGACCTCGCCGCGGCCACTCAGGTGCGTCCAGCTCTGCTTTTCGGCCGCGCAGTGCGGGCAGACGTCCCGCGGGGGAAAGATGTGCTTGCCGCAGGTGTTGCACACCTCGGCCTTCAAGCTATAACGCTGCTGGCGCACACGCCAATTGCGTGGAATAGACATGGTTCAGAATCCTCCTAAAACAGTAGAAAACCAATCCTGGGCTTTTTCAGCCACACGGACGCAATTCTAGTCCGTCGCGCCTGCCAAAAGCTATCAAGAACACGCCCGCGCAGGAGAAAAGCGGGTGATGATAGGTTTTGATAGCGCGGAGCGTGGGGCGTGGAGCGTGAGGCGTGGGGCGTGGAGCGTTCTCGCTCTCGCTCTACGCTGTACGCTCTCCGCTCCCCGTCAAACTGCGCCCAGGATGTGCGTGATCACCGTCGCGCCGCTGCCGCCGATGTTTTGAGCCATGCCGAGGGTGGCGCCTTTGACCTGGTTAGCGCCGGCCTGGCCGGTCAACTGCTCCACGACCTCGACCACCTGGTACACGCCCGTGGCGCCGACCGGATGGCCGCGCGCCTTGAGCCCGCCCATCGTCGCGATGGGCAGCCGGCCGCCGAGCGCGATCTCGCCGGCCTTTGCCATCTCCACCGCGCGGCCGCGCGGGGCGAAGCCGGCCGCCTCCAGCGACAGTGCGGCCATGATGCTGAAGGCATCATGCACCTCAAACAGGTGCAGATCGGCTGGGGCAATGCGGGCTTCGGCGTAGGCCCGCTGGCTGGAGAGAACCACCGCTTCCATGGTCATTGGGTCGCGGCGGTCATGGATCGCCAGGCTGTCGGTGGCGACCGCCGAGGCCAGGATTTGCGCCTTGGCCTTCGCACGATATTTCGCCGCCGAGGCCAGCACCACGCACGCGGCGCCGTCACACACCGGGCTGGAATCCAGCAGGTTGATCGGATCGGCGATCATGCCGGCTTTGGCATAGGCCGATTCGCTCACCGGGCTGCGGAACATCGCGTAGGGATTGTTCACGCCGTTGCGGTGGGCGTTGATCGTGAACGCACCGAACGCTTCCTTGCTGACGCCGTACTCGTACATGTACCGACGCATCAGCAGGGCGTTGAGGCCGACGAAGCTGATCCCCTGGCTGACCTCGTACTCCTGATCGGCTGCGGTGGCGAGGCTGGAGGTCACTTCATCGCCCACGGCGTCGGTCATCTTTTCCACGCCGCAGACCAACACCAGATCATGCATCCCGCTGGCGACAGCCATCGTGCCGACGCGTAAGGCAGCCGCGCCGGACCCACAGGCTGCCTCGACCTTCATCGCTTCAATGCCGCGCAGCCCGATGAAATCGGCGATCAGTGCGCCCAGGTGTTCCTGGCCGGCCAACTGCCCGGAAAGCATGTTGCCGACATACAGCGCGTCCGCGATTTCGATCCCCGCATCCGCCATCGCGGCGATGATCGCGTCGTGGGCCAGGTGCCGCAGCGATTTCTCCCAATGTTCCCCGACCGGCGTCTGGCCGATCCCGATGATGACTACGTCTCGCATGGTTGCCTCGGTGTTTACTGATTACCCATGTACCAATGTGCCCATTTACCCGTCTACTTCATCTGCAGCTTATGCCGATACCGCACGTAGGTGGCGTAGTCAACGACCACCCGCCGCGCGATGTAATCTTGCGTCTTGGGCGCGCGGTCGCGGGCTTCAAGGATGCGCTCGGTGACACGGATCGAAAACGCGTCGGCGCCGGCCCCGGAGCCGAATGAGACCATGAGGATGCGGTCGCCCGGTTTGGCTTCATCCAGCACCGCAGTCAGGCCGATCAGCGACGAGCCGGCGTAGGTGTTGCCGATGACGGGCACCAGCAGCCCGGTCTTGATCTGCTCCGGCGTGAAGCCCAGGATCTCGGCCGCGCGCTGCGGGAACTTGGTGTTCGGCTGATGGAAGACCGCGTAGGTGTAATCCGCCGGCTGCGTGCCTAGCTCGGCCATCAGCTCGCGGCCGGCGCTGGTGAGGTGCTCGAAATACGCCGGCTCGCCCGTAAAGCGATGGCCGTGGCTCGGATAATAGGCGTGGGCGCGGCGCCAGAAGTCCGGCGTGTCGGTGACGTGCGAGAGCATCGCCTCATACACCGCCACGCTCTCCTCGGCAGGCCCGACGATGTACGCTGCGCCGCCGGAGGCCGCCGTGTATTCCAACGCGTCGCCGGGCCGCCCCTGCGCCGTGTCCATGCCGATCGCCAGAACGTAACGCCCCATGCCTGAGCCGACGATGCCGACGCCCATCACGATGGCCTCGCTGCCCGCCTTGCAGGCGAACTCCAGGTCGGCCGCCTGGGTGTAGGGCGTTGCACCGATGGCTTCCGCGACGATGGTGGAGGTGGGCTTGACCGCGTACGGGTGCGACTCACTGCCCACCCACACCGCGCGGATGTCCTGCGGATTGATTTGGGCGCGGGCCAGCGCATTGCGTGCGGCCTCGATGGACATGGTCAGGGTGTCCTCGTCCAATCCGGCTACGGCTTTCTCTTTGATCGGCAGCCCACCGCTGCCGCCCGTCCACACGCGCGCCACTTCAGCCGCCGGCAGGCGGTAACGCGGGACATAGGCCCCGTAACCGACGATTCCTACAGCTCGATCTGGTACTAGCATAAAACAATACTCCTGGAGCCCCGCTGCTACGGTTGAAACCGTAGGCTGCTATGCCGGACCCATTGAAACGGGTTGCCGTTACGGGTGCAGTGCGTTTCAACGCATCTTACATGCGAGCTGGTGATTTCAGTCACCGGTCTTCTCAGCCGCTGCGCATCCCCGCCAGCAGCTCCTGGGCGCGATCCACGCGAATCTTGCGTTCGGCGACCAGGGCCGATGCCAGGCGGTCCACCTCATCGGGTTGCGCGCCCGCTGCGATGGCGATCTGCCGGGCGTGGAGCGCCATGTGCCCCCGCTGGATGCCTTCAGTCGCCAGTGCGCGAAGGGCGGCCAGGTTTTGGGCCAGTCCCACCGCCGCAATGATCTCGGCCAGCTCACGTGCGCTCCTCACGCCCATGATGTCGAGCGCCAGCCGGGCCAGTGGATGCACGCGGGTGGCGCCGCCGACCGTTCCGACGGCCAGCGGCAGCTCCAGACTGCCCACCAGTGCCGGTTCTTTGCCCGCGGCCGGATCGCCCGGCGCCAGGGACCAGGTCGAGAGGGACCGGTAGCCGCCGTCGCGGGCAGCATAGGCGTGCGCGCCGGCCTCGATGGCGCGCCAATCGTTGCCGGTGGCGACGACCACCGCATCCACGCCGTTCATGATGCCCTTGTTGTGCGTCGCCGCGCGATAGGGATCCACCGCCGCGAGCGCGTAGGCTTCGACGATCCGCTGCGCAACCTGCTCGCCGGGGAATTGCTCCGTGGTCAACGCGGATACGGGCACGACCCCGCGCGCTCGCACCAGCCGGCGGTCGGCAAGGTTAGAAAGGATGCGCAGGGTGACGCGGCCGCCGGTGATCTCTTCGACCAGCGGCGCCAGCGCCTCGCACGCGGTGTTCACCATGTTGGCGCCCATCGCGTCGCGGCAATCGTAGATCAGGTGGATCACCAGCATCGGCCCGACCGGGCTGTCGGCGATCGGGCGCACCTCAACATCGCGCGCGCCGCCGTGCAGGCTGACCACCACCGGATCCGTGCTGTTGGCGAGATCAATGAGCCGCTGCTTCTGGCCGGTGACCTTTGCGGCCGCGGCCGGCACATCGGCCAGATCGAGCACCTGAATCTGTCCAATCATCAGCGGCTCGGTGCTTTCGGTGTGAAACCCGCCGCCTGCGCGCACCAGTCGGGCGGCGAAGCTGGCTCCCGCCACGACGGACGGTTCTTCGATCACCATCGGGGTCAAGACATCCCGGCCGTTGACCAGGAAATTTGTGGCGATCCCGAACGGCAGCGCGTAGGTCGTCATCACGTTTTCCACCATCTTGTCGGCCTGGGCGAGGTCGAGCCCGCCGGGCAGGTCCAATTGCTCGACGATGGCAGACGCCTGCTCCGGCGTCGGCGCGGCCCAATCGGCGACGATGCGGCGGCGATCGGCCGGGGATAGGTTGTAGAATCCGCTGATGCGGGAGGATCGTCCCATGGTATTCTCTCGAATCTTGATCGCTGTCATTCTGAGCGCGGCCACAATGCTCACAACGCCGGGCGTCTGTTTCTTCGGTCCTATCGGCCCTCAGAACGCCTTGTTCCCCTTGCGTCGCTCAGCAATGTTCGGATTGCGACTATATGCCGATCAGCCTATCAAAACCTATCAGGTTCACTGTCCAAGCGTGGCGAGCGGCAGGATAGCAGACGCGACCGGCCCGGTGAGAAGCTGGGGCAGCAGGCCCAGCAGCACACCGCACAGGATGAGGAGGGCGGCCAGCATCGCCGCGCTACGCGGCTCGCGTTCCACGGGGGAGTCGGTGAGGCCGCCGAAACAGGCCTGGCCGCAGCGCACGGTTGCCGCGACCACGCCCAGCGCGCCGACCAGCAGCAGGAAGGCCCAGCGGGGATCGTTCTCGGCGACCAGTTGGATCAGCGCCCAGCGCGAGGCGAATTGGGCGGTCAGCGGCATGCCGGCCAGCGCAAATCCGCCGACAATCAAGGCGCAAACCGCCAGCGGCAGGCGGGAGACCGCGCCGGAGAGCTGGCTGATCCGGTCGCCTTCCATGTGGTGCCGGATGATCGCCGCGCCCGTGGCTAGCGTCAACAGGGCAAACGTACGCGTGATCAGCAGCCAGATGGCGGTCGGCAGCCCAGCCGTGCCCCCCAGGCCCAGCGCCACGATCATGACGCCGTAGTCGTACACCGCCGCACACCCCATCATCCGCCCCAACCGGCGTTGCACAGCGGCCAGCAGCCCGCCCAGCACCGCCGTCAGAACGCCCAGCCATAACAGCCAGCGCGCGCTGTCCACCGCATCACTCAACCAGGGATAAGTGACCAGAAAGCGTTGCAGCAGATACAGCGTGACCGCCTGGCCGCCGATCCAAAGGAAGGCGGCCACCACCGGCGGCGACTGTTCGGCCACAGCCGGGATCGCAACATGCAGGGGCGCCGGCTGGAGAAGCAGCACGAACCCCGCAATGAGCAGCCAGCCAGCGATGCGGTACGGGGAGGTGTCGTCGGGATTGAGCGGCGCCTGGTCAATGTACCACCCGGCGACCACAAAGATGGGCAACGAGAGCGTCGGAAACAGCAACTGCCGCCAGGCCCCGCGCGTCTCGCCGGGCCGGCCGGCCTGGATGAGGAAAACCGCCAGGATCGCGGTCAGCACCAGCCCGAACGGCGCAAACAGCAGCGGTTGGAGCAAGATAACGCTGCTCCACAGCGCGACCAGCGCGAGGCCGAACGGGTAGAACGTGCGCCCCTGATAAGTGCGCCAGGCCAACACGAAGGTGACCGCCGCGGCCGCCAGCAACAGGATCAAGAGCGGCCGGGAAGCAGCGGTGATGCGCAGCGAAAGCCCGCCCAGCGTCAGGGGTTGGCCGAGGAAAATCGGTCGGCCGGCGACCCGGATGGCGGCGGTCAGCGGCAACTGGCCGAGCATCAACGCCAGCACGCCGGTGACTGCTGCGGCGACCAGGGCTGCGACAGCCTCGATCCGGCGCGCCAGATAGGCGACCCCGGATGCGAGCAGCAACACGCCCAGCAGCAGCGCAGGCCCGGCGATCATAGCCCACCTCCCGCGCCGTTGGCTGCATCGTCCGAATCAAACTCCTGGGCGCCCGACCGGGGCACAGCCAGTCCGCGCGCCATCACCAGATATGCTGCGGCCAACCCCAACAGCAGTTGGGTGCCGAACCAGATCCCGACGAGCGTCCGATCTTGGACCAACGTGAACAGCAGCAGCTCGGCGCCGCCCAGGAAGACCAACAGGCACAGGCCCGCATGCATCGGCTCTTCGTGCAGAGCGAGCCCCATCAGGCTGGTCAAGGTCAGCCAAAGCACCGCGTCGCGAAATAAGGCATCGAGGCCGGGCAGGGTCACCTGCTTGTGCACCGCAAAGAAGACCACCGCGGCGAGCCCCAACGCGAGGGCGCGAAAGCTGGTCAGCGAGGCCATGACCGGAAACCGCGTCGCCCAACCGCCCGGTGCGCCTGGAACCCAGTGCAATTGCCGCGCGGACAAGAACAAGATCACGGCGATCAACCCGCCGACGATCGTCTGTAATAACGCCCACTCCGTCGGAAAGCGTGGTATCGCGCCTCCCGGTATCCCGCGCATCAACAACAGGGACAACATCACCGACACCAGGGCGTAACCGAACAGATTCGCGCGCCAATCGCGCGGGATCACGATGAGGAGACTGCCCGCGCCTGCCAGCAACACGGCCGGCAGGCCGATCAGGGTGCCCAATTGGCGCAAGAGATCAGCCAGAGACATTTACCCTCGCAGCAGAACCCACAGCAACAACCCGGCCAGCGCCAGCCAGCCCAGGTAGCCTTCCCCTTCGCCGAGGCGCGCGAAGTACTGCAAGGCGCCGCCGGCCATCTTCAGCCCGCCATCCGCGGCGCGATAGAGCCAGT
Organism: uncultured Anaerolineales bacterium; assembly: GCA_964647255.1. GTDB lineage: Bacteria > Chloroflexota > Anaerolineae > CG2-30-64-16 > CG2-30-64-16 > CAWJEL01. The sequence goes on along the minus strand of CAZYGI010000016.1, from coordinate 49,038 downwards.
TCAGGCTCACGATGCCCGTGACGCCGCGCTGCCAGCCGCGCATGCCGGCGAAGATGCGCGTCCGGAAGAGGCCGAGCGGCACGCCAAGCGCCGCGGAGAGCCCCAGGCCCGCCCAAACCGACCGCCGGGCGTGCGTCACAGCCGCCCACAAGGAGGGGAAAGCCTCACCGGCGGGCCAGCCGGCCGCGCGCGCCAGCAGATTCGGCAGCAGGCCCCAGAGGATCAGCGGCATAGCGAGGGCAACGATGGCGAGGCCCAACGCGGTTGCGGGTTGCCAGCCGTCGGTGCGGCGCGAGCGGGTGGGCGAGTCGGCCACGGGCTGCGCCTCAGGCGCGCCCGCGGCGCTCTGCCATAGCGCGGCAACCAGGAGCGCCTCGGCTAGAACGATCACGCCAAACAGCGGGATCGCCCACGGCAGCTCGGTCGGGTAGACCAGGGCCGAACGCGCCAGGAAGCCGGGCGTGCCGGGCAGGCCCCACAGCGCCACTGCGGCCAGCCAGACGGGCGCCTGCCACCCGCGCCGCACCCGGGCCTCGCGCCCCACCGCGAACAGGGTGTACCCCAGGGCGAACATGACGAGCGCCCACGCCAGCGTTTCCGGCGCAGCCAGGCCCGCCATATACGCGGCCAGGACGACCAGGCTGGCGCGGTTGATCGCAATCCAACGCAGCCGCCAGGTTTCATCGGTCTCTGTCCACGCCACCAACGCGGTCCCAAACAGCGACGCTGCGCCCAGGGCTGCCCATTCGGGCCGATGGAGCCAGTCGGCCGATGCGATGGCATGAATTCGGGCCAACATCCAGAGGCCCGCCATCGGCGCCAGGGCGCTCAAGACGAGCCGCCCGCTTGAATTTACCCGGCCCGGCCCGATCAGCCAGAGGTGCAGGGGGTAGACGCCGGCCCGGATCAGCGCGGCGAGCCACAACAGCGCGATCTCCCAGAAATCCATAGATGGCGTGGTCAGATCCGCGCGCAGGCCGCCCTCGCCGAGCAGCGCCAACACGCCAAGCAGCAATACGCCCGACAGGCTGAGGAGCCCCCAGGCGCGGCTCGCCGGCTCCGCACGTTCAGCCGGTCGTAGACACCAGCCCAGCGCCCCATCCAGCACGAGCCAACTGCTTGCAAGCGTCAGGACATTGCCGCTGCTGGTGAAAATCAGGGCCGCGGCGCCGAGGCCCAACGTCCGTTCCAAGCCGATGCCGATCCGATCGCGGCGCGTCGTCGCGCTTGATCCCTCAGCGGGCGGGTCAGCATCCAGCAGCACCGCAGCCGTGCAGATCAGCAGGATCAACAGGCCCGTCAGCCAGTTCCAGCTATCCATGCGCCACTGGAGCACGCTGCCCGCGACCGTGAGCGGCTGCCATGACCATGATAAGGTCATGTGTGCCGTGGAGGGTCGGCGGAACGTAAACAAGAGGAGCGCAGCAGCCAGGAGGGTCAGCAGGGCAACCAGTAGTCGCAGGCGGAAAAGCTGCGGTTCGGCGAAGATGGCCGCGCCAGGCACCCGGGGGATCAACCCGGCCTGCGCTGCCCGGCGCGCGGCCAGCCGGCGCGCAAACTGCAAGATTAAGATGCCGCCCACTAGGATGATGGCCGGCCCAAGCGGTTGGAACAGGAAGAGCTTTATGATCATCGTCAAATCGTCAGGCATTGTAACGCCTGGCAGGGGCGGTGGCAAATAGCGCACCGTCGGCTGCGTGTGGCACCGGAGAGAGTTGCGGAGACCGTCCAGCCGATGTAGAATCGTGAGTAACGTTCATCAGCAACCATGCAGCGAGGCATCCCCGTGCAATCTCTTGTTCAATGCGTGCCCAACTTCAGCGAGGGGCGCCGTCCAGAGGTCATTAATCGCATCGCTGCCGCGATCCGCAGCCATGCCGCGGTGCGCCTGCTCGATATCGAAAGCGATGCCGATCACAACCGCTCGGTCTTCACGTTGTTGGCGCCGCCCGAAGCGCTGGTGCCTGCGATGTTCGACGCGATCAAGACCGCCGCCGGCCTGATTGATCTGGAGCAACACCAGGGCGCACATCCGCGCATCGGCGCGACCGACGTGGTGCCGTTTGTCCCCTTCAGCGGTGTTGAGATGCCTACCTGTGTTGCGCTGGCGCGCGCACTGGGCGAGCGCGTCGGCGCGGAACTGGGCATCCCCGTCTATCTGTACGAAGAGGCCGCCACGCGGCCCGATCGTGTGAGCATCACCGACATCCGGCGCGGAGAATACGAAGCCCTGAAAGCCGAGATCGCCACCGAGCCATCGCGCTGCCCGGATTTCGGGCCGGCGCAAATCGGGTCCGCCGGCGCGACCATCATCGGCGCCCGCGCGCCGTTGGTGGCATACAACATCTACCTGACCACGGACCAGGTCGAGATCGCCAAGGCGATTGCGAAGGCAATCCGCTACACCAGCGGCGGGTTCCGTCACGTCAGGGCGTTGGGGCTGCTGGTCAACGACAAAGCGCAGGTGAGCATTGACTTCACCGACTTCCGCAGGACCCCCATTCACCGCGTCGTGGAGATGGTGCGCCGGGAGGCCGCGCGTTACGGCGTGAGCATTGCGTCTTGCGAGCTGATCGGCATGGCGCCGCAGCAGGCGCTGCTGGATGCAGCGGTGTGGTACCTGCAACTGGACAACTTCGACCCGCGGATGGTGCTGGAGAACCGTCTGGCGGATTAGCCGAACGATCAGCCCTCGTCCGCCGGCGCGGTCGCTTCTTCCAGGTGTGCAATCAGATCGCTGTGGCTGATAATGCCGATCAGCACGCCGTCGCGTAAGACCGGCACCGGGTTGGCTTTGCCTTCCACCATCAGCGTCGCCACTTCTTCCAGATCGGCGTCCGCATCCACGGTCTTGACTGGGGTGGTCATGATCTCCCGGGCTGTCGTAGCCAGGATGCGCCGGAGGATCTCGCGGTACTCGCGCTGTGAGCCAAGCGGAATCCGCGCATCCAGCAGCGGCAGAAAGCGGGGCAGGTGCGGCCGTGCGTGCCTGGCGATCAGGTCAACTTCAGTGACGATGCCGATCACACGCCCCCCGCTCTCGGCGTCTGCCACGGGCGCCCCGCCGATGCCGCGCTCGCGAAAGGTGCGGGCGATCTCCTGGATCGAGGCTGTCGGGCTCAGGGTGGTTACATCGCTTTTCATGATGTCGCTGGCTTTCATCGTGGCCTCCAGTGCGTGAAGGTGGCGGATGCTGGCACTGCTGCGCTCCGTCCAGGCCCATTATACCGCACTTTTGGGCGCCTTACACGAATGCGGGTACAATTCAGCGTCCCCATCCTGCAGGTTGAGGGCATAGGCCGGGAAGATGTCAAAGAAAGACAATCTGCTGCGGGCCATCCGGCACGAGGGCCCTGAGCATGTGCCCTACGCGGGCGAAGGCGCGTATCGGCTGGTGGATCACATCGGTCGCAAGCCGCCGCGCACGGGGCAGGATGCCTGGGGAGTGACCTGGGCGCCGCTGCCGGCAGATTATGCTGCGGGCGCGGATGAGCCGGCCGAATCGTATGCCGCGACGCCGCCTGCCCGCACTGCCGCTGGGGCGCTGGCGTTGCCGGTCCCGCCGCGCGGTGACGATCCGGCGCTCTTTGTCGGGCTGCTGGAGGGCCTCGATCCGGCGCAGACGCTCGTCATCGGGCAGCACGGCGCAGGCTTGCTCGATCGTTTCTGTACGCTGGTGGGCATGGATCGGGCGATGCTGGCTTTGATCGCCGAACCTGTGGCCTGCGCCGCGTTGTTTGAACGCATCGCCGACCATCATGTGGCGGCCGCGCGCGGGTATCTGGCCGCGGGCGCGGAGGCCGGTTGGCTGGCCGACGACTACGCCGGCAACACCGGCCCGTATCTCAGCCCGGCCATGTGGCGCAGGTTGTTCCTGCCGCAGCTTGCCCGGGTGATCGCGGTGTATCGGGAGGCCGGCGCCCCGGTCTTCTTTCACACCTGCGGCCGCGCCGAGGCCTTCATCGGCCCGCTGTTGGATGCCGGCGTGAGCGTCTTTAATCTGCAAACTGATGTATGCGATCTGGCGCTGCTGCGCGCGCATTACGGCCGCCGGCTCACAATCTTCGGGGGCGTCGCCAGCGATGTCATGCTGCGCGGCACGCCGGAGCAGGTGCGCCGCGCGGCCCGCGCAGCGATAGATCAGGCCGGCCCTGAGGGCGGTTTGATCCTGGCGCCGGATCAGCCGCTTGCCTTTCCACCGGAAAATGAGGGGGCGCTCGTCGAGGCGGCGCGCGAGTTTGGCAAGCACCGGTAGGCCGCTTGATCGTGGGGTGGGGAGCGGAGAGCGCTGACCTTGAAAATGTCCTCCGCGTCACATTTCACGCTCCATATCCCAGGAGGCTCTTGTGTCTGAACTACGTCGTGATCCCGTAATGGGCCGTTGGGTGATCATCGCGCCGGAGCGATCCTTGCGTCCCGATCAAATGACACTACCTGTCGCCGATCGGCAGGCCGGGCCGTGTGTGTTTTGCGGCGGCCAGGAACAGCGCGACCCGCACGAAATCCATGCCATCCGGCAGCACGGCACCCAGCCCAATACGCCGGGCTGGCGCGTGCGCGTGTTGCCGAACAAGTATCCTGTCCTGCGGATCGAGGGCAAGTTGGAGCGGGAGGGCCTGGGGATGTTCGACCGCCTGGCCGGGATCGGCGCGCACGAGGTGATCGTCGAGACGCCCGACCACGCGTTGGAACTGGTGGATCTGCCGGAGCCGCACATCGCCGATGTGCTCCGCGTCTACCGCGATCGGATGCGCGACCTGGGCGGCGACGATCGGTTCAAATACGTCTTGATCTTCAAGAATCAGGGGTATCTGGCCGGTGCCACGCTCACGCACGCACACTCACAGCTTATCGCCACGCCTGTCACGCCCAAGCGCGTGAAAGAGGAGTTGGCCGGTGCGCTGCGCTACTATGACTTCAAGCGCCGCTGCGTCTTTTGCGATATCCTGCGGCAGGAGACGCGGATGACGCGCGAGCGTATCGTGTTCGAGAACGATGCCTTTGTCGTGCTCTCCCCCTTCGCCGCCCGCGTGTCTTATGAGACGTGGATTCTGCCCAAGGCGCACAACTGCGACTATACCAACATCACCGAGCCGGAGTTTGCCTTGCTGGCGCAGGCGTTGAAAGACATCTTGCTGAAGATGCGCACCGCGCTGAACGATCCGCCGTTCAACTATCTGATCCACACTGCGCCGTTTCGCCGCCCCCACACGGGCTACTGGGTCACGATCGCCCAGGATTTTCACTGGCACCTGGAGATCATCCCGCGCTTGACCCGGCCGGCCGGCTTCGAGGAGGGCTCCGGCTTCTACATCAACCCCGTTACGCCGGAGGATGCCGCGGAAGTCCTGCGCAACGCGCTGGTTAAGGCAGCGCCGGGTCAAACACAAGAGACCCTCTTGGCCGCACGTCCCGTGTGAGCGGTGCGGAGTGCAGGCGAAGGGGCGGCCTTGCTCAGCGAGATGATTGACTTGCGGCCAACGGCGCCTACGGCTCGATGTCGGCAACTGACTCCACGATGGTCTTGGGGCGGAAGGGGTAGCGCACCACGTCTTCCCGGCGCGTGACGCCGGTCAGCACCAGGATGGTTTCCAAGCCGCTTTGCACACCGGCGATCACGTCGGTCTCCATGCGATCGCCGACCATCACCGTGTTCTCTGAGTGCGCGCCGATGTATTTGAGCGCCATGCGCATCATCAACGGGTTCGGCTTGCCGACGAAGAGCGCATTGACGCCGCTGGCCCGCTCGATCAGCGCCGCGACTGCGCCGCATGCCGGCATCGTGCCCCCTTCGGTTGGGCCGCTGGGGTCGGGATTCGTCGCCACGAAGCGCGCCCCGCCCTCGATCAACCGCACAGCCTGGGTGAACATCTCCATCGTGTAGTTTTCCGCCTCGCCCAGCACGACGTAATCGGGGTTGCGTTCAGTGCTGACATACCCCACCTCGTGGAGCGCCCACGTCAAGCCGCTTGACCCCAGGACGAACGCCGTGCCGTTGGGCATCTGCGCCTGCAGGAAGCGCGCCGTCGCCATCGCCGATGTGAAGATGTTCTCCGGCGGCACTTCCAGCCCCGTGCTTTGCAGCCGGTAGGCCAGATCCCGCGGCGTGTAGCGCGAGTTGTTCGTCAAGATCAGGTATTTCGCCTCGCGTGCCTTCAACCGGGCCAGGAACTCATCCGCACCGGGGATCATCGTGCCGCCGGTGACCAGCACGCCGTCCATGTCAATGAAGTAATTCTTCGGGGGTTCCATCCGCTCGTGCTCCTTTGCGACGATGGACCAGCGTCCAGCGTCTATTACTTATCGTCTAGAGTCTATCGTCCACCAGATACGCCAACAGCAGCCGCGTCGAGGCTTCCAGCGCGTCGCGGTGCGTCCGCTCGAACGAATGCGAGGCGTCCACCCCCGGCCCCAGCAGGCCGATGCGATAGTCGCCGCCGGCGCGCAGCGCGGCCTCCGCATCCGAACCATAGAAGGGATAGATGTCGAGCTTGAACGGGATCGCGTGCGCCTGCGCCAGGCTGACCAACCGTCGGCGCAGCGCCAGATCGTACGGGCCGCCGCTGTCCTTGGCGCAGATGCTGACCGAATGCTCGTCGCCCTGCAATCCCTCGCCGAGCGCCCCCATGTCCACGGCGATCAGCTCGGCCACGTCCTCCGGGATCCCCGCGGCCGCACCGTGACCCACCTCCTCGAAGTTGCTGAAGTGGAACGTGACCCGTTGGGCGGGAGTGGTTTCGCTCGCGATCACCGTACGCAGCGCAGCCAACATCACCGCAACGCCCGCTTTGTCGTCCAGGTGCCGCGACTTCACATAACCGGTCTCAGTGACGGCCGTGCGCGGGTCCCAGGCGATGAGGTCGCCGACCTCGATGCCGAGCGCCCGCACCTCGTCGGCGCTTTTGACCGGCGCATCCAGGCGGATTTCCACCTCGTCCGGCCGCCATTCTTTGTCGCGCACCGGCTCGCGGTGAACATGGACCGACGACTTGACCAGCAGCGCAGTGCCGGTGGGGCTGCGGCCCTGCGCGGTGCGCACCCAGCAGTACTCACCGTTGACCGCAAAGAGCGGATAGCCGCCGATGCGATCGAACGCGAGCCGGCCGTTGGGTTTGATCTGCGTCACGATCGCGCCCAGGGTGTCCACGTGGCCGGTGACCGCGCGCGGCGCGTCGTCTCGTTTGCCGGGCAGGGTCACGGTCAGTGCGCCCTTCCGGGTGAATTGTGGCGTTAAGCCCAACTCACGCAGCCAGCCGGCGACCAACGCCAGCGCCTCCTGGGTGTCGCCGGTGGGGCTGGGCGTGCGCAGGAGCGCGGTCAAACGGTCAACCAGATCATCCATCGCGACGGGGGGCAAGGTTGTCATACACTCTCCGATTTGCGGTCATTACGCAGCGATAATTCCATCACCAGGATTCTATAGGGATGCTGTGCGAAGCGGGGCACGGCAGCAGCGCGGGCAGCACCGCCAGCAGCTCAGGCAGCTCCCGGATGCGGGCGTCCGGCCGGATCGCCGGGTCGTGCTCGACCCGATGCGCCACCTCGATGAGCATGCCCTTCATCCCCGCGGCCTGCGCGCCCGCCACGTCCGTCAGCAGCCGGTCGCCCACGTAGACGGCGCGCGCCGGCGCGATGTCGAGCGCCCCCAGCGCTGCCCGGAAGAGGCGGGAGTGCGGCTTGGCGACGCCGATCTCGGACGAATAGATGCGCACCGGGAAGAACTCCAGCAGCCCGTGGCCAGCCAGTGAACGATCCATGAAAGGCTTGGGCGCCAGCGTGTTCGAGATCACGCCCAGCCGGAGGCCCAGGCCGCGCAGCGCGCCCAGCAGTTCAAGTGCGCCCGTGCGCAGCCCAGCGCTCGCCGGCGTCCCTGAATAGAACGCCTCGCCGCCTGCTCGCACCCATGCCTCCTCGGCCGAGACGCCCCGCCTCGGCAGGAACCGGCGCAGCACATCGTAGATGTCAATGCCGCGCTGCTCGGCCACCGCGGCCTGGTAGTCCGCCTCGCTGTCGTGCGCCAGCGCGGCGGCGAAGCCCTGCCGGTCTGTCACCGGCGCGCCCAGGGCGGCCAGTGCGTCGTAGACCCGCGCCCCACGCACAGCCAACCGCGCCTCATAGTCCCCCCGGCCCTCGCCTAGATCTACGAGCGTATCACCGAGGTCGAAGAGGATGGCACAAGCGTGATTGATCATGGCTGCGCCTGTTGTGCAAGGAGAAAAGTGAAAGGTGAAAGGTGCAAAGTGAATTCCGGTCAGTCACTGTGTCCCCGTGTCGCCCTGTCACCCCGTCGCCTTGCCGCGCTTCTTCGCCCGCTCCTCCGCCTTCCGGGAAATGCGGTTGAAGGTGGCGGAGAGACCCATGGCTTTCTTGACCTCGCGCAGCGTCTCCGCGGCGATCTCGCGGTAGCGCAAGGTGCCGTCGTAGATCACCTCGTCCACGTAGCCGCTCTCCGCGGAATAGTGCGCCGCGCGCTGGCGCATCGGGTCGAGGAAGGCGTTCAGCACATCCGTCAGCCGATTCTTCACCTCCACATCGCCGACGGTGCCTGCGCGGTAGCGTTCCTTAAGATCGGCCACCGCCCCCTGGTCCGGGTCGAACTGGTCAAGGTAGGTGAAGACCGGGTTGCCTTCCACCGTGCCGGGGATGTCGGCGCGGATGCGGTTGGGATCGGTGTACATACTGTGCACCTTCTTGCGCACCGTCGTCGCGCTGTCGGAAAGGAAGATCGCGTTGCCCAGCGACTTGCTCATCTTCGCCTGGCCGTCGGTGCCGGGCAGCGTGTCGCCCTCCACCAGGTCGTCCGGGATCGGGAAGATGTCGCCATACTGGTTATTGAAGCGCCGCGCGATCTCCCGCGTGACCTCGACGTGCGCCTGGTTGTCCTTGCCGACCGGGACCAGGTGAGCGCGCGGGAGCAGGATGTCGGCGGCCTGGAGGACGGGATAGCCCAGCAGCCCGAACGGAATTGTCTCCACGTCAATCATCGCGGCGCGGGCCATTTCTTTGATGCTGGGTACGCGCACCAGACGCGGCACCGTCACCAGGTTGCCGAAGATCAGCGCCAGCTCGTAGGTCTCGTGGATCGCGGACTGCAGGAAGATGGTGGACTTGACAGGGTCAATCCCCGCGCTCAGATAGTCCAGCACCAGACCGCGCGCGTTCTCCGCGATGGTCTCGATGTCCTCGCGGCTGTTCTTAGTGGTCAGCATGTGCAGGTCGGCGATGATGAACGAGCAGTTGTACTCGTCCTGCAAGCGCACGCGATTGCGCAGGCTGCCGACGTAATGCCCCAGGTGCAGCCGGCCGGTGGGCCGGTCGCCGGTGAGGATGCGTTTCTTCTCCATGATATTCCCCTTCCGTGGATAACGAGCAATGAGTGACCAATAATGAGAAATGGGTACTCGTCACTGGTTACTCGTGACCGATGATTCGCTGCCAGCCAACAAAAAACGCCTCGTCCCCAGCATTATGCCAGGGACGAGGCGTGCCTCGCGGTGCCACCCTGCTTGGACCGTGAACCGGCCCCGCTCTGCCGATGCGGATACCTCCACATCGCGCGCCCTGGTAACGGTGGCGTCTCCGGGGCGAGCTACTGGCGTTTAACGCGCTGGCGTTTAACGGGTTCACCGCCCGACTCCCCGGCCCATTCGCCGGCGCCGTGACCGCCTCGCTTCCACCTTCCGAGGCTCGCTGAAGCCCGGTCCGCCGCTACTTGCCCGGTTCGCAGTCGCTATGATTTCGGTTAGCCGGAGTATGCCACAGGGGGGATGGGCTGTCAAACGTTCTGGGGTAGAATTGACATTAACGGCCTACCTGTTACAATATTGGCGTAGTGCAGCATGTGTAAGCTGCGCGTTCTCAAGAGCGAGGCCGTATGCTGCGGCTGGCAAGACAACCGGAGCCGGATTCGACCGGCGAATGGGAGTGCATGGAGTGCGGCCACATCGGAGTCGGCGTCAAAGCGCGCCGGCCGCGAGCGTGTCCGGAATGTGGTGCTCCTGCAAATGCGCTCGAGTTTTTCGCTTCCGGCGAAGCTGATGGAGACTGGGACTCCGAAGCCCCGCTGGCCGATGACTTTGAGGATGAGATCGAGATCGAGATCGAGGACGAGGACGAATTCTAAGTTTCCTAAGGCTGGGTGACCGCCAGTAGGGCGCCAAATGCAAGGCGTCCGCGTTGGTAGGGCCCGATATAATCAACACGATTCCATTTGCCCCTGTGACCATGCTCGCTTCGCGCACGCACTGCGTGCGCCGGGCCTGCTGTTTGATTTGGTCGCAGGGGTTTCGTTTTGTCCAGACTCTAGTCCGATGAGAGGGTGAAGATATGAATACCGTAGCCGAACTTGAAGTCGTTGCCGCAGAGGAGCCTCCCCAACGGCGCTCCTGCCCATCCTGTCGCGCGCCCCTCTGGGCGGATGTGCCCGACGCACAATGGAACGACTGGCGGTGGCAGCTCAGCCATCGCCTGAACACCCTGGAGGAACTCAGTCAGGTGATCAACCTGACCCCCGCGGAGATCGAGGGCATTCGCAGCCATCACTTCCGCGTCGATATCACGCCGTATTTCGCGTCGCTGATTGATCCGGACGACCCGAACTGTCCCATCCGCCGCCAGGTGATCCCGACCAACCGGGAGTTGGCCGCGTTCGATGGCATGGTCCAAGACTCGCTCAACGAGGAAGCCCACAGCCCGGTGCCCGGCCTGGTGCATCGCTATCCCGATCGCGTGCTGATGCTGGTCACCACTCAGTGCGCCAGCTACTGCCGCTATTGCACCCGCAGCCGCATCGTCGGTGATCCTTCCGCGCAGTTTTCCCGCGGGGACTATGACCGGCAGATCGAGTATATCGCGGCCACGCCCCAGGTGCGGGACGTGCTGCTCTCCGGCGGCGACCCGCTGCTGCTGCCGCCGAAGGTGCTGGAAGACATCCTGCGCCGCCTGCGCGCCATCGAGCACGTCGAGATCATCCGCATCGGCAGCCGGGTGCCGGTCTTCATGCCGCAGCGCATCACGCCCGAGCTGACGGAGATGCTGCGTTCCTTCCACCCGCTGTGGATGAACATCCATTTCAACCACGCCAAGGAGCTGACGGCCGAGGTCGCGACCGCACTGGCCCGCCTGGCCGACGCCGGCATCCCGCTGGGCGCGCAGACCGTGCTGCTTGCCGGCATCAACGATTCGGTCGAGGTGATGCGCGAGCTCATCCACAAGCTGGTGCGCAACCGCGTGCGGCCCTATTACCTCTACCAGTGCGACCTGGTGGAGGGCGCGGGCCACTTCCGCACCACGATCAGCAAGGGTATTGAGATCATCGAAGGGCTGCGCGGCCACACCAGCGGCTACGCCATCCCCACCTACGTCGTGGATGCACCCGGCGGCGGCGGCAAGATCCCGGTCATGCCGCAATACCTCATCAGCCAGGCGCCCGGCAAGGTGGTGTTGCGCAACTTCGAGGGGTTCATCACCACTTACAGCGAGCCGAACGACTACACCGGCCACACCGTCGCCCGCCCGGAGCGCGCGCTGCCGCATCAAGCCGCGGGGCAAGAAGGCGTCTTCGGCCTCTTGAGCGGCGCCAGCACGCAGATCAAGCCGGAAGGCTTCGACGAAGTGCATCGGCGTGACGCCGAGGTTGCCGCCACTGCGCCGGACGCGCTCGCCTGGATGTCGCTCCCGCCGCAAGTCGTCGCTGCGCCCGCAGGGAATGGGCATCGGCGGGAATGACGCAGGATGACTGACGATTGACGATGGACCTTGATTCATCGTCAATCGTCGGTGGTCCGCATGGAGGAACGCATGGGTCTCAACGTCGCTGTGCTGGCGAACTTGAAGAAAAACGCGCCCAAGTACGCGGGGATGCCCGCCGATGCCTGGGCCGATCTCGACTCACCGGTGACGGTGGAGGCGATCTGCGCGGCGCTGGAGGCCGGCGGACATCGCGCCACCTTCCTGGAGGGCAATCTTTCGCTGGCGGAGACCCTGCCGCAGCTTGCCCCGGACATCTGCTTCAACATCTGCGAGGGGCACTGGGGCGACAGCCGGGAATCTCATGTGCCGGCCATCCTGGAGATGCTACGCGTGCCGTACACCGGCAGCGGGGTGCTGACCCTGGCGCTGACGTTGGACAAGCCGATGACCAAGCGGGTGCTGGCGTTCCACGGCCTGCCGACCCCGGCATTCCAGGTCTTTGAGCGCGCCGACGAGCCGCTCGATCCTGATCTGGTCTTTCCCCTATTCGTCAAGCCGAGCCGCGAGGGCACGGGGATGGGCGTCAGCGCGAGCTCGATCGTCACTGACGAAGCCGAGCTGCGCGACCAGCTAGCCGAGCAGATCGCGCGCTACCGCCAGCCGATCCTGGCCGAGCGGTTCATCCGCGGCCGCGAGGTGACGGTCGGGGTGGTCGGTAACCTGGCCGGGCCGGCGGCCTGGCGTGTGCCGCAGGATGAACAGGCTGAGCGGGTGTTTCAGGGATTGCGCTTCCTGCCGCCCCTGGAGGTGGACTTCGCACAATACCCGGCGAGCGAGGGCGGGGTCTACACCAACCGGATGAAGACCGAATGGGCGGACGATTTTCGTTATCTCTGCCCCGCGCCGCTGGCTCCCAGGCTGATTCAGCAGCTCAACTGGCTGACCGCGGCCGTCTTCCGCGTCACCGGCTGCGTAGATGTGGCCCGCGTCGACTTCCGCCTCGACGCCGACGACGGCGACAAGCCGTACATCCTGGAGGTGAATCCGCTGCCGGGCCTCTATCCCGGCCTGAGCGACCTCGTCCTGGAAGCGGACGCGCTGGGGATGCCCTACGACGCGTTGATCAACGCGATCCTGGATGCTGCGTGTGCGCGGTATAACCTCTGAGCCGGTGCGCCCCTGCAGCCCGACGTTTTTGAACCTTAATCCCTTTCGTGAAACTTGCATGTCCGGCTAACTTATGGCATTCTCGCGGCCGTGAGGACAGTTCCGCCGATATGCTGCGGCGTGACGAAAGTCCACCCCCGAATGTCCTCTGGAGGAGAACATGAGCGTCAAGGTGTTCTGCAAGCTCGCCGACTGCGTGAACTGGGACAACGGTCTGTGTGGCGCGGAGGAGATCCGTGTTGACCGCGAGGGTTACTGCGCCACCTATGAAGAGATCCCTGAGGAGGCTGCCGACGAGCTGGAGCTGCCTGGCCGCACGGAAGACCTCAACTGGGAAGATGAAGAAGACGAGGATCTGGAGATAGACGAACTGGGCGAAGACGACTGGGAGGAACTCGAAGAAGAGGAAGAAGAAGAGGATGTGGATGACGACCGTTGGTCGGACTGAGTTATCCAAGCGAGGCGGTTTTTGCCAAACCGCCCCCTTCGCTTTATAATCTTAGAGGTAGTTTTTACTGGCCCGCGTTAAGCGGGCTTTTCGTGTGTGCACAAAAACGCCCGTGTGGGGCCCAGTTTGCAAAAGGAGATTTCCATGTCCAAGAAGTGGGTGTACCTCTTCACCGAGATTGAGGAAGCCGAAAAAAAGGTTGACGGGGTCTGGGATGCTGTCCGCGGCCTGCTTGGTGGCAAGGGCGCGAACCTCTTCGAGATGACGCGCATCGGATTGCCGGTTCCGCCCGGCTTCACCGTCACGACCGAGGCCTGCAACGCCTATTACGCCGCCGGCCGTCACTTCCCGGAAGGTATGTGGGACCAGGAAGTCGCTGCGATGAAGGCGACCGAGAAGGTCACCGGTAAAGGTTTCGGTGATCCGAACAACCCGCTGCTCGTCTCCTGCCGCTCCGGATCCAAAGAGTCCATGCCCGGCATGATGGACACGGTCCTCAACATCGGCCTGAACGATGTGACCGTCGAGCGCCTGGGCGCGCTGACCGAAAATCCCCGCTTCGCCTGGGACGCGTACCGCCGTCTGATCGAGGGCTTCGGCAAGGTCGTCCTCGACATCCCCGACACCGCGTTCGAGCACGCGCTGCACAGCCTGAAGGAACGCGTCGGCGCCAAGATGGACACCGATCTGAACACCGCAGATCTCAAGGGCCTGGCCGCCGAATATAAGGCTATCGTCAAGGCGCAGAAGGGTTTTGAGTTCCCCCAGGATCCCTATGATCAGCTCCGGCTGGCGACCGAAGCCGTCTTCCGCAGTTGGATGGGCAAGCGCGCGGTGGATTACCGCAAGCACGAAGGCATCTCCGAGACTCTGGGCACCGCGGTCAACATCGTGACCATGGTCTTCGGCAACATGGGCAACACCTCGGGCACCGGCGTCGCGTTCACCCGTAACCCCTCCACCGGCGAAAATCTCGTCTACGGCGAATACCTGATCAACGCCCAGGGCGAAGATGTGGTGGCCGGCGTCCGCACCCCCGAAAAAGTCGCGGTGATGGCGAAGGATTTGCCCGAAGCCTACGCGGAGTTCGGGCGCATCTGCAACATCCTCGAAAAACACTACAAGAACATGCAGGATGTCGAGTTCACCATCGAGCGCGGCAAGCTGTGGATGCTGCAGACCCGCAACGGGAAGCGCACCGCGGCCGCGGCGATCAAGATCGCGGTGGATATGGCGAATGAGGGCCTGATCAGCAAGGAAGAGGCCATCCTGCGCGTGAGTCCGAACGACGTGAACTCGTTATTACATCCGCAGTTCGACCCGGCCGCCAAGAAGGCCGCGGCGAAGGAGGGCAAGCTGCTGGGCAAGGGCGTCAACGCGTCGCCGGGCGCGGCCGTCGGCAAGGCTTATTTCGATGCCGACCTGTGCGAGGAGAAGGCCAAGGACGGACCAGTCGTCATGGTTCGCCCCTTCACCAAGCCGGATGACGTGCACGGCATGATCGCGGCCAAGGGCGTGCTGACCAGCGAAGGCGGCGCCACCAGCCACGCGGCCGTGGTCGCGCGCCAGTTCGGCCGGCCGTGTGTCGTGGGCGCGGGCATGATCAAGATTGACATGGAAGCCCGCACCATGACTGTTGGCGATGTCGTGGTCAAAGAAGGCGACTGGATCAGCGTGGACGGCGGCACTGGCGAAGCGTTTGTCGGCCAGATCCCGACCGTCGCGCCGAAGTTTGAGGAACAGACCGACCTGATCACCCTGCTGGGCTGGGCTGACGAGATCGCGGCCAAGCCGGGCAGCCGTCTGCCGGGCGCCAATAATTCGCCCTCCCGCGGCCTGCAAATCTGGGCTAACGCCGACTACCCGGCGGACGCCCGCCGCGCCCGCACGTTCGGCGCCAAGGGCATTGGCCTGACCCGCACCGAGCATATGTTCTTCGAGGTCGAGCGCCTGCCCATCGTGCAGCGCATGATCCTGGCCGAGACCAGCGAAGAACGCACCGCGGCCCTGAACGAACTGCTGCCATACCAGCGCAACGACTTCGACGGCCTGTTTGAGGCGATGACCGGCTATCCCGTCATCATCCGCCTGATTGACCCGCCGCTGCATGAGTTCATGCCCGACGAGGAGAAGCTGCTGGAAGAGGTCATCGAGATGCGGGTGAAGGGCGAGACCGAAGGCCTCGCCGCGAAGGAGTCGCTGCTGACCGCCGTCCGTGGGATGCACGAGTCCAACCCGATGATGGGCCTGCGCGGCGTCCGCCTGAGCATCGTCATGCCCGAGATCGTTGAGATGCAGGTGCGCGCGATCTTCGAGGCGGCTTGCGACGTCAAGCTGCGCGGTTTCGACCCGCACGTCGAGGTCATGATCCCGCTGACCGGCACGATCAACGAGCTGAAGTGGGTGCAGCCCCGGCTGGAGCGCATCGCGAAGGCGGTTGTGAACGAGAAGGGCGTCGAGGTGGACTACAAGTTCGGCACCATGATCGAGATCCCGCGCGCGGCTGTGACCGCGGCCGAGATCGCAACCCTGGCCGAATTCTTCTCCTTTGGCACCAACGACCTGACCCAGATGACGTTCGGGTACAGCCGTGACGACGCCGAGCGCAACTTCCTCTTGAAGTATGTCGAGGAAGGCATCCTGCCGAAGAACCCGTTCCAGACGATTGATCGCGAGGGCGTCGGCGAGCTGATGCGCATGGCCGTGGAAGCCGGCCGTAAGACCCGACCGGCCCTGGAAGTGGGCATCTGCGGCGAGCACGGCGGCGACCCCGATTCGATCGAGTGGTGCCACCTGATCGGGAACAACTACGTGAGCTGCTCGCCGTTCCGCGTGCCGGTGGCCCGGTTGGCCGCGGCCCAGGCGGCAGTCAAGCACGCGCCGAAGAAGTAAACGTGTAGACCGGTAAACGGGTAAACTGGTAAGTGCCAGGCATCGTGAGATGCCTGGCACTTTGATTTTGCGCCACATCCAACACGATCATAAACACTTCTGAACAACTTCTGAACGCGGCCTGGGTATACTAAGCATAGTTGACCCGAGCGACGGGCAACGCACAACACTACCTGATCAAAGGAGTCTACCCATGAGTATCAAGAGCAAGATCGTTGCGGCCGTAGCCGGCGGCCTGACCATCGCAGGGATCGTCGCGGCGACGTCCCTGGCGTTTCCGCAGTTGACCAGCGCACAGACCGCAACCCCGGCAGCGCCGACGACCACCGCGCCGGCCGGGCGCGGCGACCGGAACGAGTTCAAGGGTGACGCAGTGGGCGGGGATCACTATCTCGCCGACGCGCTCGGCATCACCCAGGCAGACCTGCAGGCCGCGCAGACTAAGGCACGCGAGGCCGAGATCAAGCAGGCGGTGACCGATGGCCTGATCACCCAGGCGCAGGCCGATGCCATGCTCAACAACGCCGGCGGCCGCGGGGTGCACATTGACCTCCGGGATGCGAACCTCGATCACCAGAAGTTCCTGGCCGACGCCCTGGGCATCACGGTGCAGAAGCTGGCCGCCGCCCAGGAGAAGGCCGCTGCCGCTGAGCTGGCGCAGGCGGTGACCGACGGCCGCATCACCCAGGCGCAGGCCGACCAAATCACCGCGGAGCGCGCCTTGCAGAAATACATCGCGGACAAGGGGCTGTTCAAGAGTGCGGTGGACAGCGCGGTGAAAGACGGCGTGATCACCCAGGCGCAGGCTGACGCGATCCTGGCGCAAAACCAGGCCGGCGGGTTCGGCTTCGGGTTTGGCGGTCACGGCGACTTCGGCGGCTTTGACGGCGGTCGTGGCGGTCACGGCGGCCGCGGCGACTTCGGCCGTGCTCCGAATGGCGCAGCTCAGCCGGACAGCACGGCTCAGCCGGGCACCCAGTCCTGAGCAGGCGTTTGTTTCGTCATGACGTGTTGAGTTGAGCGAATCGCAGGGGCGCAGCCGAGGGGCTGTGCCCCTGCGCCATGTCCGACGGGTGTGCTATAATCGTTCACGATCCGGCACGCGGCCGGCGGGGGAGCAAGAGAGTGGCAAAAACGATCCTAGTGGTGGATGACAAGGCGAGCGTCCGCACCCTGGTGCGCGACTATTTGGCCCAGGAAGGCTTCGGCGTGGTCACGGCCGAGAACGGCCGCGAGGCGCTCTACGCGGCCCGTCATGAGAAGCCCGACCTGATCCTGCTGGACATCATGATGCCCGAGATGGGCGGCTACGAGTTCCTCCGGGCCTACCGCAAGGAGCGTAACACGCCCGTCATCCTCCTCACTGCCCGGATCGAAGAGTCCGACAAGGTGTTGGGCCTTGAGCTGGGGGCGGACGATTACGTGACCAAGCCCTTCGGGATGCGCGAGTTGGTGGCGCGCATCCGCGCGGTGCTGCGCCGGGCCGGCCAGGGCGGGCCCACGGACGAAGTGCTCAGGGCCGCCGAGGTCGTCCTGGACAAGGGGAGCCGCACCGTCCAGGTGGGCGGCCGGCCGGTGCGATTGACCCCCTCCGAATTCGACCTGCTGGCCGCGCTGATGGCCGCGCCCGGTCGCGTCATCTCCCGGCCAGCGCTGCTTGATCTGTTGCAGGGCAACGCCTTTGACGGGGTGGAGCGCACCGTTGACGTGCACATCCGCAACCTGCGCACCAAGATCGAGCCCGACCCCAGCCACCCGCGCTACATTGAGACCGTGTTCGGCATCGGCTACCGGTTTCGCGCGGAATGAGAGCAGAGGCCGGGAGATAGGGGCAGGCGTCACTTGCCTTCGTCAATCGTCAGGTGTCTCATGCGTTCACTCACAGTCAAGCTCATCCTATCCTTCCTGCTGGTCAGCGTGATCGGCATTGGCCTGGCTGCGGTGCTCGCCCGGGCGGTCACGGGGCGCGAGTTTGACCGTTTCATCATGGACAGGGCGCGCAGCGAGTTCCTGGCGAGCGCAGCGTCCTACTATCAGACCCACGGGTCGTGGCAGGGGGCCGACCAATACTTCCGCCATCCGGACGGCACCCCGGCGCCGGGCGCCGCGTCCCGGTCCGCCGCTTTCGTGCTGGTGGATCAGTCGGGCGCGGTTGTTGTTCCGGCGGGGCCGGATCGGGGCGCCGGCCGCGGCGGCAAGAACGGCGTCAAGGACCTGGCGCAGGGGGCCGCGGTCGTGGTAGACGGGCGCACCGTGGGGACCGTTGTGGACGCGTCGCAAGCGCCTCCGCTGGATGATCGCGAGGCCCAATACCTGGCGAGCATCAATCGGGCCCTGGCGCTGGCCGCGCTGGGCGCCGCGGTTGTCGCGGTGCTCCTGGGTATCATCCTGGCCCGCACCCTCACCCGGCCCGTGCGCGACCTGACCGGGGCCATCCAGGCCATGGCGCGCGGCGAGCTGCGGCAGGAGGTCCCCGTGCGTTCGGCCGACGAGTTGGGCGCGCTGACGCAGGCCTTCAACCGGATGAGCGCCGACCTGGCCCGTTCGAACGAGCTGCGCCGCCAGATGACCGCCGACATCGCGCACGACCTGCGCACGCCGCTGACCGTCATCACCGGTTATATCGAGGCGCTGCGCGACGACGTCCTCAAGCCCACCCCGGCCCGGTTCGAGGCCATGTACGACGAAGCCCAGCAGCTCAAACGCCTGGTCGAGGATCTGCGCACCCTGTCGCTGGCCGACGCGGGAGAGCTGCCCATGCAATGTCAGCCGCTGGCGCCTGGCGCGCTGCTCGACCGGCTGGCGACCGCCTACGGCCCCCAGGCCGACGCACGTGAGATTACCCTGGCGATCGTTGCTCCGAACGACCTGCCCGCCATCCTGGCCGATCCTGAGCGGATGGCCCAGGTGCTCGGCAATCTGCTGACCAACGCGCTGCGGCACACCCCGGCCGGCGGCCGCATCACCCTGTCGGCGCAGGCGCAGGGCCAGGCGGTCGCCCTGACCGTCGAAGACACCGGCGAAGGAATGCCTGCGGACGTGGCGCCCCACATCTTCGATCGCTTCTATCGGGGCGCTTCCGCGCGCAGCCAGCAGAACGGCGAATCGGGGCTGGGGCTGGCTATCGCCAAGTCCATCGTCGAGGCGCACGGCGGCCAGATCAGCGCGGCAAGCACACTGGGACACGGGACCACGGTCACTATCACACTGCCCGTGGCCTCTGCGAAAATGATACCCTGAGCATCCTGAGCGGAACGGAGTAATGCCCGCCTCAGTCCGTGGGCGTGCAAGGTTGGGCTACCGCGCACCCTACGTGCTTGCGCTGGCGCGTGACGTCGCTTCGGGCGCGTTAGAATTGGAGGCGCTGCGGACGGCTGAGCTGCCCACACCGGAGTTGCGCAAACGCCTGCTCGCGCTCAAGGGCGTAGGACCCTACGCGGTCGCCAACCTGCTG
This sequence comes from uncultured Anaerolineales bacterium, assembly GCA_964647255.1. Lineage (GTDB taxonomy): Bacteria > Chloroflexota > Anaerolineae > CG2-30-64-16 > CG2-30-64-16 > CAWJEL01. Next base: position 29,386 of record CAZYGI010000016.1, on the reverse strand, counting down.
ATGCTGCTGGGCCACTACGATGCCATCCCGATCGACTCATGGGCGCTCAAAGTCGTCTCCGAGGAATAGCACGGCGGCGCGCCGGTTGGCCCGGCCGAGGTGGAGGCTGCCTTCGCCCGCTGGGGCCGGTGGAAGGGGTTAGTCTACTGGTTCTCTTGCAATACGCGGACTGAAAGTTTTTTACCGCTCTGGACTTGACACAGGATTAAAGTGTGATTACACTGTATCTACATCTTTGCGTCGGAGGTCAACCTTGTGACGGCTGTAATCACAACCCGTATCGTCAACATCGGCAACTCGCGCGGCATCCGGATTCCGAAACTCCTCCTGGATCGCCTGGGGCCAGTCGAAGAGGTCGAGTTGGCAGTCGAACAGGATCAGCTCATCGTCCGCCCTATCCACCATGTGCGCGGCGGCTGGGATGAGCAATTCAAGCTCATGGCCGAACACGGCGACGATCGGTTGCTGGATGCCGAGGTGTCCAGCCTGTCTCGGTGGGATGCGGAGGAGTGGGGATGGTCGTAAAACGCTTCGACGTGTACCTGGTCATCCTTGATCCAACGGTCGGCAGCGAGATAATGAAAACTAGGCCATGCCTCGTTGTCTCGCCGGATGAAATGAACCGCCACATTGCGACTGTCATCGTCGCGCCGATGACGACCGGAGGCCAGCCTTACCCAAGTCGGGTTTCCTGCCAGTTTCAGGGGAAGGACGGGCAGGTTGTTTTGGATCAGCTGCGCACGGTGGATAAGGCCCGGCTGGTCAAATTCCTGGGGAGTATACCAGAGGAGACCCAGCGCGCGGTGCTGGACATACTTGGCAGAATGTTTGCTCCATGAACCCCCGGATTTCACTCCCTGGCTGTGCCTTGAGTGGCGTTTTCACTCTTGTCAGCGGGTATATCATTCTGGACCAGATGACCTGCAGCGGCTGGTACTGCCAGTTTCTGGGTTTGCTTCCTGCCATGCCCTGGATTTTGCTATTGTTACCCTTTGCCTCCCGTCTACCTCCGGTCTTGAACGTCTTCGTCTTGTGGACAGCAGTCTTGGTCAACGCTGCCTTTGCCTACCGGATGGGCGCGCGCATGCGATGGCCCTTCAAACCATAGCCTTATGCAACTCACCGACGCCACGTTAACCTGCGCCCTCGCCGACCTGACGGCTCGCGACCCGCGGCTGGCGGGCATCGTCGCGGAGTTTGGCCCGCCGCCGCTGTGGGCGCGGGAGCCGGGTTTCCCCACGCTGCTGCGCATCATCCTGGAGCAGCAGGTGTCGCTGGCATCGGCGAAGGCCGCGTTCGATCGGCTGCTGCTTGTCGCTGAACCGCTGACGCCGGAAGCTTTCCTCACGCTGGACGACGCGACGCTCAAGACCGCGGGCTTCAGCCGCCAGAAGGCGCGTTACGGTCGGGAGTTGGCCGGCGCGATCCTGGCGGGCCGACTTGATCTGGACGGGCTGGCCGCGCTGGACGACGACGCGGTGCGGGCGGAGTTGGTCAAGGTGGTGGGCATCGGCCGGTGGACGGCGGACATCTATCTGCTGATGGCGCTCTGCCGGCCGGACGCCTGGCCGACAGGCGACCTGGCGCTGGCCGTCGCCGCGCAGCGGGCGCTGGCGCTGCCGGCTGTGCCTTCGCCCGCGGCGTTGGAGGCAGTGGGCGAACCGTGGCGGCCCTGGCGGGCCGTCGCGGCGCGAGTGCTGTGGCACGATTATCTCAGCCGCAAGCGGAAAGCGCAATTCTAAAATGCGCCCGTGGGGTGAGTTACAAACTCACCCCACGGGCGCATTTGTCGTTCTGGAGGGCGCCCCCTCGGGGGCATAAATCTGGATCAGAACGCGTGCGTGCGTCGCGGGAAACCGCCGGCAGGGGCGTTGCGCGGGGGAGCCGGCGGCACCGGCAGCCCAGGCGGCGTCATCTGGGCCGGCCTCGGTCGGCGCGGTCCCTGAACGGGCCGCGGATCGCGGGCGAACTCGGTGTCTTTCAAAGGAGGCGCCGCCCGATAGTCGAAGTCAGGTAGGGTCCGTCGTTCTAGCCGGTAGCCGAGCACCCGCTCGACGTCGCGCACGGCTACCGCGTCCTCAGGCGTCACCAGGGTGTAGGCGAAGCCTGTCTGCTCGGCGCGGCCGGTGCGCCCGATGCGGTGGATGTAGGCGTCGGTCGTATCGGGCATGTCGTAGTTGATGACGTGCGAGATGCTCAGGACATCAATGCCGCGGGCTGCGATGTCGGTCGCCACCATGATCCGGTAGGCGCCGGTGCGGAAGCCGTCCAGCGAGGCCTGGCGCTTGTTTTGCGAGAGATTGCCCTGGAGCGAGGTGGCATCGAAGCCGTTCGCCTGCAAATGCTGGGCCAGTTTCTTGGCGCGATGCTTGGTGCGCGTGAAGACAAGCACTGAATCGGTTTCGGTGCTGCGCAGCAGTCTGATCAAGAGTCCGGTCTTGAGGTGTTGGGGCACCGGGTAAAGCGCATGCGACACCGTCTCGACGGGCGCGGCCAACCCGATTTGCACCGTCAGCGGGTCGCGCAGCACCTCGCCCGCCAGGCCGCGGATATCGTCGGGCATGGTAGCCGAGAAGAGCAGCGTCTGGCGCCGCTCGGGCACGGCACGCACGATGCGGCGCACGTCGGGCAGGAAGCCCATGTCGAACATGCGGTCCGCCTCGTCCAGCACCAACGATTCGACGCGGCTCAGGTTGATCGTACCCTGGCGGATATGGTCGAGCAGCCGGCCGGGGCAGGCGACGACGATATCGGGGCCGGCCTGCAGCGCCTGCAGTTGCGCCCCAACGCTAACGCCGCCGTAGATGGCGATGCTGCGCAGACGCGTCTGGCGGCCCAGGTCGGCGAATGTCTGATTGATCTGCTCGGCCAGCTCGCGCGTGGGCGCCAGGATCAGGGCACGCACGTTGCCGCGCTGCCCCCGTTCCAGGCGTTGTAAGATCGGCAGCGCAAAGGCGGCGGTCTTGCCGGTGCCGGTTTGGGCCAGGCCCATGAGATCGCGGCCGGCCATGATGGGCGGGATCGCCTGCTGCTGAATCGGTGTCGGCGTCTGATAGCCGAGCGCAGACACGCCAGCGGCCAGGCGCGGGGTTAAATTGAATCCTTCGAAATTCACTGAGAATCCTTCTTGGCTGTAGAATTGAGCCAAGTCGCACTCTCAGCCCAAGCGCCTCCTTGCGGAAGCGATAAATTATTCTAACACCTTTGATCGAAAATCGCTAATTTGCCGGGTTCACCTATCTGCAAAGGCCCTGATCAGAATCAGCGTTTCGCGCCGGTTGAGGTAAGATAGGGCCTGATCAATTCTTTGCCTCACGAGGACTCCGATGCGTCGCTGGATTGCACTGATTGTGATCTGTTTACTGCTGCCGGCCAGGCCGATCTCGGCCGCGCCGGACATCCCCTATCCGGTGGTCACGCTGGGCGCGAGCGTCAGCCCCAGTTCGGTCTTGCCGGGCGGCGCGGTCACCTACAGCGACGTGCTGACCAATGCGGGTGATGTTGCGGGCGCGGACGTCGTGCTGACGCATACGCTGCCCACCGGTTTCTCCTACATCTCCGGCTCCGCGCGCATTTACCGGGACGGTATCCTGATCTCCAGCGCCGGCCCCACGGTCTCCGGCCGCAGCCTGACCTGGAGCGGGCTGGCGCTCGCGGCGCGCCGCGGGGATTCGTTCTACGGGATGAACACAATGGTTCAGGAGCGCTGCGAGATCGGCTACAGCCAGTGGCAGCTCGACCACGTCCGCAACCTGATGGGCTACCACGCGTGGGCCAAGCAGCTTTTTTACGGCATCACCGCCAACACGCCGGGGCCGAATGCGTGCTGGGTGGATTTTGTCAACGCCGCCTATGACCGCGGGCTGAAGCCGGTCATTCGCCTGGCGGGCGTGCAAGGCGGAGCATACTGGAGCAAGCCACCGGCCGATTCGGCCGGCAACTACGCCTCCATCGCCGCGGCGTTCGGCCGCGTGGTCGCCCAACTGCCGCGCCGAGACGGCCATACCCTCTGCATCCAGATTTGGAACGAGCCGAACTTGAACCTCGAATGGGGCGGCGCGGCCAATCCCACCGAGTATGGCCAGTTCCTGGAGCAGACTGCCGGCGCGATTCGATCCGCAGTGGGGGGCGATGCGCGGGTGCAGATCCTCAACGCGCCGATGGCGCCTGGCGGCGACATTGCGGCCGCGACCTTCGTGCAGCAGATGCTGGCGAACGTGCCCGGCAGCCGCTGGGCCTTTGACATCTGGGCGGCGCACAGCTATCCGGGCAACTATCCGCCCGAGCTCAACATCCATCGCGGCCAGGCGGTCAACGCCGCGGCCACGATAGACAGCTACGTGTCGCAGGTTTCGCTGCTGGCCGCGTACGGTCGGCCCACCGTGCCGGTCTTTCTCAGCGAGACCGGCTATTTGCTGGGCCATCAGTACGACAAGCGCTATGCCGCGATCACCGAGGCCAACCGGGCCGACTACATGGGGCGGGCCTTCACGTACTATTGGCGCGCGTGGCCCGAGCTGATCGGCGTCGCGCCCTATGAGCTCTCCGATCCCACCGGCGCGTGGAGCGGGTGGAACTGGGTGGAATACGACACCGGCGCGCAGCACGCGCAGTACGGCAGCGTCCAGGCGGTGGACAAGTCGTATCCTTACGCCTCCAGCCAGGTGACCGTGGTGTTCCAGGCGCGCGCCGGCAGCGCGAACGGCACATACACCAGCAGCCTCTCGGTCAGCGCCAGCAATTTCACTGTGGCGGCGCAAACCAGCGCGGCGGCGGTGGCGGTCGCGGCGCCGACCGCCATCCCCACCCTGACGCGCACGCCAACGCGCACCCCGATGCCGACCGCATCTTACACCCCGTCGCCGACGTTGACGGCCACACCAACCGCGACGGCGAGCGCAACCGCCACCTCGACGAGCACCGTCACGCCCACGCCGACCGCGACCCGGACTGCGACGCCGAGCCCTTCGCCGACCCCGACGGTCACGCCCACGCCTACCCCCTCTGTGACGCCGAGCCGGACCGCGACCGCCTCTCCGACCGGAACCGCAACGGCCACACAAGATCCGAACGCACCGACCCCGACCGCCACGGCCACCGCCACGGTGACGGCGACCCCGACGCCCACGGTGACGGCGAGCGTCACGGCGACCCCGACCCCGACCGGGTCACCCACGAGCACGCCGACGCTATCGCCGACGCCCACGCGCACGAGCACGGCCACCGTCACGCCGACGCGCACGCCGACGCCGACGTTCACCAGCACAGCCACCCCATCACCAACGGTCACGCCGTCGCTGACGCCCACGCGCACAAATACGGCGACCGAGACGCCGACGCGCACACCGTCGGCGACGCGCACGGCGACGCGCACCCGCACGCCCACCGCCACCGTCACGCCCACGATCACGCCGGTAGTCAATCCGGCGGGCACGACCTGGGTGGGGCAGGAGCCGCACGGCGTGGCCGCTGATCCCTACCGCGGCGTGGTCTACGTGGCAAACCATCTCGTGCCGATCGTGTCGGTGGTGGATGGGGCGACGGGGCAGCTCGTCCGCAGTATCAACCTGGGCGCAGCGAGCGGCGGCAACGGCATCGCCTACGACCCGGCGGCCGATCGGATTTACGTGGCGAACAAGTTCACCAACGACGTCAGCCGGGCGGACGCCGCGGATGGCGCCGCGCCGCTCAGCTTCTCCACCGGCACCCAGCCGGACGGCCTCGCCGTGAACGCGACCGCAGGCGTCCTCTACATCGCCAACTTTGGCAGCCACACCGTCTCACTGCTGGATGCCGAGACGGGCGCGCTCCTGGTCGAGGTGGCGAGCGGCGGCGAACCCTCCTTTGTCGCGCTCGATCCCACCCGCGGGCAGTTCTACGTCACGCATCACCTGGATGCCACGGTTGGCATTTATGATCTGGCGACCGGCGAGCTGCGTGCGACGCTGCCGACCGGCCGCGGCCCCTACGGCATCGCACTCGACCCGGAGCGCGGCCGGCTCTACACCGCGGATCGCGACGGGATGAGCGTGACGATCATAGATCTCGCCAGCAACAGCCTCATCAAACAGATGCCGTTGAACTGCACGCCTTACCAGGTGGCGGTCAATCCGGCCAGCGGGCATCTCTTCGTCGTCTGCGCGGATGAACAGCAAATGCACGTCTACGATGTCGAGACGACGCTGTGGCTGGCCTGGGTCCCCGTGGGCCGCGGGGCGGGCGAGGGGATCGCCGTGGATTCGGCCAGCGGCCGTGTTTACGTCAGCAACGGCGCGGACGATACGCTCAGCATCTTCCGAGACAGCGGGCCGCTCGCCGCGCCGAGCCCTGTTTCGACGCACACGCCGACGCTCACACCGACGACCGCCACCGCCACCCCGTCGCCGACGGCCACGGCGACTTGGACGGCCTCCCCCACTGCCACCGTGACGGTGACGCACACGCCGACGCTCACACCGACGACCGGCCCCTCTCCGTCGCCGACGGTTTCGTCCACGCCAACAGACACTGCCACCCCATCGCCGACGGCCACGGCGACTTGGACGGCCTCCCCCACCGCCACCGTGACGGTGACGCGCACGCCGTCGCTCACGCCCACGGCCACAGGGTTGCCGACGCCAACGTTGCCGCCATCGCCGACGCCCTCACCGACAGTGACGCCGTGGCTGCCGGGTAAGCCTGACTGGTACGAGCCGGATAACGCGCCGGGGCAGGCAAGCGGCCTTGCGTTCGGCGTTTTCCCGGCCGAGCATTCGTTCCATGTGGCGGGAGACGAAGATTGGGCGGTCTTCGCCGCCGAGGCCGGGCAGCGTTATCACTTCCAGACCGCGGCGTGGGGCGGGATCCGCGTGGTGCTGTCCATCTTTGCCGCGGACGGCCACACGCTGCTGGCGCAGAGCCTGCCGACGCAAGGCAGCGCACCGGCGACATTCCGCTGGACGGCCCCTTCCGCGGGGGCCTACTACCTCCGGGCCAGTGAACCGAATGGGTTGGGCGGCGCGAATACGTTCTACTTTGTACGGGCGATGCGGATCGCCCACGATCTCTACCTGCCGCTGATCCAGGCCCGGCCGCCGGTCACGACGCTGGGGCGCAGCACGACAGTCGGCGGCCGGCCGGCCGGCATGGCCGCGCCGCTCCGGCGCATTGCGCTCCCGACCGATCCGGCCCGGATCGCCGCAGACCCTGAGCAGGGGCGCATCTACGTCGCCAGCGAAGAACGACAGGCCGTGTTTGCCCTCGATGCCGAGACGCTGGTCGTTGAGGCCGTCAGCCCGCGCTTTGCGCAGGTCGGCGGGCTGGCCCTGCTGCCGGCCCCGAACGGTGCGCGCCTCTTCGCCGCCGACACCCTGGCCGGCAGCGTGCGCGTGCTCGACGCCGCAACGTTGCAGCCCGTGGCCGAGACGGCGGTCGGCCCGGGCCCGTACGCGGTCGCGGCCGTGCCCGCCGCAGGCCGGATCTTCGTCACACTCACCGGCAGTGATGAGGTGGCGCTGCTTGCCGCCGACGGCAGCCTGGTGCGCCGCACCGCACTGGGCGGCTTGGGCTTCCCGCAAGGGCTGGTGGCCGATACAGATGGCGGCCGCGTCTATGTCAGCTACCTGCTCTCGCCCCGCTACGGCCAGATCGCCGCGCTGGATGCGGCCACCGGCGCCGTGGTGCAGATGATCCCGCCGACGCTCGACCGGCCGTTCGCCGGGATCGGCGCCATCACCCTGGTGTCCGACCCGGCTGCCCCGGCGCAGTGGCGTCTGCGCATCGAGACGGATGCGGGACCGGTGCTCCTCGATCCGGCGAGCCAGCGGAGAGCGGCAACGGCTTCACCTTGAAAGGCGTTTGACAGGCCTTGCCTGCTTCGGTATAATGCGTCCTGCTTGCATCGCAGCCGCAATGTGCAACACCGACCAGAACGAGCCACTTCACCGTTCCGAACATCGCAATTTACGGCCACCGCCGCCCGCCTGCTATGAGCGTCACTGACGAAATCAAAGATCGCCTCGACATTGTTGATGTGATCTCGGCGTATGTCCCGCTCAAGAAGGCGGGGCGTAACTACAAAGGACTTTGTCCGTTTCACAACGAGAAGACGCCCTCCTTCATCGTATTCCCGGAGAGCCAGAACTGGCACTGCTTTGGGGCTTGCGGCATCGGGGGCGACATCTTCTCGTTTGTCATGAAGCGGGAAAATGTTGACTTTGGCGAAGCGCTGGCACTGTTGGCCGCCAAGGCCGGCGTTGAGCTTCAACCGCGCGAAGCGACTTCCGGGGACGACGTCCGGTTTGATCGGCTACGTGCCATCGTTGGCGAGGCGGCGGCCTATTTTCACTATCTTCTGAACCAGGCGGGCGAGGCGGCGATTGCGCGAGATTATCTGGAGCGCCGCGGCTTGACGCGCGAGACCTGGGAGGCGTGGCAGCTCGGTTATTCGCTTGACAGTTGGGATGCGCTGCGCGATCGGCTGCTGGGCAAGGGCTACAAACCGGATGAGATCGAGGAAGCCGGCCTGGTGATCCGCCACGAGGAAGGCCGGTACTACGATCGCTTTCGTGGCCGGTTGATGATCCCGATCCGGGATGTGCAGAGCCGGACCATCGGGTTCGGGGCACGCATCCTGCGCGAAGATCCAGCGCGACCGGGGCCGAAGTACATCAATTCGCCGCAGACGCCGCTCTTTGACAAGGGAAATGTGCTCTTCGGGTTGGACATGGCGCGCAAGGCCATCCGCGACGCAGATCTGGCCGTGCTGGTCGAGGGCTACATGGACGTGCTCGGCTCGCACCAGGTCGGCGTGGCAAACGTGGTGGCAGGCATGGGCACGGCGCTCGGCGAGTCGCAAATGCGCCAGCTCAAGCGCTTCACCAACAACATTACCCTGGCGCTGGACCCCGATGTGGCGGGCGATCACGCCACGCTGCGCGGCCTGGAGGCCGCCCGCCAGTCGTTGGAGCGAGATTGGGAGCCGGTGATCAGCCCGACCGGCCTGGTGCGCCAGGAGAGCCGGCTCAAGGCCCAGATTCGCATCGCGGCGCTGCCCGACGGGCTGGATCCCGACGAGTTGGCGCTGCGAGATGTGGACCGCTGGCGGCAGGTCATTGCCCAGGCCCAACCGGTGGTGGATTATTTTCTGGCCCTCGTGAGCCGCGAGGAAGACCTGACGGCTGCACACGGCAAGGCGGCCGCGGTCGAGCGCATGGCCCCGGTGATTGCCGAGATCGCCAACCCCGTCGAGCGCGCGCACTACGTCCAGGCGTTGGCCCGCTTGATCCATGCCGATGAGCGGTTGGTCGCGGAACAAGTCGCTGTGGTCGGGCGCCAGACGGCGAACGCTGCCGTGCAGGCCGCAGGGAAGGCCAGGGAGCGGGCCGAACCCGCGCCGGCCCAGACGCCGAAGACGACGCGGGTCAAGGCGTCCCCCCCCGCCGGGGGACGTTCCACGGAGAACCTCGAGGGGCACATCCTGGGTTGGCTGCTCCTCCGCCCCGACCTGATGGCGAACCTGGATGCCGATCTGATCGGCTGCCAGGCGGCGCCGCTGGGCCCGGAAGATTTCAGCCGCAGCGAGCACCAGGCGTTGTTGACCACGCTGCAGGCGTTGCCGCAAGCGGGGGAGTTGGAATCTGAAGAGCGGTTGGCGAGCCTGCCGGCCGTACTTCAACCGCAGGCGCGTACCATCTTCAGCGAAGCGGCTGCCCGGCCGCCGCTGACCGAAGAGAAGCTGCTTAAGGATCTGGGCGACTCGGTTCTGCGCCTGCGGTTGCTCCTCTTATCGGCGCAAGTCAGGCAACTTGAAGCATTACAGCGCGAGAGCCAAGAGGCCGGCACCGAAGAATGGCGTCAATACAAGGATACGATCAGCATCTGTAACGTCCAGGCCGATCATATGCAAAAGCTGCTGCACGGGCGCACCATGGCGGGCGCCCTGGCGAAGCTGCAAGCTGAACGCAAGACATAAGGATATGCCATGACCGCTGAACGGCGGCGTAAACCCTCTCAATTGCAGGACGACGAGTTTGACGGCGCCCCCGTGGCGCCGCCCGCACGGAAACCGCGTGCGACAAAAGCTGCGGCGCGGCCTGCCACACCGGCACCCGAAGCCGTCGCGCGGGAGGAAGATGGCCTTCGACCGGATCAGGTCGTCGAGGTCCGCGTTGCGCTCGGGCCGGATGGTCTGCCCCTGGTCATCGCCGGTGACGCCTTTGGCAAGACGGATGTCCCGGTCATCGAGCGCGATCTGAAGCTGGAGCAGGAGGTCGAGCGGGAGGCGCGGCGGCCACTGACTGAGGTCATTGACGAGTGGGGCGACCCGACCATCACCAGCGACCCGGTGCGCATGTACCTGCGCGAGATCGGGCGCACCCCGCTGCTCCACGCCGAGGAAGAGATCACGCTCGCCACCGCGATCGCAGAAGGCAAGAAAGCGGCGCAGCGGCTCGGGACCGATTCGCTCACGCCGGATGAGCGCGACGAGCTGACCTTGGTGCGCCAGCGCGGCGTCGCATCGGAACAACGGCTCGCCCAGGCGAATCTGCGGCTGGTGGTTAGCGTCGCCAAGCGTTACGTCGGCCGCGGCATGTCGTTCCTGGACCTGATCCAGGAGGGCAACATCGGCACCTGGTGGATTCGCCAGGCCATCAGCCGCGCCATCGCCGACCAGGCGCGCACCATCCGCATCCCGGTGCACATGGTGGAGAGCATCAACCGGCAGATTCGCGTCCAGCGGCGGCTGATGCAAGAGCTGGGCCGCGAGCCGTCGCCGGAGGAAGTGGCGCTGGAGATGGATTACCTGGACCCCGAAGATCGCTTTGCGGTCGAGGATGCGCGCGCGCTGGGGCGGCCGCTCGATCCGGTGCTCAATCGCAAGCTGCAGATCGCCGCGGCTAAGGTGCGCCGCGTGATGCGCATCTCGCAGGAACCGATGTCGTTGGAGACCCCGGTCGGTACGGAGGACAACAGCTCGCTGGGCGACTTCATCGAGGATGACAGCCTGCCCGGCCCGGCGGATCAGGCCAGCCGGCACCTGCTCAAGGAGCAGATGAGCGAGATCCTGAGCGGCCTGACCGACCGCGAGCGCAAGGTGCTGGAAATGCGGTTTGGCCTGCGCGACGGCATGGCGCGCACATTGGAAGAGGTGGGGCAAGAATTCGGCGTCACGCGCGAGCGCATCCGGCAGATTGAAGCCAAGGCGCTGCGGAAGCTGCGCCACCCCATCCGCAGCCGGAAGCTGCGGGATTACCTGGCGTAGCGGCGCCGCAGACCCGGCAGCCCGATTTTTGACGAACCGGCCGTTCTGCGTATAATCGAAACCGTTGTGATCCTCGATAGCTCAATTGGCAGAGCAAGCGGCTGTTAACCGCAAGGTTCGTGGTTCGAGTCCACGTCGAGGAGCCTGGGATCAGACGGCAGCCTTACAAGGCTGCCGTTTTTTATGGCTTCAAATCGAGCGCGGGGATGGGGAGCGGCGCATTCCATACAGACGGTGACTATGCCTCCCGCAACTGCTCCCAGATCGGCCGCGGGTCCTGCTCCTGCAAGGCGCGGCGCAGTTCGACGATCTCGTCGCGCAGCGCGGCGGCCTTCTCGAACTCCAGATCCTGCGCGGCAGTCTTCATCTGCTTCTCCAGGTCCTTGATCAGCCGCATGGTCTCGTCCCTGGGCAGGAGGGTCGGCGCGGCGTGGTATTCCGCCTTGCCTTCCGCCAGGGCGAGGCCGCCGGCCGTCCGCGGCGAGGGCGCGCCTCGCTCGGCCATCACGCGCTGGGTCAAGTCGCGCACCGATTTGACGATGCTCTGCGGCACGATGCCGTGCTCCCGGTTGTACGCCTCCTGCACCGCCCGGCGGCGGTTGGTCTCGTCAATCGCCCGGCGCATCGAGTCGGTGATGTTGTCTGCGTACATGATCGCAGTGCCGTCGAGGTGGCGCGCGGCGCGGCCGACCGTCTGGATCAGCGCCTGCTCGGAGCGGAGGAAGCCTTCCTTGTCCGCGTCCAGGATCGCCACCAGGCTGACCTCCGGCAGATCGAGGCCCTCGCGCAGCAGGTTGATGCCGACGACGACATCGTAGACGCCCAGGCGCAGGTCGCGCAGGATTTCGATCCGCTCGATGGTTTGCACCTCGGAGTGGAGGTAGTGCACCTTGACGTTGACTTCTTGCAGGTAGTCGGCCAGGTCCTCGGCCATGCGCTTCGTCAGCGTGGTCACGAGTACGCGTTGGCCCGCGGCCGTGCGTTTGCGGATCTCTTTCAGCAGGTCGTCCACCTGTCCCTGGGTTGGCCGGATCTCCACTTGCGGGTCCACTAACCCGGTCGGGCGGATGATCTGCTCGACCACCTGGCCGGAGTGGCTCAGCTCGTACGGGCCCGGGGTTGCGCTGGTGTAGATCACCTGGTTCAGCGATGCCTCCCATTCCTCGAACCGCAGCGGCCGGTTGTCCAGCGCGCATGGCAGGCGGAAGCCGTAGTCCACCAGCACCGTCTTGCGCGCCCGGTCGCCGTTGAACATGCCGTGCACCTGTGGCAGCGTCATGTGCGACTCGTCCACGATCAGCAGCCAGTCGGGCGGGAAGTAGTCCAGCAGTGTGAACGGCCGCGAGCCGGGCGGCCGCAGCGCCAGCACGCGGCTGTAGTTCTCGATGCCGGAGCAGTAGCCCACCTCGCGCAGCATCTCCATATCGTAGCGCGTGCGCTGCTCCAGCCGCTGCGCCTCCAGCAGCTTGCCCTGCTCCCGGAAGAGTTTGAGCTGGCCTTCCAACTCCTCTTCCATGATCCCGATCGCCTCGGTAAGCTTCTCCTGCGGCGTGATGAAGTGCTTGGCCGGGAAGATTTCGACCGCGTCCAGCCGGGCAACCAGTTCGCCGGTGAGCGGGTCAATCTCGGTGATGCGCTCGACTTCGTCCCCGAAGAACTCAACCCGGTAGGCGAAGTCGGCGTAGGCGGGCATGACCTCCAGCGTGTCCCCGCGCACGCGGAATCGGCCGCGCCGCAGCTCCAGGTCGTGCCGCTCGTAGAAGATCTCCACCAGCTCGCGCAGCACCAGGTCGCGCCGCGCCCGCTCGCCCCGCTTCAGCTTGACCGTCACGCGGCCGTACTCTGCCGGATCGCCTAGGCCATAGATGCATGAGACCGAGGCGACGATCAGCACGTCGTGGCGGCTCAGGAGCGACGAGGTGGCGGCCAGGCGCAGCCGGTCAATTTCCTCGTTGATCTGGGCATCCTTCTCGATGTAGGTGTCGGTGCGCGGGAGGTAGGCTTCAGGCTGGTAGTAATCGTAGTAGCTGACAAAGTATTCGACCGCGTTGTGCGGGAAGAACTCCTTGAATTCGCTGTAAAGCTGCGCGGCCAGCGTCTTGTTGTGCGCCATGACCAGGGTGGGCCGGTTGACGGCTTCCACGACCTTACCCATGACGTAGGTCTTGCCGGTCCCCGTCGCGCCGAGCAGAGTCTGATGCTCATGTCCGGCGGCCAGGCCCGCAACGAGCTGGCGGATCGCTTCCGGTTGATCGCCGGTCGGTTGGAAATCGGAGACGAGTTTGAAATCGGGCATGGTGCCTCCGGTGGGCTCCTCAGAACAGTCGTTCGATTGTGGGTATTATACCGCGGCGCGCGGAGATTGTCCACTGTTTTTGTCGGGCCAGTTGACCGGCATCCCGCTTCCGGTTACAATGGCGGCACTGTGGACACTCTATCTCAACGCGGTCTTGGATGACAACCCGGTTGCGCTTGACGGCCTGTCTAGCCCTTCTGCTGCTTCTGGCAGTTGTCCTGCCCCCGGCCCCGGCATTGGAGGCGGGTTCGTCGCGGCGTGAGGCTGCGCAGGGAAAGCTCACCGAGACCCCCGCGGCCGCCTCGACGCGCCGCCCCATGACCCCCACGGCGGCGCCGGCGAAACACACCGGTGCGCAAACCATCCTTGATCGGATGACTGTGGCGGACAAGGTCGGTCAGCTTTTCCTGGTGACTTTTCCGGGTGACGCCGCGCCGCCGCAATCTGACATCGCCCGGCTGGTGCAAGTATATCGCGTGGGCGGGGTGGTCTTGCTCCCGACGAACGGCAACTTCCGGGATGTCCCGGCCCCGGCCAAGCCGGTGACCGACACGAAGGCCGTCACGCTGACGTTGAACACCCCGCAGCAAATTGCATCCCTGGCGAATGCGCTGCAAGCGCTGGCCATCGGCGCAACCGAGACGGTGACCGCCACCCAACCGGTCACGCCGACGGTCAACTCCGGGCAGAAACCCACGCCTGGCCCCACGCCGACCCCCGTCCCCAGTGCGCAGATTCCGCTTTTTGTCGCCGTGGATTGGCCCGGCGATGACAGCACGATCTTCTCCGGCACCGGCGGCTTCACGCCGCTGCCCAGCCAGATGGCTCTGGGCGCCACCTGGTCGCCCGATCTGGCCGAGCAGGCCGGCCAGGTGGTCGGCCAGGAGCTGAGTTCCGCCGGGGTCAACCTGCTGCTTGGACCGACGCTCGACGTGTCGGATGTGCCGCGGCCCGGGAGCAAGGGCGATCTTGGCACGCGCACCTTCGGCGGCGATCCGTTCTGGGTCGGGCAACTGGGACAAGCCTTCATCCGCGGGGTGCGGACGGGCAGCAGCGGCGCGATGGCGACCGTGACCAAGCATTTTCCAGGGCAAGGCGCCAGCGACCGCCGGCCCGACGATGAGGTCGCCACCGTCCAAAAGTCCATGGAGCAGCTCCGCCAGATCGAGCTCGCACCGTTCGCTGCGGTGACAAGCGGCGGCGATCCGCAAGCGGCGGGCAACACCGCCGCGTTGATGACTTCGCACATCCGCTACCGCGGCCTCCAGGGCAACATCCGCCTACTCACGCCGCCGATCAGCCTGGCGCCGCAGCTCCAGGATTTGATGGCCCTGCCGGAGTTCGCCACGTGGCGCACCGCTGGCGGCGTTTTGGTCAGTGACGCATTGGGCGTGCCGGCGATTCGGCGCTACTATGACCCGACGCTCACCAAGTTTCCGCATCGCCAGGTCGCCCAGGATGCGTTCCTCGCCGGCAATGACTTGCTTTACCTGGGGCATTTTGCGTTGACTGATGACTGGCCCAGCCAGATGACGGCCATCACAGAGACGATCCAATTCTTCCAGGACAAGTATCGGACCGACAACGCCTTCCGCATCCGGGTGGATGCCTCGGTGGCGCGCATCTTGCGGCTTAAGCAGAGCCTTTATGGTGGCGATTGGGCGCCCGAGGACTTCAGCCGCGATCTGCGCCGGGTCGGTGAGGAGACCGGCAAATCCGGCAGCGTGACGCAAACCGTCGCCCGGAGCGCCGTCACCTTGATCTACCCGGGCCGCGATGAGCTCGCCGATCGAATGCCGAGCGCGCCCCTGACCGACGAGAACATCGTGATCTTTACCGATGCGCGCACCGCGCGCGCCTGCGCCGATTGTTCGGAGACGCCGTTGATCGCGCCGATGGCGCTGGAGGAGATCATCCTGGGGCTGTACGGGCCAAACGCTACCGGGCAAATCTCCGCGGAGCAGATTCGGAGCTTCAGTTATGGCGACTTGAGCCGGCTGCTGGCCGCGGCGCCGGGCGCAGAAAAGGATCTTGAAGCGGCCATCGCCGCCGCGCGCTGGATCGTTTTCGCCGAGCTGGATGCCAACTCGACCGAGGTGCCTGAGTCGGAGGCGTTGCGGAACTTCCTCGCCAAGCAGTCGGACAGCCTGCGCGACAAGCGGCTTGTGGTGATCTCGTTCGGCGCGCCATACTACCTGGACACGACGGAGATCAGCAAGCTGACGGCCTATTTCGGCGCGTATGCCCATACGGCGCCCTTCCTGGAGGCCGCCGTGCGGGCGCTCTTCCGGGAGTTCACCCCGGTCGGCGCCCTGCCGGTATCGGTCAGCGGCATCAACTATGACCTGATCCGGCAACTGGAGCCCGCCTCCGGGCAAATCCTCAGCCTGGGGCCGTCGGCCGAGATCACGGGCAGCATCAAGGTGGGCAGCCAGATCGTGCTGGAGACCGGGGTGATCCGTGATCGGAACGGCAATCCCGTCCCTGATGGCACACCGGTCGAGTTCAACCTGCGCTACCCGACTGAGTCGTTGGTGCTGGCGCCGAAGACCGAGACGACGGTTGCCGGCAAGGCGCGCACGGTGGTCGCGCTGGATCGCGTGGGTGAGCTATGGATCACTGCCAAAGCCGGTGACGCGAAGGATTCGACCCGCATCGAGCTGCGGATCGGTGGAGATACGCCCGGCACCATTGCGACGGTTGTACCGACCCCGACGCCGCTGCCCACGCCCACCCCCACCTGGACGCCGCTGCCCACGGCGACGGCCATCCCGACGGCCTCTCCTACCGCGATGCTTGGGCCGGACGGCCGGGCGTCGGGATCGGTCCGGCCGCGGGTGACGCCGGGGGCGTTTTTCTACGGGCTGGTTGGCGCGCTGCTGGCAGCCGCCGCCGTGTTTGCGGTTCGGCGGCGCAACGAACCCGACGCCAGCGCGAGCGACGCGTTGATTCCCTGTCTCTCGGCTGCACTCTGGGCCATTGTGGTGGCTTGGATCGCCTATTTGTTGTACGCGTTGGGGTGGTTGCCCGGCGCCACCGAGCTGCAGACGAGGCATCAGACGTGGATTGCCGGGCTGGTGACTTTCGCCGCGGGCACGCTGTCGGTGCTTTGGACGGGGAAACCGAAGACGGGGGCTTAGGACCGGGTGTCAATCCCTCCCGCCGGCTTGTTTCACGGCAGCGGCGGCGCCAGCAGCGTAATCAGCAGCGCGGTCGCGGTGAGCAGAAGCGCGGTGGCGACCAGCGCCGGGTGCGCCTGGGTCAGCCTGTCCCAGACGCTCCGGACCGTAAGCGGCAGCACCGCCGGTAGAGCGGGGACCGTATCGTCAAACAACAGCGCACGTAACGCCTCGGCTGTGGCCGGCCGGTCATCAGGATGCTGCGCCAGGGCGGAGAGAATGGCCCGCTCGGTGCGCGGGGAGATTTGCGCATTGATGTCGCGCGGCGGAATCAGCGTGCCGGGCTTCAAAAAGCGTTGTTTGGCATCGGCGGGCGTCTGGCCGGTCAGCAGGTGGTAAAGGGTGGCCCCCAACGAGTAAATATCGGATCGCACGTCGGTGTGACCGGTGTCGCCGCCGTATTGTTCCAGGGGAGTGTAGGCCGCTGTGCCGCGGCCCTGCACCACCGTCACCGTGCGACTTTCGTCCGGTTGGAGCAGCTTGACCAGGCCGAAATCTACCAGCTTGACCAGGGCCCGGGGGGTGAGTTTAATATTTGAAGGTTTGATATCGCGGTGGAGCACCGGCGGTTCTTGGGTGTGCAGGTAGGTCAGCGCCTCACAGAGCTGTTTGGCCCAGGCGAGGACCGTCTCTTCCGGCAGGAATGTGTCTCGCCGGCGGGCTTCTTCCATCAACTGGCGCAAATCCTGGCCGGGCACGAAATCCATCACCAGATATTCGCGGCCATCCTGGTTGAAGAAGTCGGAGACCTTGGGCAGGTTGGGGTGGTCGAGCCTGGCGAGGATGCTGGCTTCGCGGTAGAATTGCGTGTGCGCCTGCTCCTCCATGCCAGGTGAGCTGATGAGCTCCGGCAGGATTTCCTTCACCGCGCAGACGCGACCGCTCAGGCGCAGGTCTTCTGCCTTGTAGACCGCGCCCATGCCGCCCTGGCCGACCAGTTCAATGATCCGGTAGCGATCCCGGAGGATCGCGCCGACGGAAAGCGTTTGAGACATTGACTGTGCGAGTAACCGGAAGTGAACAACCAGCAACCAGCAATGAGTGTCTGGTTGCTGACCTGATTATTGCGCAGCTTGACGAGGGTGTCAAAACTATGAACGGACGACCTACTGCTCGTGAATCCGCGATGTTGATTCTCCAACGGGGGGGAGAGGCCGGCCTGATGTGGCCGCTGGAGCGGCGCACGTTAACCATCGGCCGCAACGCGGACTGCGACATCGTGCTGGACGATCGCCAGGTCTCGCGCCTGCACGCGCGCGTCTTATGGCGCGATGATGGCTACCAGGTGGAGGATCTGGACAGCAAGAACGGCACGCATCTTAACGGGCGTGACGTGGTCGGCTGCCAGCCGCTGCACGACGGCGATGAGATTCAGATTGCGCTGCGCTACAAGCTGGCTTTCGTGGATGCGGGCGCGACTGCGCCGTTGGTGCTGGAAGGCAGAGAGCTCGACCGCAAGCTCCGGTTGGACACCGCGGCCCATCAGGTGTGGGTCAATGAGAAGCTGCTGGAACCGCCGCTTTCGGCCCAGCAATATCGGCTGTTGGAGCTGATGACGAGCAGCGCCGGGGTGGTCGGCCGCGATGATATCGTGCGTGCGGTCTGGCCGGATGCGGTCGAAGGCGGCGTCTCTGAGCAGTCCATTGATGCCCTGGTGCGCCGCCTGCGCGAGCGCCTGGCCGAGGTGGATGCCGAGCATCAGTACATCGTGACCATGCGCGGGCACGGGTTCCGGTTTGAGAATCGAGTTTGAGCCGTGGAGAGTCGAGCGTGGAGCGTGGAGCGGGAAGCGTGCAGCGAACACGCGCTCTCCGCTTCCCGCTCTCCGCTCTCCGCCCCACGTTCTTCGCTCTCCGCTCTCCGCTCTCCGCTCCACGCCTCGCGCTCTCCGCTTGCCCTCTACCTGCACATCCCCTTCTGCGCCGTCCGGTGCGCATATTGCGATTTCAACACATACGCCGGGCTGGCTTCCCTCTACGAACCGTTCGCCGCGGCGCTGGTGGAGGAGATCCGTCGCGCGGGTGCGGCGTGGAACCGGCCGCCCGTCAGCACGGTCTTTGTCGGCGGGGGGACGCCGACGGTGCTGCCGCCGGAGTTGCTGGCCCGCGCGCTGGGGGCGTGCCGGGAAGCGTTCGATGTGGCCGCAGATGCGGAGATCACCAGCGAGGCCAATCCGGGCACCGTGGACGGCGCCTGCTTCGCTGGCCTGGCCGCGATGGGCGTTAATCGGCTCAGCCTGGGCGTGCAGAGCTTTGCTGACACTGAGCTGCGCTGGCTGGGCCGCATCCACAGCGCCGACGAGGCGGAAGCCGCATTTCATGCCGCGCGGCGGGCCGGCTTCAAGAACATCAACCTTGACTTTATCTTCGGCTTGCCCGACCAGGCGCCCGCCACCTGGCGCGCGACCCTGGCGCGGGCGATCGATCTGGCGCCGGAGCACCTTTCGCTGTACAGCCTCACCGTGGAACACGGCACGCCCCTCTTCGACCAGGTGCGCCGCGGTCTGATCCCCGAACCCGATGATGATCTGGCCGGCGATCTTTATGAGCTCGCCTGCGAGACGCTGGCCGGGGCCGGGTACGGGCAGTACGAGATTTCGAACTGGGGGCGTTCGAGCAATGGAGCGGAGGAGCGGGGGGGAGGGGGCGCACCTCTGCACTTCTGCACCTCTGCGCCTCAGCCTTCGGATCAACCCACAGACTATCAGTGCAAACATAACTTAGTCTACTGGCGTCGCGAGCCGTACCTGGGCTTCGGGCCGGGGGCGCACAGCTTCGCGGATGAGCGCCGGTGGTGGAACGTCAAGCCGGTGCCGGAATACATCCGGAGAATTGCGGCCGGCCGCTCACCGGAGCGCGATGGCGAGACCATCGGACGCCGCCTGGCGATGGGCGAGACGATGATGCTGGGGCTGCGGCTGGTCGAGGAAGGCGTGATGGCCGCGCGCTTCCGGGAGCGATTCGACGTCGGGTTGGACGAAGCGTTCGGGGCGGAGATCGTTGGCTTGGTCGCGCGCGGTCTGCTGGTGCGCCTGCCCGACCGTGTGCGGCTGACGCAGCCGGGCCGGTTGCTTGGGAACCAGGTGTTTGCGGAGTTCTTGCCTGCTCAGCCGTAGCCGCCTTCGCCGCACCGATGAGCATCCTCGCCTCAGCGCCGCGGTCGAGGCCCCGGCCTGCCTCAAGCCGGATTTCAAGCAGGATCGACCAGCGCCGTGCTGGGCCCAGATCCAAAATGGTTTTGACAGCCGGGGCGGGTCGCATTAGAATGCGCCGGATTCGATTTCTGAATGGAAGCACACCTGAGCCAGCCGGGTGCGACAACGCGTGTGACAGGGAACACCCTGCCTTGAAAGCGAGCTCCGCCATCCATGAATAACCCCGTCAGCATCATCTCGGTGGTGATCCAGCTTATTTTCCTGGAAGGCATCCTCTCCATAGACAACGCCGCCGTCCTCGGCGCGATGGTGTCGGTGCTGCCCGCCGACCGGACCGTTCCTTATCCCAAGCCGCTGCATTTCCTGCAAACCTTCACCGATAAGGTGCTGGGGATGCAACAGTCCGCCGCACTGAAGGTCGGCCTGCTGGGCGCTTACCTCGGCCGCGGCGCCATGCTGGTCCTAGCCAACTTTGTGATCCAGAACCCGGCCCTCCAGATCATCGGTGCGCTCTACCTGGTCAGGTTGGCTTTTGAGCATCTCGGCGCCGGTGAGTCCGCGGCCGAAGAAGCGGAGATGCAGCAGCAGCGCAAGCTGAACCGCAGCTTCTGGATCGTCGTACTGAATGTCGAGCTGGCCGATCTCGCCTTCAGCTTGGACAACGTTGTGGCGGCCGTGGCGCTGTCCAAGCAACTCTGGGTGGTGATGATCGGTGTGGCGCTCGGCATCCTTCTGATGCGGTTTGCGGCGGGCATCTTCACCTGGCTCATTAAGCGGGAGCCGATCCTGGAAACCGCGGCCTACATCGTCGTCCTCAACATCGGCGCGGAACTGCTGTTGGCCGAGTTTGCCCATCTCCACTTTGAGTCGTGGATGAAGTTCCTGATCTCGGTCGCGACGATCCTGCTGTGCGTGATGTACGCGCACGTCAAACCCTTGCACATCCTCGCCCCGGTTTTCCGGTGGCTCGCTGAGGGCATGGGCAACCTGAGCGAGTTGATCAACTGGCTGCTCAAGCCGCTTGTTGTGCTCATCAAGGTTGTGTTCAGTTTGATCGGCCGGGTCATCAAGCCATTGATTCCGCGTCACGTGGCGGCTGAAGAGGTGATCTAACCCCGAAATCTTGTCTTCACCTTCCTCTGTGCTAAAATCGCACTATGTCGCAGACTACTTCAGTTTCTATTCCTGTCTCCGCCGGCGCTCCGCCGGCTCGGTTGTGGGATGTCCTGGTCCGCCCCGCAACCCTGGAGCAGCGCAACCAGCGCAACGTGTTGATTGACGGCATCGGCGTCGGGATTACGGCCGGGGTCGGCAGCTTCCTGTCGGTTTTTCTGGTGCGCCTGGGCGCGTCCGATTTCATGGTGGGCCTGCTGACCGCCATGCCCGCGCTGACCGGAATGTTCCTGGCGATCCCGGTGGGCGAGTTCCTGGCCCGCAAGTCCAACATCGTGCCCTGGTTCGCGCGCTCGCGCTTCCTGGTGCTTTCGTGTTATCTGCTCACCGGGCTGGTGCCGTTCTTCATCCGGGACCGCGCGCCCGAGGTGATCATCGCAATCTGGGCGCTGGCGACGCTGCCGCAGACGCTGGTGTCGGTGGGGTTTACAGTGGTGATGGGTGGGGTCGCCGGCCCGGCCGGTCGCTTCACGCTGATGAGTCGGCGGTGGGCCATCCTGGGGCTGACCAACTCGCTGACCGTGGCGCTGGTGGGTCAGGGGCTGCGGTTGTTCGGCTTCCCACTGAACTACCAGGTGGTCTTCCTTGCCTCGACGGTCGGCGCGCTGATCAGCGTCATTTTCTCCAGCAGCATCCGGCTGCCGCCCCAACCGGTCAGCGAGGCCCGCGCCGGGTTAGTCCAGACGTTCCGCACGCACGGCGGTGAGCTGCGCCGGAACACAGCGTTTGTCAACTTCACGGTCAGCCAGTTCGTTTTCCGTTGGGGGATGGCGCTGGCGCTGCCGCTCTTCCCCATCTTCTGGGTGAAGAACGCGGGCGCGAGCGACCAGCAGATCAGCCTGATCAACTCGGTGCAGACGATGGTGCTGATGTTTGCGTACTTCCTGTGGGCGAACCAGACGCAGCGGCGCGGGAAGCAGTGGGTGCTGCTGGCCTCCGCGCTGGGGGTCAGCTTCTATCCCCTGCTCACGGCGTTGACCCCCGAGCCGAACATCCTGGTGATTTGGGCCGCCTTGGGCGGTTTCTTCACCGCCGGCATTGACCTGGTGTTCTTCGACATCGTGCTCAGCACCTGCCCCGCCGAACATCAGGCGTCCTACGTCGGCATGTACCAGACCACGATCTACATTGCCACGTTCCTGGCCCCGCTCCTTGGCGCCGCGCTGTCGGACTCCGTCGGCATCGTGCCCGCGCTGATCCTTGCCACCGTCCTGCGCCTGGCCGGCTTCGGGCTGATGGCACGGTTGGGGGTGGGACGGTAGGTCGGGTAGTTGGTTTGTTGGATAGTTGGCTTGTTGGATAGTTGGGCGGTTGGATAGACAGTGGATTCCAACCAACCAACTAACCAACCAACTAACCAACCAACTTACCGTTCCAACACAAACACCGCGGTCGTGGACAGCAGATTCGTCACCTTGAAGATGTCAATCCGGCGGCCGCGGTTTAGGTAGGCTTGCTTGGTAATGGCGATGGCGTTGGCCCGGCAAAAACGCGCGAAATCGGTGACGGTGAACGCCTGCCAGCGCGGCTTTTCGTGCCAGGCCTGGGGCAAGTCCACCGCGAGCGGGATGCGTCCGGTCGTGAGCAGCTCCAGCCGGCAGCGCCAATGCCCCCAGTTCGGGAAGCTGACCACCGCGCGCTGGCCCACGCGCAGCATTTCGCGGAGGATCATCGCCGGATCGTCAAGAAACGGCAGCGTTTGGGCCAGCACCACGTAGTCGAAGCTGCGATCCGGGTAATCGTCCAGCCCCTCCTGCAAGTTCCCCTGCCGCACGCTCAGCCCCCTGCGCACGCACGCCAGCACCCCAGCCTCGCTCAGCTCGATGCCGCGACCCTGGCTGCCCTGCTCGTGCACCAGGTGCTCCAGCAGCGCACCGTCGCCGCAGCCCAGGTCGAGCACGCGGCTGCCGGCCGGGATGAAGTTGGCGATGATTTGAAGGTCGGGGCGAAGAACCGTCATATCCCCTCCTCGCGCGCCAGCCGATCCATGAAGCTGCCCAGGAGCCGCGTCATGGTGTCCACCTCGACCAGGAACGCGTCGTGGCCGGCGCTGCTCTCGATGTCCAGGTACGACACGTCCGCGCCAACCGCGGTCAGCGCGCTCACGATGGCCTTGCTCTGGTGCGACGGATAGAGCCAGTCGCTGGTGAAGCTCACGACCAGGAATTTGACCTCCTGGCTGCGGGCAAACGCCCCGGCCAGCGAGTTCACCGCCGCGCCGTTTGACCCCGCCGGGCTTTGGCTCAGGTCGAAATAGTCCATCGCCTTCGTGATGTAGAGGTAGCTGTTGGCATCGAATCGCTGGGTGAAGCTGAGTCCCTGGTGTTTCAGGTAGCTTTCCACCTGGAATTCCGTGCGGAACTGGTAGCCGAACTGCTCCCGATCCTGCAGGCGGCGGCCGAACTTGCGATGCATCGCCTCTTCGCTGAGGTAGGTGATGTGGGCGATCATGCGGGCGACGGCCAGCCCTGCGTCGGGCCGCGCAGTGGCCCGGTAATAATCGCCGCCGTTCCAGGCCGGATCGGCATAGATGGCCTGGCGGCCCACCTCGCTGAGCGCGATCTGCATCGCGTTCGAGCGCGCCGTCGTCGCCAGCGGGATGCAGGCCCGGATGCGCTCGGGGTGATGCGCGGCCCATTCCAGCGCCTGCATCCCACCCATCGAGCCGCCCACCGCACACAGCAGCCGCTCGATCCCCAGGTGATCCATCAGCCGCTCCTGCGCCCGCACCACGTCGCCGATGGTGACGACCGGGAACGCCAGCCCATACGGCTCGCCCGTCGCCGGGTTGATGCTGGCCGGCCCGGTGGAGCCGTAGCAACTGCCGATGATGTTGCTGCAGATCACAAAAAAACGGTTCGTGTCGAACGCCTTGCCCGGCCCGATGGCGGTGTCCCACCAGCCCGGCTTGGCATCCTCCGCGCTGCGATGGCCCGCCGCGTGCGCGCCGCCGCTCAGCGCATGCAGGATCAATATCGCGTTTGACCGGTCGGCATTGAGCTGGCCGTAGGTCTGATACGCCAGCGTGACCAGCCCCAGCGTCGCGCCGCTCTCCAGCAGGAACGGCGCGTCCTGCGCGAAGGTGAAGGTTTGGGTCTCGACGATGCCGACTGAGTCGGGGGGGAAGGAAATTGTGTTCATGGAGCCTCCGGTCTTCGCCGTGGAGCGTGGAGCGGGAAGCGTAGAGCGAGAGACCAACAGACTGCATCTGGTCGGATCTCGCTCCACGCTCCACTCCTCACGCTCCACTCCTCACGCTCTACGCCTTCGCCAACGCCTGCCCCAAATCCCACAAAATATCCTCGATGTCCTCCAAGCCGATGCTCAGACGGATGAAGTCCGGGCTGACGCCGGCGCCGATCAACTCATCTTCACTGAGCTGGCTGTGCGTGGTGGTGGCTGGATGGATTGCCAGGCTCTTGGCGTCGCCGACGTTCGCCAGGTGGCTGAAGAGCTGGAGGCTCTCGATGAACCGCCGCCCCGCCTCCAGCCCGCCCCGGACGCCGAAGCCCAGGATCGCGCCCGCGCCCTTGGGCAGATATTTCTGCGCCCGGTCGTGATCCGGGTGCGACGCCAGGCTGGGATGGCTGACCCACGCGACCTTCGGATGGGCGGCCAGGTATTCGGCCACGCGGGCCGCGTTGGCGACGTGCCGCTCCATGCGCAGGCTCAGCGTCTCGATGCCCTGGATCGTCAGCCAACTGTTGATCGGCGCCTGGCACGCGCCGATGTCGCGCAGCGTCTGCACCCGCGCCTTCGTGATGAACGCGGCCGGCCCCAGGTCGGCGTAGACCAGGCCGTGGTACGACGGGTCGGGTGTCGTGAAGTTGGCGAAGCGGCCGGAGCGCCAGTCGAAGTTGCCGCCGTCCACGATGACGCCGCCGATGGTGGTGCCGTGGCCGCCCAGGAACTTGGTGGTGCTGTGCGTGACGATGTCCGCGCCCCACTCGAACGGCCGGCACAGGTACGGCGTGGCGAAGGTGTTGTCAATCAGCAGCGGGATTGCGTGCCGTTTGGCAATGGCGGCCACCTCCTCGAAGGGGAAGACGCTGATGTCGGGGTTGCCCAGCGTCTCGCCGTAGAGGATCTTGGTGTTGGGCTGAACGGCGCGTTCGAAATTGGCCGGGTCGGCCGGGTCCACGAACGTGACGTCAATCCCGAGGCGCGGGAAGGTGTAGCGGAACTGGGTGTAGGTGCCGCCGTAGAGCCGGCTGCTGGTGACGATGTGGTCGCCCGCCTGGCAGAGGGCGAGGATCGCCTGAACCTGGGCGGCGTGGCCGCTCGATGTCGCCAGCGCGCCGACGCCCCCTTCCAGGCTGGCGATGCGCTGCTCCAGCACATCCGTGGTGGGGTTCATGATCCGGGTGTAGATGTTGCCGGATTCCTGCAAGGCAAACAGCGCCGCGGCGTGCGCCGTATCGCGGAACTGGTAGCTGGTCGTCTGGTAGATCGGCACCGCGCGACTACCGGTGGCCGGATCAGGCTGCTGGCCGGCGTGGAGCTGGCGGGTGTTGAAGCCGAAGGTGTGTGACATGGCGAATCGCTCCTGTCTGCATACCGTTTTCATAACAAAACGCCCTCTCATCACTCGGACGAGAGGGCGCTGGCATACTCCGATGGTTGGCTGCTGCTGGCAACAAAAATCCCCTTGGCAGGGGATGAGCAGAAGCCGTCTTCGATTCCTCTCATCTTCCAGATCATATCTGCCGGAATTGGCACCACGTTTGGAGATTAGAAGTTAGAGATTGGAGGCTAGAAGTTCGAGCACACATGGCTTCAGCTTCTAACTTCCAACTTCTTGCCTCCAGACTGGTTGCCGAGGCTTCACAGGGCCGGTCCCTCCGCCTCTCTGGATGAGTCCAGGGCTATTCAGTTGTGGGCGGCTTTATACCAGGGCTGCGGGGATTTGTCAAATCGCGCTTTTAGAGACCGAGTTTGCTTTCGGTGAAACATCGGCGTCATCCGTCATTAGGCGCGCTTCGTGATGCTCTGCGGATATGCTACAATGGGTGCGCATAATCTTTTTGGGGACGTGAGCGGATGTCAAATCCAGTGAACTGTCGTTATTTTTACGGTGACTACTTCCGCGGCCGCGAGATCGAGACGTGCCGCTTGATCGAGCGGAACCGGGAAAACCGGCGGCCCTGGCGCCGCAGCCTGTGCGATTCGTGTCCCGTGCCGGCGATTCTGGCCGAGACGACCTGCAAACACCTGGCGCTCGAAGCATCGGTGGAGCGCAGGCTCGGACTTTTCGACCGGGTGAGCGTTTACGCGGTCTGTACGGAGCACGTCACCGAGCTGAAGGACCCGAAACGGTGCCCGCAGTGCGAGAAGGGCTGACGAACGACGATGGACGAACGACGATAGACGATGGGCGAGAGTCGGCTTTCGCTCCCCGCTCTCCGCCCTACGCCCCCCGCAGATACTCTTCCACGCGCGCCAGCGCCTCGGCGAAGCCAATTCGTCCCAGCCCCACCCGGAAATGGTTGCCCGCGTGATCAAAAACGTCTCCCGGCAGGATCATCACGTCTTTTTTGTTCAGCACGTCCCGGCAGAATTCGCCCACGAGTCGGTCGCCGCGCAGCCGCGGGAAGGCGACGGAGCCGGCTTGCGGCGGGAGAGGGTCGAACTGACCGGCGTGGCGGGCGCAGAACTGCTCGAACGCGGCCGTGTTGCCTCGGATGATGTCCAGGTTGCGGGACACGATCCGCTCCCGGTTTCGCAGTGCGATCAATGCCAGGAGCTCGCTCGGCGCGGACGCGCAGATAGTAGTGTAGTCATGGAAGGCCAGGCAGCGGTCGAGCAGGCCGCGGTCGTGCGTCGCCAGCCAGCCGATGCGCAGGCCGGGCAGCCCGAACGCTTTCGACATGCCCGACAGGCTGATGCCGCGCTCGTAGGCGTCCACACCGGCCGGCAGGCGCGCGGCCGGGTCATGCTCCAGCAGCCGATACATCTCGTCGGAGAACAGATAGAGGTCGTTCTGCCGTGCGATCGCGACGATCGCCGCCCACTCATCCTGCGACGGCAGATAACCGGTGGGGTTGTGGGGAAAGTTAACCACCAGGAGCGCGGTCTGTGGCGTGATGCTGCGCGCCAGGAGATCCACATCGAGCCGCCAACCGGCCGGCCCGGGCTCCAGCGGCCAACGCGTCACTGCGCACCCGATCGCCGCGGCGATCTCGTACAGCGACTGGTAGCCGGGGAAGGTCGCGATGATGTGGTCGCCGGGACGCAACAGTGTGTTCATCGCAATGAAGATCAGCTCTTCGGGCGCGGCCACCAGCACGTCATCCCCGCCGAGGGTGCGGTACAGCCGGGCAATCTCCGCCCTGAGCAGCGGATGACCGTTCGATTCGGTGTAGCCCAGCCGCAGCCCCTGCCAGAGCCGCCGGGTTTCTTCATCGGCCATGCCCAACAGCGCATCCAGGCTCAACGCCTCGCAATCCGACGCGCTGAGCAGATGGCGCACCTTGAACTCATGGGCCGCAAAGTAGCGTTCGAGCTTGAAATCAGCGATCTGCATCGGGGTGCTTCCTTAAATCAAAAAGGGGTGTTTCTGGCGGCCGCGGCCGCCGGAAACACCCCTCGGGGACCGACCTACTGGCCGGCCATCACCTGTTCGATCGCCTGCGCAAACTGGTCATACGGCAGCGCGCCGGAGATCACTTTCGGGGTGGCTTTCTCCCCCGCGGTGTTCTTGGCGATGAAGAATGCCGGTGTGCCGCGCACGCCCGCAGTGCTGCCGTCCTTCAGGTCTTTCTGGATCGCGGCCTGCGTCTTGGCATCGCTCACACAGGCATCATAGGTCGCGCCGTCGGCGCCGAGCGCCAGCGCCTGGGTGCGGAATTGCGCTGCGGCATCCCCCGCGCTGGCCCAGGCGTTCTGGTTGGCAAAGAGCCAGTCGTGCATGGCCCAAAACAGCTTGGGGTCCTGCTGACCGGCGCAGTACGCCGCTTTAGCCGCCGGCACCGCATTTGCGTGAAAGTCCAGCGGGAAGTTGCGGAAGACGGTGTAGACTTTTCCAGTGGTGATGAACGCTTCATACAGAAGCGGCTCCGTCTGCGTAGCATGACGGGCGCAGTACGGTCACTGGAAGTCCGAGAAGTCCTCCAGCTTCACCGGCGCATTCGGATCGCCGCGGTAGAAGTTCCCGTCGGCGGTCACGCCCACCGGCAGGCTGGCGAGCTTCTCCGGCGCAATGGACACGGGAGCGGGCGTCGGCGTCGGTGGGTTCAGCAGCGCCTGGATAGCCTGCTCGATCTGCGCCAGAGTTTGCGCGCCGGGCAGCCCCTGGCCGTTTTCAGCCTTGCCGTTTGCGCCGATCTTTAGCACCAGGAAAGAGGGCGTGCTCGGCACGCCGATCTGCTTGCCGAATTCGATGGCGTAGTCAATCTCCGCCTGCGACTTTTCATCTTTCAGGCACAGATCGAAGGCGGCCGTATCCAACCCCAGGCTCTTGGCATAGCCCGACATCGCCGCATCATCGCCCTCGGTCCACTCGGCCTGCTTCTGGTACAGCAAGCTGCGGAACTCCCAGAACTTGCCCTGCCTGGCGGCGCAGAGCACGGCGACGGCGGCCCTGGGCGCGGTGTCGGCGTAGGGCTTGAAGACCAACCGCATCTGCCCGGTGTCCACGTATTTGGTCTTCAGCGCCGACTCGACATCCGCGACGTACTGCACCGCATCCGCGCTTTTCAAGTCTTCAAACGACACGAGAACCAGCCCGGCGTCGGCTTTGCCCAGGGTGGGGCTGCCGTCAACGGTGAATCCGGCCCGGCTCGGATCGGCGTTGTAGAATTCCATCCCCGTCGGCAGCGGGGTCGGCGTGGGCGCGGGGTGGAGGCCCTGCTTCGCCTTCTCGATGATTTTCTGGAACTCGGCGAACGGATAGGCTCCGCTCAAGAACCAGTCGTTGATCAAGAACGCCGGCGTGCCGGTCACGCCCGCAGCCGCGCCGTCCTGGACGTCCTTCTGGATGCGCGCTTCGGTGGCTGGGTCTTGCAGACAGGCGTCGTATTTGACCCCGTCCGCGCCCAGCGCCTGCGCCTGCGTGCGGAATTGGGCGGCGGCGTCCGATGCGCTTGACCAGGCGTTCTGGTTGGCAAAGAGCCAGTCATGCAGGCCCCAGAACAGTTCGGGACCCTGTTGGCCGGCGCAGTAGGCCGCTTTGGCGGCCGGCAGCGCATTCGGGTGAATGCTGGTCAGCGGGAAGTTACGATAGACGAGAAGGACCTGACCGGTGGCGACATACGCTTCATCCAGAAGCGGGCCCGTCTGCAAGGCATGGCGGGCGCAGTACGGTCACTGGAAGTCCGAGAAGTCCTCCAGCTTCACCGGCGCAT
>CAZYGI010000015.1:46682-68182 GCA_964647255.1 uncultured Anaerolineales bacterium | reverse complement strand
CTCCCTTACCCACTTAGCAGGCGGGCGCACTCGACCAAGCTATGCGACCTCCCCGTATGTTTTTTGGCGGAGGGAGAGGGATTCGAACCCCCGGTGACGTTGCCGCCACAACGGTTTTCAAGACCGCCGCCATAAACCGCTCGGCCATCCCTCCGTGCGGATCTCCCTGCCTCACAACCGGGAGAAAGTATAGCATGTTGAGGGATGTCTGTCAAAAGTAGGGCTTTGCTGTCCGCAAGAACGGGATGGAACGCAGATCACGCAGATGCACCTGACTAACCTGATCGTGATGATCTTACTTTTTACCTGCACCTCAACTGAGGTGCAGGTAAAAAGTAAGACGCTGCCTCATCCAATCTGAGTAATGCCGCCCATGTACGGCCGCAGCACCTCGGGCACGGTGATGCTGCCATCGGCCTGCTGATAGGTCTCCAGCACGGCGATCATCACCCGCGGCAGCGCCAGCCCCGAACCGTTCAGGGTGTGGACGTACTCCGGCTTAGCGCCAGGCTCAGGCCGGTAGCGGATGTTAGCGCGGCGCGCCTGGAAGTCCATGAAATTGCTGCACGAGCTAACCTCCAGCCACTCTTCACACCCCGGCGCCCACACTTCCAGGTCATATTTAACCGCGGCCGAGAAGCTCAGATCGCCGGTGCACATCTGCACGACGCGATACGGGATCCCCAGCCCGCGGCAGACATCTTCGGCGTTGTCCACCAGCAATGCCAGCTCGGCCATCGAGGTTTCGGGCCGGACGAACTTGACCATCTCCACCTTGTCAAACTGATGGCCGCGTTTGATGCCGCGCACATCGCGGCCCGACGCCATCTTCTCGCGGCGGAAGCAGGGCGTGTACGCCACGTGATAGATCGGCAGCCGTTCCCCGTCGAGGATCTCGTCGCGGTAGAGGTTAGTCACCGGCACCTCGGCCGTCGGAATCCACCAGAAGTCCTCCTCCGCGTCGTGGTAAAGGTTGTCCCCAAACTTCGGCAGGTTGCCGGTGCCCACCAGGATCTCCGACTTGACCATGTACGGTGGGGCGACTTCGGTATAGCCGTGCTTCTGGGTGTGCAGATCGAGCATCCAGGCGATCAACGCCCGCTGGAGCCGGGCGCCCGCGCCTTTCAGCACATAGAAACGCGTGCCGCTCAGCTTGACCCCACGATCGAAGTCAATGATGCCGAGTGCCACGCCCAGATCCCAGTGCGGCGCGGGCTGAAAGTCAAACTGGCGCACCTGGCCCTCGACGCGCACGATGAGATTCTCCGTGTCGTCCTTGCCGACCGGCACGCTGGGGTGCGGCAGATTGGGGATACGCAGCATCGCATCGCCCAGCCGCGCCTCAACCTGCGTCAGTTCCTCGTCCAGCGCCTTGATCTGATCGCCGATCTGCCCCATGTGCGCCTGCATGGCCTGTCCCTCAGTCCGCTTGCCCTCGCGCATGAGCTGGCCGATCTGCTTCGAGCCGGCGTTGCGCTCGGCCCGCAGCGCTTCCACCTCTTGCAGGATCGCGCGCCGCCGCTCGTCCAGCGCCAGCGCGTCCGCCACCGGCGCATCCGTAGCGCCCAAAACGGCCATCGCCGCCAGCACCGTCTCCGGGTTCTCCCGCATGAATCTAATATCCAGCATGATTCCTCCGCTAGCCGACTATTGACACCGAATGTTGGATGATAGACCGCTGATCATCGTCTATGATCTATGGCCATCGTCCGTAACACAAAAAACACCCCCGTCCGCGCCTGCCATCAAGACAGGCCAGGGACGAGGGGCGCCCGTGGTGCCACCCTGGATTCGTCGCGCCTCACGGCTGCAACCTTACGAAGTCGCGCCTTGCGACGACCGACTTCTGGCCCGCTAACGGGGGCCAAGCGACGACCAATACTCTCGCCGGAGACTCACCCGCCGGCTTGATTTCCTGGTCGCGGCTCGGGAGTGGATTTCGACGCAGTCCCCTCTGCCTTGCACCGCCCGGCAGATCTCTGGTGGGATGACCGCTGCTTACTTGTCTCCGTCAACGCCTTACGTATCGGGGCGAAGTATAGCACCGGCCGATCGCACCGTCAAATGTCTCAAGAACGACAGACCTGCCCCTGAAACCATACCACTCTCGGGGGCATGCCGGCTTCACAGAGATCGGCGCCGAGACCGGCACAGGGCCCGTCTCCCGCCGCCGTGCGCCGTGCTTCCAACTGCCGGGTAACGTGATATAATCGGGGTATCCTGACTTGCGGAGGCTGCCATGTTTCTGAGCCGTGAAGAGTGTGAAGCCCGCGAACGGGCAGCGCTAGCGCCCTACGCGATGGCGAGCGGCGCCAGCCGCGGCCGCGAACACCCGGAGGAGGAGCACGCCTACCGGACCGCTTTCCAGCGCGACCGGGACCGGATCATCCACACCGCGGCGTTCCGCCGCCTCGATTATAAGACCCAGGTTTTCGTCTACCACGAGGGTGACCACTACCGCAACCGGCTGACCCACACCATTGAGGTGGCGCAGATCGGTCGCAGCATGGCCCGCGCGCTCGGCGCCAACGAGGACCTAACGGAAGCCATCTGCCTGGCGCACGACCTGGGGCACCCGGCGTTCGGCCACACCGGTGAGCAGACCTTGAGCCAACTCATGCGCGAACACGGCGGGTTCGACCACCAGCGCCAAACGATGCGGATCGTGACGCTGTTGGAGGATCGTTACGTCGAGTTTCCAGGGCTGAACCTGACCTACGAGGTGCGCGAGGGGCTGGTGAAGCACGACACAGATTACGATGTGACCGATGCCGCCGGCTATGAGCCGGAGAAGGCCGGTTCCCTGGAATGCCAGATCGCCAACCTGGCGGACGAGATCGCCTACAACGCCGCCGATCTGGAGGACGGACTGCGCAGCGGTCTGCTGGACCCGCTGGCCGTGCGCGAGCTGGGCGTCTGGAAGGCGGTGATGGGGACGCTGCGCGAGGATTTCGCCTGCCGGCTGGATGATCAACTGCGCACGCGCGCTATCCGCAGGCTGATCGGGATCGAGATCACGGACGCGATTACGGCGACGGCG
This sequence comes from uncultured Anaerolineales bacterium, assembly GCA_964647255.1. Classification (GTDB taxonomy): domain Bacteria; phylum Chloroflexota; class Anaerolineae; order CG2-30-64-16; family CG2-30-64-16; genus CAWJEL01. Next base: position 65,142 of record CAZYGI010000015.1, on the reverse strand, counting down.
GAGAACCTGGCGGAGATCAAGGCCGCGTCTGTGGAAGACGTGCGGGAAGTTGGCAGGAACGTGGCGGCTTTTTCGGCCGAGACCCTCGAGATGAACCGCGAGCTGAAGGCGTTCCTGCTGGCGAACTTCTATCACCACCCGCGCGTCATGCGAATGGCGTACAAGGCGAACCACATGCTCACGGCAATCTTCGGCGCGTACCTGGAGGAGCCGAGGCAACTGCCCCTGGACATCCAGGAGCGCATCGCGCGCGGCCCGGACTCGCTGCACCGGGTGCTATGCGATTATGTCGCAGGGATGACCGATCGCTACGCCATCCTGGAGCACAAGCGGCTGTTCGACCCGGAAGCGCGCGTATAGTGCAAGAAGGGTATTTTGGGCGGCACTGCCGCCCAAAATACCCTATCGCCCTTATCCCTTCCGATACACCTGCATCCGCAACTGGAGCTCGGCAAAGATGCCGCGCGGCGGGTCCTGGTCGGTGTAGTCGGCCTTTTCCACCCGGCCACGCAGCAGCAGATCGTGGCTCTCCAACTCGAACTCCGCGCCGGGACGGACCTGAATGACCGGATTGGCGCCCGCCACTTCGGAGCGCCGCGCCGTATCGCGATACTTTCCTTCGCTCATCAGCACGATGGTCTTTGTGTCGGGGTCGCTGCTATCCCACAGCCAGGCCTGCAATGAGTCGGCCTGATCCCGGTTGCGGCCGGTCGGGTCGCTCAACTGCAGCGCACACTGCCCCATGTAGCCGTCCACTGCGTCGTTGATGTCAAACGCTTCGTCGTAGTCCGGCTCGCCCATTTGATAGATTGCCACATAATCGCCGATCTTGGTGAATGTCGGGCCAGCGGCAGGGGCCGGGACGGCCGGCCGGCGCTGCGGCTCAGCGGGCGGCGCGGCAGGGCGCACGGGAGCCGGCGTGGGCGACACTGCGGGCGCGGCGGAAGCCGGTGCGGCAGTCCAGACCTCGCGGGCAGCGGAAGGCGCCGACGGGATGCTGGTCTTTTCGCTCGCGTCCGCACCGAATGCAGGTTCGGCCTCGGACTCGGTCGTCCACAAATCCGGTGCGGCGGCAGGCAGCGGCCACGTGCTCTTGGCCTGACGGGCGATCTCCTCAGCCGAGCGCGGCGTCGTCCCGGCCATAGGCTGCGCTGGGGCCGGGATGCTGGCGCTTGGGGCAGGGGCCGGGGCCGGGACGCTCGTGATGGCAGGCGTCACCGGCCGATTGCGCGCCGCGCGCCACTTCATGAACAGCCACGCCAGCCCGACGATCCCGATCAACGCCAGGAGCACCCAGAGCAGCGATGTGAACACCGCCTTCCACGGGAAGCGCGCCGACTTAGCCGGGGCGGCCCCGGACGCCGGCTGGGCGACCGCCGATCTCAGATTCAAACCGGCCCCCAACGCCTCAACATTCGCCGCCTGCCTGGCATCGGTGCTCTCCAGCCGGGCCTGCAAATTCGCCAGCGCCTTCGCCAGCTCCTCGCGCGACCAGGTTTGCGTTCGCTCCTGCGCCAGCGGCAGATTGTTGTTCGCGGCATACGACTCGGCGACCATGGCGAGATACTGATCGCGTTCGGCCGAGCGCAAATCCTGGGGCAGGGTGTTCTTGTAGCTCACCGGCCAGATGCCCCAGCCGATGATCAAACCGACCACGATGCCTGCAATCAAGGCAAGCAGCGGCCAAAAGTACGCGGGACGTGTGTTGCTGGACTGCTCGACCATGTTCCTCTCCTCCGAAAGATGCCTACTTGATCACCGAACCGACAGTTGGCCTGATTATCGGCTCCTTCGGCGCCCGTGTCAAGACGTCGGCGCCGTTTTCTGTGAGCAACGCGATGTCTTCGATGCGCACGCCGCCCCAACCGGGAAGATAGATGCCCGGCTCGATGGTCACCAGTTGCCCGGCGACCAACGGGCTGCCGGAGATGCGCCCCATCCGCGGCTCCTCGTGAACTACCAGGCCAACGCCGTGGCCCAGCCCGTGCCCGAAGTAGTCGCCGTAACCCGCCTCGGCGATGACGCCGCGCGCGATGGCGTCAATCTCCTGCCCGTTCAGGCCGGGGCGCAGCGCGGCCTCGGCGGCCAACTGCGCCTTGAGCACCGTGTCGTAAACCGTCCAGAACTTATCGGGGTCGTTGGGCTCGCCGAGACAGACGGTGCGGGTGAGGTCCGAGTTGTACCCGTTGACGCGAGCTCCCATATCAATCACAATCGGCTCGCCGGCGACCAGGCGCGCGTCGCTCGCACGGGCGTGGGGCCGCGCGCCGTTCGGCCCACATGCGATGATCAGCTCGAAAGCGACCCCCTCGGCGCCGTGCGTCCGCATGTAGCTTTCGATGATCCAGGACAGCTCAAGCTCGGTCATGCCCGGCGCGGCCTGTGACAGGCCAACCGCCAGCGCCTCATCGGCAAGGGCGATCGCGTCCTTCAGAGTCGCCAGCTCGTCTGTGTCCTTAACTGCGCGCAGCCCAAGGACGGCGCCCTTCGACGGCGCCCACTCCACTTCGGGCGCGGCCTTGGACCAATCCTGGACATCGGCGAAGGTGGCATGATCGGATTCGAAAGCCAGCCGCCTCACCCCGGCCCGACCGATCATCTCGCCCACGGCCGCGGGGTAGGTGGTCGTGACCTTCACCAACTCGAAGTCCGGCGCCTCCAGTCCAACCTGATCAAAGTAGCGAAAATCTGTTGCCAGCAGCGCGGCGTCCGCGGTGATCAGCAGCAGCCCGGTGGATCCCCGAAACCCGCTCAGGTAAGAACGGTTCTCCGGCTGGCTGACCAGCAAACCATCGGCCCCGAGCTCCGGGAGGACGGCCCGCAACCGGGCAAGACGAGACGGAACAGACGTGTGCGACATTGTCACCTCGTGTTTGCTCTTCATGATTTATGAGCCCGCGGATGGGCTTTCAAAACGGTCTCTCTGAGCTGGTTCTGGCTGACCTGGGTGTAAATCTGTGTTGTTGCGGCCAGCTCATGGCCGAGCAACTCCTGCACGACCCGGAGGTCGGCGCCGCCGTCGAGCAGATGCGTGGCGAAGCTGTGGCGCAACATGTGCGGCGTCACCTGGTGCTCGATACCGGCTGCGGCCGCGTAGTCACCCACCGACCGGGTGAACATGCTGACGGACAGGCGCGCCCCGAAACGATTCAGGAATAGCGCGTCCACGCGCCGCGGCGAACGGCCGCCGCGCTCGGCCGGCAGCAACTGCGGCCGCCCGACCTCCAGGTAAGTGCGCAGCGCACGGACTGCGGGTTGACCAAGCAGTGCGATCCGCTCCTTAGCGCCTTTTCCCAGGACGCGCACCTGGCCCTGCGCCAGATCCACATCGCCGACATCCAGTCCAAGCAGCTCACTGACGCGCAGCCCTCCTGCGTAGAGCATTTCCAACATCGCCCGATCCCGCTGTCCCTGCGGCGTAGCGGGATCGGGCGCGTCGAGCAGCCGGTCAATCTCCTCACGGGCCAGCGGCCGGGGCAGGCGCTGCGGCAGCTTCGGCGCCAAAATCGCCTGCACCGGATTCGCCGGCACGCGTTCGATCACGCGCAGATAGGCGTAAAAGGCGCGCAACTCTGAGATACGGCGCACCACGCTTGCTTTGACGTAGCCGACCGCATGCAGCGCTGCGAGCCACTGGCGCAGGAGCGCCGGCGTCACGTCGGTCCACGCCGTCACGCTGTGTTCGCGCGCAAAGCCCATGAACTGCGCGATCTCGCGCCGATAGTTGCTCACCGTGTGCGGTGACGCATTCTTTTCGGCGATCAAATGCTTGATGTACCGGTCGAGGTCGGCTTCCACAAGGCGATCCTGGCTGCCGGGCTACTCTGTGGACTTGGTCCGCCGCCCACAGACCGTGCACTCGGCGACGTCCTTGGCAGCAGCCACCATCAGCCCCTGGCAGTGCGGGCAGGGCTGCGACAACGGTCGCTTCCAAGACGTAAAATCGCAGTTCGGGTAGTTAGCGCACCCGTAGAAGACCCGGCCGCGCTTGCTGCGGCGCTCCAACAACTGGCCGCCATCCTTCGGACAGGGCACGCCGATCTTGTTCGCCAACGGCCGGGTGTAACGGCACGCCGGATAGTTGGCGCAGCCGATGAACTTGCCGAACCGACCCAGCTTTAGCACCAGATCCCCCCCGCAGTCGGGGCATGGCTCGCCGATCTGCTCCGGCGCAAGCGAGACCTTCTCCATGCTGCGCTCGGCTTCCGCCAGTTGCGGCGCGAAGAAAGCGTAAAAGTCGCCCAGGACCGGCGTCATCGCCTCCTCGCCGCGCGAGATGGCGTCCAGGTGCTCCTCCATGCCGGCCGTAAAACCGACGTTGAAGACGCGATCGAAGTATTTCACCAGCAGGTCGTTGACGGTGAAGCCCAGGTCGGTCGGGGTGAGTTTCTTGTCCTTGCGCTCGACGTAGCCCCGCTCAAGGATCGTCGAGATGATGGCGGCATACGTGCTGGGCCGGCCGATCCCGTACTCTTCAAGCGCCTTGACCAGCGACGCTTCGGTGTAGCGCGGCGGCGGCTGGGTGAAATGCTGCTCCGGCAGCAGGCGCAACAGATCGAGGGGTTCGCCCTTCGCCAACAGCGCCAACATCGGCGTGGTCGGCGCGGCTGCGTCCCCGTTCTCCCACGCGGCGCTGCTGTTTTCGCCGCCGTTCCCCTTGCCGGACGCGCCATCGTCTTCGCCCGCGGCCTTGCCCGCTCCCTCCTCGGCCGGACCCGACGCGCCGCCCGCATAAACGGCCAGGAAGCCAGGGAAGCGCACCGTTGAGCCGCTGGCGCGGAAGAGATAGGGGCGCTCCACTTCGGCCGGCTTGCCGGCCTCCACGTCCACCGTCAGGGTATCGTACACCGCTGCGGTCATCTGGCTGGCGACGAAACGCTGCCAGATCAACTCGTAGAGACGGAACTGCTCCGGTGACAGCTTGCCGCGCAGCGAGGCCGGGCTGCGATAGACCGAGGTCGGACGGATCGCCTCGTGCGCCTCCTGGGCGTTCTTGGCACGCACCCGATACACGTTCGGCTCGGGCGGCACATACTCGGGGCCGAACTGCTCGGCGATCAGGGCGCGCGCCTCGACCTGGGCCTCCTTAGCGATGTTGACGCTGTCGGTGCGCATATAGGTGATCAGGCCCACCGCGCCGCCCTCGCCGGTGTCTATCCCCTCGTAGAGATCCTGCGCCAGCCGCATCGTTCGCGCGGCCGTCAGGCCCAACTTCGCGGCCGCGTCCTGCTGCATCGTGCTGGTGGTGAACGGCGGATTCGGCCTGCGCCGGCGCTCGCCGCGCTTCACCGCCGCGACCAAGTACGCCGCCCCGGCCAGATCGGCCACGACCGCTTCGGCGTCGGCGCGATTCCGGAGGTCCACCTCCGCCTTGCGGATGCGCACCAGCCGCGCCAGGAAGCTCGGCCGCATCGCCTGGCCGCGCGTGGTCTGCTGCGCCAACTCGGCGTCCAGCGACCAATACTCTACCGGAACAAAGGCCGTGACCTCCCGCTCACGCTCGACGATCAAGCGCAACGCCACGGACTGCACGCGGCCCGCCGAAAGCCGGCCTTTGACGCGCTCCCACAGCAGCGGGCTGACCTGGTAGCCGACCAGGCGGTCGAGGATGCGGCGCGCCTGCTGAGCATCCACGAGCCGCATGTCAATATCCCGACTGTGGCTGAAGGCCTCAGTGATGGCATTGTTCGTGATCTCATGAAAGACCACGCGGCGGGCGCGCTCGGGCGCGATGCCGGCCGCCTCCATCAGATGCCAGGCGATCGCCTCGCCCTCGCGGTCCGGGTCGGTGGCGAGATAGACCTCACTCGCCGTGGCGGCCGCGGCTTTCAGGTTCTTGACGATCTCCTTCTTATCATCCGGCACCCGATATTTCGGAGCAAAGCCGTGTTCGATATCCACCGAAAGCTGCGAGCGCAGCAGATCGCGCACGTGGCCGACCGAGGCCTTCACGTCGTATCCGCGGCCGAGGAAGCGGCCCACGGTGCGCGCCTTCGCGGGCGACTCGACGATCACCAGCTTGGCGCCGGGCGTCGAGTGAAAGCTGTGCGACCTGACGGGAGCCTCGCCCGCGTCACGACCCTTGGCGCCGGGCTTCGCCTTGCCCACAACCTTCGTCTCGGCCTTGACCTCAGCCTTAACCTTGGCCTTGCCCTCGGCTACCGGCTGCGGCAGCCCGACATGATCCGGGGTCGCTCCGATCTTGAACAGTCGCGTGCCGCACTCCGGGCAGACGCCCTCGGCAGCGGGCCGTGCATTTGCCATGAAGATGGCCCGGCCCTGGGCCAGTGGCCGCGACGTCTTGCATGTGAGGCAGTACGCAGACACCGGTGCGGTGAGGGGCGCCGAGACATCGGCAGGAGCCGGCCCGGCTTTGGCCGCAGCCTTCGCCTTGGTCCTGGCCTCGGCCTTAACCTTCGCCTCGGCCTCAGACAGCACCGGCTTGGGGAGCGAATCATGCTCGGCGGTCGCGCCGAGCTTCATCAGTGTGGCCCCGCATTCAGGACAGAGGCCGCGCGCGGCCGCGCGGCCGTTAGCAAGCCAAACAGGGTGTGCGTCCCGCATCGGACGCATCGTCCGACAACGGACACAGTAAGCAGTCAAGAGATTCTCAGCCATACGACCTTTGGTGATCCGATCACAGATACTCGACTTTGCCTTCAGCCGCGAGACGGTTCACCAACTCCTTCATGTCCTCCGCGCGAGCGCGCGGGCAAACCAACAAGGCATCGGGGGTATCCACGATGACCATATCGCGCAGGCCGATCGTTGCGATCAGACGGCCGCCACCGCGCACATAACACCCCTGGGTGTCCACCATGACGGCCGAGGCTTCGGTGACGTTGCCGGCCGTGTCGCCGGGCAGCACATCGAGCAGCGCGCCCCAGCTCCCGATATCGCTCCAACCGATGTCCACCGGGATCACGGAGACCCGTTCCGCATGCTCCATGATGCCGAAGTCAATGGAGACCTTGCGCATCTCCGGCCACGCCTCGGCCAGGACCGCAGCGGCCGCAGGCGTCCCCAGCGCGGCGCCGATCCGCACCAGCGCCGCGTGCGATTCAGGCATCTGGGCGCTGAACTCGGCCAGCAGTCGGTCGGCCCGCCAGATAAACATGCCGCTGTTCCAGGCATAATGCCCATCTTCCAGAAAGCGCTGCGCGGCGGCGAAATCAGGTTTCTCCTTGAAACCGCCGGACCGATACACCCGGAACCCATCCACGATGTGCTGGCCCTCACCGAGACGGATATAGCCGAACCCGGTCGAGGGATACGTCGGCGTAATGCCCAGCGTGACGATGGCGCCGTCGCCCGCCACCAGTTCGGCCGCGGACAGCACCTGCCGAAACTGCTCGGTGTCGCTGATGTAGTGATCCGCCGTCAGAATGACCATCGTCGCATCGGGATCACGCTGGAGCAAAACCATGGCCGCCAACCCGGCGGCCGGCGCCGAGTCGCGCGGCGCGGGCTCCAGGATGAAGTTCTCCGCGGGGAGCTCAGGCGTCTGCGGCCGCAGCGCTGCGGCCATCTGCGCATTCGTCACCACGAAGATGCGGTCGGGCGTGAACAGCGGCGCTAAGCGATCCACCGCATGCTGGAACATGGTGCGCTCGCCGATCAGCCTCAGCGCTTGTTTAGGCGTGCGTTTGCGGCTCAGCGGCCACAGCCGCGTGCCGGAGCCGCCGGCCATAATCACTGCGTACAGCATTCAGCATCCTCCGCTACTGTTCGGGTGTCACCTGGTACTCAGGCCCCCGCTCGCGCGCCCGCACATAGGTCATGCCGCCGGCATGGCGCACCAGGCCCTTGAGCTCCATCAAGGCAAAGGTGCCCGTCACCGTTTCAATGGGCAGCCCGGTGGCGCGACTGACCTCGTCCACGTGCGCGGGATCATCGGCCAACTGCTCCAACAGGAGCGCCTCCGTAGCATCAGTCGGGAAAAGCATCTGCGCTTCGGCCTGCTGCGGCACCGCGGTCAGGTTCAACGCCTCCAGTACGTCGTTTGCCGAGGTGACCGGCTGCGCCCCATCCCGGATCAGCTTGTTGGTGCCCACGCTGCCGCGCTGAAAGATGCTGCCCGGCACGGCAAAGACATCGCGGCCCTGGTCGGCGGCGAAGTCAGCCGTGATCAGCGCGCCGCTCTGCTCGCCCGCCTCCACGACGATGATGCCCCGGCTGAGCCCACTGATGATGCGGTTGCGCGGCGGGAAGTTGTTGGCCTCGGGTTGGACGCCCAGCGCATACTCGCTGATGAGCGCGCCGTGCTCGATAATCTCCTGCGCCAAGTTCAAGTTTTCCCAGGGGTAGATGATATCCACCCCCGACCCCAGCACCGCGATCGTGCGGCCGCCGGCCTCCAGCGCCGCCCGGTGGGCCTGGGTGTCAATGCCGCGCGCCAACCCGCTGATGATCGTGACCCCGGCACGCGCCAGATCGGCTGCCAGCAGCCGCGCGGCCTCCTTGCCGTAGGTGGACGCATGGCGGGTGCCGACCATGCCCACCGCCCAATCGTCCACGGCGCGCAACTCACCGCGCACGTAGAGGACCGGCGGCGGATCATAGATCGCCCGGAGGCGCTCAGGGTAGCGCGGATCCTCCCAGGTCAGGACGTCCACATGCTTTGCTTCAAGCAGAGCAAGCTCAGCCGCCAGATCCAGGCTGGCGCGGACGTCAAGCAGATTGGCGAGGGAGCGCCGATCAAGGCCGGTCTCCCGCAAGGCATCTGCGGGCGCACTCCAGGCCGCCTCAATCGTGCCGAAGGCATCCAGCAGGGCGCGCAACCGAGCGGGGCCGATGCCACGAACCTTGTTGAAACCGATCCAAAAGGCCAGCGGATCCATCCGTCACCTTGACGCAAAAGAGGTGCTCTCACCCGGCGAGAGCATACTCGATGGCCTATGATTTGTCAAGGAAAATGCGCAGTCGCCCGAAAACGGAAGAAATGATCACAGGGACGGGTCGCCGCGCAAACCGGCGGGCACGGCCACGATCATCGTACGCGCGGCCAGATCAACGCGCAGCACCACATCGCGCAAGGCGGGCAGCAGCAGCTCACCCTGCTCCCCCCGAACGACGTAGACATCGTTGGCCTTGGTGAAGAGAACTTCGCATAGCTCACCGAGCGACTCACCGTCCCCGGTCTCGACCTTCAGGCCGATCAAATCGTGAAGGTAGTTCTCGTGTTCGCCCAACTGCATCGCGTCGGCCTCAGGAATCAGCAGGTATCGCTCGCGCAGCAGTTCCGCAGCGTTGCGATCCGGGGTCACGTCGAGCCTCACCAGCATCATCTCCTTGTGCTGCCGAGACGACAGGATGACCACCGGCCGGGCCTCCGGGTCGTCCGTGCCTGCGCCCAAGTAGGCGCGCGCGCCGGGCTTGAAGCGGTCCGGGAAATCGGTCATGATCTCGACCTTCACCTCGCCGCGGATGCCGTGCGGCGAGGTGATGCGGCCGATGGCAAGGAAGCTGGGGGGCATTTTCGGGGCGGTTGGCATGGCTACATTCCTTTTCTGAAGCGGATAAAACAGAAGCCCGTTTCCGGGAGTCGAAAACGGGCTCTCATTTGCGCACCGGGCGGAAACGTTCCGCCCGGTGATCGGCGTCGGAGACGTCAGTGACTACACGATCTCCAACACCACCCGACGTTCTTGTGAGACGACCCGGAGCAGCGTCCGCAGCGCGTTCGCCACGCGGCCATCCTTGCCGATCACGCGTCCCATGTCCTCGCGGTCCACGTGGAGTTCCAGCACGGTGACATTGGCGCCGTGCGTCTCCTTGACGGTGACCTTATCCGGCTGATCCACCAGCAGCCGGGTGACGTACTCGATCAGTTCTTTTTCTTTCACGGTCAGCCTCCGCTTTCCCAACGCGGGACGCAGCGGATCACGCTGCCTTCGCGATGCCGGATGCCTTCAGCAGCCGGGCAACAGTTTCACTGGGCTGGGCGCCCTGCCCGAGCCAGTAGCTCGCACGCGCAGCGTCAATCTGGATGGTCTCCGGTTCGGTGCGCGGGTTGTAAAAGCCGATGTTCTCGATGATCCGGCCATCGCGCGCCACGTGTTGGTCGGCCACCACCACCCGGTAAGTCGGCTGCCGAATCGCGCCTTGCCGGCGCAGACGAATACGTACCATTCTGTGTCTCCTTTGATGTATGGGACGCTGAGGGTCCCGAATGCTTGTAAACCCACCGGAGGTCCGGCAGGGTTATCAACGGAATAGGCCGCCCAGGGCGCCGCGCAGGCCCCGATCGCCGGAGCTCATCTGCTTCATCATGCGCTGCATCTGGCGGAACTCATTCAGCAGGTCGTTGATCTCCATCACCGGCACGCCGGAACCGCGCGAGATACGACGTTTGCGGCTGCCATTCAGCAGCTTGGGATCGCGGCGCTCCTCGACCGTCATCGAGTTGATAATCGCCTCGATGCGGCGCATCTGTTTGTCGGTGACATCCGGCGAAAGCTCCTGGGTCAGCTTGTTCATGCCGGGGATCATCTCGAGCAGCGACGTCAACGGCCCCATCTTCTTGAGCTGCTGAAGCTGCTTCAGGAAATCCTCCAGGTCGAACTCGCCCTTAACCAGCCGCTTGCCCATCTTCGCGGCCTCGACCTGATCCACATTCTCGCCGGCCTTCTCGATGAGGCTGAGCATATCGCCCATGCCCAGGATGCGGGAGGCCAGACGGTCGGGGTGGAACGGCTCGATGGCGTCGGTCTTCTCGCCGACGCAGAGATACTTGATCGGGACGCCGGTGACCTCGCGCATGGAGATTGCCGCGCCGCCGCGGGCGTCGCCGTCCACCTTGGTGAGAATCAGCCCGGTGACGGCCACCCGCTCATGGAAGCCCTTAGCAACGTTCACCGCCTCCTGGCCAGTCATCGCATCTGCCACCAGCAAGATCTCCTGGGGCTTAGCAATGGCTTTGATCTGCTCCAGCTCCCCCATCATCTCTTCGCTGATCTGGAGCCGGCCCGCGGTGTCCAAAATGACAACGTCGTAGGCGCCCTCGCGGCCGCGCTGCACCGCATGGCGGACGATCTCCGGCGGCGTAACCGTGGTGCCTTCGCTGTGCACCGCGATGTCCAACTGCTTGCCGAGCACTTCCAGCTGGGTCACGGCGGCCGGGCGATAGGTGTCGGCGGCAACCATGAGGCTGCGGCGGCCGCTCGTGCGCACAGAGAGCGCCAGCTTGGCCGCGGTCGTGGTATTGCCAGACCCTTGCAGGCCAACCAACATCACCACATGCGGTGCAGGGCCCGAAAGGTCAAGCTTCGACGGCTCACCCAGAGTCGCCAGCAGCTCCTCGTGAACGATCTTCACGACCTGCTGGGCCGGCGTAAGGCTCTTCATCACCTCGGCGCCGATGGCGCGCTCCCGGACGCGGGCCACCAACTGTTTGACCACCTTGAAGTTCACGTCCGCTTCGAGCAGCGCCAGGCGCACCTCGCGCAGCGCGACATCCACGTCCTGTTCGGTCAGGCGACCGCGGGACGCGAGCTTGTCGAAAACGGCGTTCAGTTTGGTCTGCAGGTTCTCAAACATGGCAGTAAAACGACGGACAATGGACGATCGTCAATGCATAAGGGCCAATGGTCTTTGCCCAAGTGCGCCGATTCTACGGGGGATTGCACTTTTCGTCAAGTCCGTGCTATAATCCGCTTGTGGTTGGCCGCCTCAAATCTGCTCTGCGAGGAGACAAGCACAATGATTTATAAGGATCCGCTGCCCGACGGTGAGCATGTGCGCGTGACCTTCGAGCTGCCATCCAGCACCTGGGCCGAACGCGTGAATCTGGTCGGGGATTTCAATAATTGGGATACAACCAAAGATGAGATGCAGCAGTCGCGCGCGTCCGGGAACTGGCGCGTCTCCCTGGTGCTCCCGAAGGGCCGTGAGTTTCAATTCCGCTACCTGATCAACGGCCGCGACTGGCATAACGACTGGCACGCCGACAAGTACCTATCGAACAAGTACGGCACGGACAACTCCGTCGTCATCACCTGAGCGCAGGTCTGCCAACCGCGCCTCGCCGCATGGCAATGACAGCGCCGGCCTTGCTGATGTGAACGCTCACACGCTCGGCCTCTCCCCTGCTCCTGGACCGCACCCCGCGGTCTACCTGATCGGAATATCCTTCAACGGCACCGGCACAAAGACCAGGACAAACAGCACCAACATCAGCACCGCCAGGGTTTTCTGGCGCGGGGTGAGCTGCGTCAGGTCATCCAGCGGCATGTCTTGCATACGGCCAAAGATCAGAACCAAGACCAGCCACAGCCCCCACCCCGGCCACAGGAAGACCAAACCGGCCAGCGCCGCGACCACACCCCAGGTCAGCACCCGGGCGCGTTTTGGGCCAAGCAGCGCATAGGCGATGTGGCCGCCGTCCAGTTGTCCCGCGGGGATCAGGTTCAGCGCGGGCACAAGCAGCCCGTCCCAGCCGGCAAATGCAACCGGATGGATGTAGACATCTATGCCACCGTAGGGCAGGAAACGCCCGAAGGTCAGGATCTTCGCCGCCGCATAGAGCAGCGAATTCCCCTCCATCTGATAGCCGCCGGCCGGCAGCGGCTGGACATGGCTGAGCCTGAGGCCCAGGAACAGCACGGGCAGCGCCACCACCAGCCCGGCCAACGGCCCAGCCGCGCCGATCAGCAGCAGATGCCGCCGGTTACGGGGCGGCATGGTCATGGTAATGAACGCGCCCAGCGTGCCGAACGGCGGGACCGGCAGCGGGAGGAAGTAAGGCAAGCTGCTGGGCGAGCCGAGCCGGCGGGCGGTCAGGTAATGGCCGAATTCGTGCGCCACCAGGATCGCCAGCAGGCTGCCTGCAAAGGGCAACCCATCCAGCAGATGCCAGTTCACCGCGACCAGCCCCCCGACCATTTGTGCGCCGACAAAGAGACACGACACCAGCGTGGCGGCAAAGAGGGCGATGGCAAGCCCGGCGCGCGCAGCGGGCGGGGCAAACGTCATCGGCAGTGCGATCACCTCTTCGCCGGGGCCGGACGCGTTCTGGCGCAGCAGAGGCGTCCGCCCCAGGCCGCGCAGCCGTTCCGCAAGCAATTCATACGCCTCGGCGGGCGGCAGCAGCAGGCGCCCGCGCAACCGGACAGAGTCGGCCGGCGGCACACCATCGGTCACATCATCCACGGCCAGGATGCCGGCTGCAGCCGCGGCGACCTCGGCGGGGCCGCCGACCGCCGCATCATTTCGACCAGCCATTTACTCGCACCGATCCTTTTGACCGGCCAGGGCGGCCTTCACTGCGTTCCCGTCCACCGTTTCGCATTCCAACAGCCGCTCCGCCAGGACGGTGAGCGCGTCCCGATGCGCCTGCAGCAACGACTGGGCCCGTTCGTACTGCTCGGTGACGATGCGCTTGACTTCCTGATCAATGACCTGCCGCGTCTCCGGGCTGAGGCTGCTGTTGTCCTCCACGGACCCGCCGAGGTACTGGAGCTGTTGCCCGGCGTAACGCACCGAGCCTAGCAGCTCGCTCATGCCGAACTCGGTCACCATGCGCCGGGCAAGCGCAGTGGCGCGGTTGATGTCATCACTGGCGCCGGTGCTGATCTCGCTGAAAACCAGCTTTTCGGCTGCGCGGCCGCCGAGCATGACCGCGATCCGGTCCACCAGCTCGGGCTCCGTCAGCAGGTAGCGATCCTCTTCCGGCATCTGCATGGTGTAGCCTAACGCGCCCCGGCTGCGCGGGACGATGCTGATCTTGCTGACAGGGTCGCCGTGCGGCACCAGCTCGGCAACGAGCGCGTGGCCGGACTCGTGATAGGCGACCGTGGTGCGCTCCTGCTCGTTCATCACGCGGGTGCGCTGCTCCAGCCCGGCGACCACGCGTTCCATGGCTGCTTCGAAATCCTTGATGCTCACCGCAGCCGCCTTGCGCCGCGCAGCCAGGAGCGCCGCTTCATTCATGATGTTCGCCAGATCGGCGCCGCTGAAGCCGGGGGTGATGCGGGCCGCCCGCTCGATGTCGAAGTTCGGCTCCAGCTTGATCCCCTTGCTGTGAATCCGCAGGATCTGCTGGCGACCGATCAGATCGGGATTGCTGACCGCGACCTGCCGGTCAAAGCGGCCCGCGCGCAGCAGCGCCGGATCGAGCACCTCAGGCCGATTGGTCGCGGCCATAATGATCACCGGTGCGGTGGTGCTGGTCTTAAAGCCGTCAATCTCCGCCAGCAACTGGTTCAACGTCTGTTCCCGCTCATCGTTCCCGCCAAAACGGACCGCGTTCGCCCGGCTCTGGCCGATGGCATCAATCTCATCAATGAAGACGATCGCCGGCGCAGCCTTGCGGGCCTGCTCGAAGAGATCCCGGACGCGCGCAGCGCCCACGCCAACGAACATCTCGACAAACTCGGAGCCGCTGGTCTCAAAAAACGCGACGTTCGCCTCGCCGGCCACCGCCTTGGCCAGCAGCGTCTTGCCGGTGCCGGGCGGCCCGACCAGCAGCACGCCCTTGGGGATGCGGCCGCCCAGGCTGGCAAACTGTTCGGGCGTTTTCAAGAACTGGATGATCTCCTGAAGCTCGGCGATGGCCTCATCCGCGCCGCCCACATCTTTGTAGGTCACGCCGACGTCTTCGGGCTTGACCTCGGTGGCCTTGCTCTTGCCCACGCCGAAAATGCCGCCGAATCCGCCCATGCCGCCGCCGCCACCGCCGTTCACCATGCGCCGGGAAAGGAAGTACCAGAAGCCACCGAGCAAGGCCAGCGGCAGCACCCAAGACAGCAAGAGCGCGCCCGCTGGGCTGGTGGGCCGCTGGAAGCTGTACTTCGCGCCGGCCGCCTGCAAATCCTCAACCAGTTTGGGGTCGCTGCCCGCGACCGTGGTAGTGTCGAAAGGCACGACGTCCTGCCCGGCCTGGGCATTGGGATTCTTCATCGTTCCCATGATGTCCGTCTCGCCGATGACCGCGGTAACGATCTCCCCAGCGGCAAGCTTCTGCCTGAATTCGCTGTAAGGGATCTGGACGGCCTGAGTGGTCAGCGGTCCAAGGATAAACTGCTGAAACACCCAGGCGACAACCAGGCCTGCCAGCAGGTACCCGATGCTGAAGCGAATCTGGCGGTTCAGCAGATCACGGCGTTTTTTCTCCTCCTCGGGGTCGGGTTTGGGAGGAGTGGGTTTGCGGTTGTTGTTGACCAAAGGATCGCCTCCTGAGACGATTATTCGCTGCTGCTCATGCAACGAGAGTATACACCTTTTGCGGGGTTAGCGCCATTATGCCCTCACCCGTCGCCTGTGATAAACTGGCGCCCATCACACGTCCGAGTGATCGAATGGCCGAATCCATCCCGCGCGAAAATAGCCTCGTCCTGTATCGCACCCATGCCGCGCGCGTCGTGCGCGCGGAGGACAAACTGACCCTTGAGCTGATCGGCGGCGAGATCGCCAAAGTCCGGCCCAAGGATGTTGTTCTGCTGCACCCGGGCCCGTGCAAGTCACTGGCCGAGCTGACCCCGCAAGGGGGAGACGCACAGACGGCCTGGGAGATCCTGGCCGGCGGGGAAAGCAGCCTCGCCGATGTGGCCGAACTGGCGTTCGGCAGCTTCACCCCGGCGACGGCCTGGGCCGCCTGGCAGTTGGTCGCCGACGGCGTCCACTTCCGCGGCACGCCGGATCGCGTTAGCGCGGCCACGCCTGATGAGGTGCTCCGTGTGATGGCAGCCCGCGCCGCGGAGGCCCTGGAGAAGCGGGCCTGGGAAGGCTTCCTTGAACGCGCCAGGGAAGGCAAGGTCGGCAGCGAAGACAGCCGCTATCTGCGGGAGGTCGAAGATCTGGCGCTGGCGCGCACCGAGCGCAGCCGCGTCATGAAGGCGCTCGGCCGCGAAGAGAGCCCCGAGAACGCCCACGCCTTTCTGCTCGAGTGCGGCTACTGGGACGATCGGGTCAATCCGTACCCGGCGCGCCAGGGCGTGAACCTGACGGCCCCCACCTTGTCGCTGCCTGACGAGTGGCGTGATCTCCCGGCCGCCCTGCGGCGCGAAGAACGGCTCGACCTGACCGGTCTGCCCGCTTACGCGATTGACGACGCGTGGACCGACACGCCGGACGACGCGCTGAGCTTCGATCCTGCGACCGGCCGCCTGTGGGTGCACATCGCCGATGCCGCCGCGCTCATCGCACCGGACAGCCCGCTGGACTTGGACGCGCGCGACCGCGGCGCCAGTCTCTACCTTCCGGAGGGCGTCACCCCCATGCTGCCGCACGCCGCGATCCCACTGCTGGGCCTGGGCCTGGCCGAGGTCTCGCCCGCGCTCTCGTTCGGGCTGGAGATCAACGCAGAAGGCCGGTTGGGCGGCATCGAGATCGCGCCGGCCCTGGTGCGCGTGCACCGGCTCACCTATGAGACCGTGGCCGAACGGCTGGCCGAGGAGCCCTTCCGCACCCTCCACGAGCTGGCGGAGCGCTGCGAGGCCCGCCGCACGCAGGACGGCGCGCTGCGCATCGAGCTGCCCGAGGCCGATGTGCGCATGCGCGACGGAGAAGTGACCGTGACGCCGATCCCGCCCCTCCGCAGCCGGGCGCTCGTCGAGAATGCGATGATCCTGGCCGGCGAGGCCGCTGCGCTGTTCGGGCAAGCGCACGACATCCCACTGCCCTACGCCACACAGGACGCACCGGAAAGCGGGGAGCGGAAAGTGGGGAGCGGGGGGCAGGCGGCCGCGGGGCCAGGCCTCGCCAGCCAGTACGCACTGCGCCGCACGTTCAAGCGCAGCCAATATCGCGGCGCGCCCGGCGCGCACAGCGGCCTCGGTCTGCCAGCCTACGCGCAGGCGACCAGCCCGCTGCGCCGATATCTCGACCTGGTCGTGCACCAACAACTGCGCGCCTTTCTGGCAGGCCGGCCGCTGCTGACCGCGCAGCAGATCCTGGAACGGGTCGGCCAAGTGGAGGCGGCTCTGCCGGCCCTGCGGCAGGCGGAGCGGCAGTCGGATCAGCACTGGAAGCTGGTCTACCTCCGACGCACCCCGGGCTGGCGCGGCACGGGGGTGCTGGTGGAGCAGCGCGGCCGGAGCAGCATGATCCTCATCCCTGCGCTGGCGTTGGAGACTGAGATGCACCTCGCAGCCGACCTGGCGTTGAACAGCGAGCTGAGCATCAGCCTGCGGTCGGTGGATCTGCCGCGGCTGGACGCCCGATTCAAACTGGAGACAAATCCATGACGTATTTCTTCGATCCCACCGCACGCACGCCCCACGAACTGCTGCCCGGCGTCACTGTACGCACCTTTTGGGGCGAACAGATGTTGGCCTCGCTGGTTGACCTGCAGCCGAACGCGATCATCCCAAGCCACAGCCACCCGCACGAACAGTTCGGCATGCTGCTCATAGGGTCCATGCAACTGACGATCGCCGGCGAGACGCGTGACGTCAAGCCCGGCGCCATCTACATCGTCCCCGGCGGCGTTGCACACAGCGTCGTCACGGGCCCGGCGGGCGCGCAGGCCATCGAAGCGTTCGGCCCGGTGCGGGAGGAGTACAAGTTCCCCGATTGAGCGAAGAGGCGGAGAGACAAATGGCTTGTATTTGACGCGAGGGGCGGAATCTGGTAATATCTGGCTCGTTCGCTGAGCGAACGCGGGTCGCTAGCTCAATTGGCAGAGCATCTGACTCTTAATCAGAGGGTTCAGGGTTCGAGTCCCTGGCGACTCATACCAAATACAGGCAATAAGG
The DNA here is from genome assembly GCA_964647255.1 of uncultured Anaerolineales bacterium. Classification (GTDB taxonomy): domain Bacteria; phylum Chloroflexota; class Anaerolineae; order CG2-30-64-16; family CG2-30-64-16; genus CAWJEL01. The sequence continues at coordinate 47,449 of CAZYGI010000015.1, read as the reverse complement.
GCCGTTTGACCACTAGATGTAGTGGTTAGACGGTCTTTTTGCTTAACTGACGTGCGGCAATGTTGCAGGTGTGTTGCAACGGGAACTAAAGGGACAAACAACCTGCCGGCGTCGCCTCTCCATCTGCCGACCGCTGCTGCCACGCTCTGCAAATCGAGTTGTCTTTATGCCAACATGTGGGGTATACTCAGGCCGCGTTTGTCACCAATTCGGAGCCCGCCTGATGCCCTACAACGAAGAAGACACCAAGCTCCACCTCATCACCCCCGCGCTTCAGCGCGCCGGCTGGACCGGGCCGCACATCACGATGGAATACCAGATCACGGCCGGCCAGAACGTGCTCCAAGGCGATGGTCACCGCAAGCTGCCGCCGGTGAAGGCCGACTACCTGCTGCGTTACTCGGAATCGCTGCCTATTGCAGTGGCCGAGGCGAAAGACGAGAGCCATACGCCAGGCGCGGGGCTGCAACAAGCAATGGAGTATGCAAGGAAGCAGGGCCTCTACTTCGCCTACGCCTCCAACGGCCACGGTTGGGTCGAATGGGACTTCACTACGAACACCCAACGCGACTTCCCGATGGACCAGATGCCGGTGCCGGAAGAGCTCTGGCGGCGGCTGTGCGAGTATCGGGCGCTGGAGGCGAACCGGCCGGCGAACCCCCTGCTGCAACCGTACTGGCACGACCCGACCGGCATCAAGCAAATGCGTTACTACCAGGAGGTAGCGGTCAACCGGGTGGTCGAGGCGATCCTGAAAGGCCAGCGGC
>CAZYGI010000015.1:22629-46651 GCA_964647255.1 uncultured Anaerolineales bacterium | reverse complement strand
ACGGGCAAGACCTTCATCGCCTTCCAGATCGTCTGGAAGCTGATCAAGTCGGGCTTCTTCGCCAACAAGCGCGTGCTGTTCCTGACGGACCGGCTGGTCTTGCGGGGCCAGGGGTACAACGCCTTCGAGCCGTTCAAGGAGGCCGCTGGCGATCCGCGCGAGGAGTATGACGGCGGAACGATCCGAACGGGAAGGCAAATCTACTTCGGCATCTACCAAAGCCTGTACGCGGCCGGCCCCAACGGCCTGCGCGCCTTCGAGCAGTTGCCGCCCGACTTCTTTGACCTGATCATCATTGACGAATGCCACCGCAGCGGCTTCGGCACCTGGAACGAGATCCTCCGCCATTTCCCGAACGCCATCCAACTCGGCATGACCGCCACGCCCAAGCGCAGCGACAACGTGGACACCTACGCGTACTTTGGCGAGCCGGTCTTCACCTACAGCCTGGGCCAGGGGATTGATGACGGGTTCCTGGCGAACTACAAGGTGCATCGGGCCACCACCAACTTCGACGCAAACGGCCTGAACCTGGCGGACGCCATCGAAGGCGGGGCAAAAGTACAGATCGGCCGCGACGCCGTCGTGCGGGAGCATTACGACACACCGCTCTTCGAGCGCGAAGTGGCGCTGCCCGACCGCGTGCAGGTTCATTGCCAACACCTGGCGAACCTGTTGCGTCTCTACGGCCGGATGTAGAAGACGATCGTCTTCTGCGTGAGCATGGAGCATGCCGAGCAGGTGCGCGATGCGCTCAACCGGCTCAACGCCGACCTGAACATCGCCAACTATGCCGTGCGCATCGTCTCGGAGGAAGCTGACGCCAAAACGCTACTGGAGAAGTTCCAGGCCGTGGAAAAGCCAACGCCGGTGGTCGCGACCACCGTGGATCTGCTGACCACCGGCGTGGATGCGCCCAGCGTGCGCAACATCGTCTTCTTCAAGAGCGTCGCCTCGCCCACGGTCTTCAAGCAGATGGTGGGCCGCGGCAGCCGGCTGTGCGAGGACACCGACAAGTACTGGTTCCGCATCATTGACTATACCGGCGCCACCGCGCTTTTCGATGAATGGGATGCGCCGACGCCGCCATCCGAAGGGGGCGCGAGCACAACCGGGCCGCGCGTCTGCTGGCTGGGCGGCATGGTGATCTCGGCCGAGGACGGCAAGCCGCTGGCCGATGCGGTGGTGACGGTGCAACTGGGGCCGAACGAAATCGTGCAGCAGCGCACCGGTTCGGATGGGCAATTCCTGCTGCGGGAGCTGCCGGCCGGCCAGGTGATCGTGACCGCGGCAGCCTACGGGCACAACCGGATGCAAGTGACCGTCACCACTGCCGAAGGACAGCCGGCCTTCCTGTCGCTGCCATTGCCGATGCGCGAGCCGCCCAAAGACCGGATGATCAACGTCAGCGGCCTGCAGGTGCGGATCGTAGACGAGCGTTACGAGGAGCGCAACGCAGAGGGCAAGCTGGTGTCACCGCAAGACTACCTGCGCAAAGTGCGCGCCGAACTGCAAATGGTCTGCGCGTCGCTGTTCGAGCTGCGCGCCCGTTGGAGCGACCCGACGCGGCGCCGCGAGCTGCTGGCCGAGCTCGAGCGCCGGCAGATTGCGCTCGGCGTGCTGACGGAGATCCTGCAGCGGCCGGACGTGGACAGCTACGATCTATTGGCGCACCTGGCCTTTGACGAGGGGCTCCACAGCCGCGAGGAGCGCGCGGTCGCGCTGTCCAACTTGCACCAGGACTTCTTTGCCACGTACAATGCCCAGGCGCGCGAGGTGCTGCGCACCCTGATCGAACGTTACGTCCAGGGCGGCGTGGATGAAGTCCTCGATCCCCAGGTCTTCACGCTGCCGCCGATCCGCAAGGAAGCGCGCCAGGTCGCCCTGGTCTTCGGCGGCATGAAGCAGTTGATCTACGCGCGCGATGAGATGATCCGCCGGCTCTACCTGCAGCCGGCGGCATGAACTGAGGGGTTATGCCCACCAACGACCTCGATACCCGCTTCTGGCGCGCGTGCGACATCCTGCGCCGCGACGACAATACGCAGAGCCTGCTGGACTACGCCGAGCAGATCTCCTGGTTGCTCTTCCTCAAGTCGTTCGAGGACCTGGAAGACACGCGCGTCGCAGACGCCGAGTACGAGGGCCGGCCGTTTGCGCGCGTGATTGGCGGCTTCTACCGTTGGTCGGTGTGGACGGGCGGACGGGTCAACCAGGCCCAGGCGGGCCAGCGCGAAGCCGAGGCGAGCTTGCGCGCGGCGCAGAAGGTGCTGCTGGGCCTCGAGACCATGCTCGTGCCCGATCCCGACGCGCTGTCCGCTGCGCGCCAGGCATTGCGCGATGCCGAGGCCGCGGTCAAGACGGCCGCCGCGCGGGTTGAAGCCGAGCGCCAGGCTCAGCGCGACGCGCTCGCGCCGTTGCTCGACGACAGCGAGGAAGATCGTAAAACCGCCGAGGCCATCCTGGCCGGGCTGACGCACAAGCCATTGCTGAGCTTCCTCAACGACCGGCTCTTTCCCCACCTGCGCGAGCTGCGCGGCACGCCGGAGCGCGAGGTGATCCGCCAAATCTTCGAGGAAGCGCCGAGCAAGATGGTGAAGAGCGGCGTCATCCTGCGCGATGCCATTGACGTGGTGGATGGCATTGATTTCCACGCCAGCGAGAACGTCCACACCCTCTCGCACCTTTACGAAAGCCTGCTGGTGCGCATGGGCCGCGAGGGCGGGATGTCCGGCGAGTTCTACACCCCGCGGCCGATCATCCAGTTCATGGTCGAAATGGTCGCGCCGCAGTTGGGCGAGACGGTCTACGATCCCGCCGCAGGGTCGGCCGGATTCCTGGTGGAAGCCTACAGCTACATGGAGGCGCACCACGTCCGCCTGGCCGCGGACCGACGCAAGCTGCAAGACGTCACCTTCTTCGGCCAGGAGAAGAAGCCGCTGCCCTACCTGCTGGGCGTGATGAACTGCGTGCTGCATGGCATCACCGTCCCGCGCATCGTGCGGACGAACACCCTCAGCGCGGACGTGCGCAAGTTCAGCGAGCGCGACCGCTACCATGTGATCCTGACCAACCCGCCGTTCGGCGGCACCGAGGACGTGAACGCCGTCAAGAGCAATTTCCCCTACCCATCGTCCGCGACTTCGATCCTCTTCATGCAGCACATCATGAAGCGGCTGCGCCGGGATGGCCGCGTGGGCATGGTGATCGACGAAGGGGTGCTCTTCAAGACCAGCGAGGGCGCCTATGCCGAAACCAAGCGCGAGCTGCTGGAGGAATACAACCTCTACGCGGTGGTATCGCTGCCCGCGGGGGTGTTCGCCAACGTCACCGCCAGCGGCACCGGGCCGAAGACCGATCTGCTCTTCTTTGACCACCTGGGGCCGACGCAGCAGGTGTGGTATTACGACGCCCGTGCGGTGGGCTTCAGCCTGACCAAGACGCAGAAGCCGATCGCTGAGAACGACCTGCCCGACTGCCTGGCGATGTGGCGCGCCTACGACGCCTGGCGCCGCACGCCGGTAGGAGCGGACGATGTAGGGGCGCACGGCCGTGCGCCCCTACCTCCATTGAACGACCGCTGCTGGCTGGTCTCGCGCGAAGACTTGGAGAAGCGCGCCTTCGACCTGAGCGCGCGCAACCCGAACCGGCCCGACGACTTCGCCCACCGCCCGCCGGAGGAGATCGCCGCGGATATCGCGGATAAGCAGGCGCGCATCGCGGAGTTGATCGGGGAGATACAAGAGTTGCTGGCAGGAAACGGGGAGGTGCCCGATGACGTATGACCCTGAACATCATCATCGCCGTTCGATCCGGCTACCAGGCTACGACTATGCCAGCCCAGGCGCCTATTTCGTCACGCTTTGCACCGCAGACCGCTCATGCTTGTTTGGTGATGTCGTAGATGGGGTCATGCGATTGAACGAATACGGAGAGATCGCTCAACGCGAATGGCTGGCAACGGCCCGAATCCGACGCGAGGTCGAATTGGACGCGTTTATGTTCATGCCAAATCACGCGCATGTCGTTTTGTGGTTCGTCGCTAACGTAGGGGCGGACGGCCGTCCGCCCCTACCGGCCGATCGTGATCCATCCGTAGGGGCGCAGAGCCCTGCGCCCCTACACGCTGCGCCCCTACGCGCGCCGCGATCGTTAGGCGCGTTGGTCGCGGGATACAAATCCACGGTTACCAAACAGATCAACATCCTGCGCAACATGCCGGGCGCAGATGTATGGCAACGCAATTACTACGAACACGTTATCCGCAACGACCGCGCCCTGGATGCCATCCGCGCCTACATTGTTGACAATCCGGCGCGCTGGGAATGGGACACGTATCACCCATCCCCTCGCGGCCGAGATGCACGGGCGGTGGAATTGTTGCGTTTGCTTGAGGATGGCGATTCAACGCATGACGGGGGCGGACAATGTAGGGGCGGACGGCCGTCCGCCCCTACACCAACCTCGCGGGTAGGTGAAAACGGTGAATAGCCGGTATCCGCTGGCGCAAATGAGCCAGTTCCTGCACCTGCGTAAGGAATTCTTCACGATAGATGACGCGGCGCTGTATCAACTTGTCACCGTACAACTTCACGCGCGCGGCATCCGGGAGCGACAACAACTTGCTGGGGCCGAGATCAAGACCAAGCGCCAACAGCGCATCCGGGCGGGTGACCTGTTGGTAGCCGAGATTGATGCGAAGGTCGGCGGCTTCGGCGTCGTACCCGCGGGGTTAGCAGAAGGTATTGTCAGCAGCCACTACTTTCTGTACGAGATCGACATCAGACAGATTGACCCTCGCTACATGGAATACTACCTCAAGTCGGGCCAGCCCGAACAGGACGTGCAGCAGTTTGTCAAAGGCTCGGTCAACTACGCGGCTATCCGCCCACATCACTTCCCCCAGCTACACATCCCTCTCCCGCCCCTGGACGAGCAGCGGCGCATCGTCGCGCGGATCGAGGCGTTGGCGGGGAGGATCACGGAGGCGCAGAGGCTGCAGGAAGGTGCACTGAAAGAGGCTGTGGCACTGTGGGCTGCAGGGGTGGCACGAGTATTCCGGCACCTCGAAAACGCTCCTCGAAGAGCCATCCAGGAAATCTGTGAGGTTCGTGGCGGGCTTCAGAAACAGCCAAACCGGATACCTCGTGACCATCCAACGCCTTACCTGACTGTAGCCCATGTACAGCGCAGCCGGATAGATTTGTCAGTTGGACTTCGGTACTTCGAGATTTCGCCGCGAGAACTGGCCCTTTGCAAATTGGAGCCGGGCGATCTGCTCATTATTGAGGGGAACGGAAGCGCCGATCAGATTGGTCGCGCTGCGATCTTTCGTGGAGAAGTCGAGAACTGCGTTCATCAGAATCATGTAATTCGCGCGCGGCCCGATCCGTCACTTGTTCTTTCGGAATATCTGAATAGCTACTTGAACAGTCCGGTAGGCATGGAGGAAGTGCGCAGACGCAGTCGAACGACGAGCGGGTTGTTGACCTTGAGCGTGGGACGCATCCGCGAGATTGAGTTGCCGATTCCCTCGCTTGACGAACAACGGCATGCCGTAGTGACTTTGAACGAACTACAGGCACGCGTGGATGCGCTCCGCCGCCTGCAGGAATCCACCCAGGCCGAGCTGGCTGCGCTGCTGCCGGCGGTGCTGGACAAGGCGTTTCGGGGGGAGTTGTGAGGGTGTTTGGAGCGCGGAGGCGCGAAGGCGCGCGAAGGGCGCGAAGCGCGAAGATACGTGCGCGGCGGCGGGTCTTCGCGCTTCGTGAGCTTCACGGCGCTTCGTGAGTTCGTGATCCAGGGCTTGCGCGGTGCTGGCCTTTCGCTTTTCGGGAAGGTGCCAAATTTTAAATTCACGGAGAGTCGCCATGTCTGAACTCGATGCGCTGAGACAACGAGCGGTTGATCTTGTAAAGGCGCACAACTGGGGCGATGCAGCTCTGCAAATCAACGAACGAATCCTGGCCATCGCACCGGACGATGTGGATTCCCAACTGCGTCTTGCCAAATGCCATGAGCTACTCGATAACTTGCAGAAGGCCCACGATTTCTACTCGCGCGCGCTTGCACTCCGACCTGGCAACCGGATTGCAGAAAACGGGCTGGAGCGCGTCGGACAGAAGCTTCATCAAGCAACTCGGCTCCAGGATTTCAAAAAGATCAGATCCTATGGTCACGCCTTCTCCGCAGCCCAAGACGCCAGACGACGTGACGACCTGGACAGCGAGATCGCGGCGCTTCTGCGAGCTTGTGAGCTGGAGCGCCGGCCGGAGGCGCTGACCATGCTGGCAGCCGCCTATCGGCGCTGTCAACGTTGGGCCGAGGCGGAGAAGCTTTACCAGGAGGCTCTCACGCTCCACGATACCCCAGTCGCCCGCGTGGGTCTGGCGGCGGTTTATCGAGATCAAAGACGCCTGCAAGAGGCCAGAAGCATTCTCGAAAGAGTCCTGCGGGGTGATCCCAACAACGGCTACGCGCTACGCGCTTTGGCGGGTGTCTACTCCGATCTGGAAAAGCCGGACGAGGCCAACCGATGCATGGCGAAGGCCGCCATGCTGGGCTATTCTAATGAGCCGGCCACATGACCCAAGTCCAACGCACGCTGGCCTACCTCAGGTCAGTCGAGCCGGGTGGCGCCACAAACGCCGATCTCGCGCGCCACCTTGGAACCAGCCACCAGACCGTCTACATGCTGACCCAAGATCTGCTGCGCCAGGGCTTGATCCGTGGCGAGTCGCAAGGCCGCACGTGGCGCTTCCACTCTCTGCAAGCTCCGCCGGCGCCTACCCATGCGCAGGGGGCGGCTGTGGCTCAAAGCGACCAGTCTGCCACGCCAGCCGAGACCAACTATCCTCACGTCGCCCGCTGGGTGCGCGATTGCGGCTGGATCGAGATCGGGCAGGATGACTTCAGCCGTTCGATGGTGCGGGCGCTGGACATCGGCGGCCTCATCTGGGAAGGCAAAGCCAGCTACGCCACCCTGGACGCCGCGCTGCAAGATCTGGATCAGGCGCTACAGGCATGGTTCAAGGCCGAGATGCGTGAATGAGAGGAAGTGCGATGGACGAAAAGCGACTCGAAGCTCTACGCCTCGGTTCTAGATTGTGTTGGTGCGAAACCGAGTCCACTGTTGCGGAAATTGAGCCAACATAGTAAAATTCAAACATGTCCAGTTCGACCCTTTCAAGGAGGTACCCCCGATGTCCGCTCTGCAAGATCTGATCCCGGCTGGTGTGGTGCTAGGTGATGACGTCCAAAAAGTGTTCGCCTACGCCAAAGCGCATCAGTTTGCTCTGCCCGCTGCCAACTGCACGGGCACCAACACCGTCAACGGCTGCCTGGAAACAGCCGCCGAGATGAACGCGCCCATGATTATCCAGTTCTCTAATGGCGGCGCGGCGTTCTACGCCGGCAAAGCGTTGAGCAACACCGGGCAGCGAGCCGCTGTTGCCGGCGCCATCGCCGGGGCCATGCACGTCCACCAGCTCGCTGAAGCCTACGGCGTGCGCGTCTTGGTCCACACCGATCACTGCGCCAAGAAGCTGCTGCCATGGGTGGACGGCCTGCTGGATGCGGGCGAGGCTTACTACAAGGAGCATGGTAAACCTCTATTCAGCTCGCACATGTTGGATCTTTCGGAAGAGCCGCTGCCCGAGATTATTGAGACCTGCAAGCGCTATCTGGAACGCATGAGCAAGATGGGTATGACGCTTGAACTGGAACTGGGCATCACCGGCGGCGAGGAAGATGGGGTGGACAATACCGGCGTGAGCAGCTCACGGCTCTATACGCAGCCGGAAGACGTGGCGAAGGCCTACGAGGCGCTGATGAACGTCAGCCCGCGCTTCACCATTGCGGCGGCGTTCGGTAATGTCCATGGCGTCTACAAGCCGGGCAACGTGAAGTTGCGACCGGAAATCCTGCACAACTGCCAGGTGTACATCGAGAAGAAATACGGCACGCCGGAAAAGCCGCTGGACCTGGTCTTCCACGGCGGCTCCGGCTCAACGTTGGAGGAGATTCGCGAAGCGGTCTCCTACGGCGTGGTCAAGATGAACATTGACACCGACCTGCAATGGGGTCTCTGGGAAGGCATCAAGAATTACTACGTCAAGAACGAAGGCTACCTGCAGGGGCAGATCGGCAATCCCAAAGGCCCGGATGAGCCGAACAAGAAATACTATGACCCACGCTCCTGGCTGCGCGCCGGCGAAGAGACCTTCAAGGCGCGGCTGAAAAAGTCCTTCCAGGAGTTGAATAACATCGGCCAGTAGCGAGCAGCGGGGGCCGTGACCGGCGCGGGTCTGACGACCGGGCACTTCCCGCGATTTACCCGGCGGCGATCCCCTCAGCGGCGACGCGGGGGCGCGTGCATGTGAGCTTCTCCCATGCACGCAGGGTCACGGCACACGCGTTTCTCTCCAACAGAGGGTTCAGGGTTCGAGTCCCTGGCGACTCACTGGCATCCGGAAACCGACCTGGCTTATGTGGGCAAGCAGGTCGGTTTTGGCTTTAAAGAGGCGCCCAGCGAGATGCTTGAGCGGGCCAGACATCACTGGATGTAGGACCAATGACGCTGCCTGGCAGGTCCTTGGGCGTGCAGATCAAGCGTGTTCTGTTCCGGCGTGCCCTCTCACGCGGCCTCCACCACCACCCGCCCCATGTTCTCGACGTACTCCAGCGACTGATGCCGAAAATAGGTGTTGTACAGCGTCGCGTAGTGCCCGCCGTGGGCCAGCAGGCCCTCGTGCGTCCCTTCCTCGATGATCTCGCCGTGATCCATCACGATGATCCGGTCGGCGCGGCGAACGGTGGAAAGCCGGTGCGCGATGACGATCGCGGTGCGGTCGGACATCAGCGTCTCCAGCCCTTCCTGGATCTGGGTCTCGGTGAACGGATCCACACTGGCGGTCGCTTCGTCCAGGATGAAGATGGTCGGGTCTTTAAGCACGACGCGGGCCAACGCCACTAACTGCCGCTGGCCCATGGAAAGGTTGCTCCCGCGCTCGCCTACGTCGGTGTCCAGCCCGGCGGGCAGGTCCGCCAGCCAATCGCCCCGGCCCACCTGCCGCGCCGCAGCCAGCACATCATCGTCAGTCGCCTCCGGTCGGCCGTAGCGGATGTTGTCGCGCACAGTGCCGCTGAACAGAAAAGGTTCCTGCGGCACCAGCCCGATCTGCCGCCGATAGGCCTCCAGATCCAGCCGCCGGATGTCGCGGCCGTCCACCAGCAGCTCGCCGCCCTGGAACTCATAGAAGCGCGTAATGAGCCGGGCGATGCTGCTCTTGCCCGCGCCCGTGTGCCCTACCAGCGCCAGCGTCTCCCGCGGCCGGACTTCGAGGCTGAAGTCAGGCAGCACGATCTCCCCGCCGCGGCTCTCGGCCGCATCGGGGGTGTAGGTGAAGCGGAGATGGCGGAAGCTGATGCCCCCGCCCAGCTTACCGACCGGCTCGGCCGCGGCCTGCACGACCTTAGGCTCGGCGTCAATCAGCGCAAAGACGCGCTCGGCTGCGGCCAAACCGTCCTGGAACTGGCTCCAGAACGAGGCGATGTTGATCAGCGGCCACCAGTAAAACCCGACCGCCTGCATGAAGAGATACCAGTTGCCGGGGCTGATGCCGGCCGGCCCGCGCGTCGCCAGCCCGCCCGCGTAGATCAGCGCGGCCATGCCCAGTCCCGCCGAGGCGCTCAGGATCGGGAAGATGGCGTCCAGGGTGAGGCCGCGGCGCAGGCCCACGCCATACGCCTGCCGGTTGTTGTCCGCAAAGAGGTCGTAGATCGCGCGTTCCTGGCGGAAGCTCTTGGCGACCACGATGCCGCTGACCGACTCCTGGATCTGCGCGTTGATGACCGCCGTCACGCGCCGCGCCTGTTGGGTCACCCTGCGGGCGATGCGCCGGAAGCTGAGCGCGATGGCGATCGCAATCGGCGCCATGCCCAACAGCAGAAGGGTCAGCAGGACGTTGATGCGCACCAGCCAGACCGTCAGGATGCCAACCAGCAGCACCTGGCTGGCCAGGTTGGTCGTCAGCGTCACCACGTCAGACAGATCCTGGGTGTCGGACGTGACGCGGCTGACCACTTTGCCTGATGGGTGCTCATCGTAGAACGACATGTCGTGGCGGATAGTCGCGGCGAACGCATCCTCGCGAATTTTCAACACCACGTTGCCCACCACCCGCGCTGAGAACCACTGCTGGATGAAGTTGAAGCCCCAGGCGGCGATGCCCAGCAGCAGCACACCGCCCGCCACCAGGAGCATGCTGGCCGTGGCCGGCCGTTTTGAGATAAAGTCAATCCCGGCGGAGATCAGGATCGGCCCGCCGGTGGCGGCCAGTGAGTTCAACGCGATCGCGCCCGCGATCAACAGCATCTGCCGCCGGTGCGGGCCGAAGTAGCCGACGATCCGGCGCAGCAGCTCCCGGTCGCTATAGTTGCGGTCGTAGGCCTCGGATTCGAGGCCATCAAGAATGAAACCCATTCAGCTACACCTCGCAAAAATCCGGCAATAATCCGCGCTCCGCGCCAGCAGCTCCTCGTGCGTCCCTTGATCCACCAGTGCGCCCCCGCGCAGCACCAGGATGCGGTCAGCCCAGCGGATCTGGCTGAGGCGGTGGGTGATGAGGAAGGTGGTGCGCTGGCGGCTGATGCGGTGCATGGCCCGCTGAATCTGATCCTCGGTCGCGCTGTCAATCGCACTGGTGCTGTCATCCAGGATCAAAATGCGCGGATCGGTGAGAAAGGCGCGGGCGATGGCGATACGCTGCCGCTGCCCGCCCGACAGCGTGACCCCGCGCTCGCCCACCTCGGTTTCGTAACCGTCGCGAAAGCCCAGGATGAACTCGTGCGCCTGCGCGGCCCTGGCGGCCTCCTCGACCTGCGCCGCGCCGGCGGCCGGCGCCCCGAACGCGATGTTCTCACGCAGCGTCCGGGAGAACAGGAACGGGTCCTGCTCGATGGCCGAAATCTGCGACCGCAGCGATTCCAGGCTCCAGTCGCGCACATCTACGCCGTCCACCAACACCCGCCCCGCGTCCGCGTCGAAAATGCGGTTGATCAGCCGGGTCAGCGTCGTCTTGCCCGACCCGGTCTGGCCCACGATGGCGATGGTCTCGCCGGGGCGGGCCGTGAACGAGATATCCTTCAGGATAGGCCGGTCTTCGTAGCCGAAGCTCACGTTCTCGAACCGCACCTCGCCGCGAAGAGTCTGGGTAACACCCGCGGGATTCTCGTCGAGCTCGGTCTCAGTGTTGATCGTCTCCAGGATGCGCCGCGCGCTGGCAGCGCCGAGCTGCACCAGGTTGAAGGTGAAAATCGAAATGAAGGTGGGGAAGCGCAAGGTGCCCACCAGCCCCAAGAATGCGATCGCCTGCCCCAGGGTCAGGTCGCCGGCCCGCCACAGGAGCAGGCCGTGCAGCAGCGCGCCGGCCCACGCCACGGAGAACGCGAGCGCCGGCAGATAGACCGCCTGGATTTCGCCCTGTTTGATGAAGTAATCCCGAACCTTGCGCGCGTCGCCGACGAACTTGAGCCACTCGTAGCGTTCCTGGACGTTGGCCTTGACCACTTCGATGCCCGAGATCGCCTCGGCCAGGCCCGCGTTCATCGCGCCGAACTGCTCACGGATGGCGAAGCTGACCGGCTTGAGCCGCCGGTTGTAGTCCCACACCGTGAGCGCCAGCAGCGCCAGGAAGATGGATGGCACCAGCAGCAACTCCAGCTTCATCCGGGCGATCAGGACGATGGGCACCAGGATGGCCATGGACGAATCCAGGATCAGCATCAGGCCAGGCGCGAACATCAGGTTGACCATGCGCACGTCATTGGTGGCGCGGGCCATGATGTCGCCGATGCGCTGCCGGTTGTGGAACGTCTGGCTCTTGCCCAGCAGGCTGACGTAGAGCTCGTCTCGGGCGTCCCGCTCGATGCGCTGCGCGACGAACTCCACCGCATAGTTGCGCCCTAGCCCGGTGAGCCCCTGGCCGAAGGCCGTCCCGACCACCGCCACTGCCAGCCGCAACAGCGCCATGTTCGTCCAATCCGGTGCAGCCAGCAGATCGAAGGCGCGGCCGATGTAGATCTGGATGTTACTGTAGAAGACGTTGTTGAGGACCGCCGCGGCCAGCGCGGCCAGCGGGAAGACCGGATAGCGCAGCAGGTGCGACAGGATCCAGCGCACCGCCCCGCGACGGTCATAGCGATATTCGTTTTCCAGGCGGAATTCTTTGTTGGTCATAGCCCGCGATTATAACCTATCCTGGTTTGACCTGACGAAAAGACAATGCGGCCCGGATGCGTAAGGGCGGTCATGTGTACAACCCTCATCCCACACCCAGGCTCTGCAAACACAGCCTGGGCGAAGTTGAGGTATAATCTCCGCGAGGGGGCATCATGGCCTTATTGAGCCTGCGGGACGTGAGCGTCGGGTTTGGCGGCACGCTCGTCCTGGAAGAAATCAGCTTACAGATCGAGCGCGGGGAGCGGCTGGGGCTGCTCGGACGCAACGGCGTGGGCAAGTCCACGCTGCTCAAGATCATCGCGGGCGAGCTCGCGCCCGACGAGGGCGCCATCGTCCGCCAACAAGGGCTGCGCGTGGCCTACCTGACCCAGGAGGTGCCGCAGGATCTGGCCGGCACGGTCGCGGAGGTGGTGGCGGGCGGGCTGGACGCGGCGCGCACCGCGGACGGCGACGACGCCGATGAGGTGTGGCGCGGCCGCCTGCAACTGGACACCATCCTGGCGCGCATGCAGCTCGACCCGGCCGCCGACTTCACGCAGCTCTCTGCGGGGCTCAAGCGCCGTGTCCTGCTGGCGCGCGGCCTGGTGTGCGACCCAGACATCGTGCTGTTGGACGAGCCCACGAACCACCTCGACACCGACGCTATCGCCTGGCTGGAAACGGCCCTGGCGCGCTACAACGGCACACTGGTCTTCGTGACCCACGACCGCGCGTTCCTGCGCAAGCTCGCCACCCGCATCATCGAGATTGACCGCGGCCGCCTGATTGACTGGTCATGTGACTACGACACCTTCACGGCGCGCAAGGGCGCCGTCCTGGCTGCGGAGGCGAGCCAACAGGTCGAGTTCGACAAGAAGCTGGCCCAGGAAGAGGCGTGGATCCGGCAGGGGATCGAGGCACGGCGGACGCGCAACGAGGGCCGGGTGCGCGCGCTGGAACGACTGCGCGAGCAGCGCCGCGCCCGCCGCGAGCAACCCGGTGCGCTCCGTATCCAAACGCAAGAGGCCGAGCGTTCGGGCAAGCTGGTGCTGCGGGCGGCCGGCGTCAGCTTCGGTCACGGCGACGCAGCCGTGGTGCGCGATCTCACCACAACCATCATGCGCGGGGACAAGGTCGGCATCGTTGGGCCGAACGGCTCGGGCAAGACCACGCTGCTGCGGCTGCTGATCGGTGAGCTCCCGCCGCATGCGGGCACGGTGCGGCACGGCGCCAACCTGACGATCGCCTACTTCGACCAGTTGCGCGCCCAGTTGGATGAAGATCGCACCGTGTTGGACAACGTGGCCGACGGCCGGGAGTTCATCACTGTCAACGGCCGCCCGCGGCACGTCATCGGCTACCTGCAGGAGTTCCTGTTCACGCCGGAGCGCGCCCGGGTCTACGCCAGCACCCTGTCGGGCGGGGAGCGCAACCGGCTGTTGTTCGCGCGCCTCTTTGCACGGCCCGCGAACGTGCTGGTGTTGGACGAACCGACCAACGATCTGGATTTGGAGACGCTGGAGCTCCTGGAGGAATTGCTTCAGGAGTACGAGGGGACGCTGCTGCTGGTAAGCCACGACCGCGAGCTGCTGAACAACGTGGTGGCGAGCACGCTGGCGCTGGAGGAGGACGGTCACGTCGGCGAGTACGCGGGGGGATACGACGACTGGGTGCGCCAGCGCCCCGCCGTCGGGGCCGACGCCCCCACCGGCCCCGCGCCCAAAACCGCTCCTCGGCCCAGCGCCCCCGAACGGCCGCGGCGCCTCACCTTTAAGGAGCGCCAGGAACTGGACGCACTGCCCGGCCGGATCGAGGCGCTGGAGGCCGAGCAAAGCCGGCTCTACCGGGAGATGGCGAATCCGATGATCTATCAGCAGCGCGGCGAGCAGGTGGCGCAGGCCACCGCCCGTCTGGCCGCCATCGAGCGCGAGCTGGCCGATGCGTATGCGCGCTGGGAAGCGCTGGAAGCAGTCGGGACTCGGGACCCGGCCTGAGGGTCTTCCGCGCCCCGTCAGGGTCCATCTACGGGAACCGGCGCCGCGGCGCACCTTTGACGCCAACCTGCCGCCCCCGTGAGACGGGGCCTCAGGCCGGTCTCGTCAAGCCCTCCAACGCCTGGCGCGCTGCGGCAGGAACAGTGAGCGTCGGCTCGACATGATCCAGCGCCGCCATCACCGCCGACGTCTCCTGGCTGTAGCCGCGATCGGCGAGCACGGCCAGGACATGATGTGCGCCCTGGCGCAGTCGCGGGGAATCGGCGTGCGCGATCAGCGCTTGGAACAGCGAGGCTAACCCGCGCCGGCGCAGATGGATCAACCCCTCCGCCGCGAGCCAGGCGACGCCAAAGTCCTCGTCCTCCAGGGCATCCGCCAATGCCGGCGCCGCGCTGGCGTCGGACATCTCGCGCAACGCCTTGACCGCCTCCCACCGCACGTGCGCGCTGCGGTCCTTGAGCAGTGGCAGCAGCGCTTCAACGGCGGATCGGCCATGGCCAACCAGACTGGCCCGCGCATTCCGGCGGACGACCATGTCATTGCTGCGAAGGTCTGCGATCAGCAAATCAAGAGCGGCTTGGTGAGTCATAACGGTCTCCTTTGCCCGATCACGCATCACCGAAAGCGGTTACGGCGCCATTATCGCGCCGTCGCCACATTCCTGCAAGGGTTTCTGGAACTCGCCGCGAGAATTCCGACGAACGGGAACCCCAATCACAGGCGTCAGACCGAATATTCGTACAATACTAATGTCGCACAAATATCGTATATAGCTTGCATTTCGCAACAGAAGCGATACAATGTCCACAAAACACTCAAGCAAGTCGGCACACCGCGGCCGGCCAGGATAGCCGGCCAAAGGAGAGGGCATGACGACCGTAGACCTGGTGTTTGAAGGTGGAGGCGCCAAGGGGTTTGTCTTCGTCGGCGCCCTTCAAGAGCTGTTCCGGGACGGCAAACGCGCGCCCGGCCGCCTGCTGGGCACCTCAGCGGGCGCGATCACGGCGGTGGCCCTCGCGGGCGGCTACATGCCCGACGAGATGCTGACCATGCTTGCCGAGCAGGACGCGCAGGGCAAGTCGGTCTTTGCCGCATTCCTTGCCGAACCGGAACCGTTCGATCCTCAAGCCATCCAGCACAGCGCGCTGCGCCAGTTCCTCGCCGAACTCGACCTGCCCCTGATCCCCGATTTCGCCGAGACCCAGATTGACGATTGGATCGCCGGACAGTTGGCAAAGAATCCGTACGGCCGCCACCTGTTCTCATTTATCGAGCGCGGCGGATGGTTCTCAGCCGATCCGTTCGTTGCCTGGCTGCGGCGCAAGCTGAACGAGGGGGCGCGGGACGGCCAGCCGCGGCAGTTCGGTGATCTGACGCTGGCGGAGTTTTTCCAGGCGACCCAGGTGGAGCTGACCCTCGTGGCGGCCGACACGACATGGTCTCGCATGCTGCTGCTCAACCATCGCACCGCCCCGGACTGCCCGGTGGTGTGGGCGGCGCGCATGTCCATGAGCGTGCCGCTGCTATGGCAGGAAGTCATCTGGCAGCCGGCGTGGGGCCAATATCACACCTGGAACCCTGACACCGAGCGGCTGGAACCCAACGACGTCGCCGGGCACACGATTGTGGATGGCGGCCTGCTTTCCAACTTCCCGATCGCGCTCTTCCTGGCCGACCGGCCGGATGTGGACGCGATCGTCGGCCGCGCTAAGACCCGCGACGTCCTCGGGCTGTTGATTGACGAGGCGCTGCAGGTGCCGAATCGGCCGGCCAAACCCACAACCGCCGCGGTGGGGTTCGATTTCGGCGGGCTGGCGACCGTCCAGCGGCTGCACCGGCTCGTCAACACCGTCACCGGCGCGCACGACAACATGGCGATCGCGGTCTTTGCGCCGTACGTGGTGCGGCTGCCCGCCGGCGGCTACGGCACCACGCAGTTCAACATGACCCCGGCCGAGCGCGACGCGCTGGTGGACGCCGGCCGCACTGCGATGCAGCAGTTTCTACAGAACCAGACCGTGCTCGAACGCGCCATTGCCGATCCTGCGGTGTACGCCGTGATCCGGTCGGCAGCCGATGCCGCGGCAGGCACGATCCTGCAGCGCTGATCCGAAAAAAGGAAATTTGCCAAGCCGTTTCTAATTTTCAGGAGGAAACTATGGCTAAGAAGGCTCTCTGTGTTGGCATCAACGATTACCCGGGCACAGCCAACGACTTGCAGGGCTGTGTCAATGACGCGCAGGGGTGGGCGGAGGCGCTGACCACGCACTTCGGCTTCCCCGCCGCCGATGTCAAGCTCCTGTTGAACGCACAAGCGACCAAGGCGAACGTGCTCACCAACCTGAAGGCGCTGCTGGCGGGCGCGCAGTCCGGCGACATCCTGGTGTTCACCAACTCCTCGCACGGCACCTACGTCCCCGACACCAGCGGCGATGAACCGAAGTATGACGAGGCGATGTGCCCGTACGACATCCCCAACCACCTGATCGTGGACGACGAGCTGCGGACGATCTTTGCGACGATCCCGGACGGGGTGCGCGTCACCGTGATTTCCGACTCATGCTTCTCCGGCACGGTGACGCGCGTGGTGAACCAGGATCCGGACCGCCGGCCGCGCTGGCTGGACCCGGAGCTCCTCGGCCGGCCATTCCTGAAGCCCGCCCAATTCACCGTCGCCCATCCCAGAAGCGCGGAAAAGTATCCGCAATCGAAGATGAAGGAGATCTTGCTGAGCGGCTGCACCGATAAGGAATACTCGTACGATGCCAACATCGGCGGGACGTTCCACGGCGCGATGAGCTACTACGCGCTCCAGGTGATTCGGGAGGCGAACTACCGCATCACCTACGCTACGCTGCACAAGCGTCTGCTGCAACAGCTCGCCAAGGAGGGTTACGACCAACATCCGCAGTTGGAGGGCAAGGCGGCCAACAAGCGGCGATTGATCTTCTCGTAGCACGAATGAGAGAGGGAATGAACGATCATCCTACACAACCTGCGCCCCAGGAAGTTGCTACGCTGGGCGGCGGATGTTTCTGGTGTCTGGAAGCGGTCTATGATCAACTGCGCGGCGTCACCGATGTGGTGTCGGGCTACGCCGGCGGCCATGTGCCGAACCCGACCTATGAACAGGTCTGCACGGCGAACACCGGTCACGCCGAGGTCGTCCAGGTGACCTTTGACCCGGCCAGCATCACCTTCCGCGAAGTGCTGCAAGTCTTCTTTGCAGTGCATGACCCAACCACGCGCAATCGCCAGGGCGCAGATTTCGGCCCGCAGTACCGCTCGGCGATCTTCTACCACACGCCGGAGCAGCAGAGCATTGCCCGGCAGGTGATCGCCGAGCTGAACGCGGCGAAGCTCTGGGACCGGCCCATCGTCACCGAGGTGGCGCCGTTCACGGAGTTCTATCCGGCGGAGGCGTATCACCAGGAATACTTCGCGCGCAATCCCGGCGCGGGGTATTGTCAGGTCGTCATCGCGCCGAAGGTGGCAAAATTCAGAAAGGAATTCCTGGCCCGGCTCAAACGTTAGCCGGCAGCGATCGGCGGGCCGTCCCTTTTTGGCCGCAGCAACGTCTTCATTGTCACACCCCCGGTTTTGGACGGCGACAAGGAGGCTGCGATGCGCCAAAAACGATTCCGGCCGACTCTCACGTTCTGGATCACCCTGCTGCTGGTGATCCAGATGCTGACCCCCCTGGCCGCCTCGGCCGAGGTGCTGCGCGATGCAGGCGCCCCGGCCCACGCGGCCGGCACAGCGGCCCGTCCGATCGGATGGGCTCGGCTCCCCGATGAAGCGCGCGATAGCTACTTCGCACGCGTGGCCCAAGCCGACCCGCAGCGCTTCCAGGCCGCTGCGCTCCAGGCGTTGAACGTCTACATCAACACCGCATCGGCAGATGACCAGGCGGCGGACGGCTTCGAACGCGTCCTGGAGCAGATCCTGGCGACCGGCTCCGCTCCGGCGGCCGACCCGGCGGATCCCCCGCCGCAGGCAGCCGTCCCTGCAGCGCCCGCGAGTTCCTGCCCACCAGCGCCGCAGATCACGCTGACCGGCATCAGCGGGCCGAAGGGCATCGCCGCGGACCCGGCCGGAGGGCGAGTCTTCGTCGCCGGCTACACCGGCAACAGCCTGGCGGTGATCAACACCGCGGCGCGGCGGGTCGAGCGCACGATCTCCGGCATCCCCTCGGCGAACCAGGTCGCCTACAACCCCGCGCTGAACCGCATCTACGTCACGAACCGCGACCGCAACACCCTGACGGTGCTCAACGGGACGACTTACGCGATCCTCGCAACGATCCCGGTCGGTGCGCTGCCGTTCGGGGTGGCAGTGAACCCGACAACGAACTGGGTGTACGTCGCAAACTTCGATGGCAACAGCGTGGATGTGATTGATGGCGCCAGCAACCTCCCCATCCAGCGCGTCATGCTGCCGAACAAGCCGACGTTCCTCGCGGTGGACAAGCGGCGGGACCTCACCTACGCCCTGACGAGTTGGTCGGGCGATCTCTACGCCATTGACGCCAGCCTCACCGCCCGCCTCCTGCTGCACGTCCCCGACTCCGGCCTGGTGGGCGTCGCGTACGATCCCGCGAGCGACCGGCTCTACATTTCCAGCTACGCCAATGTTGTTTATGTCTACAATGCAGCCACCGGCGCGCCCATCGCACAGGCGGCAATGCCGGGCGAACCGCACGCGCTGGCCGTGAACCCCAACGGCCGCGCGGTCTTTGTCGCTGCACGCGGCAGCGAGGTCTACCGCATTGACGGGAGCGACGGCAGCTACAGCGGCGCCGGGGCCGCGCGAGACGGCGAAGGCGATGGCATCGCCGTGGACGCGGGCACCAATCTCGTCGTCGTCTCCAACTACAACGACAACTCGGTGACGGTGCTGCTGGACGGCTGCGCGCCGGCCCCGCCCACTCCCACGCCGACACCAACGGCCACCGTGACGCGCACACCGACGCGAACATCTACGCCCACGCGTACACCCACGCCCACCGCCTCGCGCACGCCGACCGCAACGCCGACCTCTGCCTTCGGACTGATCGTGCGCGGCCACGTGCGCCGCGCCAACTCGACCGGGCCAGGGCTGGCGGGCGTCGCGCTGAACGTCTACCTGGCCGCCTATGCCGACCCGGTGCGCACGGTCCTCACCGCTGCGGACGGCAGCTACAACACAGGATTCATCACTATCCCCGGCCGCGAAACCATCACCGTGAGGCCGGCCCTGGCTGGCTACACGTTCGACCCGCCCCAGGAGTTCTGGATGCACGAGCCGGGGCTGGAGACCGCCGAGCGCGACTTTGTCGCACTCAGCGGGCCGACCGCAACCTTCACGCCGACCCCCACCGCCACCGGGAGCCCGACGCCGACCTGGACGCCTGGCACACCGGGCGGCCAGCAGACCCGGTGGGCCGGCCGCATCAAGGTGACCGCGCCTTTCTGGGAAGACTTGACTGGCGGAGGCTGGAAGGCCTGGGGCAGCGTGGTGCTCAATGACCACACCTTCCTGCTGGACACCAACGATTGGGTGGTCTTCGACGGCAGCAGGCTGACCGGCGAGGGCCACGCGCAGTTGCGCGGCAACACCAGTGTGACGGATTTGTTCCAGGGCTCGTTCAATGTGGACATCGGCACCGGCAAAGCCACGCTTGGACAGGCGGCAAAGAGCCTGGTGCGGGAAATTGCGGGCTTCAAGCTGCCGGATGCGGGCCTCCTCAATTCGGTAGATGTCATCAACGGGAAAGTCACGGGCCTGGGGCAGATGAAGTTTCTGCACCTGAACACGGCCGTCGAAGGCCCCTTGACTTTCGAGCTGAGGCTTGTGGACGGGGATCTGAACATCAACGCCACCTGGAACTTCCCGAGCTTCAACATCGGGCTGGGCAAGGTTCTCAGGATTGACTCGGCAAATGGGGCGTCTTTCACCACCGAGCGCGGCGGCTGCCTCGTCGCCCATACGTCCCTCCGGGTGGAGATTCCCCAGAACGATGCGAGCGCAGCGGCGGACGTCTGGTTCTGCCCCAGCAGCGGCATCCGCACCGAATTCGACTGGCTGAGCCTCAACATCGCAGGCGTCAAACTCGGATTGGGCTCATTGTCCCTGGAAGACGAAGTACTGCGGGCCGCCGGCGCGTCGTTGATCCTGCCAAAGGCGCTGGGTTCGATATCCATCGCCATCGGTCCGGTCGTCATTTCGAAGGACGGACTGGACATTCAGAACATCCAGATGTCCAGCAAGAAGGAAAACCTCAAGCTGGGCAAAGATGGCTTCGATGTCGAGATCAAGCGCATCAAGATCGAGCGCGCAGGAAACGCCTACACCTTACTCCTGCTGGATGCGACGATCACCGTCAAGGTCAAGGGGATCAACGCCTACGCCCAGGGCACCATCGCCCTAGACGCGCTGGGCAAGGTCAAGGGCAACATCCCGAAGCTGGATTTCTCGGTCGCGGGCCTCGAAGTTCACGCCACCAACATGGTGATTGACGATCGCATCCTCCGTGTGCAGACTGCCTCGTTGAAGATGCCCTCTGCGCTGGGCGGCGCCTCGGTGATCGTCTACGGACTGGATGTCAGCCCAGAGGGAGTGAAGATCGCAGGCGGAACTTTCGACCTGCCGGAGATCAAGGTCGGCGGCTTTGCCCTGGCTCTGCACGCCAGCTTTGCGGAGAGCAACGGCGTCTACGTCATCAAAGCCAACGGCTCGTTCAAGATGCCGAACCTGGGCGCCGCGGTCGGCTGTGCGGGCATCTACATTGACGCGACGATCATGATGACGCCGCTCAACGAGATGGTCATCGAGATCGCGCCCGCCGCCCAGCCACCCGTCGTCCAGCGCGCCGCGCTGGCTGACGGGCCCTACAACCCCGGCCGCCTGGACCGGCCAGACACGGACTACCGCTTCGAGGTCGAGGGCGGGCTATCACTGACGAAGTGCCGCATCCCGATCCCCAACACAGGCCTCGACGTGACCGGGATCAGCGGCCGTGTGAAGCTCTTCGCGGGACTGACCGAAGTTCGTGTAGGTTTGGATGTAGCCAGCCAGCTCAAGATCGGGGACAAGACGGTTGTCTCAGCCAGCGGCTATGCACGCGTGGTCGCGCAGCCGTTCCT
The DNA here is from genome assembly GCA_964647255.1 of uncultured Anaerolineales bacterium. GTDB lineage: Bacteria > Chloroflexota > Anaerolineae > CG2-30-64-16 > CG2-30-64-16 > CAWJEL01. The sequence goes on along the minus strand of CAZYGI010000015.1, from coordinate 25,313 downwards.
ATTCGACATTGGCGCAACGGTCTCGCTGTTCGGGAAAGCGATGAGCCAGACCCAGTTTGTGGTGACGGGCAACAGCCTCAGCTTCAAGCTTTATGTCGAATTCTATGTCGTGCGCGGCCAGGTGGCGATCAACGCCTGGAGCAACGCGGCGGGCTTCCACCTTACCGGGCAGGGCTCGCTCACGGTCAGCGTGCCGAAGGGCGTCTTCATCAACAAGCCGCCGTGGCTGGTGGTCCCGCCCTGGAACATAGACGTCGGCAGCGTGGATGTCGCGGTCGGCGAGTTCACCAACGGGCTGTGGGGCTTCCGCGGCCGGATGTGCTTCCTCAAGGCGTGTTTTGGCTTCTTCGTAGACAAGGATGGTAACTTTACTTCGAGAAACGTGGATAGCTACCAACTGATGCCGCCGCAGCAGTTCGCCCGGGCCCACGCCCGTTGGCTGGCGGCACAGGCCAAGGGAGTGCGCGCTGAGCGCTTCGAAGCCGATGGGATCACGATGCTGCCGGACGGCACCAAGCTCGTGACGGCCACCGTCGCCGCGGCCACCGACCTGATGTTCGTGCTCAGCAAGCAACTCGAAACCCAGCCGGCGCTGAGCTTGATCGGTCCCGCACCGGACCACACCGTGATCACACCCACCGTCACGTTGAGCGACACCGTGGGCTACAGCCTGACAAACGTCGGCGGAGAGTATCCGTTCCAGGAAATCTACACGGTCAGCAATGCGAAGCCGGGCATCTGGACCGCCGTCCTGAGCAACACCCCAGCGGATGGCTACGCGCTCGGCATCCTCGGCGCGGTGGTCGGCCCCGGGCTGACGGGCGTCACCGCGGCCGCGGCCGGGCCGGAAGCTGCGACTTTGGGGTGGCAGCTCACCGCGACGGCGCCGGTGACGGTGTCGCTTTTCGCCAACCCCGGCCCGATCACGACCACGGTAGTGATGACCGACACCGGGACACCGCACATCATGACGCTGCCCGACTTCACCGGCTATCTGCTGCACACGGACACGGCGCCTGCGACCGATGGCTCGCCGCAGACCTTCGCCGCCGATCTAGCCGGGCTGCCGGGCGGCGCCTATCACTTCTGGGCCATGGCGGACGATGGCGTCAATCCGCCGGCCCGGGTCTACGCAAGCGACGCGGTGACGGTGACGCACACCTGGGCCGACACGTGGCAGGCGAACCTGCACGCTATCCCCGGCTTCCGCGAGCTCAAGGTTGCTTGGGACGCGCACCCGAACCCCGACGTGGACCGCTACACGCTCTACGTCCATGCCGTGCCGCTCACGGAGACACTGGCGTTGGACGTGGGCCGCAACACCGGCTACACCCTGACGAATCTGAGCCCCGGCGAAAGCTATCAGCTTTGGCTCGATGCCGTGGACGCGGGCGAGACCGTCACGCGCACGGCCCGGTCGGAGGTCATCACCGCCACAACGACCACGGCGGACTTCGATCTCATGCGCGACTCGCCGCCGACGATCACGATCGCCGGCGCGGTGGTGACGGAGTCACTGCGGGTGACGACCGCCCTGCCGGAGTTCCCGGAGATGGTCAGCCTGGCCGCTGGCGAGCTGCCGCCGGGCTTTGCACTGTCGTTCGTCCCGCAGGTGATCACCCCGACGATTGCCGGCGCGCCGGTCTCGGTGGTGATCAGCACGAGCAAGACGCTAGCCGAGGGGAACTACCACCTGCCCATCGTGGCGGTCGGCGCGGGCGTCACGCGCACATTAGACATGCCGGCCATGATCCTGGCGCCGAACTTCACCCTGGAAGTGCGCCCAACGCCGGCGCTGCTGCGGCTGGACAGCGCGACGACGGTCAACGTCTACGCCTCGGCGCTGAACGGCATGACCGAGACGATCCACCTGAGCCTCGACGCCGCGCCGCCCGGGCTGATCTACCGGTTCGAGCCGGCGGACATCTCGCCGCACGGACGCAGCACGCTGCACCTGACCAGCAATGCACTTCTGATGCCGGCCGCGTACACCGTGCACGTGCGCGGGACCTCGGTATGGGGCGATCGCACCGCGGCGCTGCCGCTCCTGATCACATCCATTCGCGTGCTGTACCTGCCGATCATCTACCGCCCCGCGGCGCCGCAGTGCAGCGAGGCGGTGACGAACGGCGGCTTCGAGACAACCTCCGCCTGGGCCTTCCCGATCACCGGCAGCACGGCCGGCTACTCGGCCGCAGATGCGCACACCGGCGTGCGCTCGGCCCGGTTCGGGCTGCTGCCGGGCGCCAGCGCGGCCGCGCTCGCCCCAGGGCACCCTGAACGCAACCTGCTCGGCGAGGTCGCACCGCTGGGCGGCACATACTCAAGCGGGTACCAGACCATCACGATCCCAGGCAATGCAAGCTCGGCGACGCTCCGCTTCTGGCAGAAGCTCGGCACCTATGCGCCCTACGATGACTTCCAGCGGGTCGTCCTGCTGGAACCGGGCTCCTACAAGCTGATCAAGGAGCTGAAACGTTGGCTCGAAGGGGGCCATCTCTGGCGCGAGGCAACTTTCGATCTGAGCGCGTACCGGGGCCGAAGCCTGGTGCTTTACTTCGAGGTGTACAACAACAGCGCCGGCCCGGAGGGCCGCACCTGGATGTATGTTGATGACGTAAGCATACAGGTGTGCCGGTAGCCGCAACCAAAAGGGCGGGGTTGGGGGGGACCAAAGTTTGTGC
>CAZYGI010000015.1:18004-22619 GCA_964647255.1 uncultured Anaerolineales bacterium | reverse complement strand
CCGCCCTTAAGAAATCCCCAAGCGTCACCTCACCGCAGCATCCGTGTAGACCGCGAACGCATCCATCGCGGGCAGCGCCACCTTGATCTGGCCGCCGCGAACGGTGATCAGGTGCTCGGCCGGTACGGGCGCCGCTGTGCCGGGGAGCACGCACTGCCTCGTCGCCGCGTTGAAGTCGTAGTGCACCACGTCGCAGTAGACGCCGTCGGGCATGGCGGTCGTGTAGGTCGCCGCCGCCGCGTCCCCGGCCCGGTTGATGGCGACGAAGCCTTTGCTGCCCAGCCCGAACGCGATGGTGTCGGAGGGCGCGCCGCCGATGTTCTGCCAGTGGTTAACCGCCTGGCCTGCGGTCGCCCGGCGGAACGCAACCATGTTGGCGACGGCGGTGCGGCGGTGCTCGCAGGCCCATTTGCCCAGCTCGAAGGTCGCCGAGCAGTTGGCCGGTGTGTCGCCCGCGACCTGGCCCGCCGCGTAGACCGGCCGCGTCTCGGCCCCGCGGCCCACGCCCCAGGTCGCGCCGCCGTCGCTGCTGCTGGGCGGCCCCAGGGCGTCGCCCGTGTTGTCGTTAGGGTTGCTCTGCCAATAGTAGCTGGACATCACCGACGGGTAGCCGTAGGGGTAGGCCAACGCAAAGATGTTCGCCAGGACGTGGACCTGTCCGTCGCGGTGATCCACCACACAGGCTGAACCGACGCCCTGCCCACGCTGGTTGTCATGGTTGTCGGTGAAGACCTGAGCGAAGCGGGAAGGCAGCATGTCGGGTTGGGAGAACCGAGTCTCCAGGTCGCTCAGGCTGCCGCCGCATGCATCGTCAAACGCGTCGCCCAGCGCGTAGGTGTAAGAGAACTCCGTCACATCGCCTTCCGGCGTATACTCCCAGTCGCGCACCGGCTCGCTGCTGCTTTGATCAATGGTCTCCTGGAACACGTAGAAGTTGCCTCGCAAGCCCTTGAGGATCGCGGCGATGTCCTGCGCTGCCATGTGCTTGCCGCCGTCAATCCGGAAGCCCTTGACGCCGATGTCAAGCAGCGCTTGCAGATAGCCCCGAATTTCGGCCTGCACATGGGGTTTCCCGGTGTTCAGATCGGGCAGCCCGGAAAGGGCGCAGGTCTGCACCTGGGTCCGGTCCCCGTAGTTGGTGATCGTGCAGTCGGGGTGGAAGTCATCGGCCCCGTACTGCGTCCCGTAGAACCGTATGCCGGCCGCAGTGGCGTACGGCGTCCCTGCGGTGCCGCGCGGGGGCGTCCCCACCTCCATTGCGGCCATGTGGTTGATCACCGCGTCCACGTAGATGCCGACGCCCACCGCGTTGCACGCCTGCACCATGCGCTTGAACTCGGCCAGCGTGCCGCTGCGCGAGGTGAGCTTGCTGACATCGTGCGAGACCGGCTGGTAGCGCACCCACCAGGGAAAATCGTTGGTCGCGACGCCGCCCATGTCGGCGGTGGGCAGGATATGCTCTTCGGGCGGTGAGACCTGCACCGCGGCGTACCCCCGCTGCGCCAGATAAGTACATTCTTTTTCGATGTCGGCCCAGCGCCACTCGAACAGATGCACGAAGACGCCGCCCTCGGGCGCGGGAGACGCGTCGGCCGCGGGCAGCACCGTCAACAGGCCGTCGCCCCCCTTGTCGCCCGCCTGCCACTTCTGCGCCTCGCCCGGCCGCTGACAGTAGGCGGTGAAGCCGTAGGTGCCGGGCGCGAGGCTCTTCAGCACGGCGGGCGGCAGGGTCGCGATGTACTCGTCATTGTTGCCCTGCTGGCCGCGCCAGGTCATGGCCGTGTCGTTCCAGGCCGAACCGTACGCGCCCCAGTGCAGCGCGCAGGTGATGCCCGCCGCCGCGCCCGCAGGCTCGGTCAGCCCCGGCTCGTAGACTTGGACGGCCACCTCAAAGGGGCCGCTGGCCGCGCCCTGCATGACCTCGTGGGCGACTCCCGCGGCTGGAGACATGCTCCCGACCCAGTCGAGCGTGCTGGCCGGCTGCGTAGACTGCGCCGAGACGAAGACCGCGGTGGTGCGCGGCGGAATGGTGAAGGTGTCGGTTGGGTCATCGAAACGGGCGGTTTGCACCACCGGATCGGCGTCAACTGCATCTGCCTGCACCGGATGCAAGGTGAAACCGTTGGCGCCAGGAATGGCGTAGCGCGCCGGGACCTTGTTGGCGTTGAAAAAGACGAGGATCTGCGCGTACTTCGGATCCAGGTCAGCGCCGACCGTGTCCGAGAGGCTCATCACGAGCAGCCCGGCAGGGTCGTTGGCCGTGTTGTAGAAGCTGACGCGGGCGTTAACCGCGGCCTCGCTGGTCAGCCGGAAGAGCGGGCTGCTTTTGCGGATGCGCAGCATCTCCCGCATCTGCGCGGCGCCGAAACGCGCATCGGCCGCGGACGGGTTCAGCGCCGGGTTCGCCAGCAGCGGCGCCATGATGTCCCAGCGCGACCGGTTGTCCCAGGCCGGCGGCAGGCCAACGCCGAAGTTGTTGGCGTAGGCGCCGTCATCGTAGCTCCAATCCAGCCGGTTGAACCAATCGCCGGAATCATAGCTGTTGCGATCCAACGATTTCGAGCGCAGGATGTCCTGCCCCTCCTGGAAGAAGGGCACGCCCTGCGCCAGCGCAATGAGGCTCGTCCCCAGGTTTTGGACGCGCACCCGGTCGGCCATGCTCGTGCCGGCCGGCAGCTTGAAGACGTTCTGGTCGAACAGCGTCTCGTTGTCGTGCTTCTCGACGTAGGGCACGCTTTCCTGCGGGTCGTCGGTGAAGGGCTGGCCCTGGCCGTTCCAGTCGGACCCGCTGCCCCGCAGGCCGGAGCGCAGGACGTCCATGGCGGTGTTGAGGTCGCTTTCGAAGCGCTTGTCGTACTCGTAGCCGTTCCAATCGTAGCTCAGGCCGTTGATGAAGCCTTGCTTCCGGATGCCGAGGTCGTCGGTGCTGTAACCGCCGTGCGCCGCGTCGCGAATCTTGTCGTTGAACGAGCCGATGCCCGTACCGGTCATGTTGGCCTGTTTGGCGTAGCAGTCCGGGCACGTCGTCAGCCCTTTGGCAACCGCCGAGCCGAAATCCCACCCTTCGCCGTACAGGTAAATGCTCGGATTGACCGCGCTCAGGGCCGCTTTTATGTCGAGCATATTCTGCCGGGTGTGGAAGTTCATCAGGTCGAAGCGGAAGCCGTCCACCCGGTAATCCACAGCCCACCGCGTCAGCGTGTCAATCATCAGTTTCTCGAACATCGCGTATTCGGACGCAGTGTCATCGCAGCAGCTATCGGTGTAGAGCGCGCCGTCTTTCGTATAACGGTAGTAGTAGCCCGGCACCACCTTGTCCAGCACCGATTTGTCGCCCTGGCCGCTGGCCGCGGTATGGTTATAGACCATGTCCATGACGACGCGTAAGCCGTTATCGCTCAGCGCCTTGACCATCGCCCGGAACTCCCGCACACGCGCCACGCCGTCCGGGCTCGTGGCGTAGCTGCCCTCGGGCGCGCCGTAGTGGTACGGGTCGTAGCCCCAGTTGAAGCCGTCGGCGCCGCGGGCCGCGTCCACCGCCGCCTGCTGCTCCTCGCTGTCTCGGGCGAAGCCGGTCGGGGCGGGGCTGACGGTGCGCGGTACATTCCTCTCCGGCACCGAGGCGATATCGAAAGCCGGCAGCAGGTGAATGTGGGTCAGGCCGGTTTTCTGCAGCGCGATCAGGTGCTGCATGCCGTCGGAACCGGCGTCGGTGAACGCCAGGAACGTGCCGCGGTGGGCCGCCGGCACAGTGGCATCATTGATGCTGAAATCGCGCACGTGCGTCTCGTAGATGACGATGTCTTCGGGATTGGCTAACGCGGGCTTTGCAAAGCTGTCCCAGCCGGCAGGCTTCAGATCGGCGTCGGCCAGGTTGACAAACTGGCTGCGCGGGTCAGCCGCGTCCGCGGTGTCCGCGGACAGGCTGATCGCGTACGGGTCGGTGACCAGGTTGTGGACCACCTGATCCAGGGATGGCACGTAGACCTCGACGTCAAGGAGGTAGAACTGACGGTCCCAGCTCGCGTCCCCTTCCACGCGCCAGACGCCCGACGCCGGGTCGAGGGTCATGGCGTGGCTCCCCGCCTCCGGGCCGGTCGAGGCAGCGTAGCGCCGCACGGTGACGGCTTTCGCCGTCGGCGCCCAGACGCTCAAGGTGAGGGCTGAGGTTGAGCTGTAGACAGGGCCAAGCGTTTCGGCGGCTGCTTCGGCGGCGTAGAGGTCGTCCAGCACGCTCTGGATCTGGACACGGGTGGCGTCGAGCCGCCGTCCGCTGGCGTCGTAGCTGGCGACCACAACTTCGCCGCGGAGCAGCACTTTGACATCCGCCGCGGCCAGGCCGATCCGCAGCCGCGCCAGGCCGGTCGCGTTAGGGTTCTTGGGGTATCCGCTCACCGTACCGTCGGCCTGCAAGGTCACGAAGCACGGGCCGGCCGGATCCGGGAAGGCGCACGCCGTCGCCTCCGCCTCGGCCGTCACGCCGCCGTCGGGGTCATAGAGCAGCCGGTAGCTCGCGCCGGCCGCACCGCCCCAGGCGAGGGTGTCGGCATCGAGCCAGATCGCCCGCGCGGCGCTGGCCGCGATGGTGTCTGCGGCGGCCGGCGTCGCCGCAGAC
>CAZYGI010000015.1:0-17994 GCA_964647255.1 uncultured Anaerolineales bacterium | reverse complement strand
GACACGGCGGCAACGGTGTAGTTGTAGTTGCTACCGCCGTTCGTGTCGTAGGCGATCGCCATCAGATCGGCGTCCGCGGCCGCGATGGCGGGCACGTCGCCGGAGGTGAAGACGTAGTAGCTGACCGCCGCGGCCACCGGCTGCGGCGGGATCGTGGCAGTGTACCGTGTGCCGCTCCCGGCCATCTTGACAACCGTGGACGCGTTCCAATCGCCGTCTACCGCGTAGCGCAGCCAGAGCGCCTGCCCTGTCGGCGCGGTGATCTCAGCGGTCACCGCCACCGGGTTGTCCGCTGCCGGGCTGGCGGGCGCGCGGCTCACGCCGGTGATCGCGGCCGGCGCGGCGCCGAACCGGAAGAGCACCCCGCGGCGGTCGCCGTCCCACTTGAAGACGTAGACGCTGCCCGACAGATGATCGAAGCTGCTGTTGCCGGCGGATACGGAGAAGTCCGGGGCGATCTGCCCGAACGCCAGCGCGGCGCCGGTGCCGTACCAGGCATCCGGCCCGCGGAAGAACTTGAACTCGCTGGTCGGGTCGCTGGCCGCAGTCACCGGCCCGGTGACATGGATGAAGGTGCCGCCCACGCTGGCGGACATCGGCCAGGCGCCCCAGGCGTTCAGCTCGCCGCGCACCTGCACACCAGAAACGGACGTCTCACCCGGTCGGGGCTTGCTCACCGGTCGCGCGCGGCCGACCTGCCACCAGACTGCGACCACTATCAACAAGAGCGCCAAGAGCGCAACAACCAAGCGCCAAATCCGTGGGGGTATCCGCATCGCACAAACTCCTGAATTGAAACGGGAAAAAACTATCCGAAGACCCGGCAGCGCGGCGCCCCGCAAAGCACCCGCAAGCAGCAATGCTTCGCGCTGGGCCACCTCTGCTGAGCCTTCGGATAGATAGATCCTGAGACGAAAGCACCGAGAGACGGCAATCAGAACGCCTTGAGTATACTCAACTCCATCCGCAACGCAAAGGAAGGCCGGTCAGCGGATCAGCCGCCGATCCAGACCACCGTGTGGCACGGCGCATCGCCTCCGGCGCCCTGGAGATGCTCGACGACGACCGGCGGGCTGATGGGATTGCCGCCGCCATCCACCACGGTCAGCGTATAGCGGTTCGCAAACGTATTGATCAGAAAGTCGTAACTGCCGAAATCCGCCGCGCCGCTCTTGCTCACGGCGTCGGCCCGGTTGCCCCACTCATCCACCAGCACGATGTGCACGCCTCCCACCGGCGCGCCGTCCCGGTTCAGCACCCGGCCAACGATGTAGTGGCCGGGGCACTCGGCATTGTGCGCCACGGGTTGCGCCAGCGCATAGCGGAAATCGGTCGGCGCAACGGCCTGCACAGGCAGCGTGGTGTCGCCCGGCACCGGCCCCGCATTCGGATCCATCGCTGCGCCGAGGTCTATCGAAATCGTCAGCGCCTCATCACCGGGCTGGCGGTCGAGCGCCAACGCCGCGGGCACGATCTCAGGCAGGGCGTCGCACGCCCCCAGATCGGCCGCGGTTGGATGGCGCAGGCTCCAGCCGATGGCCTGAAGGGCAGCGGTCGAAAGCGCCTGAGGACCGCTCGCCGGGACGCTGGCCTGCCTGGGCAGTCCAAGCGTGTCGGGGAGCTTGAGCAGCGGGCGCACCGCGGCAGGCTCAGTCCGGCAATAGGCCGTCCAACGCCCGCCCTCCGGCAATGCTGCATAGACCGGCGCGGAGGGCGCCTGGACCACGCTGTCGGCGAGCGGGCCCGCATCGCCCGCGGCCTCCAGCCAGGCCCGGCTGAAGAACTCGCCGGCCTCCCGGCACCGCACCCCGGGCGGGCAACCGGCGCGCTGTTCGACGTCAGGCGGTGCCGCAAACTGCCACATCGCGGGGTCACCCGGCGCCTCCAACACGGCCAGCAGCGCCTTGTTCGCCAACACCGCCTCCATGAAGTCATGCCAGATCGGCGCCGCGCCCGCGACGCCGCTGATCTGCTTCATGGGACGACCGTCGGTGTTGCCCGCCCACACGCCGGCCACAAGATAGCGAGTATAACCGACCGTCCAGTTGTCCCGAAAGTTGTCCGTGGTGCCGGTCTTGGCCGCGGCCGGCCGGCTGAGCTTCAGCGGACTCGCCGCGCCGAACATGGGAGTGCGCGCCGCATTGTCGCTCAAAATGTCGGTGATCTGAAAAGCGGCCGCCGGCCCCACCGCCTGGGCCGCTTCGGCCGGTTTTTCCGGCCGCGCGGCATCCACGGGACGGCCCAGGGCATCGGTCACCGCAAGGACCGGCTCCGGCAGCACTAGCTGGCCGCGGCTGTCGAGGGCAGCGTACGCCGCGGCCAGCTCGAGCAGCGTGATCTCGCCGCCGCCGAGCGTCAGGCTCAGGCCGTACCATTCCTTCCCGCGATCCAGGCTGCGGATGCCGAACGCGGCCGCCGCCCCAAGCATCCGCTCGACCGTGAACGCGTCCAGCAGCTTGACGGCCGGGATGTTGTAGCTGTTCGCCAGCGCAGTGCGCACCGTGACCGGACCATGGAACTTGCCGTCGTAGTTGACCGGCGCGTAGATGTTGCCCGCGCTCACCGTGTACGTCACCGGCACGTCCCACAGCACCGTGGCCGGGCTGATGAGGTTGGCGTCCAGCGCAGCCGCGTAGAGCACCGGCTTGAGCGCGCTGCCCGGCTGGCGGAGGCTGGTCGCGACGTTGACCTGGCCGCTGATGACCGTGTCGGTGAACGCCGCGCTGCCCACCATCGCCAGGACTTCACCGCTCACGGGCCGCAGCGCCACCAGCGCAGCGTTGTTTAGGTCATGCCTGGACTTAAGCTCGGCAACCTTCTTCGTTACGATCCCCTGCGCCAGGTTCTGCATTCCCAGATCGAGGGTGGTTGTGATGGCGAAACCGCCGCGACTTACCGCGCCCTCACCCAGCCGGGCATCCAGTGTGTTGGCGACGTACTGGACAAAATGCGGAGCCAGGACGACCGGCGTGTCCGGTTCAGAGCTAAGCCTGACGGGTTCGGCAAAAACAGCATCCGAGCCGCTTTGCGAGAGCAGCCCGTGGCGCACCATCATGTCGAGCACCACCCGCTGGCGGGACTTCGCCGCGCCAAAGCTGGTGTAGAGATCGAAGCTCGCGGGCTGCTGCGGGATGCCTGCCAACAAAGTCGCCTCAGCCAGCGACAGGTCGGCGGCCGGTTTGCCGAAATAGACCTGCGCCGCGGCCTCCGGGCCGTACGCCAGATGGCCGTAGTTCAGCAGGTTGAGATACATCTCCAGGATCTCGTCTTTGGAGAACAGCAAGGTGAGTTCCTGGGCCCGGCCGGCTTCGAATAGCTTGCGGTCCATGCTCTGCTGATAGCGTTCCTCCGGGCCGATGAAGAGATTGCGGGCAAGCTGCATTGTGATGGTGCTGGCGCCCGATACGATCTGGTCCTGGCCGGAATTGCTCAGCGCCGCGCCGGCGACGCGCGCCGGATCAACGCCGGTGTTGGTGTAGAAGGTTGCGTCTTCCGTGGCGATGGTCGCATCAATCAGATGCTTGGAGACGCGGCCGAGCGGAATCCAGGTCCGCCGTCCCTCCGACCAGCGCTCGGCCAGCAGCGCACCGTGCCGATCATAGATGCGGGAGGTCTGGAAGACGCGCGGCAGCGGGCCGGGCTGATACGCCTGGAGGTACGCCTCAACGGCATCCAGCGGCGCGGCCGCCGGCCGCGGCCCCAGCGGCACGGCGCCTGTCGGCACGCACCCGGCGAGCAGCGCCAGGCCGACAAGCATGAGCGCCAGGCCGCGCCGCCTATTGCCCCTGGTATTTCGCCACATTCTTCAAATGCTCCTCATAGGTGCGCGCAAAGGCGTGCCGCCCCGTCCCGCCGGGCTCGGCGACGAAATAGAGATAGTCGTGCTGGGCCGGCGCCAGCACGGCCAGGATGCTCTTCAGGCTCGGTGCGGCGATGGGGCCGGGCGGCAGACCATCATGCAGATAGGTGTTGTACGGACTATCCACCTGGCTGTACTCGTCCAGGCTCACCGGCGACTTCCACCACTGACGCTTGTCGGGCTGATAACCCAGCGCGTACTGCACGGTGGGATCGGCCTGGAGTTTCATCGGGATCGCCAGGCGATTGAGGTAGACGCCTGCGATCACCGGCCGCTCGTCGTCCCGCACGGCCTCCCGTTCGACGATGCTGGCCAGGGTCAGCACCTCGTGCAGCGACAGTGTGGTCGTTCGTTTGGCCTGCGCCTCGCGCCAAAACGGCATCACCAACTCGTTGAACTTGTCTAGCTGCCGACCGATCAGGTCCAGCGCGGTCGCGCCCTCCTTCGGCAAGCGATAGGTGTCAGGGTACAGGTATCCCTCCAGGCTGGCGCCGTCCGGCCGCGCCGCCAGGAAGTCATACGCGCTTACATTCAGGCCGACCAGATCGCCGGTCAAGGCGCGGCGGCGGTAATCGTCCCCATCCAGCGCCGTGTTCTGGCTCAAGGCGTCGGCGGTCTGCTCCAACCGCCAGCCCTCACCCACCCGCACCGCAATCTCCGGGGCAACCGCAAGCTGCAGCGCCTGAGCAATCTGGGGGATGGTCATGTTGGAGCTGAGCTGATACGCGCCGGCCTGGATGCTGTTTGCCATGCCCTGGCTGCGCACATACGCCTCGAACAGCCTTGCATCCGTGATCAGGCCGCCATTCGCCAGATTCTCGGCGACGGCGCGCGCGCTCTGGCCGGGCTGGATGACAAACTGGCGGAGCTGGGGATCATCGCCGGCAGGCTGGTCGAGCCGGGCTCGATTGGCGGCCAGGTAGGCGGTCAGCAGGCTGTCGCTGCTGCATGCGGACAGGCCCACCGCAAGCCCCAGCAAGAGCACGCAGATAAAGATTGGCAGTTTTTTCATGGTTCCCCTGACGCACGGCAAGCAGATCTCGTTCCAGCGATTGAACCGGCCGGATTCAACGGTCTCGCGACCGAACGGCCACTCGCACGTATCTACCAACGTGCGCATCATGCAGCCTTTGCGCCCGCGTGTCAAATCGGCTCGCCTACGGCAGTTTGCCCCTTACTATTTGACAGATGCCGGCTTATGCGGTATAAACAACCCGTGACCGGCATCCGGCACGTATTCTTCAGAAGGGAGGCGGGCTTCATGGCAAACGAACTGCGCATGCGCGACTCAGCAAGCTCGCGGCTCCCAGACCTGGCCTCACAGATCCGCTGATCTGACTGTTCCCCAGGCCACGAGCCGCTGTTAACCGATGCGGCCCGTGGTTTTTTGTTTGGCGCTCCCACCGCATCTTCACTGTGCGCCAACCGTAAGCACCGCAACAACTGAACTCTGGTGTCGTTCGCATCCCAGGACACCTGCGCCCACCAGCGGCGTGGACAGGTGCGGTGTGCTCGCCCGCCCAACTTGCCGGAGAAGACCGTCGCGCGCGACCGCATGCGCCCGGCCGTCTGCTCGTCGAAACGCACGGAGGAAACCGTGACGACCATTCAAGCATCCCTGACTTACGACCTCAAAGAAGCAGTCTCGGCCAACCGCCTCAAAGGCCTATGGCGGCTGGGCGCCGGGTTCCGGCTCACCTACCTGGGCGCCACGGCCACGCTGGCCGTCGGCGCGCTGGCAAAGACCGCCACCTATCTGCTGCTGAGCTATTTCGTAGACAATATCCTCGGGAAGACGCGGCAGACGGGCGTGCTGATCGGCATGGCCCTGGCGTTTATCGCGCTGGCACTGGTGGAAGGTGGGTTCACCTTCCTCAGCGGCCGGCTGGCGTCGCGGACGGCCGAGGGGATCACCCGCCGGCTGCGCAACTACCTGTACGACCAGATCCAGCGGCTGACCTTCAGCTACCACGACCACATGCAGACGGGCGAGCTGATCCAGCGCAGCACATCGGATGTGGACGCCGTGCGGCGCTTTTATGCCGACCAGGCGATCGGGATCGGCCGCATCATCCTGCTGTTCGGTATCAACTTGATCGCGGTGATGCGGCTGAACGTGCGGCTGGCGCTGCTGTCGGTCATCGTCGTGCCGCTCATCGTCGTCATCTCGTATTTCTTCTTCAAGCGGATCGGGAAGGCGTACGAAAAGTACCAGGAGCAGGAGGCCACCCTCTCCACCGTGCTCCAGGAGAACCTCTCCGGGGTGCGGGTGGTGAAGGCGTTCGCCCGACAGGCGTACGAACGGGAGAAGTTCGAGCGCGAAAACTGGCAGAAGTATCTCAAAGGGCGGCAGTTGAACCTGATGCACGCGTTCTTCTGGCCCTCGTCTGATATCTTGTGCGGTGCGCAGATGATTTTCGGCTACACGGTCGCCGCCATCATGGCAATCAACGGCGCGATCACCCTGGGGGGCTTTCTGGCCTACGTCGGGCTACTCACCTGGCTCATCTGGCCGATGCGCAACCTGGGCCGCCTGATCGTGCAAACTTCCACCGGGCTGGTGTCATACCGCCGCGTGACCGAGATCATCAGCCAGGAGCGCGAGCCGCTCACCGAGGGAATGCATCGCCCCGCCGCCGGAAGCGATCTGCGCGGTGACGTGGTCTTCGAGGACGTCTGCTTCCAGTACGAATCGAGTGCCCCGGTGCTGCACGATATCACCTTCCGGGCCGAGCCAGGCCAGGCCATCGCGCTGCTCGGCTCCACCGGCTCCGGCAAGACGACCCTGGTGAACTTGCTGCCGCGGTTCTATGAGTACAGCGGCGGCAGCCTGCGGCTCGATGGCGTCGAGCTGCGGGACTATCCGAGGGAGTATCTGCGTTCGGAGATCGGCATCGTGGAGCAGGAGCCGTTCCTGTTCTCGCGCACCATCCGCGAGAACATCGCCCTGGGCGTGAGCCGGCCGGTGGCGGACGCGGAGGTTGAGGCTGCGGCCAAGGCGGCGGCAATCCACGATGTGATCCTCGGCTTCCCGGATGGTTACAACACCCTGGTCGGCGAGAAGGGCGTGACCCTCTCCGGCGGCCAGCGCCAGCGGGTGGCAATCGCCCGCACGCTGCTCAAGGACCCGCGCATCCTGATCCTGGACGACTCGACCTCGTCCGTGGACACCGAGACGGAGGCCGAAATCCGGGCGGCGTTGGAACAGCTCATGGTGGGCCGCACATCGTTCATCATCGCCCACCGCATCCAGAGCCTGATGAACGCCGACCTGATCCTGGTGCTGGACGGCGGCCGCATTGTCCAGCGCGGCACGCACGCCCAGCTCATGGCGCAGGGAGGCATGTACCGGCAGATCTATGATTTGCAGGCGAAGATCGAGGACGAATTGCAGCACGAGCTCACAGGGTTTTCGGGCAACGGACATGACCATGAGGCAGGAGTCATGAGGCAGGGGTCAGGAGTCGGCCTCCCACGCCTGGTCCCTGACGCCTGATCCCTGACATCTGGCACCTGATCTTTGGCGGTAATATGGCAGATTACGAAGAATTCGAAGAGGAAGAATTTACCACGCAGGTCAACGGCGGGACGCTCCGCCGCGTCCTGGCCCAGGTGAAGCCGCACTGGAAATGGGTGCTCGGCTTCTTATTGGCCGTGGGCGTGGTCTCGGGCCTGGACTCCGTGTTCACCTACCAGGGCAAGCGCATCGTGGACGAGGCGATCGTCCCAGGCAACGCGGCCGCGCTCAAGAGCATCATCATCACCTACGCCGCGTTGATCCTGGTGCAGGCCGTGGGCGTGTTGGGCTTCATCTTCCTGGCCGGTGTGTTGGGCGAGCGCGTGCAGTATGATCTGCGGAAACGGATGTTCAACCACCTGCAGGAGCTGTCGTTCAGCTACTTCAGCCGGACGCCGGTAGGCTGGATCATGTCGCGCGTCACGTCGGACTCGGAGCGGATCGCGCAGTTGGTGACGTGGGGCATGCTGGATGTCACGTGGGCGATCTTCAACATCGCCAGCGCGATGGCCTTCATGCTCTTCATCAACTGGCGGCTGGCGCTGGTTGTGTTGGCGACGATCCCGATCCTGCTCTGGGTCGCGGTGCAGTTCAAGAAACGCATCCTGGTGCAGTTCCGCCTGGTGCGCAAGATCAACTCCAAGATCACCGGCGAGTACAACCAGAACATCACCGGCGTGCGCGTGGTGAAGGCGCTGGGCCGCGAGGAGGCGAACCTGGCTGAGTTCAGCCAGATCACCGACGAGATGTATCGCGCGTCCTATCGGGCGGCGTGGCTGTCGGCGCTGTTTCTGCCGGCGGTGCAGCTCATCAGCGCGTTCGCGGTAGGCGCGATCGTGCTCTACGGCGGGCTGAACGCCGGCATCACCGTCCCCGGCGTGGGCGGCATGACGGTGGGCGCGCTCCAGGCGTTCGTCAGCTATATCACCTTCATGATGTGGCCGATCCAGGATCTGGCCCGCGTCTACTCGGAGCTGCAGCACGCCGTCGCCTCGGCCGAGCGCGTCTTCTCGTTGGTGGACGCGAAGCCGGAGATTGCGGATCGGGAGGGCGCGTACGACCCCGGCACGATCAGCGGCGATATCGAGTTCGACCACGTGGACTTCTACTACGAGGCCGACAAACCGGTGCTGACGGACTTCACCCTGAAGGTGAAGCGGGGAGAGACCATCGCCCTGGTCGGGCCCACGGGCGGCGGCAAGAGCACGATCGTGAACCTGGTGTGCCGGTTCTACGAGCCGAAGGCCGGTGTCCTGCGCATCGGCGGCCGCGACTACCGGGACTACACGCTGCACGCGATCCACTCGCGCATCGGCGTAGTGCTGCAAACGCCCCACCTCTTCTCCGGCTCCGTGCGCGAGAACATCCGCTATGGCCGGCTGGAGGCGAGCGACGCGGAGGTGGAGGCGGCAGCCAGGATCGCCGGCGCGCACGACTTCATCGAGAAGCTCGACGGCGGTTACCACGCCGAGGTCGGTGAAGGGGGCAACCGGCTCTCGGTCGGGCAGAAACAGCTCGTCAGCCTGGCGCGCGCAGTGTTGGCGCAGCCCGAACTGCTGGTGATGGACGAGGCGACGAGCTCGGTGGACACCGTCACCGAGGCGCTGATCCAGCGCGGCATGGAGGCAGTCATGGCGGGCCGGACGAGCTTCGTCATCGCCCACCGGCTGAGCACCATCAAGCGCGCCGACCGCATCCTGGTGATCGAGGACGGGAAGATCGCCGAGCAAGGCACACACGCCGAATTGCTGCGGGCACGCGGCCGCTACTACAAGCTGTACACGCAGCAGTTCCGGCAGCAGCGCGCGGCGGCGTACAACGCGATCGAGTTGGGGGAGTTGGCGGCAGCGTCATGATCGAGGTAGATGGTTCACTCGGCGAAGGCGGCGGCCAGGTGCTGCGCACAGCGCTCACGCTGTCGGTGATGACCGGCCAACCGGTGCACATCAGCCGCATCCGCGCACGGCGGCCGAAGCCGGGCCTGCAACCGCAGCACCTGGCCGCCGTGCGCGCCGCGGCAACCGTCAGTGGCGCGGCGGTCGAGGGCGCGGCCATCGGCTCGCAAGAGCTGGCTTTCGACCCTGGCCCTGCACGGCCCGGCGACTACCGTTTCGACATCGGCACCGCGGGCTCGACATCGTTGGTGCTGCAGACAATCTTCCTGCCGCTGGCCCTGACGCCCGGCGCCATGCTGAGCACACGCGAGCAGTGCAGCGGGCCGCGTGTGTCAGTAGAAAGCCGGATCTGTCATGCTGAGCGGGTTGACGACTCGAAGTTGGATGTGGCGACTTCTCAGCGAAGCATCTCGTCGGAGCACTTGCCGAGCAGCAGCCATGAGGATCAGACAAGTCTACCGATAGGAGATGCTTCGCTAGAGTATCGCTGCAACGAACTACATCTTGTTCACCCGCTCAGCATGACAGGCGGGCGCGATTCCTGCTCCAGCGAAATCACCGTCATCGGCGGGACGCACGTCCCATGGAGCCCATGCTTCCACTATCTCGACCTGCAGTGGCTCCCTTACCTGCGACGCATGGGGTGCGAGGCGACATTAGAGCTGCTGCTCGCCGGGTTCTATCCACAGGGCAACGGCCAGGTGCGCGCCAGAATTACGCCGACGCCTGAGCTCACGCCGCTGCATCTGACCGAGCGCGGCGCGCTGCGGGGCATTCGCGGCATCGCGGCCGTGGCGAATCTTGACGTGAGCATCGCCGAGCGGCAGCGCAGCCGGGCAATCGAGCGGCTCCAGGGGCGGCACGGCAGGCTCGACATCGAGCTGCTGGAGCTGCCGGCGCGCACCAGGGGTGCCTTCTTATTCCTCCTCGCCGAATTCCGGCACACGAGCGCCTGTTTCGTCGGGTTGGGTGCGCCGGGCAAGCGCGCGGAGCAGGTCGCCGACGAAGCGTGCCTGTGGCTGGAGAAATTTCTGGCCGGCACCGGCGCCGTGGACGAGTACCTGGCCGACCAGCTCCTGCTTCCGCTCGCTTTTGCAGCCGGTGAGTCTCGCTTTCGCACCGCGCACGTCACACCGCACCTGGTCACGAACGCCGAGATCATCCGCGCGTCCGGCGCGGCCGAGATTGAGATCACAAAGGAGCACGGCAGAGAAGGCAACGTGCGCGTGACGCCTCGGATTTGATCGGCACAGGGTTCGGTCGTATAATCGCGCCGGATGATATTTCGCCTGCCGGAATCGCTCCGCACAATCTCGACACCGACCTTCGTCTCTCATGTTGCCGTACCCGCATGAAATACGCCGATTTGGCCCGGAAGCACAATTCGCATTTTGGAGCTATCTGATTCTATGTCAAGTCAACTCACCGATCAACTGACTGGCGCCGAAGAGATCACCTGGGACCTGTCCGATCTCTACGCCGGGATGGATGACCCGCGAATCAACGCGGACCTGGACGCGTGCGACGCCGAAGCCGATGCGCTGGACGCCGCATACCGCGGCCGCATCGCAAGCCTATCGCCTGCCGGGCTGGCGGAACTGATCGCCCGTTACGAAGCCCTCGTGGAGCGCGCCTCGCTGGTCGGCACGTACGCGTCGCTGAACTGGACGCAAAACACGCTGGACCCCGCCCGCGGCGCGCTGCTGCAACGCATCACCGAGCGCGGCTCGCGGCTGAGCCAGAAACTGGTCTTCGCCGACCTGGAGCTGACCGCCGCGCCGGACGAGGCCGCCGCGGCCTGGCTCGCTGATCCGGCGCTGACGCGCTGGCGCCACTGGCTCGAGGTCGTCCGCATGTACCGGCCGCACCTGCTCAGCGAACCGGAGGAGAAGATCCTGGCGGAGAAGGCCGTCACCGGCCGCGACGCGTGGGACCGCTTCTTCGATGAGACACAGAGCGCAGCCCGGTTCGAGCTCGACGGCCAGCAGCTTACCCGCGACCAGGTGCTCAGCCGGCTCTACGCGGATGACCGCAGCCTGCGGCAGCGCGCCGCGGCCGCGGTGACGGTCGGGCTGCGCGCCGATGCACGCACGGCCACTTACATCTTTAACACCATCCTGGCCGATAAAGCGTCGGACGATCGGCTGCGCCGCTATCCCGCCTGGATCAGCGCCCGCAACCTGGCCAACCAGGTGGATGACCGGACCGTGGAGGCGCTCGTCGAGGCCGTCACCTCGCGCTACGATATCGTGGGCCGGTACTACCGGCTGAAACGCCGTCTGCTGGGGCTGGATGAGCTGTTCGACTACGACCGCTACGCGCCGCTGCCGGCCGCGGATCGTCGTTACTCCTGGGAGGAAGCGCGCGAAACCGTGCTGGCGGCCTATCGCCGCTTCGACCCGCGCATGGCCGAGATTGCCGGCCAGTTCTTCGCGCGGCGGTGGATTGATGCAGCGATTAAGCCGGGCAAGCGCGGGGGCGCGTTCAGCCACGGCGCAGTGCCCTCCCGCCACCCGTACGTCTTGCTGAACTACGAAGGCCGCCCGCGTGACGTGATGACGCTGGCGCATGAGCTGGGCCACGGTGTGCACCAGAAGCTCGCAGGCGTGCAGGGCGTGCTCCAGGCGCACACCCCGCTCACCACCGCCGAAACGGCCTCGGTGTTCGGAGAAATGCTGGTGTTCCAGGACATGATCGCACAGGAGACCGACGGAAAGGCCCGCCTGGCGCTGCTCACCGGCAAGATCGAGGATTCCTTTGCCACCGCCTTCCGCCAGATCAGCATGAACCGCTTCGAGCACGCCATCCACACCGCACGCCGCGAGGAAGGCGAACTCAGCACGGAGCGCTTCTCGGAGCTCTGGCGCGAGACGCAGTGCGGCATGTTCGGCGACAGCGTGACCCTCACCGCGGACTACGACCTCTGGTGGAGCTACATCCCGCATTTCATCGGCACGCCGGGTTATGTCTACGCCTATGCCTTCGGCGAGCTGCTGGTGATGGCGCTCTATGCGCGCTATCAGCAGGATAGCACGGGTTTCGCCGACGCATATCTCGCGATGCTGGCCGCCGGCGGATCGGACTGGCCGCATAAGATCGTGAATCCGCTCGGCATTGACCTGACCGATCCCGGCTTCTGGCGCCAGGGCCTGGGCATCCTGGAGACCCTGGTGATCGAGGCCGAAAATCTCGCCGCGACCCTGTAACCCCAGCCAAAACAAACCGAGCACTTGAAGGAGAACAAACCCAGTGAATCAAAAATACACCGTGGCAAAAGACATGATCGTAACCATTGACTTCACCCTCACGCTGGACGACGGCGAGGCGGTGGAGACCACACAGGAGGGCATGCCGCTGCGCTACCTGGCCGGGCATGACCAACTGCTGCCTGCGCTGGAGGCTGCCTTGAACGGGCTGAACCCCGACGATGAGATCAGCATCACCCTGAGCCCCGAAGAAGGCTACGGCGAATATGACGAGGATGGGTTGGAAGAGATGCCGCTGGACGCCTTCCCGGCCGATCAAACGCCCGAACCGGGCATGGCCGTCGGCGTTCAGGATGAAGATGGCGAGACCTACGAGGCCTACGTGTCCGAAGTTCGTCCCGATGCGATCGTGCTGGATTACAACCACCCGCTGGCCGGCGAGACGCTGCACTTCCAGGTCAAGGTGCTCGATGTGCGCCCCGCCACCGCGGAAGAGCTGGCGCACGGCCACGCCCATGACGAGGATGGGCATCACCACTATTCGTAAAGCGTTTGGGTCTATCAGCGACCACCGGCGGTCTTTGTCACCCCGAACGGGGCAGGATCTTGCCGCTTGAATTCTTGCTCAGCCAACCAGAAAGGCTCACGCAAGGCCGCAAAGTCGTAGCGTTGCTTCTTGGCGTCGTTGCGTCGTGGCGTCTTTGCGTGAGCTGTCTTTCCGGTTCGTCTGGGGTGATCCCCAGATTTCTCACCCCTCCGTTACCTCCTCACGCCCCGCGCGTCATCATGTACACACGGACGACGATCGGAGGGATCTATGTTGCAACGCCGCGTTTCCGCTCATGGCAAAGTTGTCGCGCTGATCCTGGCGCTGCTGGCGGCGATCCTCGCCGGCCCGCTGCCTGAGGCGCGCCGCGCGGCCGCGGAGGCGCTGCCCGGCCAATCGAGCTTCGGCCCCCAGCTTTACCTGCTGACCGTCGCGCCCGAAGAAATCGAACGTCTTGCAGCGCTCCCGGCGGTGATCCACGCCGAGCTGCCCGCCGACAATGCAGGCGGCGCGGCACGTTATGTCGCAAGCGGCGGCCCTGACCTGGCCGATCATGCCGCGCAAGACGGCATCACCGCGGAGCGATTAGATGCGGATACGCTCGACACAGTGTATTACTTCGTGGACGCCCAGGCCGAGGGCGCGCGGCCAGCCGCCGAGCGGTTCGGGGCCATCCTGTATGCCGATCCGATCGAGCTGCTGGTCGCTGTGCCCCAAGAGGAGGAAGGCGCCCTGCTGGAGACCCTGCCCGTCCAGGGAATCAGCCTGGCGCTGCTGTCGGCCGATGCTGTTTCCTTGACATCGCGCCTCGCGCCGGAGCAGGGAAAGACCACCCGGGCAGAGGCCGTCACGGAGCCGCCCGACCCAGCGGTGGCGGCGCTTTTAGCCCGGGTGGCGCCCCAGGCCATCGCCGATCGCATCGCCGAGCTGAGCGGCCAGCGGCCGGCGGATGTCGGCGGGGCAGCCGCCACACTGGCCACGCGCTACACCCTGGCCGCCTCGATCCGGGACTCCGAGCGTTATCTCTACCAACGCTACCTCGAACTGGGCCTGCCGGTCAGCTATGCGACCTGGACCTACAGCGGCTACACCGGCCGCAACGTCATTGCGGAGCTGCGCGGCGCGGTCCATCCGGAGCGGGTCTGGCTGGTCGGCGGGCACTTCGACGACGTGTCCGAGGCACCCTACACCCGTGCGGCCGGTGCGGACGACAACGCCTCGGGCACTGCGGCCACGCTGGTTATCGCCAGCGTCCTGGCCGGGCACCGCATCGGCGACACCATCCGCTTCGTCCACTTCTCGGGTGAAGAGCAAGGGATGTGGGGCAGCCGCGGCTATGTGCGAACGCTGAGCGCAGCCGGCACGCAGGTGATGGGCTACCTCGACCTGGACATGATCGGCTGGGACAGTGACAGCGACCGCACGCTGGAGATCCACAGCGGCACCCAGGCCGGCTCCGTCAGCCTGGCCTCCCGCTTCACGGCCGCGAACACCCGCTACGGCCAGGGGCTGCGCGTCGAGGTCAAAAGCTCGACCGCCAGCCGCTTCTCCGATCACTCCACCTTCTGGGACAACGGCTACGCGGCGTTCCTTGCCATCGAAAACTTCTTCGACGATGCGATTCCCCGCGACCGGAACCCCTGGTATCACAACACCGGCGACATCGCCGATCGGGTCGCTCTCGATTATGTCACACGCACAACGCGCGCGGCCCTGGCCGTGCTCGCTGAAGCGGCCACGCTTGACCCGGCGCCTACGCCAACCGCAACTGCCACCGGCTCTGCGACCCCAACCGGGGTTGCGCCGCCCCCTGCCCCGACGCCGGCGCTCTGCACCGAGCTGATCGCGAACAGCGGTTTTGAGGCAACCGCCGCCTGGGCCTTCGCCGCCACGGCCAACCCCGCCGGCTACACCGCCGCCCAGGCGCACGCCGGCGTCCGGTCGGCCCGGCTGGGGATCGTGCCCGCAGCCCTGGCCGCAAACGAGGCCGGCGCAAAACCCGACCTCTCCCCCGCGGGCGGCGCCGTCGCGCTGCGGATGAACTTGCTCGGCCAGCTCGCTCCGCTGGGCGCCAGCTACTCCACCGCGTACCAGACGGTCACCATCCCGGCAACGGCGCGCACGGCGACGCTCAGCTTCTGGCTCAGGCCCGGCACACAAGCGACGGGCGGCGACTTTCAACGCGCCATGCTGCTGCGGGGCGGCACGTATGGCGTCATCACGACGATCATCAAGACGCTGGCGAGCGCGACTGCCTGGCAACGGATCACTTTCGACCTGACCCCGTACCGCGGGCAGAGCGTAGTGATCTACTTCGAGGTCTACAACGACGACACCAGCGCCGGCCCCAAGACGTGGCTGTTCGTTGACGACGTCAGTGTACAGACATGCACCGACGCATCGCCCGCGGCCACCCTCACGCCAACGCCCACGGCAACCGCTCCGGCCACGGCAACGGCCACAGCGACTGTCGCAGAACAACCGACCCCGCCGGCCACGTTCACCCCGACAGCGACGGCTTCGCAGACGCCGGCGATCACCGAAACGCCCACACCGACCGCAACCGCGCTGCCGACGGGAACGCCGACGGCCACTGCGGCGCCGACGGCTTCGCAGACGCCGACCGGGACGCCAACCGCGGCCCAGTTGCCCAGCGCGACACCGACACCCACGACGAGCTCCTGCGGTGAACGCGTGGCGAACGGAGGCTTCGAGACCAGCGCGGGGTGGACCTTCCCGGTGACAGGCAATCCGGCCGGCTATACTGCAACTACAGCGCACAGCGGGGCGCGTGCGGCGCGCTTCGGGGTTGTTCCGACCGGCTACGGCGGGCCGGAGCGCGTTCAGATCGTGCCGGAACGGAGCGAAATCGGCCCGGAGAGGAATCTGCTGGGCGAGCTTGCCGCGGCTGGGGCGAGCTACTCCAGCGGCTACCAAACGATCAGCATTCCCGGGGACGCCGCACGCGCGACGCTGGCCTTTTGGTGGCGGCCGGGCGCCCAGGTGAGCGGCTCGCCCGCCACCGGCGGGGATTTTCAGCGCGTCTTGCTGCTGAAACCGGGCACGTACACCTTGCTCGAGGTGTTGATCAAGACGCTCGCAAACAGCAGCGACTGGCGCCAGGCCAGCTTCGATCTGTCAACGTATCGGGGACAAAGCGTGGTACTCTACTTCGAGACGTACAACGATGACGCGGCGAGCGCGCCGCTGACATGGCTCTTCGTGGACGATGTCAGCGTGCAGGCGTGCCGCTAAGTTATCGGGGAGGGTGAGATTTTCACCGGCGGCCCCGCGTCAGCGCCAGGAACAGCAGCGCCACGCCGGCCAGGATGATCAAACCCGGGAAGAAGATCTGACCCAGCAGCCCGCTGCGGAAGCCGCTGATGTTCAGCAGCAGCTCAAAGAAGATCGCAAAGAAGACAAACACCGCCACGCCGATCCCGGCCATGGTCGTGCCGGTCTTGGTAGCCTTCGGATCGCCGCTCCACAGCCCTGAGATGGCGATCCCCAGGCCGACCGCGGTCGGAAAGATCAGGGCCCAGGCATAGGCCCAGCTTGCCCAGTGCCCCGTCAAGTTCTGGTAGAGCAAGATCATGCCGACCATGGTGACGATGCTGCCCGGCACGGCCATCGGCGCGCCGTTCTTGCCCAACGCAAACATGCCGACAAAGAAGAGCAGGCCGGGCACGATGATAAAGAACGGCCACAGCAGCCCCAGGAAATCCAGGTGGAACCACTGACCGAGCAGCATGAAGATGCCGAGGGCGACCAGGCCGATCCCCACAACCGCCGCCCCCACGTTGCGCACGCGTCCGTCTCCCATTGTAGCGCTCCCTTCGCTCCATGAATCCTTGAACCAAAAGGCTTTACGCAGCCGGACGATTTTGGTTTCATCGCGGTCAGGCCTTGTTGACAGCGCTGTTGGCGTCCGATATACTGGCGCCTTGTGCGGGCGGACCACCTCTCCGAAGCGCCGCCCGACCCTTTTGCAAGGAACAATCGCATGAAAAACGGCACGTTGGCAGCACTGAGCGCATACATCTGCTGGGGGCTCCTGCCCATCTACTGGAAGCACCTTGAACACGTCCCTCCGCAGGAGATCCTCAGCCACCGGGTCGTCTGGTCGCTCGTCGTCGTATTGGTGCTGTTGATCGTGCAACGGCAGTGGAGTTGGTTGGGGCAGGCCGCCCGCCAGCCCCGCATCCTGCTCCCCTTTGTCGGCACCGCGCTGCTGTTGAGCATCAACTGGCTGATCTACCTCTGGGCGAACAACAACGGGCATATCGTTGAGACCAGCCTGGGCTACTTCATCAACCCGCTGGTGAACGTACTGTTAGGCGTCGTATTTCTGCGGGAGCGCATGCGCCCGTTGCAGTGGGCGGCCATCGGGTTAGCGGCTGCCGGCGTGGCCTATCTCACGATCAGCTATGGCCGGCTGCCCTGGATCGCGCTGAGCCTGGCGCTGAGCTTCGGGTTCTATGGCTTGATCCGCAAGGTGGCCCGCCTGGAATCGGTGCAAGGGTTGACCGTCGAGACCGGTTTGATGTTTCTGCCGGCGCTCGGCTATCTCGTCTATCTGGCGGCGCGGGGAACAGGGTCTTTCGGCCAGGCCGGCGCGCCGACCACGCTCCTGTTAGCTTTCGCCGGGGTCGCGACGGCGATCCCGCTGGTGATGTTCGCGCACGGTGCGCGCCGCGTGCCGCTCACCACCCTGGGCATCCTGCAATACGTCGCCCCCACTCTGCAATTCCTGATCGGCGTTGTCCTGTACGGCGAGAGCTTCACCCAGGCCCGCCTGATCGGGTTCAGCTTGATCTGGACGGCGCTCCTGCTCTACACGATCGAAGGCGTGCTGACGCGCAGAAAGCAAGTGGCGCTGGCGGCCTGACGCCAGCATCGTTCAAATTGCGGTCTTCCTGCCCTGAAAAATGATTCCGCGGGGACGCTGGCTGAGACCGTCTCCAAGGAAC
>CAZYGI010000014.1:51717-68605 GCA_964647255.1 uncultured Anaerolineales bacterium | reverse complement strand
GCGGACACGCAGGCGCCGCCGGCCGCCACGCCGGCGCCCACCGTGACCTTGCCGCCAGCGCCGACCGCAGTTCCGCCGACGGAGACGCCCGCTGCCACCGCCACCGCAGCGGCGACGGAAGCGCCCACGGCGCCGGCCGCAACCGAGCAGCCAGCGGCGCAACCGGGCGGTGGGTCATCGGCGGTGATGCCGACGCGCCAGGCGGGCGTCTCGATCTTTACCGGCCTGCGGCCGGCCGATCCGGCCGTGCTCAACCGGCGGCCGTTGGCGGTCAAGGTGACCAATGACGCCGATGCCCAGCCCAAACAGGCCGGGCTCAACAAGGCGGATGTCGTGGTGGAAAGCCGCGTCGAGTACAGCGAGACGCGCCTGACCGCGATCTACCAGAGCCAGGATGCGCCCCGTATCGGGCCCATCCGCAGCGCGCGGCTGATTGACGTGGAGCTGCCGGTCATTTTCGACGCGGTCCTGGCGTTTTCGGGCGGCGTTGAACCGGTGCGCCAACTGCTGTATAACTCCGACTTCGGCGATCATATCCTGGAGCAGGCGCGCAACGGCTCATCGTTCTACCGGGACATGAACGTGGGCGGCCTGAGCTGGAATACGTTGTTCGCCGACACCGCGACCCTCTGGAACACCAGCACGCAGCGCGGCTGGAATACCGCCCCGGAGCCCTCGGCGGCGTGGGCCTTCTCCGAGGCGGCGCCGTCCGGCGGCGGTGCGGCCAGCCGGCTTGACCTGGGGTATCCGCGCTTCAGGGTCAGTTGGACCTTTGACGCCGGGACCGGGCGCTGGCTGCGGTTCAGCGGCGGCCAGCCGCTCATGGATCAGGCCGACGGCCAGCAGGTCTCGGCTGCGAACGTGGTGGTGCTTAGCGTCAACCACGCGATCACCCTCATCGTGGAGAACGGCACCGAGCGCCAGATCGCAAACGGCGTGTGCATCAACTGCTCCGTCGAGATCCAGCTTTGGGGCGAAGGCCCGCTGAAGGTGCTGCGCGACGGCAAGGTGTACGAGGGGAAGTGGGTGCGCTCTGCCCGCCACGCGCCCTTCCGTTTCGTGGATGCGCAGGGCCGCGACATCCCGCTCAAACCGGGCAATAGCTGGTGGCAGGTGGCGCCGCTGGATCTGAAGGTGACGGTGACGCCGTAGGTGAGATGTCTCAAATCAAATCCTAAACTGCTTCTCACGTGGCGTTAATCTGATCCTGCGATACTACAGACACTTCGGATGCGGGTTCGGGACAGCCCAAACCGGAGAGGTTCCTCCTCCAAAACAACAAGTGGTCTGAGCGCGAATCCCTGGTGGGTGGGCCAGGGATTCGTGCTTTAAGTGGGCCAGATTCATTGTGGATACAATCGCTGGTACGCCTCGTAGTTCGACCACACGATCTGCACGTACAGCCGCGTTTCATTGATGTTGATCAAGGCCGCCATCAGGTCGTCATCCTGCGGCGCGCGGGTGCGCCAGATTTGGGCGTTGCCCGGCCCGCCGTTGTAGGCCGCCAGCGCGGTGAAGACGCTGCCGTTGAAGTGCGTCAACCACTGGTTGATGTAGTATGCGCCCAGCGCGACGTTGGTGACGGGCCAGTACGCCTGCGCCGGTTGAAAGTCCTTCCAGCCGAGCTGCACGGCGATGCTTTGCGCCGTGCCCGGCATCACCTGCATCAGCCCCTGCGCGCCCGCGGATGAGGCGGCGCCCGTCTCGAAGTGGCTTTCCTGCCGGATGATCGCCGCCAGCAGGCGAGGGTCGAGACCCCGACGGTCCGCCTCGCCGCGGATCAGCGGCTCGTAGGGAAACGGATAGGCCAGCCGCTGGAGCGTGGCCGGCGCAGCGGCCAGCGGCCGGCCGGAGAGGCTGGCGACCGTCTCCGCGCTGGCGATCGCCTGCCGATAGGCGCCGGCTGCGGTGAAGGCGCGTGCCAACGCAGCCAGCGTCCAGGGTTCCTTGACATGCCGCTGCTGCACCCGGGTCCAGTTGGCAAGCGCCTGGCTGCGCAGCCCTAGCCCCAGCAGAAGCTCACCGCGACGCCAGTCGGGATCGCTTTCGACGCTCTCGGGCAGGGCCAACGATCCGGGGCCGGCCCAGGTTTGCAGCCACGCTGAGAGTGCAGCCTCGTCGCCGGCCGGTGAGCCCATGGGCGCGGCGGTTGCCGGCGCTACGCCACCGCCGCCGGTCTGGAGGTTTTCTCGCCCGCTCGCCCAGGCGGCCGCACGCAGCCCGTAGAAGCTGTCCGGCCCTGCGGCCTGCGCCGCCTGCCAGGAGGCGGCCGCGGCCGCCCGATCACCCTGCGCGGCCTGCGCCCGGCCGAGCCAGAAGCTCGCCACCGGCACGGTGAACGCGTCCAAATCGGTGTTCCCCGCCATCTCGCGCCAGATCGCGGCCGCGCGGTCGAAGTTCCCCAGCCGGAAATACATCAGGCCGGCGTTCTGATAGGCGCGCCACGCCTCCGTGGCCTTCGGGTAGGCGCGCGCCAACGCCAGATAGGCTTCAGCAACGGCCGCATCCGGTTTGTTATTGTCCTCGGCCAACACGGCCGCCTGCCAGAGCGCGGTCGGCGCTTGTGCGGCGGCGGGCTTCTGCGCTGCCAGATTGCGATAGCTGGCGATGGCTTCGGCGTCGCGGCCGGCGCGGCTCAGGCCGCGGGCTTTCGCCAGCCACGCGTCGGTCCACAGCGGGCTCTGGGGGAACCTGGCGATGAGTTGATCGAGATCGGCGATCCCGCGGTCCGTTTGCATCAGAGCCAGGTAGCTCAGGCCCCGGTAGTAGAGCGCCGCGCCGTCCCGGCCGGCCGGTTCGGCGGTCAGCAGACGATCGAACGCGGCGACGGCGAGCTCGTAGTTGCCCCGATGGTAGTTCGCCAGCCCGCGCGAGTATTCATCCACGGTCGCACCGGAATCGAGCAGCGCGACGATGGCCGCGTGCGCGTATTGGCTGGTGACATCGGCGTTCACTGCGGCCTGCCAGCGTTTCTGCGCTTCAAGCAGGGCCGCGGGGGCGGCAGGCGTCGCCGGGCGGGTTGGCATGGGCGTGATGGTCGGCACGGCGGCGGCCACGACAGCCGCCTCCCGTGCCAGAGCGTTCCCGGCCAGGTACTGCATCTCGGCAGCCCAGGCGCCCGTAGTTGCCTGCCCGCGCAGCGCATCGTACTGCGCGATCGCCTCCCGTGCATCCCCCTGCGCCATTGCCAGATCGGCCAGGGCGCGGCGGATCGCGACCGTGTTGCTCCAATCCGGCGAGGCGGCCAGGGCCTTCCGGTAGGCCTCGACCGCGGCGGGCAGGTGCGCTTGCGCCCGTGCGGCGCCGCCGATCCGCTGCCAGGTCAGATAAGCCAGCTCAGGCGCCAGCGGCAGATAGGCCCGGTACGCAGCTTCGGCGTCGGCCCAGCGGCCTCCGTTGTGCGTTCCTTCGGAAAGCGCGGCCAGCGCCTCGCCCAGCAGAAACGTGGCGGGCGCCCGATAGGGGTCTTGTGCGCCCGCGGCAGCCAGCAGGTCGTTCAGCACGATGGTGGCCTCGGCATCGGCGCCATCGCGACGGTAGCACTGCGCCATGCGGAAACGCGCTTCCGCCGCCCCTGTGGGCGAGAGTCCCCCGGATAGCAGGGCAGCCAGTTCTTTCCGGGCCGCAGCGCAGTCGCCGATGAGCTGATGCCAGCGGGCGGAGGCGAGCGGGTCCTCGGCGGCCGCGGAAACTGTCGCCGCCGGCGTGTGCGAGGCGGTCGCGGTGATCGAGATCGTCGGTGTTGCGGTGGCGGTTCGCGAAGGCGCGGTTGTGGCGGTGGGATCAGGCGCCGGCGCGGTCGGTGAATTAGTGGATGTCGGCGTCAATGCGGGCGGTGTGGTGGCGGTCGCCGCCGCTGTGGGTTGAACCGCCGGCGTCTGCGTTGCGGTTGGCGGCAGGTCGGCCGGCGGTTGGCCCGTGCAGCTCGCCAGCATGACGATGAGCAGCAGGGCCGAAATCAGGTGTTTTCCTTTCAAAATCAACCTCCGTAGGCCGCGCGAGTATACCCGTGATCCGGCCGACGCGCAAGGCGGTTCGATGTAAGACACGCCTTTCTGGTCGTCCTGAGGCCGAGTCCCTGACCGCCATTAACGGCGCAAGGTTGTCAGGCCGAAGGATCCCTGCCAGTTTCTTGAGAGCGAAGAATCTATGTCGGGATTCTTCACTGGCGATGTCTCGCAGGGCAGGTTGAGCCGTCCACCCGTTCAGAATGACACCAGTTTGGGTATTAACGAGGCAAGGGCTAGGCACGCTTTGAGCCTTTGCAATCAGAGGTCGCGCGCGTTGAAGGATCGGATGGCGAGGACCAGCATGAGGATAACGTAGATGGCCGTATAGCCCACCATCAGCGGGCTGGGCGCGCTGGCCGCGCCGAAGGGGGTCGCGTCAAGGCCGAGCTCGCGCAGAAACGGCGGCTGCATCAGATACGCAGCGCGCTTCCACATCGCCTCGGTCGGCATGAACAGGCTGACGATGATCCCGACGTTGACCGCGGCTTCATTGTGCAGGAACGCGCCGATCTGCTCAATCCAGCCCGCGATGAAGGCCAGCCCGTAGAGCATGAACACCACGACGCCGTTCGTCAGCGCCGGCAGCTTCGTCCCGCCCAGGATCGAGAGGGTCAGTACGATCAGCCCTTCCAGGATGATCAGGCCCACGCCGGGCACGATCGCCCGCGGCTGATAGCGGGAGATGCTCCACACGATGGCGACGACCGCGGCGCTCAGGATGACGGCGAAGGCGGCAAGCATGAAGCCCAGCCCCAGCCATTTGCCCATCACGATCTCCCAACGCCGCAGCGGCTTGGTGACCAGGGTTTGGACGGTGCCCGAGGCGATCTCCCCGGCGATGGTGTCCACGGAGATGAGCAGCGCCAGCATGACGACGAGGAAGTCCACGCCGTACAGCGCAGCCATCAGGAAGAAGTTGATCGGCTCCAGGAGCTGCGCGGCCGGCTGCGCAGCGACCGCCCGTTGGATGTCCCGGTGCATGAAGTAGAAGCCGACGCCGAACACCAATAGGAACGCCAGTCCCAATATCGCCACAGCCCACAGGATCTTGCGCTGCCGTGCTTCCGCAAAGGTCATGCGGGCGATCTTGAGGCTATTCATGCCGCCTCCTCACGCATGGCCCGCACAAACAGCTCCTCTAGCGAGGGCCGCTGCGGCGCCAGCGCATAGATCTGCGCGCCGCCCCGCACCAGGTAGTCGGCGATGGCGGGGAGGACCGACTCGTCGGGGACGGCGAGGTGGAGCGTCCCACCGGGAGGCTTCGCGCTGGAGTGTGGCGCGTCGGGCGTGGGGCGGTCCGCCAGCCGCCCCCACTGCGCGAGGCCGCGCACCAGCGCGTCTGTCAGGCCGCCGGCCCGGATCTCCACCTCCAGCGCGCCGCGCGTGAGCTCGTCCAGCGTGCCGGCGCGCACGATCCGGCCGCGCTTGACGATGGCGACGCGGTCGCACGTGACCTCGACCTCGCTCAGAAAGTGGGAATTGAGGAAGATCGTCACCCCGGCCGCGCGCAGCTCGCGGATCAGGTCGCGCACCTCCATGCGGCCCAGCGGGTCGAGGCCGGAAGTTGGCTCGTCCAGGAACACCAACGCCGGGTCGTTGAGCAGCGCCTGGGCCAGCCCGACGCGCTGGAGCATCCCCTTGGAGAATTCGCCCAGCCGGGAGCACGCCCGGTCGGCCAGGCCCACGCGTTCGAGCAGGCGCGGGACGCGCGCCCGGCGCTCGGCCCGGCTCAGTCCGCACAGATCACCGTGCAGGTCGAGGAAGCCGGCCGCGGTGAGCCAGGGCGGGAAGCGGAAATGCTCCGGCAGGAACCCGATGCGGCACAGGGCCGCAATGTGGCCCGGCGCCTGCCCCAGGACGCGCGCCGCGCCGCCGGTCGGCTTGACCAGACCCAGCAGCATTTTGATGGTGGTGGTCTTGCCCGCGCCGTTCGGCCCGAGGAAGGCGTACACCTCCCCCGGGCCGATGGCCAGGTTGAGCCCGTCCACGGCCACGGTCGCGCCGTAACTCTTGCGGAGGTCGGTGGTTTCGATGAGCATTTTTCAGGGATCAGGGATCAGGCTAACTTCTGTCACTCAAGTGAATCCGCCACTTGCAGCAGCACCTTGGTGTCAATGCCTTGGCCGTTCAGCGCGTAGACGATGTCGCCGCGCTGCCACACCAGGGCGGTGCTGCGCTGAGCGGTGTCCGCGCTTTCCAGCAGCAGCCCGGTGGTCCCGTCCACAGTGACTTCGCGGTAGCGCCCGATGTCCGTGGGCAGCGGGATGACGAGCGTGCTGGTCCAGTCAATGGACTGCGCCAGGCGGCGGGCATCAATTTCCGACATGCCGAGCCAGCGGAACGCCGCCTCGCCCAGGGTGACGGTGTCAATGCCCTCCGGCAGTGCGATCTGCGGGCTGGGCAACTGCATCAACGTAAGATTGTCGCCGAAGGCGAGGCTTCCGTTCGGGACGCGATAGACCAATCGGACGACTTTGGGCACATCCACATCCACCGTGACGCGATCCACCGCGGGCAGGGTCACGCCCTGCACCCCGGCCGCGTCCAGCAGCGCTTGCATCGTCGTCCGGTCCATCTCGTAATGCACGGCCGGCCCCTCGGACACCCGAATCTCGGATGTGGCGCCGCCGGGCAGATCGGCTGGCGTGCGCACGGCGAAGCCTGCCAGGGTTGTGGCCTGGGCCGCGTCGCTGACGGTCTGTTCGGCGCCGGGCTGGCGCACGAACGTGGGGGCGCCGAAGCGGCCCTCCTCGGCCATCTGCGCCAGGGTCTCGATCTGTTGGCCCTTGGCCGGATCAATCGGGATCACCGCGAACTTTCGCACGCGGAACAGGCCGAGAAAATCGGCCGCAGCCTCGCGCACGGGCGCAAAGCTGAAGAGGATCGCCAGGATCACGACCGCTGAGACGCCGATCGCAGCCGGCCGCCAGCGGTTGCCGTCAGTGAGCTGATTGCGCATGGTGGTAACCCCTCCCCGGAGCACCGTCCATAGCGTGGGACGAGACCGCACATGCTCAGCCTGGAAACGCGCCAGGGCACGGGCCGGCGCCGGGACCTCGTCCGCCGCGGGTTCCAGGGCGGCCAGGTGCGCGGCGATGCCCTCCCGGCGCGCCCGCAGGTCGGCTAATCCGGTCGCACAGGACGCGCACGTGTCCAGATGTGCAGACATCTCGGCGCGTTCGCCTGCGTCCAGGGCATCATCGAGGTATGCCAGCAGCCGGCCCGTATCGCACTTCATCTTTGCCTCCAGGCCGCTTCGAAGGCGGCTTCCGCGCGTGCCAGGGTGGCGCCCACCGAGCCCGGCGCCATCTCCAGCGCCGCGGCGATCTCCCGATAGCTGAGGCCCGCGTGGCGGAGCATCAAGATTTGCGCCTGGCGCTGGGGCAGGGCCGCCAGGGTGCGGCGGACCGCGGCGCGCTCCTCGTCCCGCATGGCGACTTCAGGCGGATCAGACTCGCCCGCATCGCTCGCCTGCCGGTAAACGGCCTCCTCGCGGCGCTGACGCCGGCCCCGGCTCCGCAGGACGTTGAGCGCCAGGTGGCTCGCCACGGCGTGAAGCCAGCCGGCGACGTTGTGCTCGCGGGACGGGCTGAAGCGCTGCCGCGCCAGCCGCAAGAACGTCTCTTGTGCCAGATCCTCCGCCTCGTCCCGCGTCCCGACGATCCGGTAGAGCAGCCGGTAAACCCCGTCGTAGTGCGCCAGGAACAAAGTATCGAAGTCGGCGTTGGCGTGCGTTCCCGCCGCGGCGGTGGGCCAGGTGTCACTCAGCATGTCGGCGGTCTCGTCCTCGGACGGTTTTCTACTCATATAACACCGCCGAGGCGGGAAATGTGACGCAGGACGAAGGGCGAGTCAAGGCGTCACAGATTCAGCAGCCATCCGGCCAACGCTCCCAGGAGGCCGCCCACGAATACCTGCAGCGGCGTGTGCCCCAACAGCTCGCGCAGCTCTTCCTGATTCAGCGGGTGGCCGGAGAACAGCGCCTGCATGATCATATTGATTCTCTCGGCCTGTTTGCCGGCCGCCCGGCGGATGCCGGCCGCGTCGTACATGACGACCATGGCCAATACCACAGCCAGCGCAAACGACGCCGATCCGAACCCGACGTTCATGCCCACGCTCATCGCCAGGCAGGCCACCAGCGCACTGTGCGAGCTCGGCATGCCGCCCGTGGCCGCAAGCTGCCGGAGATCGAACCGGTGCTCAAAGATCAGCGGCTCCAGTACCTTCCAGGATTGCACCGCGGCCCAGACCGCTAGCGGCACCCACAGCGTGCGGTTGCCCAGAAGATCATGCAGCGTCTGCAGCAAAGCGGCTCTCATTCGTTTCGCCAGCCCTCGAAAGGTTGGGTCTCCTGGCTGCCGTCCAGTCGCACGGCTAACTGGCGCACGCGCAGCTCGGCCCCATCCAGCAGCGCGTTGCATTGCTCGGCCAGCTTCGTGCTGCGCTCGAACAACGCCAATGACTCGGCCAGCGGGAGGTCAGCGGATTCAAGCTTGCGAACGGTCTCTTCCAGCTCACGGTAGAGATCCTCGAAGGATTTATCGTTGGACATTAAGGGCTCCATTCCTGGGGAATCGAGGCTCTAGCCGGTGCATCCATGTCGAGACAAACCGGCTGAAGCCTCTATTTCAGCCTTAGTTGCGAGAGCTGCCGCCGGCTCATTGCCTGACCTCGGCGCCAAACGCGCCATCGGCCACGCGCACATGGATGGTGTCGCCGGCGGTCACCTGCGCGGTTGAGCTGACCACCGCGCCGTCCGGCCGGCTGACGATGGCGTAGCCCCGCGCCAGCACCGCGGTTGGGTTGAGCGCGGCCAGGTGGAGGCGGACGCCGGCCAGCCGCTCGCGGCGGCTGCGCAGCCGGTTGGCGATGGCCAACGCGGCGCGGCGGCTCAGGTCATCTATCCGCTGGCGGTCGCGGCCGATGCGGAGCGTCGGCGCCTGGCGGCCCAGCCGGTGCGCCAACGCCTCGACGCCGGTGCGGCCCGCGGCCAGGCGCGCCGTCGCCTGTCCCGCTGCGGCCGCGGCCAGGGTGTTGACCGTCGCGGCCAGCGTGCGGCGGTCCGGCGTCGTCAATGTCGCGGCGGCCGTGGGGGTCGGCGCGCGCAGATCGGCCGCGAAGTCGGCGATGGTGAAGTCGGTCTCATGGCCCACGCCGGTGATGACCGGCACGGCGGACGCGACGATGGCCCGCGCCACCCGCTCGTCGTTGAACGCCCACAGCTCCTCGATGGCGCCGCCCCCGCGCGCCAGCAGGATGGCGTCCAGCGGCTCCTGCTCGGCCGACCAGCGGTTCAGCGCGGCAAGCGCGGCGGCGATGCCCGGCGGCGCGTCTGCACCTTGCACCGGGGCCGGCGCCAGGATGACGTCCACGAGCGGATAGCGCGCCGCCAGCGTGCGCAGGATGTCGCGCAGCGCCGCGCCGGTCGCCGAGGTCACGATCCC
Source organism: uncultured Anaerolineales bacterium (assembly GCA_964647255.1). GTDB lineage: Bacteria > Chloroflexota > Anaerolineae > CG2-30-64-16 > CG2-30-64-16 > CAWJEL01. The sequence continues at coordinate 59,148 of CAZYGI010000014.1, read as the reverse complement.
CAGGCGCCGCGGTTGCGCCGGGATCGGCCGCTTGCGCGCCTCGTCGAATAGCCCTTCCGCGGCCAACTGCGCCTTCAAACGCTCGAACTCCAGCCAGAGCCGGCCCGCGCCGGCCGCCTCCAGGCGGTCCACATAGAGCTGGTACTGCCCGCCCGCCTCGTAGACCGAAATCGCGCCGTGGACGATCACCTGATCGCCGTTGCGCGGCAGCGCCATGCGCGCCGCCTGCGTGCGCCAGATCACCGCCTTCAGCACCGCGCCGGCGTCTTTCAGCGTAAAGTAGCAGTGTCCCGAGCTGGCCTGCGTGAAGCCGGAGATCTCGCCTGACAGCCAGACATCGCCCAGGAGCTCATCGGCCCCGAAGAGGGACTTGATGTAGGCGGTCACTTGCGAGACGGAGTAGACGTTTCTCGATGGCATGGGTCAGGCCCCCACGTGCCGACAGATCACACTGGCACGAAGAAAAACGCCAGCGCCAGGATCACGTACACGGCCAGCAACTGCGCGCCTTCCAACCAGTTCGTTTCGCCGTCCTGTGCCACCATTGCCGCGATCAGGATGCCGCCGAACAGGGCGACGATTTCGAATTGGTTGAACACCAGGGTCAGCGGATGGCCCATCAGCAGGCTGACAAACACCAGAATCGGCGCCACGAAGAGCGCCACCTGGAGGCTGGAACCCAGCGACACCCCCAGGCTGAGCTCCATCTTGTTCTTCCAGGCCGTCTGCACCGCGACGGCATGTTCGGCCACGTTGCCTACCAGCGGCACGACGATGATGCCGATGAAGAACTCCGACAGGCCCAGTGCCTGGGTCGTGTGCTCCACGCTGCCGACCAGGATCTCACTGAGCCAGGCGATGAGGCCGGTCGCCAGCAGCAAGGTGACGAGGGAGCGCCACAGCGGCCAGCCGCCGTGGTGTTCGGCCTGCGTTTCTTTGGCAAGCTCCGGCTCAGGCGTGCCGAGCAATTCGTGATCCTTCGGCCGCCGGAAGGTGAACAGCAGGCCCAACGCATAGATCACGATCATCGCGACAGCCGTGCCCAGGCTCAGTGATTCAACCGGGCCCTGGGTTTCGCGGTGGGCAAAGAAGAAGAGCGACGGGACAATCAGGGCCAGGACGGCCAGGATCAGTTGCGTGGCGTTGACGCTGGCGTGCCGGCGGTCGAACCGCTGTACGCCGTTCTTGATGCCGCCAATCAGGGTTGAGAATCCCAGGACCAGCAGTACATTGCCCAGGATCGAGCCGGTGATGGAGGCTTTCACCAGGTCCAGCAGGCCGGCGCGGATCGCGAACAGCGTGATGATCAGCTCGGCTGCGTTGCCCAGGGTGGCGTTGAGCAGGCCGCCGATGCGCGGGCCGGTGTGCGCGGCCAGCTCCTCGGTCGCCTGACCCAGGAGGCCGGCGGCTGGGATGACGGCAAGCGCCGATGCCACGAACAGAAGCGTCGGCGGCCAATGGAAGACCAGCTCGCCCAGGATGGCGATGGGGGCGAAAATCAATAGCAGATTCAGATATTTCACGGACGATTGCTCCTTGCTTTAATGGCGCTGCGCGCATCGCGCGCCATGCGCAGCATCCAATCCCAGGGCGTTTCGGGCGGCAGCATCCCGGTGCCGTCGGTGAACAGGCTGGCCGGGGCGCAGGTCGGCACGAGGAGGTTGATCGCGCGCGGCACGACGTCAATGATCACCGGCGTGTTGCCGATATAGTCACCATCCACATGCACGGGCAGCGGCCGGTAGGTGCGGATCTCCACCCGCCGCGCCCGGTAGATGTCCACTTGCGGATCCTGGATGTGCCGATTGAACAGCAGTTTGACCGCATGATAGAGCGTGGACGCCGCCCCGGTACCCTGGAAGCAGAAGACATCCAGCAGACCGTCGTCCATGACCGCATGCTGCGCCATGTGAAAGATGATCCCGTAGAGCTGGATGTTGTTTGCCACCAGCATCACCATCCGCCGGCTGACCCGCTGTCCATCCACGCGCACGACGGCCGAGGTGCCGGCGAAGTGCCGCAGGGTCAGGAACCCTTGTACGACCGTAGCCCCCGTTCCCATGCGCTTCAGCCGCTCGCGATCCTCGTTGACGGTCCGGTTGACCAGCGCATCGAAGCCGACGCCGCCCCAGCAGATGAAATGGCGGGCGGTCCCGGTGCCTTCGCGGGGCGTGATCCGGCCGACGTCCACCCAGCGCGCCTGGCCGGCCAGCAGTTGATGCGCGGTTTCCACGATGGGGTGCGGGTGCAGGCCGCCGGGCACCGGCAGATTGAGCTGACGGGCGAAGACATTGCCGGTGCCCCCCGGCAGGACGCCCAGCGCCGTGTCGGACCCGATCAAACCGTCAACCGCTTCGGCCAGGGTGCCATCCCCGCCGGCGACAAAGAGCGCATCACAACCGTCGGCGACGGCCTGCCGCGCATAGGTTGTCGCATCTCCGCGGCCGCGGGTCTGCTCGACGCTAACGATCTCCCAGCCCTGGTCTGCCAGATAGTCAGCAGCCAATTGCACATCTTTAAGGTGCGATTTTGTCCCGGCGATGGGATTATAGAGTAAGGTGGCGCGCATCGGCGACGGCTTTCAAGAAATCGGCCTGGAGCTCCTCGGCCGCGGTATAAGGATTGCTCTCACGCCGGGCGACCGACTCGGCGAGCGCCGGCAAGCGGCCTGCGGGGAGGTGCGCGACCAACGTGTTCAGCAGCCCATCGCGCAAGATATGATCCAGCAATTGCGCCGCTCGCATGGTTTCGCGCTGGCGCCATCTCCCTGTCTGGGCCAGATAGACTGCGTGACCCTCGATCCAATCGCGCAGTCGGGCCACCCCATCGCTGCGCACCGCAACGGTCTTGATGATCGGCGGCAGCCAACCGTCGTTGGGCTGGACGCCCGGTTCGGGTGGGTGTCCGCCGGCCTTCAGCGCGCCGCGATCCCCCGGCCGGCTTTGCGTTGGGGCATGCTGGCGGGCCGGCGCCAGCCCCTGCATCATCTGCAGCGCCATGACGGTGTGATCGGCGCCCTCGCGATCGGCTTTGTTGACGGCGAACAGATCGGCGATCTCCAGCACGCCGGCCTTGATCGCCTGCACCTCATCGCCCAGGCCCGGCGCCTCCACAACGATGGTGGTGTGAGCGGCGCTGGCGATGTCCACCTCGGCCTGGCCCACGCCCACCGTCTCGACCAGGATACGGTCGAAGCCGGCCGCATCCAGCACAAGGATGACATCCGCGGTCGCGCGCGCCAGCCCGCCCAGGCTGCCGCGTGTCGCCATGCTGCGGATGAAGACGCCGGGATCGCCCGCCAGATCGCGCATGCGCACCCGGTCGCCCAGCAGCGCGCCGCCGGAGAAGGGGCTGGACGGATCCACCGCGATCACTCCCACGGTCTTGCCGTCCGCCCGATATAGCTTCGCCAGCGCGTTCACCAGCGTGGATTTGCCTGTGCCCGGCGCGCCGGTGATGCCGATCACGTGGCCGCGGCCGGTGTGGGGATAGAGCGCCGCCAGCAGCGCGTACGCCTCAGGCCCGCCATCCTCCACCTGGGAGATCGTCCGGGCCAGCGCACGGCGGTTGCCGGCGAGCAGATCTTTGACGAGGGATGCGTTCGGTTGCTGCATAAGCGAGTTCATGGGCTGGGAAACAAGGCGGTGATGTCCCGGTCGCCTTGTCTACCCATCTACTTCTCTACCTGGCCTTGAATAAACCCGACAATATCCCCCGTGTTTGTCCCCGGCCCGAAGACGCCCTTGACGCCGAGCTGTTTCAGCGGCGCCACATCGTCGTCAGGGATGATGCCGCCCACCAGCACGACGACGTCGTCCATCCCCTGGCCGCGCAACAGCTCGATCACGCGCGGGCAGAGGGCCATGTGCGCTCCGGAAAGAATGGACAGCCCCACTACATCCACATCCTCTTGCAGCGCGGCCTCGACGATCATCTCCGGCGTCTGGCGGATGCCGGTGTAGATCACCTCCATACCGGCGTCACGCAGCGCGCGGGCGACCACTTTTGCGCCGCGGTCGTGGCCGTCGAGGCCGGGTTTGGCGACCAAAACACGAATCTTGCGATCAATCATTATCCTCTGCGCTCCTTTTCAGCACTCATCCGCCGCCTGCAGAACGCGCCCTTGAGCAGCCGGCTGACCTAACAGCCTACCGTGCCGATCAAATCGTCCACGATCGGCCGGACGGCAGAGATGAGGCCCTGCGCTTGGCTTCGATGAGACACCCCAGCAAGCCCATGAATCTCAGGCCGAACCGCGCAGCGATGGCGCGGCCCAACGCCTCCTCCAGCAAGAGCCGATCTGCTGTGTCAGCAAGGTCCCAGTGCTGCTTCACGGCCGCTCCTTGCCTCGACGACTACGCTACGCGGCGCCGCCGATACCCTCTGGCGCGGCAGAGCCGCTGACCGGCCGTTCACGCGACGATCGTCTGCGCCCCTTCCCAGCGCGCGCCGGGCGCGAGGCTCACCGGCGCGCCGATGGCCGCGGCCTCGATGCAGACAAACCGGCGATAGTCATCCGGCTCCAGATCATGTATGGTCGCGCATTTTGCTGCACCTGGGTTCCAGATGACGACGTCGGTGAAGCCCGTGGCCCGCACGGCGGCGGTCCGCCCTGCTTCGACCAGGCGCACCTCGCCGGGCGCGTCGTAGTAGATCGAATCTACCTCGCCCGCGAAGCCCACCTGCGGCGACTCCTGGCGCCGTTCGACCCCACCGTCCGCCTTATCGAAATATCGCAGCCTGGCCAGGCCCTCGACGCTGGTCGCGGCGATGTCGGTCACGTCCAGGTAGGTGTGCAGCGCGGCAGTGAAGCTGAACGGCATGGCGTCGGTATTGGTCACGGCGAGCGTCAGGGCTAACTGCCGCCCACCGATGGCGATCGTCAGTTCGGCCTGGAAGATGTGCGGCCAGAGCTGGCGGGTCTTCTCCGTGTCATGGAGGTGGAAAGTCGCTGTCGCCTCCGCTCCAGTGACCGCCGCGCCGGCGAAGTCCCAGGGCGTCACGCGGCCAAACCCGTGTGTGGGCAGCGGCCCCAATCCCGAGAACTGCGGGAAGATGACCGGCACACCCCCGCGGATCGCCGCACCGGCGCGGAACTCCGCCTTTCGGCTCAAGAACAGGCGTTCCCGGTCACCCACTGGGATCCACGACGTCACATGGCCGCCGTCGAGATAGATTTCAGCGCGAGCGTCATCGGGGGCAACGAGCGTCAGCTTGGGCAGATCGCCCGTGCCGGGAGCAATGGCGAAAAAGGGTTCCCAGGTTCTCTTCATGTGTTCCTCTCGAAGTTCAGACCGCCAGTGTTTGTGAACCCTCCCAACGTTCGCCCGGCGCCAGGCTCACCGGCGCACCGACAGTCGCCGCCTCGACGCAGATGAACCGCAAGTAGTCGTCCGGCTCCAGATCAGCCATGGTCGCGCACTTGGCCGCGGCCGGGTTCCACACGACGGTATCGGTGAAGCCCGCTTTGCGGATGGCGGTGGTCCGACCCGCCTCGATCATGAGCACCTCGGCCGGTGCGTCGAAGTAGATCCGGTTCACTTCGCCCGTGAAGTCAACCTGTGGGGCGGTCTCCGTCACTTCGACCCCGCCGGCCGCCGCGTCGCGATACCGCAGGCCCTCCAGCCCCTCGACGCGGGTGGCGGAGAGACCGGTGACAGCGAGATAGGTATGGAACGAGGTCGTGAAGGTGAACGGTTCAGCCCCGGAGTTGGTCACGGCGAGCGTCGCGGCGAACTGCTTCCCGACGATCGCGACGGTCAGCTCGGCCCGGAAGGCGTGCGGCCACTGGCGCCGGGTGTCCTCGGTGTCGCGCGCGCAGAGGGTTGCGGTCGCGCCCTGCCCGACAACGCCCGCGCGGGCAAACTCCCACGGCATCGTGCGCACCAGGCCGTGCAAGGGCAGGGCACCCGGGCCAAACTGCGGGAACACCACCGGAATGCCGCCGCGGATCGGCGCACCGGCGCGAAAGGCTGACTTCTGACTGAGGAACAGGCGTTCGTCACCGCCCGTTGGGCCGCCCGCTGGGACCCACGACGTCACGTGCGCGCCGTGGCGGTAGATTTCCGCCCGCGCCCCATCGGGGGCGATAAGTGTCAGTTTTGGCAGCTCGCCCGCACCGGGGGCGATGGCGATGAGGTGGGTGCTGGCTTTAGGACTCATGTTGGGTTCCTTTCACACCCTATCTGGTATCCATGACGCGGGCTCTCCCGCAGGCTCATAGCGCTTGTCTTGTTACCGTTTCGGACGACGACCACAAACAACTCTCTTCCCTGGCTATCCGTACACTCCCCGCTCCCCGCTCTACGCTCTACGCTCCCCGCTTCACGCTCTACGCTCCCCGCTCTACGCTCCCCGCGGCCCCGCGCCACTCCCCCGTCACTGCCGCATCCAGGCACGTCTCCAGATCGCCGAAACGCATCTTGACGCCGCTGTGCATCGGCGCGTAGCAGGCCATCTTGCCGGCGTTGGTCGCCATGCTGCGGACGTCCAGCATCCGCATCGGCGCGACGACGGCACAGGTGTCGGCGACGACCTCGCCGCCCGCAGCTTCAATGGTTTGAACGTAGCCCAGCTCGGCCGCGGCCCGGCGGGTGAGCTCGCCCGTGGTGACCCACAGCCGCGTCGCCAGCCGCTTGCCCCGCAGATAGTCAGCAACCGATTCGATCTCGGTCAGGCTGGCGTGCGGGCAGCCGACAGTGACGAGGTCAATCTGACGCAGGTCGGGGTCGGCGTCCATGACGCGGTAGGCCTCGTCCAGGCTTTCGATCACCAGCCGCCGCGCGTCGGGCCGGATGAGCCGCTCGCCCAGGTCGCGCGCCTCCGGGGTGACGCCGGCAATGTGGTAGAGCGCGACCGCGCCGTAGGCGGCCAGCCCGGCGCCAAGCGTCTTCAGGCGGTCGGACCTCGCCCCCAATCCCTCCCCTGCGAGGGGAAGGACGATTTCCCCCTCTCCTGCCAGGAGAGGGAGTGGCGGGGTGAGGTCGAACCACGGCACGCCGTTGCCCACCGCCTTGCCTACCGCATAGCTCAGCGCGCCGAAATCGGCCACAGACTTCACCGGGCAGCGCACTTCCACGATCCAGTTCGCCCGCCGGTTCTCGTCCAGGTGATAGCCGTAGCGCGCGGTGCGGCCGACGATCGCCGCGGCAATGGCGCTGGGGCCGCCCTCCCGGTTGCTGTGCGCGCCGATGACCGAGTTGGCGTAGGCGACCGCGCTCGATTCAGCCCAGGCCAGCGCATCGCCACGCACCGGCGTGTGCCCGGGGAAGAGATACGGCGTGCAGCTCAGGGTGGGCGTGACGCCCATTTTCTCGAAGGCCGCGATGACGCTCAATTGTGGCGCGGCAAAGTCGGGCTGGATGCCCCACGCCTGCCACTTGCCGCGCTCCATCCCCATCGGATTGAGCGCGGCCGGCACGCGCACCCGCG
>CAZYGI010000014.1:0-51707 GCA_964647255.1 uncultured Anaerolineales bacterium | reverse complement strand
TAGGAACTCCACCCCGGCGTCGCCGATGTTCTTGTACGACACCCCTGCGATCTGGGCGTGCACCACCGGGACCAGGTCAGCCGCGCCGTAGATGCGCGCCAGCGCGACCACGATCTCCATCGCACGTTTGACCCCAGGCCCCTCGGCGCCGGCCAGCATCGCCTGTTCTTCGGCGGTCAGATACAGCTCAGCCATGCTCCTCCGCTCCCTCTCACCTGGACCGGTTGAGCAGATAGTCAATGCCCAGGAATAGTGCGACCGCGAGGATCAGCATCAGAAGCAGGATCTGCCAGAACGACGCTTGCACCCACACCACGATGCGCAGCTTCGACCAGATCAGCCAGAAAGCGATCAGCACGGCGAGCGTGATCGCTGCGGTTGTGCCTCGACGACGGGCCATGGATATCTCGATCTCCTCTGTGTTTTGGCTATGCGCTCACCGGGCTGGTGCCAGCTTTTTGATGCCGTTCAACATTTCGGCAACCAGATCCGGCGATATGCCGGCCATGGCGATCTGGCGGACATCCAGGAATTTCCCGGCGTGCAGGCTGACCCGCATGTGCCAACCGTCCGCCTTGAACTCGCAGACGGGAAAGTCGGCATAGGGCACCGCGCCCGGCCCGGGCTGTCCGCCCAGGACGTTCCGCGGGTTGCAGTAGTAGATGCCGCGCGCACCGAACACCAGACAGCTATACCAGCCGAAGTAGGCCCCTTCGATGAGCGCCAGCGCGGTCTCGCCCCGGGGCGCCTGGCTCTCGTTTAGCGCCTTCTGTAGCTTCGCGGGCGGGATGTTGGGTGCGAGGTCGAGACCGCTGCGCTTGAACTTCTGCAAGAGCGCAGCGAGCGCTTCCGGCGCCGGCGCGGTAAACTTCGGCGGCGTGACGGGCGGTTGCGGCGGTGTAACAGGCGGCTTGGGCCGCGGCCGCACCGTGATGGCTTGCTGCACCTCGGCCCGCACCGCCTGGCCCAGCGAGTTCAGCCCGGCCGCCGTGAAGTGCAGCACGATCGGGTTCGCACCTTCCACCGTGGCCGAGCCGGTCATCTGTTGCGCTTCCCCTGCCGCCAGCGCCAACGTGCCCAGCGAAAACGTCCCGATCTTGACCTCCACCGCATGGAGATCGTCCTCCCCCGAGTTGACGACGGTGAGCGTCCAGGTGACCGCACCGCCTTCCGCCACGCTGAGGGGCTGCACAGTGAGGCCGAGGCTGAGCCGCGAGAGCAACTTCTGCGGCGCGGGCTCGTGCGGAACTTTCGGCGCGGGCGCGGCAGGCGCCCCGGATTTGGAGCTGCCGTCCGCCGTGGACAAGACCGCTGCGCCGCTCTTCTCTGGCGGTGATTTGGTGGTGGTCTTGGGCTTGCTTTTTGGCCGGACTGCCTTCTCAGTGGGCGTCCCTGTGGTCGCTGGCGGCAGCGTGGCCGGTCGGTCTTGAGTTGCCGGCGCCTCGGACGGCTTCTCTTTTTGCGTCGGTTCAGGCTTCTGTGGCTCGGGTTCCGGCGGCGCGGGTTTGGGCGGCGCAGGTTCCGGCGCGGCGGGGGGCAGCGCGGCCAGGTCGAAGATCCGGCCGTCGGAGGCGTGCAGGAAGAGCACCGGGGTGGCCCATTCGACGGAGCCGGCGGCCGCGATGCTGACGGCCTTGCGCGCCTCGGACACCGCCGCGTCGGCCGGCAACCCGTCGGCCAGCGATTCGTAGAAGCTCCGGGCAAATTCCACCGCGGCGTGATCGGTGATCGGATATTGCATGGCCACCACGGCCGGGATGCCGCGGCGCACCAGGATCGAAGCGGTGCTGGAAAAAAGGTCCTGGCTGCTCCCGCGCGCGCTCTCGCACGCGTTCAGCAAGACCAGGCGCAGCGGCTTGTGGTCGGCCAGCAGCCGGCTGAGGTCGGTCGCAGTCAGCGAGTACGACTCGCCTGCATCATCCGCCACAGCGATCACGCCTTCGTCGCGCACCCGATCGAACATGCCGTGGCCCACGAAGTGGAAGATGTGCCAGGGGCCGCTGCGCATGGCGCGCTGTAAATCGCGCCATGTCTGCCCCGGCAGCCATTTCACCTCCACCAGGCCCTGGGCCTGCAACCGCTCGGTGGCCTTCATCAACCGGAGCTTCTCTTGCTCCACATTCAGTTCTCGCAACCCGGTCGGGCTGGCGATCATACCCAGGATGCGCAGCGGCGGCGTGATCTGCACCGGCTGCACTGGCTGCGCGGCCTCGATGTAGCGCACGACCGGCCGGTCGCTCATCAGGCACAGGTATTCGCCCTCGCGCGCGTCGTAGAGGAACTCCCACGGCAGGCCGGCCAGGGCGGGCGACTGCACGCGCAGCTTCACCCGCAGCCCTTTGCCTTGTGCCTCGGCCTCCCGCCAACTGATGTCGTAGGCGCTGCGGATCTCCCCGGCCAGCAATGCATCGAACAGATCCTGGCCGAAGCGCTGGACGGGTTGTTCTTCCGCGGTGGGGAGCCGGCGGCGCGGCTCGGCGGGCAGCAGGAGCGCGATTTGGATATCTTTCAGGCGGCTCTCAAGGGTCAGCTCATCGTAAGGAAAATGCAGCACACCGCGCGCTTCGCCAGACGGCGCGCGGAGCACGCTGACCGGGTACTCGCGGCCCTGGCCGGGGCCTATCTCGACCTCAAAGTCTAGATAGGTTGATTCTGTGCTTTCAGATGTTGTGCGGGCGCCCGGCATAGCGAACCTCCGCTCACAGAAGCAGCCGTTGGCATTGCTGCGCGTGAAGGCAGGGCCAAGTATACCATAAAGTAATCAAACCGGTGATAATCCCCGTTGGCTGAGGGCAAAAAACAGCGGGGATGAGAGGCAGATGCTGCTCATCCCCGCCTTGTTCTATTGGATCAGCCGTTTGAGCGGCCGGATCCCCGCACCCCAAGCCGGATCAGGGAATCTGGAGCACCTGGCCGGGATGGATCAGCTTCGGATCCTTGATAAGGTTCTTGTTCGCCTCGAAGATTTCGGGCCAACGGCCGGCGTCGCCGTAGACGGCCTTGGCGATGACGCTCAGGCTGTCGCCGGGCTTCACCGTGTAGGTGCGCGCGGCCGCGGAGGCGACCGATCGGCCGACGGTCTGTGCCTGCTCGCGCAGGTGGGTCAATTCGTCCTGGGCTGCCTTCAGGGCCGCCTGCAGCGAGGCGATCTCCTTGTCTTTCTCGGCCAGGGCGGCGACATTGTCGGTCAGCTCGCGCTCTTTCTTAGTGAGCTCCCACGTCTTCTGCGTGAGCTCGTGATCCTTGTCGGCGAGCTTGCTGCGCAGTTCTGCGACCTGTTGCTTCGCGGCGTCGGCCGCTTGCTGCGCGGCCTCGGAGGCCTGGGAGATGGCTTGCTTCGCTTCTTCAACGTGCGCCGCGACGGGCGCCGCAACTGCCGCCGGGACCGGCGCCGGCGCCGGCTGGGCCGTTTCTTTCTTCTGCTCATCGCCCTTCAGGGCGTCACCGATGCGATCCAACAGCGATTTGGGTTCTGCCATGAGATAATAACTCCTCAGTTCAGGGGACGCGCCCGCGAGTTGCCGGGGCTGCGTCAGGTTATGCCCTCTTGCCAGACGTGATTTTCCCGTTCGGCCCATTGACCGGCCCGGGTGCTTCAAGAGGTTAGCACCAATGATATTACAGCACATGTGCCGCGCCGTCAAATACACTGGGAAAATCGGCAAAAATCGGACGCAGTTTGCCGATGGCTTTGACAGCGGTTCGGGTCGTGGCTATAATCCCCGTCAGCATTCTGAATCGGAAAGGTAGTTTCACTATGGCTCGTAAGAAAGCGCCGCAGCGTAGAGACTGGCGCATGATCTTGTTCCTGGCCGTTTCGGTGATTATCGTGTTGAGCATGATTTTGTTCATGGTGCTGCCGGCGCTGCCCGGCAGTTGAGCGCGTGGCGCCCCGCAACCCTTCTGGCCCGGCGGTGCCCTCGCGGCAGGGTGTGTGGCTGGCGGCGGCGGCCACGGGGGCGTTCTCGACGGCATCTGTCCTGGTGCTGTGGGCCGCGCCGCTCAGCGCTTTTGAGATCACCGTTGGCCGGCTGATCGTTGCGGCGGCGGCCATCGTGCTTTTAGCCCGGCTGACGCGCCAGGCGCCCTTTCCCCCGCGCCGCGAGCTGCCCCGCTTTGCCGGCATTGGGCTGATCACGGCGCTGCATTTTGTCTGCTACATCGCCGCGCTCAGCTTCACGACCATCGCGCACACGCTGGCGCTGATCTACACCGCGCCGGTTTTCGTGACGCTCTTCTCGGCGCTGTTCCTGCATGAGCCGGTCGCGCCCCGCAAATGGGCCGGGGTGCTCGTCACCGTCGCGGGGATCGCGATCGTGGCGGGTTTTGAGCCGCGCATGAACAGCCGCATGCTCGTGGGCGATCTGCTGGCGCTGGCTTCGGGCCTGATGTACGCGCTCTACTCGGTCGCAGGGCGTTCGCAGCGGGAGCGCTATGGCCTGTTCACCTACGCGGGGACGGTGTACGCCCTGGCCGCGCTGTGGGCGCTGCCCGCGGCCGCGCTGCGCTTGACCCCGGCCGCGTACACGCCCCGGTCGGTCGCCGCGCTGATCGGCGCGGGGCTGCTGCCGCTGGCCGCGGGGCACACGCTCTACAACGCCGCACTCCGGCGGATGCACGCCACCGCCGCCAACTTGATCGCCACCCAGGAAGTGACGGGCGGCGTGCTCCTGGGGATGCTGTTCTTCCGCCAGATGCTGCAGCCGAACGAAATCGCCGGCGCGCTGGTCGCGCTGGTGGGGATCGCGCTGGTGTTGATATGAGACCATCTACTCTACCTACCGTTCTCGTCCACCCTGCGCAGCCGCGTACGACGGCCCAGGTGAAGCTTGCCGATGGCCGCAGCTACGAGGCGCCGGTCGGGACGGAGCTGGAACAGTACATCCGCGCCGCGGGGGCCGACCGGCCCTGGCCGTCGCCGATCGTTGCCGCGCTGATGGATGATGAGCTGCGCGAGCTCTCCGTCCGCATCGAACGCGACGTGGAGGTGACGCCGCTCGGCATGGACGACCGCGACGGCAGCCGCATCTACCGCCGGTCGCTCACCTTCCTGCTAGTCGTCGCGGTGCAAGAGCTTTTCCCCGAAGCCCGGCTGAACGTGGATCACTCGGTGACGTTCGGCGGCTACTACTGCCAGGTGGAAGGCCGCGAGCCGTTCACCCCGGAGGAGTTGGCGCGGATCGAGGCGCGGATGCAGGAGATCGCGGCCGCGGACGAACCGATCGGCAAGCAGCGCGTGCCGCTGACCGACGCGGTGGAGCGCTTCCGCCAGCGCGGCGACGCCGACATGGTGCGCTTGCTGAAGTACCGACGCAAGGATTTCCTGGTGCTCTACGAGCTGCGGGGGGTCAGCAACTACTTCCACGGCTACATGACGCCCTCAACCGGCTATCTGCGCTATTTCGGGCTGATCCCGTATCTGCCCGGCTTCATCCTGCGTTTCCCCACCCGCGCCGCCAACCTGGAGTTGGAGCCGGCGGTGGACTATCCCAAGCTGATCCACGTCTTCCGCGAGTACGGCCATACCCTGCACCTGCTGGGCATCGAGGACGTCGGTACGCTGGACGATGCGATCCAGGCCGGCCGCACCGGCGAGATCATTCTGGTGGCCGAGGCGCTGCACGAGCAGCGCATCGCGCGCATCGCCACCCAGATCGCCGAGCGGCGCGACCAGGTGCGGCTGGTGTTGATCGCCGGGCCGTCGTCGTCGGGCAAGACGACCTTCTCCCGCCGGCTGGCGGTGCAACTGCTGGCGAACGGCGTCCGGCCCGTCGCGGTGGAGCTCGACAATTATTTCGTGAACCGTGATCTGACCCCGCGCGACGAGCAGGGCCACTTCAACTTCGAGGCGCTGGAAGCGCTCGATCTGGCGCTGCTGAACCGTAACCTCATCCAGTTGATGGCCGGGGAAGAGGCGGCCCTGCCGAAGTTCAACTTCGTCACCGGGCTGCGCGAGCCGGGCGTGACCCTCCGCCTCGGACCGGATCAGGTCTTGATCGCCGAGGGCATCCACGGGCTGAACCCCAATTTGCTCCCAGCCATCCCGGCCGAGCGCATCTTCCGCATCTACGCCTCCGCGCTGACGCAGCTCAATATTGACCGCTACGACCGCGTCCCCACGACCGACACCCGGCTGATCCGGCGCATCGTTCGGGACGCGCGAACGCGCGGCTACTCGGCGGCGGACACCATTGGCCGGTGGGAGAGCGTGCACCGCGGGGAGCGGGCCTATATCTTCCCGTACCAGGAAAACGCCGACGTGATGTTCAACTCGGCGCTGGTGTACGAGCTGGCCGCGCTCAAGCCGTTCGCCGAGCCGCTTCTGCTGCAGATCGAGCCGGGCACGCCGGGCTATGTGGAAGCCAAACGGCTGCTTGCCTTCCTGCAATGGTTCACGCCCGTGCCGGTTGACCCGATCCCCGACAATTCGATCCTGCGGGAGTTCGTTGGCGGCTCGAACCTGGAGAGTTTTGCGGCACGATAGGGAAAGCGAGGAGGGAAATCATGAGGTCGCATCTCGCCATCGCAATGTGTGTCCTGACCATCCTGTCGATCGGTGTCGGCGGTGTTACGCCGGCAGGTGCGCAAACGTTGGGCCCCTCGAACCGCGTTGAGCCGCGCCTGATCACGGTGTCCGGTGAGGCCGATGTCAAGGTCATCCCGGATGAGGTTGTCGTGACCCTCGGTGTGGAAACCTCAGACAAGCAACTGCGCGTTGCCAAGAGCCTTAACGACGACCGCGTGGCGAAGGTATTAGCCGCGGCCGCGAAACTCGGCGTCACGGCCAAGGAGATCCAAACCGATCACATCAGCATCGAGCCCCGCTACCGTGATAGCTATGAACAGCGCGATTTCGTGGGCTACTTCGTGCGCCAGACCATCATGATCACACTGAAGGACCTCTCGCATTTCGAAGATCTGCTCACCGACGTGCTGGATGCCGGTGCGAACTATGTGCATGGCATCCAGTTCCGCACCACTGAGCTGCGCAAACATAAGGATGAGGCGCGGGCCCTGGCGATCCGGGCCGCGCGGGAGAAAGCTGTCGCCATGGCCGCGGAACTGGGCCAGAAAGTCGGCGAGCCTTACGCGATCAGCGAGGAGCAGAGCGGGTGGTGGTCGGGCTACGGCGCGTGGTGGGGCAGTGCCAGCGCCCTCGGCATGACCCAGAACGTTGTGCAGAACGCGGGAGATGCGGCTGCCGCAACCGAAGGCACACTGGCGCCGGGCCAGATCAGCATCACTGCGCGGGTCACGGTCAGCTTTGCGTTGGAATAAGAGTCGAATTTGAATGCTGCGTTACTGACCGCCGGTCGCTTGTGAGGCAAACTATTCTGGATTTGCAACGGACCGCCATCCACCAGGGAACACTTACCTGGCAGTGGGGCCGTCCCGGAAAAAGTCAACCCATCAAAGGAGGAAATATCATGGCGCTTCGTAATTCAGAGGCAACCTGGAAGGGCACGCTGCGCGAGGGCAGCGGCACGATGAAGCTCGGCAGCGGCTATTTTGAGGGACCGTTCACCTTTGCGTCCCGTTTTGAGGAAGAGAAGGGCACCAATCCCGAGGAGCTGATCGGCGCAGCGCACGCGGGCTGCTATTCGATGTTCCTCTCCGCCCTGCTGTCGGGCAAGGGCTTCAAGCCGACCCGCATCCACACCGTGGCTAAGGTACACCTGACCGCCGGCCCGACGATCAGCAAGATCGAGCTGCATTGCGAAGCCGAGGTTCCGGGGCTGGACGACGCGGCGTTCCAGGATTTTGCCGCACAGGCCAAGGCGGGCTGCCCGGTCTCGAAGGCCCTGGCCGCAGTGCCGGAGATTGAGCTCAAGGCGGTCTTGGTCGCGTAGCTGCAGGTACGTTGCGGATTGGAGGCTGCGCGGAGCCTCCTTTAGGATCAATACCGTTCAAATAGCGCATCGGAATCGAAGCTTTAGCCGGCGGGAGACCACCTGAAAGCTCGAATCCAGCTTTATTTGAATGAGACGCGAATAAAAAGGGCTACAACGCATCAAGCGTCGCAGCCCTTTTTTGTGCGCCAGCCAGCAGCCGGTTATCCGCCGAGCCGCACCAACCATGAGCCGATCAGATAAGCCAGTGCGGCGACCGCGGCCGCCGCCGGGATCGTGAACAGCCAGGCCCACACGATCTGCCCCGCGACGCCCCAACGCACGGCGCGGCGCCGTTGGATCGAGCCGACACCCACGATGGCGCCGGTGATGACATGGGTTGTCGAAACCGGGATGCCCAACGCGGTCGAAGCGAAAATGGTGGCCGCGCCGGCGGTCTCCGCAGCGAAGCCGCCCATCGGCACCAATTTGGTGATCTTGCTGCCCATCGTGTGAATGATCCGCCAGCCGCCCGAGAGCGTGCCAGATGCGATCGCGGCATGGGCCATCAGCACGATCCAGAACGGGATGACCAACCTGCCGCTGGCATCCGACACCAGGTGACGGTAAGTCGGGATGGTGAAGAGCAGGCTGGCGATGATGCCCATCGTCTTCTGGGCATCGTTGGTGCCGTGGCCCAGGCTGTACAGGCCCGCGGAGATCAACTGCCCGCGGCGGAAGATATGGTCCACGCTGCCGGGCGCCTTGTTCCGAAACAGCCACAGGATGGCGGTGATGAATACAGTCGCCAGCGCCCACCCCAGGAGCGGCGCGATGAAGATGAACGCTACAGTCTTGATCCAGCCCCCCACGATAAGAACCCCGAAGCCGGCCTTGACGATCGCCGCCCCGGCGTAGCCGCCGATCAGCGCATGCGATGAGCTCGTCGGTAATCCCACGCGCCAGGTGAACAGGTCCCACGCGATCGCCCCCAGCAAGCCACAGAAGATGACCAGGTTATCTACCTGATGAATATCTACCATGCCCGCGCCGATGGTGTGCGCCACTGCGGTGCCGAAGGTGAACGCTGCGACAAAATTGAAGAACGCGGCCCAGGCCACGCCCTGCAACGGCGTCAGCACACGGGTCGAGACCACGGTCGCAATTGAATTGGCGGCATCGTGGAACCCGTTCACGAAGTCGAAGGCCAACGCCACCGTGATAATCGCAACGACGGAGATCAGCGTGAGGTCAGGCATTGGCGATCATCACCCTCTCGATCACGTCCGCGGCGTCTTCCAGCCGGTCGGTGGATTGTTCGAGCAGCTCGTAGATTTCTTTCCAACGCATGAAATCAAAGACGTCCTCGCGGCGCTCGACCAGGTTCCGCAGGCCTTCTTCCAGCACGCGATCGCCCGTGTTTTCGAGCGTATTGATCTGGACGAGGCGCTGCTTGACCTCGGGGTAGAGCTTCTTGTCGTGGAGCGACCTGACCGCCAGCTCCAGCTCAGCGGCGCCTTCAACGATCAGGCGGGCCAGGCGCCGCGCCGGCTTCTTGACCTCGGTCACCTGGTAGATGGAAAGCCGGGTTGCGGCCTGGTGCACCGTATCCACGGCATCGTCTATCGCGTCGATCAGGCGCTTGATGTCGTCGGCGTCAAACGGTGTGATCAGCGTGCGGGGGAGCAGGTTGGTCACGTCGTGGACGATGAAATCGCCCTTATGCTCCAGCTCGGTGATCTGGGCGACGACTTCGTCCACGTCATGATAGTCATCGAGTAATTTCTGCAGCAGACGGGCAGTTTCCAGGAGGTTCGCGCTGGCGGCCTGGAAGTGATCGAAGAACTTAACCTGAACAGGAAGAAGCGACAATCTCACAAGTGCCTCCGAAAGAAATCTGGGGACCAAGATCAAGAGATCGAAAAGAGTATATGCCCCGACGCCTTCGCCGTCAAACAAGTCTCCCCGCGATCAGAAATTCCGCCTGCGGATCCGGACGCGCAAAGGTGCGGCGTGCCGGCACGCCGCACCTTTGCGCATTGGTTCAGATCAGCTATTCTTCTGCCGGGTGATGCTCGCCCTCCAGCACCGGCAGGAGTTTTACGGCCAGGTACCAGGCCAGCGCCACACCGGCGATAATTCCGATCGTCGAGACCCATTCCATGATGCTCGGCGCGTAGGCGGTGCCCGCCCGGCCGGTCTGGGCAAAGAGTGTGCAATCGAAGCGGTTCAGCAGGACCCCCGCCAGGAAGAGCCCCGTTCCGAGCCACAGGCCGCGGCGGCTGGCTCGCACGGATGGGATCAACAGCAGGATCACCGGGACGATCGCCCCCAGGAACAACTCGGTGCGCCACAAAGTTGCCATCGGGGTATTGGTCAGCAGCCCCGGCACGTGCCCGGCGACGATCGCATCGCCGATCTTGAGCGCCAGGTAAACGACGCCGGCCCACGCGGCGCCGTGCGCCAGCCCGCTCGCCACACGCAGGTTGGGCTGGGTCTTGCGGATGTTGTTCGCCACCAGGTAAGTGACCACCGCCAGGCTCAGCCCCGCCATCACGGACGACGTGAAGAAGTGGAGGGGCAGGATCGGCGAGAACCAGAACTCGTGCAGCCGGTAAGGCATCGCCAGGTACAGCGTGCCCAGGGTTGACTGGTGCAACGAAGACAGCGTCACGCCGATGATCACAACGGGCGTGATGAACCGCTCGACAAGGTGGGCTACCTTGCCCATCCGCAGGCCCTCGAAAATGGGCGGCGCGTTTTCGACGAACAGCACCATCGAGTACAGCAGCACGCACCAGCAGATTTCGAACAGTGGCGAGTGCAAGTTCCACGAGATCATGAACCCGTAAAAGCGATCCGGCCGGCCCAAGTCCAGGATGAGCAGGACCAACACGCCGATGTAGCCCAGCAGCCCGGCGAGAACGGCAGGACGCATCGCGGGCTTGAATTGATTCAGGTGGAAGATGTGCACCACTGCGGCCATGGTGAACCCGGCGCCGGATAGGGCGATCATGGTGAAGTCGAACCCAATCCACAGGCCCCACGCATAGCCGTCATTCAAGCCGGTGGAAGATCCGAGTCCGGTGACGAGCCGGGCAATTCCGGTGGCGACCCCCAAGAGCATCAGCCCGCCGAGCACGACCACCGGCCCATCAATCAAGTTTACTGCGGCGTTCGCCAGCCTCACGAAGGAGAAGCCCCGCTTGCGCGGCATGGTGGTGCTGCTCATCGCTTGTCCTCCTGTGGCGGCAAGGTGATCTCAGGCAGCTTGCTGTTGCCGCGCGGCTTGGACAGGGCCCAGCAGCCCGTCGCCAGGCTCGCGACACCCAGGGCCAGCAGCGGCGTTTTGCTCATGACCATTTCGGTCTGGTCGCGCACGGCCTCGCTGCTCAACGACGGGAACCCAAGCTGCTCAAACGGCACGTCCGAGATGTACAAGCGGGTCGTCCCGCCGACCTCATGTTCGCCGTAGACATGATTCACGTAGCGTCCCGGCTCTGCTTCGATGCGCGCGTGCGCCAATGCCAACATCCGCGCCCGCGTCCCGTATCTGAGCGCGCCCGCCGGACAGGCCTCGACGCACGAGGGCGTGCCACCTGTCTCAACCTTGGATTGGCAGAACGTACATTTGCGGATGAGGCCCAGCGGATCGCCCCAGTCGAAGGTCGGCACACCGAATGGGCAGGCGTACTGGCAGTAGCGACATCCGATACACTTGCTGGTATCGCAAATCACCAGGCCCTGGGCGGTCTTGTGCAGCGCGCTGACGGTGCACACGGCCACGCAGGCCGGTTCGATGCAATGCATGCACTGATGCTGCACGTAGTGGGTCTTGCCTGCCAGGTTCTCGGCCGAGAGATACGTGAACGTCTGGGCGCTGAGTTTCGTCTTCTCTTCGTCGGTCGGTTGGAGCTGGTTGAAGTGGATGCAGGCGCGCTGGCAGTTGCCGCACCCCACGCAACGCGAGATGTCGTGCAGCGTGGCCGGCGACTCAGCGGGATCGCGCACAGCATCGCTGGCGCGCGTCCGGCGCGGCGCGGCGTTGAGAAGCACCGCACCGGCCATGGCAGCCCCAACACCTTTCAAGAACTGGCGGCGCGAGATGGGGTTGGCCCCTGCTGGTCGGTTCATGATTTGGCCTTGCCCTTTAGGAGCGCCACGGCCGCCACGCCGAGGAGCAAACCGACAGCACCACCGCCGCCCAGCATCAGGCCCATGACCATGATCGAGACCTTGCGTTGCTGCACCAGCGAATCCTGCAGTTTGTTCACTTGTTCCTTCAGCGCGGGCACCTCCGCAGCTTGCATTTTGAGCTGCGCGGGGTCCTGCACGGCAGCTGCTTCCCGCAAGGTCGGCAGCTTGGCGCTGGAATGAATCGTGTCCTGGTGGCAGCCCGCGCAGACGTCGGAGCCGACCTTGAAGCTGTGGTTGGCTACTTCGATGCCGGTGGTGGCCGCCGCACCGTGGTTGTGCATCTCATCAGCCATGTGACAGGTCTTGCATTGCAGGCCGTTGATGCCGTGGGTCGCATGGGCAAACTGAGTCTGCCGATCCTGGTGGCAACCCGCGCACAGCGTCTCCTCGCTGCCGGTGCGCAGGCTTTGGGAGTGCGGCAGATGACAGGAGTAGCACTGGACGCCCTTCTGGCCGTGGGCGCTGGTCTCCCAATTGTCGAATGTTGCCTGGTGGCACAAGCGGCACGTCGTGGATTCCATGGGCAGTTGCATGGTTTCGGCCTTGGGGTGGCCTTCCTTGTACGCGCCGTGACATGCCTCGCAGGTGACACCTTCGGCCATGAATTGGCCGGTTCCCGTATCAAAGCCGGTGGTGTGACATGCCAGGCATGCTGTCTGATCCTTGCTCTTGCTGAGCTCCCCTTGGAAGACCGGATCCATGACCGCATTGGCATGGGCGGTGCCCTTCCAGGCTGCATATTGCTCGGGATGGCAGTCCTTGCACAGGGGTTGCTGCTCCTGAAACAGGAGCTTGGTGGGTACGGTTGGTGCTTGGTCGGTTGCGGGGGCTGCTTGGGATGTACCTGTCAACACGACTGCCGCCAGTAAAATGGCGGCAGTTGGCAGGACAATCCACCAACCCTTTAGGATGGATCGTCTATGGTGCAGCAATGTATCTCTCCTCGATCTGAGTTGATGGTCCCCCATCTCACATGACGGGGTGCCGCTGAAAGATGTCGCAGGTGACACATTCATCCGGGATCTTGCCTTCGGCATCGAATCGCGTCTGCCAGCAAGGCCGGCTCGCGTTTTGCGGCGCTGAGCATTGCACTTTGCTGTCGGCGCTGGATCGCGAGGTGCCCCGGCCGGCATCGGCAACGGGCGCCTGCATCCCCGGCTGGGCGATCTGTTGGCGCTGATCCCGAATTGGGGCTGGCGGAATGATGAACGGCAACTGCGGCGTTTCAACCGGTTTGCGGGCGGGCATGGCCGGTCGTTCGGCAGGCTTGGGCGCTTCCGGCTGGATCGCCGGCTGCTCGGCAGCGTGCTTGGCAGCGTATTCGTTCGCCTCCGCTTCCCAGCGGGCGTCGAGGCGCTTCAGCAACAGCCCCAGACCCACCACCACCAGAACGGGGAGGCCGAAGCGCAGCAGAGACATACCGATGAGCATCAGGAAATCAGTGAAGTTGAACATGAAACACCTCCTCTGGTGTGAGTGAATCTGGCTGATTCGATCAAGCGACGCTTTGGCGTCGGTCCCATGCCTGGATGCGACCACAGCCCCACAGGAGCAAGGCGGCCGGAACGATCAAGCGAAGCACCATACCGAGTGTCAATGCAAGTACTTCCATGGGGTCCTCCCTCCCGTTCAGTCACGGTCCTGTAGTCTGGTCATAGACTACCACCTTTCCGCATGCAATGCTATCGGTTAGTTTTCCCATTTTCGCGTGGGTGATTTACCCATGAGCCAAAAAGAAAGAGGTGTCTTGAGCGATTCTCCCGCTCAAGACACCTCCGTCAAAATCGGTTCTGCGCCTGGCCCAGGCGTCAGGCCAGGTCAATCAAACCTTTCTCGATCGCGTAGCGCACCAGTTCCACGCGGCTGTGCAGGTTAAGCTTCGCCATGATGTTCTCACGGTGTCGGTTTACGGTTTTGATGCTGATCACCAGCGCGTCGGCGATCTCCGGGTTGCTGCGCCCTTGCGCGATGAGGGTCAACACCTCGCGCTCGCGGTCGGTGAGCGTGTCCGACCAGCCGCTGCGCGGGGCGCTGGCGCCGGATGTGTGTTCGGCACGTTGCTGTAAGTAGTCGCTCACCAGCAGCCGCGCCAGCGATGGGAAAAGAAACATGCCGCCGCCCTGCACCGCGTGGATGGCCGAGATCAGATCGTTGGGCGCGGCGCGCTTCGGCACGTAGCCCGCAGCGCCGGCTCCCAGCATCTCAAAGAAGTATTGATCGTCCTCGTGCATGGTCAGCGCCAGCACTGCCACGTCGGGGCATGCCTCTTTGATGCGGCGCGTGGCTTCGATGCCGTTCATATCCGGCATGGAGATGTCCATCAGCACCACGTCGGGGCTCAGCTCGCGCGCGAGGCGGACCCCAGCCGCGCCGTTTTCCGCCTCGCCCACGATCTCCAGCTCAGGATCGGCCGCGAGCAGCATGCGCAGCCCGGCGCGCACGACGGCGTGATCGTCAACCAGTAATATTTGTATCTGACTCATGCTTTCACCTTGGATGATGGACGGAGGACGACGGACGATAGACGATGCGAATCAGCGACGGGTCAGAGGCCGGCGGAGGACAAAGGACGAAAGACGCAAGCGCCCCGGCGCGCCCTCCGCTCCCTGCTTTCCGCTCTACGCTCTCCGCTCTACGCCCCCCGCTCCACAGTCTTCACCGGCAGCTCGATGCCGATTCGCGTGCCGCGGCCTGGCGTGGACTCGATGGTGCAGGTCCCGCCCACCAACGCGACGCGTTCTCGCAGGCCCACCAGGCCCAGGCCGCTGCCGCGTTCGTATTTGGGCGGCGTGTTCACGTCGAAGCCGATGCCGTTGTCGGCGATCGCCAGCCGCACCGAGTGTTCTTCCTGGCGCAGATCAATGGTGGCTTGAGTTGCCTGCGCGTGCCGCGCGACGTTGGTCAGCGCCTCCTGCACTGCGCGGAAGAGCACCGTCTCATGCTCTGGCGGCAGGCGTTTAGGCAGGCGTCCGGCGTTCAGGGATACGTTCAGCCCTGGATGGCGGCCGCTGAACTGGCCGATGTACCAACGCAGGGCCGGGATCAGCCCCAGGTCGTCCAACTGCGCCGGGCGCAGGTCGGCCATGATGCGGCGCAGCTCGGTGATGGCGCTGTCGGAGACCTCGCGGAGGTCGCGCACCAGTGGTTGCGCCTGGCCCGATTCGGATGTCAGGGCGCCTTCGACCGCAGCCAGGCCCATCGCCAGTGCGGTCAGCTTCTGGCCGGTCTCGTCGTGCAGCTCACGGGCGATGCGCGCCCGTTCTTGCTCCTGGGTGTTGACCAGCTGCCGCACCAGCTTCTCGAGCTGCGCTTCGCGATCTTGCACGACGCCGTAGAGCTGGGCGTTCTCCAGCGCGGTGCTGATCTGCCCGGCAAAGGCGGTCAGAAGGCGCAGGTCTGGCTCACCTAAGGGTTCCTCCTCGCGCACCGAAGAGAGCGCCAGCCCGCCGAAGATCTGCCCCTTGGCCTGGAGGGGCAGGCCCAATGTGCGATAGGTGGTCCCATCGGCGAATGCATCCTCACCCAGGCCGCACACCACGCCATCCAACCGCGCCCCGACAGGCCCGGCCAGGGTCACGGCGTCAGCGGCCGCCGCGGTCAGCGGCGGCGGATGCTGCGGCGTGGGCGCCTGCGGCCGGCGATATTCGCCGGCCAACTCCAGCCCGCCGTCGGTGCGTTTCAGAAAGATGATGCTGCAACAGGCTCGCTCGAAGCTGGTGACGATCTGGCCCAGCGCATCGTTCAACAGGCGCCGGCGATCCATCGTGGAAGTCAAGATACGCGCCATTTCGACCATCGCGGCGAGCTCGCGGGCCGTCGTGCTCAACTGCACGTTGAGTGCCTCGACCTCGTCGGCGCGGTGTTGCTGCGCTGCCAGGGCTGCGGTCTGGGCCTCGATGCGCGCTTTATTGGCGCGGGCCAACCGCACGCGGCTTTCCTGTTCGAAGGCCCGCAACGCGCCGGCCAGCCCGATCGCGATCCCGACGGCCGCCGCGCCGCGCAGCATTTGAATCGGAAAGCCGAAGGTGCGGAGGAAGAAAGCGGTGTTGATTGTGCCGGATGGAAAGACAAGGCTGGGCCGTGTAAAAAGCTGTCCGACCGCGCCGTAAATGAAGAACGCCAGCGCCGCCCAGAGCAGCGAGCGGCCGTAAGCCGACATGCCGCGGGCATGAAAGTCGCGGCGCTCCCGCAGCAACGCCCACGCTGCCAGGAGCGAGCCGGGGATCGCCAGGCTGTAACGCGCCAGCACATCGGCCGCGGAGAGCAGCTCGGAGAGGGACGGGGACTTGCGCAGATAGACGACCCCGACTGCGGCCACCCACAGGAGGCCTATCCCCGCCACCTGCCAGGGGCTGGCGCGGGGGTGCATCTCCGCGTCGGGCAGCAGCCGGGTGCCGAAGGCCAGCAGGAAGAGAAAAGAAGTCACCAGGGAGACGATGCCGATCAGTTCTTCTGCGATGCTGGCCGCGTGCTGTGCTTCGTGCGCGGCGAAGATCTGGAACATCTCGAACCATTCGTGCCCCGCGTGGATGAAGCCGAACAGCGCCAGCGGAATCAGGGCGCGCGCAAAGCGGAACTCGGAGGCGCGGCCGGACTCCAGGATCACCACGAGCCCGACGGCAAAAAACGCCAGCCCGTAGAAAAAATACACGTATACGATGTTCCGCATGAAGAACGCGGAAAGGGCTTCCATGTCTTACTCCACGCTCAACGAATCTGCACCTCCAGCTGGCCATCCAGCGTCTGTACAGCCTCAATGTACCACCCTCCGGCATATTGCGCCAATGCCTGGTTGGCGAGTGTGGGGATCAGCGCGGTGATCAGTCCGCCGGGAGAGATGGATTCGGTGCGGAGCTGCAGCCGGCCGTCCTGTGCGACCAGCGTGCCCACCAGGGCCAGGTCGCGGATATTGATGCCATTGTAGGTGATGGAGTCCGCGGTGAGCCGGAGCCTGTCATCGGCAAACCGCACCGCCAGGTTGGTGACGGCCAGCCCCTGCTGCGCGCCGACGCCGCTCGCCAATGCGTTCAGTACATCCGCCTCGGTGATGATGATCCGTTTGGGGTCCGGCGCCGGGCTTTCGACCGGCCCGGCCGGTGTGGCCGCGGCCGTCGGAAGCGGTGCGGTGGGCGGCTGCGTGGGCGGCGCGGGCATCCTTGTCGCGGTCGGCGTGACGGGCAGAATGGTCGTCCGCGTCGCAGTGGCCGGCGCGGTCGGCGCGGGCGTCGGGATCGCGACCGGGCCGGCGATGCGGTTCCGCAGCCAGTTTCCGGCGAGCAGCCCCAGCCCAAACAGCACCAGCGCAACGAGAATCCAGC
This sequence comes from uncultured Anaerolineales bacterium, assembly GCA_964647255.1. Taxonomy (GTDB): domain Bacteria; phylum Chloroflexota; class Anaerolineae; order CG2-30-64-16; family CG2-30-64-16; genus CAWJEL01. The sequence continues at coordinate 34,363 of CAZYGI010000014.1, read as the reverse complement.
GTAAGGCCCTCATGCGAGCAGCACCGGCTTGTTTTGCAGCGGCAGCGTGGTGACTTCCACGTCGCCGCCGGTCACGTAGCAGTCAATCTCCAGCCGCACGCCGAAGCCTTCCGCCGGCAGATAGACGCCCGGTTCGATGGAGAAGCCAACGCCCGGAATCAGCCGGCGGCGGTCCTGGGTCTCCAGGTTGTCTATGTTGACCCCGTTGCCGTGGTCGCTCGTGCCGATAGAGTGGCCGGTGCGATGGATGAAGGACGGGCCGAAGCCGGCCTGCTCGATCACCGCCCGGCAGGCGTCGTCTACTTCGTAGCCGTAGACGGGCGCGCCCATCCGCAGCCGCGCCTGCGCGTACGCCACCGCCGCATCCCGCGCCTGACGCACGACCTCGAACACCTGCCCCAGGCGCGGCGGCACCGCAGAGCCTGCGTAGCCGACCCACGTAATGTCGCCGTAGATGGCGTCTGCGTCCGGTTCGCGGCCCCAGAGGTCGAGCAGCAGAAAGTCGCCCGGGTGCAGCGGCGTATCGGCGTCGCGTCGCGGGGCGAAGTGCGGGTCGGCCGCATGGCCGTTGATTGCGACGATGGGCGGGTGGTCGGTTTCCAGCCCGCGAGCGGCGAACTGCGTCATCATGAAATCCCGGATGCCGCACTCGGTGACGGGCAGCCCGGCCGCCAGGCGCTCGCGGACGTGCGCGAACGTCCCGGCCTGCACCTCGATCAGCGCGGCAGCCGCGCGGCGGTGGCTGGCAAGCTGCGCAGGTGTCCACACCGCCTCGGCCACCTGGACCAGGTCGGCGGAGGTGACAACTTCAACCCCCAGGCTTCGCACCAGTTCGGCTGTGCCCGCATCCACGCGGCTGACGTAGGGGATCGCACAGCCGGGCGAGACCTCCATCGCCACCCGGCCCGCACCGGCCAGCAGCGCGGCCAGCCCGTCACGCCATGATTGCCATGAGACGTACCTGGCGCAGCCGGGCGCGAGATCAGCCATGCCGCCGGCCTCGATGGCGTGGAACAGCCAGCGCGGCTCGCCCGCCGCGGGGATGAAGCACGCCCAACGCCGGCTGAGCAAGCGGTCGGCCGGGATGCCGGCGACGCGCAGCGCGATGGGGTTCAGGCCCTTGAAGTCGTAGAGCAGCCACCCGGCCAGTCTTTCCGCGCGGATGGCTGTTTGAATCTCGGTAAATCGGAGCATGATTCCTCCTGACCACAACAGACGCCCCGGCCGGGCCGCAGGAATTCCCGATGCAACCCCTCGCCGGAATCTCAGTGGGCGCCCGGCGTCAGATCAAATGTGAACTCGCCGGTGCGGTTGGACGTGCCGAGCACATTTCCGCCGGCATCCAGCGCTTGCACCAGGTAGAAGTCGTTGATGGCTGAGCTGGCCGTATGCGCTGCGGGGTCGGTGTAGTTCAGATCGCTCCCCCGGTAGATCTGCTGGCCGGCTGCGACGGGATCTGCAGCCGGTGCGAAGTAGGGCGCGTTGGCCGCGCGCAGCACGCGGTAGCTGGCAGCGCCGACGAAGCTGTTCCAGCTCACCTTGACCGCGCCGCTCGTATCGCGGGCAGCGGACGCGACCAGCTTCGAGGCGACCAGGATACGGCCCCACTGGCCGGTCACCGAGGCCGTGATGTTGCCTCCGGCGACGGTGAACGTGCTGCCGTTGAGCACGTCGGTGAGGATTGTGCCATCGGCGAGATACGATGCCACCGGGATCGTGGCGTTGGCGGCCGACGTGCCGTTGTTGAGCACCACGACGACGTTCTGGGTCGCGTCCCAGCGGATGAAGCTGTAGAGGTAGCTGGCGTCGCTGACCAGCAGCGTCGCCATGTCGCCGCGGCGCAGCGCGCTGTAGGTGTTGCGGAGGCCGATGACCTTCTTGAAGTGCGCGTACATGTCGGTGTCCGGGCTGCCGCCTTTATCCGCCCACGGATAGGTGCGCCGGTTGTCCGGGTCGCCGCTGCCGGGCAGGCCGACCTCGTCGCCGTAATACACGGACGGCGCGCCGGGCAGCGTCATCTGCAGCAGGACCGCCAGCTTGATGCGAGCCTTATCGCTGTTGAGGTTGCTGTACACCCGCGGGGAGTCGTGGCTGCTCAGCAGGTTCATCATGATGCGCCAGGCTGAAGGCGCCATGTTATTGCGGAAGGTGTTCCAGGAGGCGTTGAAGCTGCTGGGTGCGCCGCCGTTGGCCCAGTCGCGCGACCAGTCCCGGAAGCAATAGTTCATCGCTGAGTCCAGCTCCTTGGCGTTGACGAAATCCTGGTAAGGGTAGCAGCCGCCCGTCACCTCGCCCAGCATCAGCGTGTCGCTGCTGCCGTAGGCGGTTTTGACGTAAGGGCGCATCTCCTGCCACCAACTATGTGTGATGTCCTGCGCCACGTCGAACCGCCAGCCCGCGATGCCGCGGTTCAGCCAGTAGTGGGTGACGGATAAGCCGCCAGGGCTGTAACTGCTGCCGTCCTTGAAAAAGAACTGGCGCACGTCGGCGTTGCCGTCCACGAACTCCGGGATCGTCTCGTAGCCGGACCACCCCTTCCAACCCCAGCCGCTCTCGCAGGCGAAGGCCGCGCCGTCGCCCCCCGCGGTGAACCAGGCCCGGTACGGGCTGCTGGCCGACGCGCACGCGCCGCCCTGCGTCTTGTTTTTGTCAATGTAGATGCTGTCCATGCCGGCGTGGTTGAAGACGCCGTCCAGGATGACCCGCAGGCCGTGGGCGTGCGCGGCCGCAATCAGCGCATCGAAGTCCGCCAGCGTGCCGAAGCGCGGGTTGATCTGGTAGTAGTCGTTAGTGTCGTAGCCGTGGTTCGACGACGCTGCAAAGACCGGATTGAGGTAGAGAACATTGACGCCCAGGTCGTTGAAATAGCCCGCGTTGATCTTCTGTGTAATACCGGCCAGATCCCCGCCGAAGAAATCAATGCCGAAGCCCGGCGTCACCGGCAGCTCGGTCCACGAACTGTGCAGCGACGTGATGCAGGCGGGTGCGCCCGCGCCGGAATAGCCGTTGCACGTGTTCGGCCCGTAGACTGTTGCGCCCGCTGCGTTGTTCGTTGCGTTCCCATCGCGGAAGCGATCGGGGAAAATCTGGTAGATCACCGCGTCCTGCATCCAGTCCGGCACGACATAATCTGCCGGCGGTGCTGGCGTAGTGCCCAACTTCCACGAGGGATCCACCGGTGACGCGCTGTTGATCCAGACGCCGGACCCGGTGTTGCCGCTCATCGGGTGGTAGTGCCCCACCGCCGCGCCGTCCACGACCTTGAATTGATACCACTGATTGATATTGTAGCCCGGCCCGGGCACCGTCGCCTCCCAGATGTCGTACGGGCCGGTCGGATCGGAGCCGGTGACGGCGGCCGCGTAGGTGAAGGACGGCGTCGCCCCCGCGCCGGTTAGCCAGACGAGCACGCTGACCTGCTGCACGTCCCCCTGGCAGGTGCGGAGGCGCAGCTTGGCGCTGCCATCGGGCAGGATGTCGCCCACCGGCGTACGGTAGGTCGGATCCGTGTCGAGATGATAGATCGCGGCCGACCGAATGCTGCCGTCGCCGGCCGCTGCTCCCGCGCAGTTGGCCGGGATCGTCGCCGTGGGCGTCACGGTCGGCCCGCCGGGTGTGGGCGTAAAGGTCGGCGTGGCCGTGGGGCCGGCCGCCGTGCCCAGCTTCCAGGACGGATTCGCCAGCGCGCCGGTGTACCATTTGCCGGGACCGGTGTTCCCGCTGACCGGGTTGAATTGCCCTGTCGCACCAGCGTCGGCCACGCGGAACTGATACCACTGATCCACCACGTAGTTCGGGCCGGGTACGGTCGCTTCCCAGAGGTCATAGGTCCCATCGCTGCTGGCAACGGCTGCGTCGTAGGTGAAAGAGGGCGATGCCAACGGGTCGCCCGTCCGCCAGACCAGCACCTGCACCGACTGGGCGTCGCCGTGGCAGGCGCGCAGGCGGAGCTGCGCCTGGCCGGCCGGCAGGATGTTGCCGGTGGGAACCCGGTAGGTCGCGTCCGTGTCGTCGTGATAGAGCGCGGTTGTGACGATGACGCCATCGCCGGCGACAGCGCCGGCGCAGCTCGAAGGCTGCGTCGCTGTGGGTGTCGGGCTCAGGGTCGCGGTCGCGGTCGGGGTGCCGGTCGGCCCGGACGCGGACAGCGTGCAACTGGCCCAATTGACCTCGGTGGTCGCGTCATCCCAGCCGGTGGACTGATCATCGGTCGGCACGGTGTCGTAGGCGCCCTTGGCGCTGCCGGACTGGGTGGCAAAGAACTCCAGGTTCAGCGTGGCGCCGGGGGCCGGGGCGCCGATGTCGCTCAGCGGGATCATGAATTCGATGCCGTTGCCGTTGGCATAGGCGATCTTGCTGCCGATCTGTCCGCCGCCGCTGATGCCGCCCCAGTTCGTCCCGCCCGCGCTCCAGGCCGAGCCGCTCCACGTGCGCAGCTCCGTCCAGCCGTTGTCCCCCCCTTGCATCCCCGGGATATTGCCGCGGATGATGTAGTCCGGCTTGTTGGCGTGGCCGAAAGTGATCGCGTTGGCCCACGGATCGCTGCTGCCACCGGCGGTCGTGCCCGCATCAATGAGCAAGCCGATCTGCCCGCTGGAGCCCGCCTGGGTGTACTGCGGCAAGCTGGCGTAAACGTAGAGCGAACCGGCGTCGTTCTGGCAATAGAGCGCGGTCAGGTCCGTCCAGGCCGTGCCGCTCCAGCCGCCGGGGCCCGGATTGGCAAGGTCGCTGCTCGGGTCGGTGGCGATGGCCGCGCCGTAGCCGGCATCGCGCACGCCGTCCAACGTCATGCTGCCATACGCGCGGGCCGGCGCAAGACCCAGGCCCGCGGGGGCGATCAGCAGCGCAGCAAGCACAAAGAGGGAAATAATCCAGGGGGCGAAACGGGTGGGTTTGCGCATCGCATTGGCCTCGTTGTCAGGTTGAGTGCACTCGGGACGGCTGCCCGGCGATGCAAATCACGGGGCAACACTGCTGAATCGGTTCCTCAGACGTCACAGGCGTGGACCGTGGTCCAGATCTGATCGAACATCGCGCTCGTCAGCCGGCCGGTCTGCGTGTTCTGGCGGCTGGGATGATACGAGGCGACCAGCAGCGGCAGACCGGGGCCGAGGGATGCGAGCGCGTTGTGAGCAAACACAGGATTTTTCAGGGCGAAGGCTGAAGGTTGTAATTCGGAATAGACCCGCAGCATCGCGTCAAAGGCGATGCGGCCCAGCGCCACCACGACCTGGACGTCCGGCAGCAAGGCGATCTCCTGAGCCAGGAACGGACGGCATGCGGCCAGCTCCTCCGGCGTCGGTTTGTTGTCCGGCGGGACGCAGCGGCACGCGGCCGAGATGTACGCGCCGGTCAGCGTCAGGCCGTCGGCGCGGCCCCGTGAGGCCGGCTGGCTGGCGAAACCGGCCCGGTGAAGCGCCCCATACAAGAAGTCGCCGGAGCTATCGCCGGTGAACATCCGGCCGGTGCGGTTCGCCCCGTGCGCGCCCGGCGCCAGGCCGACGATCAGCACGCGCGCGCCAGGATCACCGAAGCCGGGCACTGGCCTGCCCCAGTATTCGTCCTCCCGGTACGCCCGGCGCTTGATCCGCGCGACCTCCTCCCGCCAGGCGACCAGGCGCGGGCAGCGGCGGCAGGCGGTGATGGCGGATTCGAGGGTTTGCCAGTCGGACATGGTGTTCCTGTTGAGCCGTGAAGCGTAGAGCGTGGAGCGTAGAGCGTGGAGCGTAGAGCGTGATGTTCGGCCAGATCGCTCCACGCTTCACTACACCACGCTCTACGTGTCACCCGTACGCCGGCAGCGTCGTCAGCCGCGAGTCATCCACCGGGCCGCCAACGGTGAAATGGTAGAGGCTCTGGTAGGCGCGGTCGCGCAGCCCCAGCAGCGCGTGCATCCCGTCATCGAAGAAGCAGCCGATCCCCGTGCCGCGCACGCCGGCCGCCTCGGCCTCCAGGTAGAGCACCTGGCCGATCATGCCGCACTCCCAGAACAGCCGCGGGTAGATCCACGCGCCGTGCTCGTTGAGCGGCCCGTCGAACTCGGCCAGCATCCCCAGGCTGAAGCAGCCATCGGCTGCGATGTCCTGCCCGCAGGAAACCCGGCGGGCGAAGGCGCGCAGATCGCCGCGCCCTAGGCCGAATAGCGGCAGCTCTGGCGGACAACCGGGCGGTGGCGCCCAGGCGAACTCCGGCTTCATGGCCGCGCGCAACGCGGCGACGCGGGCCGGATTGCGCGCCAGGAAGTAGAGTCCCGGCTGGATCCCCGTCACGCGGTGCACGAAGATCGCCAGATCCACGCGAGGCGGCCAGGGCAGCAGGGCGAACGGCGCCACCCCCGCGGCCGGCAGCGTACGCGCCAGGATGCGGTAGAACGCGTCCGCCGCGATGGTCGTCTTCCCGTCCATCGCCACCGCGCTCCGGCGTTGATGGATTATGCGGCGGAGGGCGAGGGGCGTGGGGCGTGGAGCGGAGAGCGCGGAGCGTGGAGCGAGGGGTGTGGAGCGATCTTCGTCGTCCGTCGCTCGTCCTTCGTCATCCTTCACCGGCTTGCGCGTGATCTCGGCTGCCGCCTCGGCCCACCGCCACTCGACGTGTGCAGGGCTCAGGCTGTTCGGCTGGCCCTGCAGTCCCAGGTGATTGAAGAGATCAATTATGCTTTGGGGGACCTGCCACCGGCGGAAATCCCGGCTGTGCGGATACACTGCGACCAGGCAAGCAGGGTGCTCCGGCTCCCCGCTGCGCGGGTCGCCCACGCCGAGCAGCGCGGCCACTTGGTCGCTGCCCAGGCCATCGAGCAGCCGCGCCTCCCAGCCCAGGCCCGACGCGGCGATGGCGAGCGCGGCCAACGCGTGGCCCACGTCGTGCTGGCAGTAGCGGAAACTGCGCTCGCCGTACTTCCACGCCTCGCGCCAGAGGATGGAGGTCAGCCCGACCAGGATCGTCCCTTCGGGCAGGCCCTCGCTCGCCTGCAGCGCCACGCCCTCCTGTAGATCCTGCCAGGTGCGCTCCGACAGCCGGGCGCGCACTTCGAGCGCGTGCTTGGCCGGTGCGTAGTGCGCCAGGATCGGCGTCTCGCACAGTCCCGCCACCGGCCCGCAGATGATGTAGCCTTCGGTGGGGTGCAGATCGCCGCTGGATGGGTTCACGCGCAGCGACCACCGTTCGACGCCATCCGTCTTCCAGGCCGAGATCGCCAGCGCATCGAAAAAGAGGCGCGCGATGCTCTCGGCCGTCAGCGGCGTCGGCGCGACAAGCGCCGGCGCAAAGCCGGCGTCGTAGTCTGGCCCGGCGTCGATCTCCGGCCGCGCCAGCGGGATGACGGCCGCGCCGGCGTAACGGCGAAACTGATCCGGCTGGTTGGCCCAATCCAGGTCATCCGGCCCGGCCGCCGGGGTTCGGAAATGATGCTTTGAGGCTTCGTGGTAGGCCCTGATTTGAGGGAGCAACGATTCGTCCATACTATCTCTCCTGCGGCCTATTCTAGAGGCGAACGCGACCGGGGTCAAATGAATCATGTCGCCGGGGCGTAATGTGATATACTGTACATCCGGTTCGGATGAAAGGAGGCTCTCATGCGGGTTATCATCACCGGCGGCGCCGGTTTTATCGGACGGAACCTGGCGGCCGACCTGGCGCAGGCAGGCTACGAAGTCGTTGCGCTCAGCCGCAACCCCGCGCGCGTGACCGGTCTGCCGGCCGGCGCGCGTGCGGAGAAGTGGGACGGCCGCACGGCCACGGGTTGGGGCGGACTGGCCGACGGTGCGCTCGCCATCGTTAACCTGGCGGGCGAGAATCTGTCCGGCGGCGGCTTCCCGCCTGCGCGCTGGACCGCGGAACGGAAGGCGCTGATCCGCCGCAGCCGGCTGGACGCGGGTGCGGCGGTCGTTGAAGCCGTGACGGCCAGCCGGGTCAAACCGTTGGGCGTCATCCAGGCTTCCGGCATCGGCCACTACGGGACGCGCGCCGACAAAGTGCTGACCGAGACAGACGGGCCGGGCGATGACTTCCTGGCGCGGCTGACGGTCGAGTGGGAGGCGTCCACCGCCGCCGTGGCTGCACAGGGCGTGCGTCACGTGAGCATCCGCACCGGCGTTGTGCTCAGCCCGGACGAGGGCGCGTTGAAGCAGTTGCTGCTTCCGTTCAAGTTCTTCGCCGGCGGGCCAATGGGCAGCGGCCGGCAGGGCTTCTCCTGGATTCATCCGGCGGACGAAGTGGCCGCGATCCGTTTCCTGATCGAGAACGGGCAGGCAAGCGGGCCGTTCAACCTGTGCGCGCCGGCCGCGCTGAGCAACGCCGAGTTCGCGCAAGTCTTGGGTGGGGTGCTGCATCGGCCGTCATGGCTGCCCGTCCCCGGCTTCGCGTTGAAGCTGGCGCTCGGCGAGGTGGCGACGATGGTGCTCGACGGTCAACGGGCGCGGCCGGCCCGGCTGCTCGATCTGGGCTTCAAATTCCGCTTCCCTGACGCCGAATCCGCGCTGCGCGATTTGTTGGGGGATAGACGATAGACCTTGGACGATAGACGAAAGATGATGGGCCATCGTCCAGGGTTTATTGGCCGTTAAGGGGCAATCATGAACACTAGCGAAACGATCTCACTCGGCAAGACGGACGTGCGTGTGCCGCCGCTGGGCGCGGGCACCTGGCAGTGGGGCGACAGCATGTTTTGGGGCTACGGTAAAGGCTACGCGGAAGAGGAGATCAAGGCCGCGTTCGATGCCAGCCTGGCCGCGGGCGTCGCATTCTTCGACACCGCCGAAATCTATGGCCAGGGCCGGTCGGAGCGCTTCCTCGGCCGCTTCATCGGCGGGAACGGCGCGCGTCCGGTCGTCGCTACCAAATTTATGCCGCTGCCGTGGCGGTTGGGCAAGGGTGCGCTGCTGTCGGCGCTGCGCGGGAGCCTGGCGCGGCTGGGTCTCGCACAGGTGGATCTCTACCAGATTCACTGGCCCATGGCCCCGACGCCCGTGGAGGTCTGGGCCGATGCACTGGCGGATGCCATGGCGGCCGGGCTGACGCGCGCCGTCGGCGTGAGCAACTACAGCGCGGATCAGATGCGCCGCGCCCACGCCGTTCTAGCGAAGCGCGGCGTGCCGCTGGCGTCCAACCAGGTCGAATACAGCCTCCTGCACCGCGCGCCGGAGCAGAATGGCCTGTTGCAGGCGTGCCAGGAGCTGGGCGTGACCTTGATCGCCTACAGCCCGCTGGCGAAGGGCGTGTTGACCGGCAAGTACTCGGCCGCGAACCCGCTGCCCGGCTTCCGCGGCCGGCGCTACCGGGGCGAGTTTCTGGCCAACGTTCAGCCGCTGATCGGCCGGCTGCGGGAGATCGGCGAGGTGCACGGCGGCAAGGCACCGGGCCAGGTCGCGCTGAACTGGCTCATCTGCAAAGGCGCGGTGCCGATCCCCGGCGCCAAGAACGCGCGCCAGGCGGAGGCGAACGCCGGTGCGCTGGGCTGGCGGCTGACCCCGGACGAGGTCGCTGTGCTCGATGACGCGAGCGCACGGAGCAGCGCCGGGCATTCGGCCGCAGCGGGCAGGTGAACCATGCACACCGAAGGACATGCGCCGGGCCGTATCGCACTGCTCGGCTCCGGGGAGACATCGCTGGCCGGCGGCCGCGTCTTTGAGGCGCTGGCGCGGGCGCGCTCCGTGCCCACCCAGTTGCGGGTCGCCGTGCTGGAGACCCCGGCCGGCTTCGAGCTGAACTCGGATCGGGTGGCCGGCCGTGTGGCCGATTTTCTGGCCGTGCGGCTGAGCAACTATCGGCCGGTAGTCACCGTGGTGCCGGCCCGCCGGCGCAGCGGTCCTTTCAGCACCGACGATCCGGAGATCACCGCGCCGCTCCTGGCGGCCGATCTGCTGTTCATGGGGCCGGGCAGCCCGACCTACGCCGTGCGGCACCTGTTGGGCAGCCTCGCCTGGCGCCGGATGATTGCGCGGCAGCGGGTGGGCGCCACCCTGGCCGCAGCCAGCGCGGCGGTTGTCGCCATCAGTGCGTTTGCGCTGCCTGTCTATGAAATCTATAAGGCCGGGCATGACCTGCACTGGCAGCCCGGGCTCGATCTATTTGGCCCCTACGGCCTCAAACTGGTTTTCGTGCCCCACTGGAACAACACCGAGGGCGGCGCTGAGTTGGACACCAGCCGCTGTTTCATGGGCCAAGCGCGCTTCGAGAAGCTGTTCGCCATGCTCCCGCCCGACGTGACGGTCATCGGCATTGACGAGCACACCGCGTTGGCGATTGATCTGGCGGACGGTGCGGCGGAAGTGATGGGAGCGGGGGACGTCACCGTGCTGCACCCCGACGGTGCGCGGGCTTTCGCTGCCAGCGGCCGCTTCTCGCTGGCGGAATTTGGCCCGTTCTCTTGGCCTGAACCGGACGCGGGCCTGCCGCCCGAAATCTGGGCGGAGGCGCTGGCTGCGCACGAGGCTGACGAGCTCCCGAAGCAGCCGCCTGCTGAGGTGATGGCGCTTGTGGCGGAGCGAGAAGACGCCCGCAGCCGGCGCGATTGGTCCCGCTCGGATGCCTTGCGCGTCCGCATCGCCGGCCTGGGCTGGCAGGTGCAAGACACTCCCGGCGGGCCACTGCTCCTGGCGAATGGCGTAGCAAGCGCCGGTACGTAAGATGAGGGTCAGATCAGAATGACAGCCATGCTTCTCACCAACGCACGGATTCACACGCTGGACGACCGGCAAGCGGCTGCCACGGCCATCGCCATTGACGGGGATCGCATCGTGGCCGTGGGCGCCACTGACCGTCTGCTGGCTGAGTTCGGCAGCCGCTTTGCCGTTGAGGACCTGGAGGGTCGGGTGCTGCTGCCGGGCCTGACCGATGCTCACCTGCACCTGGAGTACTATGCGCTCGGCCTGGAGCGGATTGACTGCGAGACGACCACGCGCGCCGAGTGTTTGCGCCGCGTGGCCGAGCGCGCCCGCCTGACTCCGCCCGGCGAGTGGGTGCGCGGGCAGACCTTCAATCAGAACGTCTGGCCGGATGGCCCCGGCACAGCCGCCGACCTCGACGCGGCCGCGCCGCACAACCCCGTTTACATCACGCACAAGTCCTATCATTCTGCCTGGGTCAACCATGCTGCGCTCGCGCTCGCCGGGCTCACGGCCGCCTCGCCCGACCCGGCCGGTGGACGTCTGGGACGCGGCCCGGACGGCAACCTGGACGGCGTCCTCTACGAGACCGCGATGGATCTGGTCGCCAATATCATCCCGCGGCCCTCCGCGGCGCAGACCGCCGCAGCCCTTCGCCGCGCCCTGCCCACGTTGTGGCGAGTTGGCCTGACCGGCGTTCATGATTTCGACCGCCGGAACTGTTTTGCGGCGCTGCAGCTTCTCCACGCGGCCGACGAGCTGAAGCTGCGCGTCCTCAAGAGCATCCCGCTGGAGGATTTGCCCCTGGTCGCGGGCCTGGGGCTGCGCACCGGCTTCGGCGACGATATGCTGCGGATCGGCGCGGTCAAGGTCTTCATGGATGGCGCGCTGGGCCCGCAGACGGCCGCCATGCTGGCGCCCTACGAGGGGACGGACGACTGCGGCATTCTGATGATGGACGCCGATCAGCTTTTCGAGCACGGCCGGCTGGCGGCCCAGAACGGCTTGAGCCTGGCTGTCCATGCCATCGGCGACCGCGCCGTCCGCGCGGTGCTCGATGCTTATCAGCGGTTGCGCGGCTATGAGCACGAGCATCTGGCCGGGCCGGACCTGCGCCACCGCATCGAACATGTCCAGGTCATCCATCCCGCCGACGCCGGCCGGCTGGCCGAGCTGAACGTGATCGCGTCCATGCAGCCGCTTCACGCGACCTCCGACATGCTGATCGCCGACCGGCATTGGGGGCCCCGCGCCGGGCTCGCGTATGCCTGGCGCACCCAGCTCCAGGCGGGCGCCCGCGTTGCCTTTGGCTCCGATGCGCCGGTGGAGTCGCCCAACCCCTTCCTGGGGCTGCACGCCGCGGTGACCCGCCGGCGCGCCGATGGGTCGCCGGGCGTGGACGGTTGGTATCCGGCGCAGCGGCTGACCCTGGCGGAGGCGCTGCACGGCTACACCGCGGGCGCGGCCTACGCGGCCGGCATGGAGGATCGCCTGGGCCGGCTCGCCCCCGGCTATCTGGCCGACCTGATCGTGTTAGAGACTGATCCGTTCCGGTGCAACCCGCACGAGCTACGAGACATCCGGCCTGTGCGAACGATGGTGGGCGGGCAGTGGGTGTATGACCGATTTGGCGCGATCTGATGATTTGATTATCATTTCGTCAGATGTCCAGGTTTCACTCGTTGCCGGCACAGTCGCCCCGACTGGCGCCGGCTTTTCATATCCCGTCATTGTTGAGGCAACCACTCATGGATCAGGAAACTACACTGTCTACAAAAGAGCTGCTTTTCATCACCGTGATCGGCCAGGACCGGAAAGGGATCGTCGCCCGGATTGCCGGCCTGTTGTACGAAGCGGACATCAACATCGAGGACATCAGCCAGGGCGTCATGGAGGGCTACTTCGTGATGACGATGGCGGTGGACATGCGCGCGGCCAACCGCGACCTGGAAACCCTCAGCGCCCAACTGCAGGCGCTGGGCGACGATATGGGGATGCGCATCCAGATCCAGCACCAGAACGTGTTCAAGATGATGCACAGGATATAAACGATGAAATTCGACGTCGAAGAACTGTTCGAAACCGCGAACATGACGCTGCACCAGAACCTGGATATCCGCACGACGACGCTGGGGGTCAACCTCAAGGATTGCATTGACTCGGATTTCGCGGCGTTCCAGGAGAAGGTCTACCGCAAGGTCAACGGCTACGCCTGCGCGTTGATCAGCCACGCCCGGCCGCTGGAGGTCAAGTACGGCATCCCCATCGTCAACAAGCGCATCTCGGTGACGCCGGTCAGCCTGATCATGGAGACGCACGCGACGCCGGAGAAGTACCTGGCGATGGCGCAGACGCTCGACCGGGCCGCACGGGACGCGGGGATTGATTTCATTGGCGGCTTCGGCGCGTTGGTGCAGAAGGGGCTGACCCGGTCCGATCAAGTGCTGATCGAGGCGCTGCCCGCAGTGCTGGCCGCGACCGGCCGTGTGTGTGCGTTCCTCAATGTCGGCTCGACGCACGCTGGGCTGAACCTGGACGCCGTTAATCTGCTGGGGCCGATGCTTAAGGCGACCGCGGCAGCCACGCCCGACGCCATCGGCTGCGCCAAGTTCGTCGTCTTCGTCAACGCGCCCGAGGACAACCCGTTCATGGCCGGCGCGTATCACGGCGTCGGCGAGCCGGACGTGACGCTGAATGTTGGGATCAGCGGGCCGGGTGTGGTCCGCAGCGTGGTGGAGAAGAACCGCGATTGCGACCTGACGCAGCTTTCCGAGGTGATCAAGCGCACTGTGTTCAAGATCACCCGCGCCGGCGAGCTGATCGGCCGCGAGCTGGCGGCGGATTTGGGCATCCCGTTCGGCATCGTGGACATCTCGCTGGCGTCCACCACCGCGGCCGGCGATTCGGTGGCGAACGTCGTCGAGGCGTTCGGCATCGAGCACATCGGCGCGCACGGCTCGACCCTGGCAATTGCCCTGCTGATGGATGCGGTGAAGAAGGGCGGCGTGATGGCGAGCGGCAACGTCGGCGGCCTCAGCGGGACCTTCATCCCGGTGAGCGAGGACGCGGGCATGATCGAGGCGGTGCTGCAGGGCGCGCTGAGCCTGGACAAGTTGGAGGCGCTGACCGCGGTCTGCTCTGTGGGGCTGGATATGTTCGCCATCCCCGGCGACACGCCCGCGGAGACCATCGCCGCGATCATCGCGGACGAGCTGGCGATCGGCATCATCAACGACAAGACGACCGCGGTGCGTGTGATCCCGGCGCCGGGCCGGCAGGCTGGCGACCTCGTATCGTTTGGCGGCCTGCTTGGTGTCGCGCCGGTGATGCGGGTCAACCCGTTCTCGGCCCGCGCCTTCATGCGGCGCGGCGGGCGGCTGCCGTCAACGGTGATGAGTATGCGGAATTGATTAAGGAACCGTGACTGTTCAGATAGGCTCGGCGGGCGGCTGCGGGACCGGCCCCTTTCTGCGCGTGGCCAGCAGCACCGCAGACACCAGGAAAACCCCTGCGGTGATCTGCAACGCCAACGCAGTCCGGGCGCCGTTGGCCGCCAACAGGCCGGCGATGATCGGGCCAGCAAACAGCGCGATGTTGATCACGTTGTTGTAGATCGCGATGTGCGTCGTGCGCTCGCCGTCGGGCGTCACGGATATCAAATTGTCGAAAAGCGTCACGGACATCGCCGCGTTCATGAAACCGGCCAGCGCGGCCCAGGGGATCAGCCACCAGACCGACGGCGAGAGCGACGTGAGCAGCGGATAGAGCGCATAGCCCAGCGCGCCGGCCGCCAGCGCGCGTTCGCGGCCGATCCGCGCCACCACGCGCCTGGTGGTCAGCGAGCCAAGCACCATGACGCCGGAGAAGACGGTCATCACGATGCTGATCTGCCCGTCGGTGGCGCTCAACCGGCGCACCCAATAGAGCGGCAGCAGCGGCGCGATCATCCCCAGCGCAAACTGCAGCACGCCAACCGCCAGCAGATAACGCCCGAACCGCGGGTGGGACAGGGCCCGGCCCATTTCACGCTTCAGCGGTTGGGCCTTGCGGCGATCAGGCTCGCGGTCGGGCACATGAATCTGGTTGACATGCCACCAACTGACCAGCGACGCCGTGAACCCGATCAGGAACAGCACTTGATAGTTCAAAGGGAACGGCAGGGCTTGCAGCAGCGGGCCGCTGAACAGCGTCGCGAGCGTGTTCGAGAGGCCGAACGCCGCGAGGCGCCAGCCGACCACCTGCGTCATCCGATCGGAGGAGACGGCGTCGGCGAGCATCGAAAGGAAGGTGATGTTGCTGATGGTCACCGGGATCGCCTGCAGGACCCAGATCCCCGCGGTCGCCTCGGCGCGGCCGCGCATCAAGATGAACGGCGTGAGCGCCACCAGCAGGAACATCAGCCGATAGAAGAACCCGGCCCCGATCACCCAGCGCATCCGGTGGCCGGTGCGCATGATCAGGCGCACTGCGGGCAATTGCCAGAAGATGCCCACCAATGCCGGGCCGTAGGTGATCGCGCCGACCAGCAGGCTTGATGCGCCCAGCCGCACCTCGTACACTTGCAGGAAGTTGATGACCGTCCCCCAGGCGATGCCAAACCAGCCGATTTCCCACACGAGATGGCGGACGTTCGCCTCGGTTTGCGCCGGTGTCGGCGCCGCGTCGGGAGGCCGGCGCAGCGGATTGATCAGACGAAGGTTTAGGTTCATAGGGTCTTTCGAGATCAGTGTCTGGGTCGCAGGCGGCGAACGCGGCGACGAAAATGTAGTTGTCCGCGCTTATCCGCGCTCGCGCCCGAAACGGCGGGGCCGGTGATCCGCGTCCCAGGTGCAAGTCAGTCGGTTCGCCCGGTGATGTCGGTCAGGTCAAACACCGGCCCGCGCAGGCAGACGCGCCGGCGGCCGCCCGCGACGTCCGCGGCGCAGGCCTGGCACGCGCCCGTGCCGCAGAGAAACGTCGCCGGATAAAGCGCCTGGCCGAAGCCGCGGTTCAGCCGGAAGCGTGCAGCCTGGATCGCGGCCGTCATCCGGCCGTAAAAGGTGAGCGACCCGGCCAGAAACGCCGCGTCGGCCCACGGCAGCAGCTCGGCAAGGAGCGGCGCGAGCGTGCCGGGCCGGCCCAGGCTGCCGTCCAGCGTGGCCGCGACGTATTCGACGCCGGGCGGCAGGCGGCTCGCCGGCGCAAGCGACCGGCCGGTGACGCCTTCCACCGCAAACGTTACGGCCATCCCCTGGCCGTCGGCTGCCGCGGCCGCGGGCAGCAGCGCCCAGGCCAGCTCCCCTTCGCCCAGGCACAGCAGGTTATGCGCCGCGGGCGGGAGCCCGAACCCCTGGCCGACCGGCCCCAGGCAGTCTATCTCGCTGCCGAGCGCCGCAGCGCGCAGCCACGCGTGGCCCCAGTCGCCGCCCGGCGGCACACGCAGCGTCCACGTCTCCGCGGCCAGGCCGATCGGGTAGAACGTCCGCCGCAGCGTCAGCGCCGGCCCCCAGCCGGCTTTCACCAGCACCGCCTGCCCCGGCCCCAAGCCGCGCGCCAGCTCCGGCGCGGCCAGCGTCAGTTCATGCGCGGCGCCGGTCGTGCGGCGATCCATCAGGATGGCGGTCGTTTGAAGCATGATGTCCGTTCTGAAAATCTAGAACCGTTGACGCATCAGCGCGCCGGAAGCAGCCCCGCAAATGCCAGCGGATCGCGCCAGCTCTCGCGTTCGCCGCCTCCTGCGCTGAACCGGGGGCCGCGGGGCGCGCTGACGCCGGGGAGCTCGACCTCGCCCGGCAGGATGCGCGCCAGCACCTCACCGCCGGACGCGACGCTGCGCAGGGCCATCTGCAGCCAGCTCAGGTTCAGCCAGTAACGCGTGCCCCATGAGCCGGAATAGTCGAGCAGCGGCGCCGCGGCCGCGCCGTCCGCGCTCCCCAACGCGCGGCGGCTCACCCACGCGTCGTGATCCAGGTTCGTGGCGTCGCCGGTGGCGTAATCAATCAGATTGTACAGCTCAACCAACGGGTAGAGCTTCTGCTGCGGATAGCTGGCGTGCGAGCCCGCGGCGACGTAGATGACCGGGTGCGTGCCGACCTTCTCGACGTCGGGATGCTCCCACGGCTTGGTCAGCCGCGACTCGTGCCCCAGGAAGCAGACGTACGCCGGCGGCTCGACCGGCCGCCCGCCCTCCAGCTTGAAGAAGACGTGGAAACCTTCCCAATCCCCCTCGTGGTCGTTGAACCCGCCGTAGCCGTTGCCCCAGTCGTTGTAGGCGTAGAAGAACCAGTATTGCAGGTTCAGGATGTCGCCCTCGCGCACGGTGTGATAGTAATAGGTGTAGCGCGGCTGGCCGCTCTGGCTCTCGGCATACGCGTCAATGGCTGCCTGGCGCATGTCGCCCGGCAGGGTGAAGCGGGGCAGATCGGCGCTGTCCAGGCCGCTGCCCAGCGCGTGGGAGAGCTGCGCAAACAGCATGTTGTTCCACCAGAAGTGTTTGGTCGCCGCGCTGGTCTTTGCGCTGAACCAGCGGTACGCGGCCTGGGCCAGGTTTGGCGTCCAGGCGATCGCCGGCCGACTGGTCCACTCGCGCAGTAGCTTCAGCGTGGCGGTTCCCCACTGGCTGGCGACTTCGGCGCCGGTGAGCGGGCCGCCTGCCACGGAGCGCAGGAACACCTCCTCCGCGCCGCGGCGCAGCAGATCGTCGGCGGTCACTCTGCCGCGCGCGATCCTGGGCCGCCGCTCGCCCTTGCGGTACAGCGCGGTGTAGCCCAGGAAATCGTCCATCGCCATCGGGAAGAACCGCTCGCCGCGCGCAAAACGGAGGATGGGGGCATATTTGACGTGAAGATCATCAATTTCCATGGGGGGTTCCTTTCGGCAACAGCCAGACCAGGGGCAGCCCCAACAGCGGCACGGCCGCGCTCACCGCAAAAGCAGTGCGCATGCTGAATCCATCGGCTAGTGCGCCGAGGATGACCGTGGCGCCAGCGTTGGTTAGGAAGCTGAGGCCCAGGTAGATGCCGTTGACTAACGCGCGGTTCTCCCGGAAGTTCTCCTGGAGCAGCGCCATCATCACCGGCATGATAGACAGCGCACAGATCCCCAATGCCACCAGGATCGGCAGCCGCGCGGCGCCGCGAGCCAGGAGGAAGGCCGCCATCAGCGGGGAAGCCAGCGCCATTGCGACCGCCAGGATGCGCCGCCGGCCCATCCGGTCGCTCAGCGAGCCGGCCCCCAGCGAGCCGACCATCCCGGCAGCCTCGAAAATCGAGAGCGCCGCGCCGGCGAACCAGAGGCCGCTCCCCTCGCTCTTGAGAAAGGTCGGCAGGAAGGTGCCCAGGGCTGAGGCCATAAATGAGCGCACCACCGTGATGCCGATCACCGGGATCATCACGGGCCGCAGCGCGCGGAACGCCTGCCGCCACGGCCGCGTCTGCGCGCCCCCGTTCGTCTGCGACGAGACGTTGCGCAGCCGGACGTAAAGCACCGCGGAAGCCAGGATGCCGCCGGCCATCAGCCACGGCGTGCCTTCCAGCTTCACCAGGCCCAGCGCGGCGACGATGAGCAGCGGCCCCACGGTGTAGCCCAACCCGCCGCCGACCATCCACATCCCCATGCCCCGGCCCAGGCTGCGGCCCGACAGGTTGCCGATGATCACCGGCCCCACCGCGTGCAGCCCGGCCGCGCTGAAGCCGACGACGATCAGCAGCAGCGCCAGCACCGCGTAGCTGGGCGCGATGCCCAGCAGGCTCATTGCGGCCGCGCTGATCGCCGGCGCGAAGATGACCAGGTAACGGAGGTTGACGTGATCGGCCAGGTAGCCGATAAACGGCTGTGCCAGCGATGGCCACTGCATGAAGACGTTCAGCAGTCCGGCCTGCGAATTTGACAGGGCGAACTTCTCGATGAGCACGGGGAGGAGTGGCGGCAGGAACGCGGTGTAAGTGTCATGCATCGCATGACCGCTGACCACCGTGAGCACACCGGGGGTGTGGAATCGCTCGGCGTCGTCGGTTGTGGCTAGAGGAATCGCCTGGGTAAGCGTTGCCATGGGATCGGAACATTTGCCTTTCGGACTCAAAACCAATCAAGTCAGTCCTGTTTTGTCAAAAGTTGCGCGATTTCGGCCAGCGAGCCGCGGTGAGTGGGCGCGGGCGTGGCGGGATCGAGCCGGGTGGCAGGGCCGGGCACCAGGTAGGTCGGGAAGCCGCTGCGGGCCGCGACCATGTCCATGTCCTCGTCGCCGACCACCAGGCACTCCCCAGGCGCACGGCCCAACTGATCGGCGATGGCGTCGAAATAGCGCAGGTTCGGCTTGCAGTAGCGGCTGTTCTCGTAGGCCGTCACGACCCGGTACGGGAAATCGGCGACGCCCGCCCATTCGAGCCGCTGTCGAATGGCCGTCGCAGGGAAGAGCGGGTTGGTGGAGATGGCGACGTCATAGCCCAGCGCAAAGGCGAGCTGCACCACGGGCCGCGCCTCCGGCTTACGCGCCGTCAAGGCCCGCAGCTTTGGGAAGTCATGGGCGTAGAAGTCAAGAAAGGTCGGCTCCAGCTCGGCGCGGGCGCGGCCGGCAAACGGGAAGAACGCCGCAGCGAAAACCTCCTCGTTGGTGGCGCGGCCGTCGTTCGCCAGCATGGCCTCCGTCGCCTGCAGCAGATGGGCGATGAATGTTTTGGGCGGCGCCAGGTGCGCCATCCGCGCCGAAAGCCGCTCGAAGTAGCGCGGCAGGAAAACCTCCATGTTGCTGTCCAACAGCGTACCGTCCAGGTCGAATAGGATTGCTCGCAAAGGCATCGGCATCGTGATTATCCCATCTCATCGTCTATCGTTTGGATCAACGCGAGTGTAAGGCAGGTTCGGGAGATCGTCAACTCTCTGCGGGAGATTCCCGGAGTTGGACGCCTGGACAGGCGGTGCTATACTCCTGTCCAAACCCGTCAGCCTGTGAGCCCACCGGTTTGCAGGTGCGGGATCCTTTTGGTGAGAGGCCTCTTATGAAACCCAACATTGGAAACACGGATCGCATCATCCGCGCCGTCGTTGGCGCCATTCTGCTGATCATCGGCTTCGTGGTGCCGATGACCTCGGTCGCGCTGCAAGTCATCATCGTGCTCTTGGGCGCGATTCTGTTGGTCACTGCCGCACTGCGTTTCTGCCCACTCTACCTGCCCTTTAAGTTCAACACCCTCAAGAAGTAGCCGGTGCGGCGCACCTGTACGCCGGGGGCGCTTGTGATGCGCGCCTCCGGCGTATGTTGCGAGTGACGCGAGCTCAGCAACCCTGAAGAACTTGCTCCAGCGTTGAAGTAAGAGGTCTGCCATGACATCGGTGTGCTGGCATCTTTCGCCGTTATCAGATTGAGAAGGCCACGGCTCCGGTTTGGAGTCAGCGGCCTTTTTTGTTCGGCGTTTGCCGCTGTTTCTGTTCCTCATCCACCCAAAGGAGTGTCCCATGCAAAGCAGCAGCCGTAGAACCCGGTTATTCTCACTATTCACGATCCTGACGATGCTGGTGATCGCGGCCTCGCCGCTGAGCGCAGCCCAGCCTGCCGCGCCGGCTGCGCCCGCGCTGACCCAGGTCAATGTCGCAGGGAGTTTCGAGAGCGAGATCGGCGGCGCCGATTGGTCGAACAACGACGCGTTAACCAACCTGGCCGACGCGAACAATGACGAGGTCTGGAAGTTTTCGGCGGCTGTGCCCGCAGGCAACTACGAGTACAAGATCGTCGAGGACGGGGACTGGTCGAAAGCCTACCCTGCCAGCAACGTGCCGTTTACCGTCTCGGCCGATGGCAAGGGCGTCACTTGGTACTACGACGCGACCGATCATTACGTTGCCGATAACGCCAACAAGGTGATCGCCTCGGTGCCTGGCAACTACCAGAGCAAGATCGGCTGCTCCGGCGATTGGCAGCCGGACTGCCTGAAGTCGCTGCTCAAGGGGCCGGATGTGGGCGGGATCTACACCTTCTCCACCGTCGCGATCCCGGCCGGGGCCTACGAGGCGAAGGTTGCCCTCAACGAGAGTTGGGACATCAATTACGGCGTGGGCGGCGAGCAGGGCGGCCCGAACCTCGCGTTCACCGTCAAGGACGGCGAGCAGGTGACGTTCACCTACGACTCGGCGACGCACGTGCTGACGATCACCGCTGCGGCGCCGCTGCCGACCTACACGGTTGCGCTGGTGGGCAGCCTGCAAAGCGAGATCGGCTGCGCGGGCGACTGGGATCCGGCGTGCCCCAACACCGAGCTGACCTACGACGCAAATGACGACGTCTGGCAGGCGACCTTCGACCTGCCCGCGGGCAGCTTCGAGTACAAGGTCGCGCTGAACAACAGTTGGGACGTGAGCTACGGCGCCAACGCCCAGCTTGGCGGCGCGAATATCCCGCTGACATTGGCAACGGCGGGCAAGGTCAAGTTTTACTACGATCACAAGTCGCATTGGGTGGCCGATAACGTCGGCAAGGTGATCGCCACCGTGCCGGGCTCGTATCAGAAGGCGATGGGCTGCGCCGGCGACTGGGATCCGGGCTGTCTCCGCTCCTGGCTGCAGGATCCGGAGGGCGACGGCAGCTACAGCTTCACCACGACCAAGATTCCGGCCGGCAGCTACGAGGCGAAGGTCGCGATCAACGAAGGTTGGGACGTGAATTACGGCCAGGGCGGCGAGCCGGGCGGCGCGAACTACGCGTTCACCGTGGCGACCGCCGGCGATCCGGTGACGTTCACCTACGACGCAGCCACGCATATCTTGACGATCGAGACCGTCGCGCCGCCCGTCAAGCTGCCGGATTATGCGGTGATCCATTACACCCGGCCCGGTGGCGACTACGATGGCTGGGGTCTGCACCTATGGGGCGATGCGATTGACCCGGCCGAGGGCACCTCCTGGGGCGAGCCGAAGCTGTTCACCGGCCAGGATGACTACGGCAAGTACGTCGCCATCAAGCTGAAGGATGCCACCAAGCCGATCAACTTCATTATCCACAAGGGCAACGACAAGGACACGCCGTCCGACCGCAGCTTCTACGCGACAAAGATCCCGGAGAACTGGCTGGTGCAGGGCGATGCGGCCAACCACGGCTCGCGCGCCGACGCGCTCAAGAAGACGGTGATCCACTACAAGCGGGCCGACGGCGACTACACCGGCTGGGGCCTGCACCTGTGGGGCGATGCCATTGACCCGACCGAGGCGACGCAGTGGGGCGCGCCCAAGCTGCCGACCGGCACGGATGACTACGGCGCCTATTACGAGATCAAGCTGGCGGACCCGACCAAGCCGGTCAACTTCATCGTCCACAAAGGCGACGTCAAGGATCCGGACGCCGACCGCAGCTACACCCCGGCGGACGCTTACGCGGTCTGGCTCCGGTCGGGCAATGCGAAGGTCTACGCCCAGCGCGGCGCGGCCGAGGGGGTTGCGCTGCTGCACTACCGCCGTGTCAAAAGCGATTACGCCGGCTGGGGGCTGCATGTCTGGGGCGATTCGGCCGAGCCGGACGTCACCTGGGGCAATCCGCTCCAGCCCGCGGGCGCCGACGACTACGGCATTTACTGGAAGGTGCGCCTGACCGCAAACCCGGCGACCTTGAACTACATTGTTCATAAGGGCGACACGAAAGACCCCGGCCCCGATCAATCGCTGGCCCTGGCCGACAAGGGTTTTGAGATCTGGCTGGGCCAGGGGACGGGGACGCAGTACACCTCACCCGCGATCGCGCTTGCTGAGCTTTCCGGCGGCAAGGTCGGCGATCTGACCAAGCAGCAGGCGCACTGGGTGAGCCGCGACACGATCGCCTGGGCCGCGGCGACCACGGGCGCTAACACGTACACGCTCCACTACGACGCCAACGCCGGGCTGGCGCTGGAGGATGCGGGCGTGACGGGCGGGCAGACCCTTGCACTTACCTACGACCCGGCCGGGCTGGGCGACGCGATCAAGGCGAAGTTCCCGCAGTTGGCCGGCTATGGTGCGCTCAAGATCGCCGCAGCCGACCTGGCGAAGGTCCCTGACATCCTGAAGGGGCAGTTCGCCGTCTCTGTGGCCGGCCCGGATAGCAAGGTGCTGGACGCCACCGGCCTCCAGATCCCCGGCGTGCTGGATGACCTCTACACCTATGACGGCGACCTGGGCGTGACCTGGAAGGACGGTGCACCCACGCTAAAACTGTGGGCGCCGACGGCCCAGTCGGTCGTCTTGCTGCAATACATCAAGTCCGGCTCCGTCGAGATCGAGGTGGAGCGGCTCATGACCCTGGACCCGGCGACAGGCGTCTGGAGCATCACCGGCCAGGCGGACTGGAAGGGCACGTATTACTCGTATATCGTCAAGGTTTTCGCCCCGACCACCGGCAAGATCGTGACAAACGTCGTCACGGATCCGTATTCGCTCAGCCTCTCGACCAACAGCAAGCGCAGCCAGATCGTGGACCTGGCCGATGCGGCGCTCAAACCGGCCGGCTGGGACGCGAGCGTCAAGCCGCCGCTGGCCGCGCCGGAGGACATCAGCATCTACGAGCTGCACGTGCGCGACTTCAGCGCCAACGACCTGACCGTGCCCGAAGCTTACCGCGGGACCTACAAGGCGTTCACCGTGGCCGACTCGGACGGCATGAAGCACCTGAAAGCGCTGGCCGACGCCGGGCTGACGCACGTCCATCTCCTGCCGGTCTTCGACATCGCCAGCGTCAACGAGGACAAGTCGCAGTGGCAGGCGCCGGACCCGGCCGTGCTGGCGACCTACCCGGCCGACTCCGATCAGCAGCAGGCCGCGGTGGGCGCCACGGTAGATAAGGATGGCTTCAACTGGGGTTACGATCCGCTGCACTACACGACGCCCGAGGGCAGCTACGCCACGAACCCCGACGGCACGACCCGCATCGGCGAGTTCCGCGAGATGGTGCAGGCGCTCAATGCCAGCAAGCTGCGTGTGGTGATGGACGTGGTGTACAACCACACCAACGCCAGCGGACAGAGCGAGAATTCGGTCCTCGACCGCATTGTACCGGGTTACTACCATCGCCTGGACGACAGCGGCAAGGTCACCAATAGCACCTGCTGCGCTAACACCGCGACCGAACACGCCATGATGGAGAAGCTCATGGTGGATTCGGTGGTGACCTGGGCGAAGTACTACAAGGTGGACGGCTTCCGATTCGACCTGATGGGCCATCACATGGTCTCCAACATGCTCAAGGTGCGCCAGGCGCTGGACGCACTGACCCCGGCCACGGACGGCGTGGACGGCAAGGCGGTCTACCTCTACGGTGAAGGCTGGAATTTTGGTGAGGTCGCGGACAACGCTCGCGGGGTTAATGCGACCCAGATCAACCTGGCCGGCACGGGCATCGGCACCTTCAACGACCGGCTGCGCGACGCAGTGCGCGGCGGCAGCCCGACCCGCAACGGCAATACGGACCTCGAAGAGCAGGGCTTCAGCAACGGCCTCTCCTTCGATCCGAACGGCTATGACCAGGGGGCGGCGAACGATGTCAAGGCCCGGCTGCTTCTGTTCCAGGATCAGCTTCGCGTGGGTCTGGCCGGCAACCTGGCCGACTACCAGTTCGTGGATCGCACCGGCGCGGTCGTCAGCGGCAAGGACGTGACCTACAATGGTGCGCCGGCGGGGTACACGAAAGATCCGCAGGAGAACATCGTCTACGTCGAGGCGCACGATAATCAGACGCTCTACGACAACAACATCTACCGCGCGCCGGTCGCCACCGGCATGGCCGACCGGGTGCGCATCCAGGAGCTGGGGCTGAGCCTGGCCGCGCTGAGCCAGGGCGTGCCGTTCTTCCACGCAGGCTCCGAGATCCTGCGCTCCAAGTCGCTGGACCGCAACAGCTACAACTCCGGCGACTGGTTCAATAAGCTCGACTTCACCTACCAGTCGAATAACTTCGGCGTGGGCCTGCCGCTCGCCGGGGATAACCAGTCGAACTGGGACAAGATGAAACCGCTGCTGGCGAGCGCGGCGCTGAAGCCCGCCCAGGCCGACATCGAGCAGAGCATGGCGGTCTTCCAGGATTGGCTGAAGATCCGCAAGAGCTCGCCGCTCTTCCGGTTGCAAACCGCGCAGCAGATCGAGGCAGTCGTCCGCTTCTACAACACCGGCCCCGATCAGCTCTCAGGGCTGATCGTCGAACGGCTGGCCGACACTGGCTTCAAGAATATTGATCCGGCGTACGACAACATCGTCGTGCTCTTCAACGCTAACGACGAGGCGCAGACCTACGCCGCCAGTGACTTTGCCGGGCACGCGTACACGCTGCATCCGATCCAGGCGTCCGGCGCCGATCCGGTCGTCAAGACCGCGACCTTCGATAAAGCGACCGGCGCGTTCACCGTCCCGGCGCGCACCACGGCGGTCTTTGTCGAGAAGGAGCGGCTCCCGTACCGCACCTGGCTCTTCCCGGTCTTCAAGAACGCGCCGCTCGGGCCGGTCGCGCCCAGCGATGAGGACAAGGCGCTGGTGCGTGCGCCCATCCAGTACGCCGCGGACGATAGCCGCTTCTACTTCGTCCTTCCCGATCGTTTCGCCAACGGCAGTACGGCCAATGACTTCGGCGCCGATGCGGGCGGGACGACGGTGACCGACACGCTGCGGCACGGCTTCCTGCCCACGAGCACCGGCTACTACCACGGCGGCGACCTGCTGGGCCTGACCGAGAAGCTGGACTACCTCTCGGGGATGGGAGTCAACGCACTCTGGATCACCCCGCCGGTGGTGAACAAGGCGGTCCAAGGTGACGGCACGATCGCCGGCTCGACCGCGGGCTACCACGGCTACTGGGGCACGGACTTCCTCAACGTGGATCCGCACCTGGGGACCCGCGCGGATTTCAACACCTTCATCGCCGCAGCGCATCAGCGCGGGATCAAGGTCTATCTGGACATCGTCGTCAACGCCACGGCTGACGTGATCCAATACCAGGGCGGGCAGACGACCTATCGCAGCAAGGCGGATTACCCGTACCGGGATGCGGCCGGCAAGGTCTTCGATGACCGGGATTACGCCGGAAAGGACACCTTCCCGGCGCTGGACGCGGCGACGAGCTTCCCCTACGTGCCCATCTTCGCGACCGACGCCGACCGGACGATCAAGAACCCGGCCTGGCTGAACAACCCGATCTATTACCACAACCGAGGCAACTCCACCTTCCGCGGGGAGAACTCGCAGTACGGCGACTTCTACGGGCTGGACGACGTGTTCACCGAGCAGCCCGCGGTCGTCAACGGCTGGATTGACGTTTACAAGCAGTGGATTGACGCCGGGGCCGATGGCTTCCGGCTTGACACGGTCAAGCACGTCAACCTCGAATTCTGGCAGAAGTTCGGCCCCGCCCTGATGAGCTACGCCCAGTCCAAGGGCAAGGCGGATTTCTTCATGTTCGGCGAGGTGTACGACGGCGATCCGGCCTTCACGAGCGTCTACACGACACAGGGCAAGCTGCCGGCGGTGCTGGACTTCGCGTTCCAGGGCCAGGCGACCAGCTTTGCGGTGCAGGGCGCGGCGACGGACAAGCTGCGCGACCTTTTCGCCGCGGACGACTATTACACCGACGCGGACAGCAGCGCCGCGGGCCTGGCGAAGTTCGTCAGCAACCACGACTTGGGCCGGCTGGGCTATGCACTCCAGACCCAGCTCCCGGACGCGCCGGATGCCGAGAAGGTGGCGCGTGAAAAGTTGGGCTACGCGCTGATGTACTTCACCCGCGGCTTCCCGATCACCTACTACGGGGATGAGCAGGGGTTCGTCGGCGGCGGCAGCGACCAGGCGGGCCGCGAAGATATGATGCCCAGCCAGGTCGCGTCGTACAACGCCGAGGATCTCCTGGGCACCGACAAGACGACGGCTGACGCGAACTTCGACGCGGATCACGTGCTCTACCGGGCGCTCAAGCAGTTCGGCCAGCTCCACCAGGACAACCTGGCGCTGCGCCGCGGCGCGCAGATCCATCGCTATTCCAGCGCCAAAGCTGGTGTGTACGCCTTCTCCCGCTTCGACCGGGACGAGAAGGTGGAATACGTGCTGGCGTTCAACAACGCGGCCACGCCCCAGCGCGTGACCTTCCCCACCTACATGGCGAACACCGCCTTCACCGCAGTCTATCCGGTGGGCGCTGCGGCGGTCACCACGGGGTGGGACAAGCAAATCACGCTGGAAGTGCCCGCGTTGAACTTCGTGATCTACCGGGCGAGCAAGCCGCTGGCCGCGCCGACCCTGGCGCAGGCCGCACCGGAAGGCGTCGCGGCCCCGGATGCCGCGCCGCTCCAGGTCAGCTTCACCCAACCCGGCGCCGACGGCAAAGTGATCGGCCGCGCCGAGATCGCCGTGAACCTGTCCAATGACCGGTACGCCGAGGTCACGTTCGCCGTCAAGCAGGGCAACGGCGCGTATCAGGTCATCGGCACGGACGCTAATCCGCCATACCGCGTCTTCTACGATGTGAGCAGCCTGCCCATCAGCACCACGCTGACCTTCAAGGCGATCGCCAACGATCTGTTCGGCACGCTGGCGTCGGCCCAGAAAGAGGCGGTGGTGACGCAAGTGGAACCGGAACCGGTGGACGCGGGCTATGCAGTGATCCACTACAACCGGCCGGCGGGCGACTACACCGGCTGGGGCCTGCACCTGTGGGGCGATGCGATTGACCCGACCGAGGCGACGCAGTGGGGCGCGCCCAAGCAGCCCACGGGCACGGATGACTACGGCGCGATCTTTGAGATCAAGCTGGCCGACCCAACGAAGCCGGTGAACTTCATCATCCACAAGGGCGACACGAAGGACACCGACGCCGATCGCAGCTACATCCCGGCGAAGAGCCAGGCGATCTGGCTGAAGTCAGATGATGCAGCGGTCTACGCCCAGCGTGGCGCGGCGGAGAGCTTCGCCATGCTTCACTATCGCCGCACGGCGGGCGACTATGACGGCTGGGGGCTGCACATGTGGACCGGGTTCGACGGCTCCGTGTCGTGGGGCGCGCCGTTCCTGCCGACCGGCACGGACGCGTTTGGTGTGGTCTTCAAGGTGCCGCTGACCGCCGGCGCGACCGAGCTGGCCTACATCCTGCACAAGGGTGACACGAAAGACCTGCCTGACGATCAGTTCTTGGAGTTGGGCGCGAAAGGCTACGAGGTCTGGATCCTGCAGAGCACACCGGGCTATCTGCTGCCGATGCAGTAAACAAATCAGGATCGGTTTTTTCCGGGCGGCCCAGCCGCCCGGAAAAAACCGAGAACATCTTCCCATCCTCGCAAACCGGTTGACACCCCTTCCGGGCCGTGCTATCATCGGCCCAACACCTACCTGCAACCGACGCGCCGCATTTGTCGTAATGCTGCATGTCTGTCAGCCGCTTGTCGGACGGAATTCCGGCAGGGCGGATCATGCTTTGATAAAGTGGCGACGTGTTTGTATGCAGATTTCCGGTGGTGTGATAAGGAGCAGCCTATGAGCCGCAAGTTGCTCTCCGTAGTGATGTTGATCTTCGTGCTTGTCCTGGCCTTCGGGGGCGTGGCCCAGGCCCAAGATAAGACGCTCTACTGGCAGCGTTACGATGTGGACCTCGCGCCGCAGCTTAACGGCGACCTGCGCGTGACCGAGACCCAGGAACTGGTGTTCACCAACGGCACGTTCCGCTACGGGCAGCGCGCCATCGCCATGAATCGGCTTTCCGGCATCACGAACGTCAAGGTGAGCGAGCTGGGCGGCTCGGAATACCAGCTTGCACAGACGGACGAACCGTACACCTACCGTGTCTGGCAGGAGGGCGGCGACACCAAGATCCGGTACAACTTCCCGCCGAGCAGCGACTCGCGGCGCACCATCGTCATCACCTACGACGTGGTCGGCGCGCTGCGCTACTATCCGGCCAACGGCGTGGATCAGCTTGACTGGAAGGCGATCCCGTCAGGCAATCCGTTCCCCACCCAGACTTCGACCATCACGCTGCACGCGCCGGGTGACGGCACGTTCAGCAACTACGGGCTCTACGGCAAGGAAGGCCAGGCGAATTTCCAGCCCGGCCAGCGCGACGCGACGATCGTAGTGAAGGGGCCGATCCAGTCCGGCGAGGAGGTCGAGGTCGTCGCGGAGTGGCCGCACGGGATTGTCGCCGGGCAGGCGCAGCCGTGGCAGTCAGAACTCGACAGCGCAGCAGCGGCCAAGCAACAGCAAGAGGCGTTCCAGCAGCGGTGGGGACCGGTGTTCAACCTGGGCTTCCTGTCGTTGGGTGGGCTGCTGGCGATCGGCGGGCCGGTGCTGCTGTACCTCTGGTGGTATCGCAAGGGCCGCGATCATCCGGTGGGCCTCGTCGCCGATTATCTGCCTGAGCCGCCCTCGGACATGCCCGCAGGGATGGTCGGCACGCTGATTGACGAGAGCGCCGACCTGCAGGACATTCTGGCGACGTTGCTCGACCTGGCGCGGCGCGGCGTCCTGGAGATCGAAGAGGTGAAAACCCCTGGGTTCATGGGCATTGGGTCTTCTTCCGACTTCGTCTATCGGCGCAAGTCAGGATACACGGGCGCGCTGCGCACCTACGAGCAGACCCTCATCAACAAGATCTTCAAGGGCGGCGACAAAGAGGTCGAGCTGTCGGAACTAAAGAACAAGTTCTACTCGGAGATTCCGACGATCCGCAAGCAGCTTTACGACGCCGTCGTGCAGGAAGGTTACTTCGAGCGCAACCCCGAGACGGTGCGCACGACCTACGGGTGTTTGGGTGGGGTGGTCCTCGCCCTGGCGCTGGTGGGCGGCTTCATCTTTGTGGGCATGTTGGCGAACTTCTCCAACGCCGTGTTCTGCGTGCCGCTGGGGGCCGCGGTGATCGGCGTCGGCCTGATCGTCCTGGCGCGGTTCATGCCCCGGCGCACCGAAAAAGGGTCTGAGGCGGTGGCGCGCTGGCGGGCGTTCAAGCGCTATCTTGAGAATCTGGAGAAGTACACTAAGGTCGAGGACGCGGCCGCGATCTTTGAGCGTTCCCTCCCCTACGCGGTTGCGTTCGGCTTGGAGCGGAGCTTCATGCGCAAGTTTGAGTCCGTCCCGATGCCGGCGCCGACCTGGTGGATCCCCTACGACTCGCCCAGGCCGTACTACGGCAGCGGCTGGTCGGGTGCTGGCGGCGCGGGAAGCAGCGGCAGCCGGCCGCCGAGCCTGCCCTCGGCCCGGCCCAGCGAAGGCAGCGGTTCACGACCGTCGTTGGATGGCATGTCCCGCAGCATGGGCACATCGCTGGCAAGCATGAGCGCCGGCCTGGGCACGATGCTCAGCCAGGCATCCACCACCTTGACCAGCGCGCCGGCGCCCAGCGGCGGCGGTGGGTTCTCCGGCGGCGGGGGC
The DNA here is from genome assembly GCA_964647255.1 of uncultured Anaerolineales bacterium. GTDB lineage: Bacteria > Chloroflexota > Anaerolineae > CG2-30-64-16 > CG2-30-64-16 > CAWJEL01. The sequence continues at coordinate 4,433 of CAZYGI010000014.1, read as the reverse complement.
GGCTTCTCCGGCGGTGGGTTCTCCGGCGGCGGCGGGTTCTCCGGCGGCGGCGGTGGTGGCGGCGGCAGCAGTTTCGGATGACGGCCGATAGACGATGGACCACGCCTGATGGTCAATGGTCCATCGTCACCGGACAACTCAACTCCATGGTCATGATAAGGAGGTAACACTCATGCCAGGACATGGTCGAACGATCGGGGCGATTCTGATTGCGATTGCCATTGTGGTCTTGTTGGCATCTATCGTCTGGCTGATCGCCGAGCCGACGACTGGGGCCGGAGGGAAAGCCCTGGGGATGCTCTTGGTGTTGTTGGTGTTCGTGCTGCCGCTGGGCGGCGGCGGGCTCTATCTGCTGACGAAAGGCCGGCAGGAGACCGCCGAGTTTGTCGAGATCGCCAAGCAGAAGAAGATCCTGAACATGGTGTTGGCGCAGGGCAAAGTGTCGCTGTCAGAGGTGGCGCTGGAGCTGGGCGCACCGATGGATCGCGTTGAGGAGATGGTGCGTGACCTGGTGGGCAAGAACCTGTTCAGCGGCGCGATCAACTGGAAGGACGGGATGCTCTACTCCAAGCAGGCCGCTGAGATGAAAGCCGACCGCAAGTGCCCCAACTGCGGCGGCGAATTGGAGCTGGCGGGCAAGGGCGTCATCAAATGCCCGTTCTGTGGGTCGGAAGTGTTCCTGGCAAGTTGAGGTTGGTTACTGGTTACTCGTTGCTGGTTACTGGTTGGGAGTGTAGTGAATGACATCTGCGAAGTCTTACGTTCGTCAGGAAGATCAGTTCCCGTTCATCCTGCGGGTGCTGTGGTTCTTCTTGATCGGTTGGCACGTCACGCTGTATTGGATCGTGGCAGCGTGGCTTCTGAATCTGACGATCATCGGCATGCCGCTCGGGCTGTTCATGCTGAACCGGGTGCCGTTGGTGCTCACCTTGCGGACGCCGCGCTCCTACGCCGTGGCCGAGGCGCAAGGGGGCGGAACGATCGAATGGCGCACTGAAGGGGTGCCGCAGCCGCCGTTCCTGCTGCGCGCGCTCTACTTCATCCTGATCGGCTTCTGGTTCAGCCTGATCTGGGCGCTGCTGGGCTGGCTGTTCTGCGTCTCCATCATCGGCCTGCCGTTGGGGGTGTGGATGCTCAACCGTCTGCCGGCCGTGACGACGCTGATGCGACATTAACGTCCGATAAACAGGTGTTGCGAGCGGCCTTGCCGCCCACGACATCCCATCAGATTGCAAGCTACAGGGAGGAAACATGGATCCGATCGAAAAAGCGAAGGCCCAGATGGGCAGCGTTGAGAAGCTGATTTCCGGGCTGCCGGGCATCAAGGGGTACCGCGAGAAGGAGATGCGCCGGGATGCCGACAAACAGGTGCGCACCGCGCTGGCGCAGCGCCTGGTCAGCCGCCGCTCGAAATTGACCGCGCTGCAGAATGACCTGCTCAGCTCCGGCGGCATCCTGTGGGTGGACGATATGGAGCGGGTCGTCGGCCGGCTCCAGTTGTTCATTGACCGGGTCAAGACGGCCTCCTACGGCTACGCGCCGCTCTTCGGCCTCAACCGCGTCAAGGAGGCGGAGCTGGATCAGCTCACCCAGTTCGATCAGGCGCTCTTTGAGCAGGTGGGCGGGCTGGACGAGGTGATCGCCGGCCTGGACAAGGCCGTGCAGGCCAACGAAGGCATCAAAGAGGCCCTGGCCGCGGTCGGCGCCGCGGTGAACGGGCTCAACGACACGTTTGCCCGCCGCGCTGACGTCATTCAGAACGCCGGCGAATGAGACGTGACCGGCTAGAACCGAACATCTTCCAGGAGGATTAACATGGCTCGTATCATTGATGTTGTCCAGGCCCCCGATCAGGCCTTGAATCAGATGGTCTATCGCGTGCCCGAGACCGGCAGCGGCGACTTCCGCATCGGCTCCCAGGTGGTGGTGCGCGAGAACCAGGCCGCGGTCTTCTACCGTGATGGCAAGGCGTTGGACACGTTTGGCCCCGGCCGCCACACGATCACCACGGCCAACATCCCGCTTTTGATCAACCTGATCCAGCTTGCCACCCGCGGCCAGACGCCGTTCACGGCTGAGATTTATTTCGTCAACATGCGGGACTTCATCGACATGAAGTGGGGCACGCCCGAGCCCATCGCCCTGCGCGACAAGGACCTGGGGCTGGCCCGGCTGCGCGCAAACGGCCGTTATTCCATGGCGATCAGCGACCCGCAACTGTTCGTCACCAAGATCGTCGGCACCCAGGGCCTGTACCAGACCAGCCAGATCGAGGATTATCTGCGCGGGATCATCATCAGCCGGCTGACGGACCTCCTGGGCGAGCAGCAGGTTAGCCTCTTCGACCTGCCCGCCAAGTTTGATGAGTTTAGCGCGGCCATCAAGGCCAAGGTCGCCGACGATTTCGAGTCCCTCGGCATCACCCTGAAGCAGATGTTCCTGGGCAGCGTCAGCCCGACCGAAGAAACCCAGAAGGCCATTGACGAGCGGGCCGCGATGGGCGCCATCGGCGACATGGGCAAGTACATGCAGTATCAAGCGGCAAAGTCCATGCGCGACGCGGCCGCCGCGGGCGGTGAGGCGGGCAGCGCGACCGGCACAGGCGTCGGCCTGGGCGCGGGCATGGGCATGGGCGCCGGTATGGCGGGCATGATCAGCCAGGCGATGGCCAGCGCAATGCAAGGGCAACAAGCAGCCTCTGCGCCGGCGGCGGACAGTGCGGCGGCTGCCGCGCCCGAGGTGATGACCCTGGCCGAGGCCGCGGCCTACATGCGCGTCAGCGAGGCCGATGTCGAAGGGCTCATCTCGTCCGGCCAGGTCAAAGCCAAGAAGATCGGCAGCGCTTACCGGATCGGCAAGAAGGCGCTCGACGATTTTCTTGCGGAGTAAGCGCGTGAGGGGGGTGCCTTATGGGCGTGATTAACTCGAACCTGGGCTGGCTATCGTGGATTGTCTTCGGCGCGCTGGCCGGCTGGATCGCCAGCCGGCTGACCGGCCGCCGGCCGGGGTGCCTCACCAACGTGATCGTCGGCGTGATCGGCGCGTTCATCGGCGGGTGGGGCTATAACTTGCTCACCGGCCGCACCCTGAACGTCGGCTGGAACGTGACGGCTTTCATCGTCTCGGTGTTGGGCGCGGTCGCGCTGCTGGTGGTCGTCAACGTGCTCACGCGTCACAAGTAGGACGACAATACCGGCTGTCATGTCTGGAGGTGTGTCCTAGCCGGCGGAGCCGGCCAGGACACACCTTTTTCATAGACCCGCGAAAAGATCAGCCAAGCGCAACCCCGGCGCGGGTTCGGGCCAGGCGAGCGCGAAGTGTTCCACGCTCATGCCACGCTTCACCAACGGCTCTGGCAGGCGGCGGAACAGGTTGGCCGGGCCGAACTGCGTGCGGTGGCACTCCAGCGCCGCCCATTTCGCATCCACCGTCGCGGACACATCAATCGCGGCGTGAACCAGCTCGTCGGGCCAGCCCCGGTTCTCCAGATCGAAACCGTTCAGCATGCCGGGGTCGAGCCCGATGGCGGCCATCTCGTCGCGCATCCCGCGGAAGAAGGAGCGCGGGATGGCGGTGTAGAAGAGCCGGCTCGCCTGCCAGGCCGGCCCCTGTTTGGGATAGCGCGCCGGATCGGCCGCGGCGTGGAACGCGGCCACGGTGTGTCGGTGGATGGCGATGTGATCCGGGTGGCCGTAGCCGCCGTTGGGCTCGAACGTGACCACGACCTGCGGCTTGACCTCTCGGATGATGCCGACCAACCGCGCCACGACTTCCTCGGCCGGCGCGTTGACGTAGGCGCGCGGATCGGCGTTCTCCGGCGTGCCGGCCATGCCCGAATCGCGGTAGCCGAGAAAGATCAGCCGCTTCACGCCCATCGTGTCGGCGGCGCAGCGCAGCTCCCCTTCGCGCACCGCGCCCAACGTCTCCGGCGTCGCATCCACCCCTTCGGCGATTTCGCCTGCCTCCCCGCGCGTGGCGCACACCAGGGTGACATCTGCGCCGTCCGCGGCGTAGCGCGCCAGCGTGCCCCCGGTGCCGAACGCCTCATCGTCCGGGTGGGCGAACGCGGCCAGCAGCACGCGCTGGCCTGGCGGCGGTGGCGTCGCAGCCAGCGCCCAGATCGGTTCAAGACCCATACTCTATCTCCCTGCAAGGCCGGCGGCTGGGCCAGCCACATCGTGCAAGTAGTATAGCGGCGACGCGGCGGATGTCAAGAGTGTGAATTGGCGCCTGGCCATCAACCGGGGCTCATATCATCGAAGGCTATGTGATTGTCTATCGTCCGCCCACCAGCACCAGCGGCAGAAAGATGCGCGCCGCGGGACCAGGCGTGCTCGTCGGTGTGACGGTCGGTGTCGGCGTGACAGTGCCGCCCACGGTCACGCTGACCAGCGGCGTGTAGTCGCTCCAGAGATTATTGGGCTGGAAGTACT
>CAZYGI010000013.1:69679-69893 GCA_964647255.1 uncultured Anaerolineales bacterium | reverse complement strand
AATCGTCCCCACATTGACATGTGGCTTGTTCCGCTCAAATACTTGCTTCGCCATGGGTAGCAACCTCCTGCTTGTACATAGCCTATGGGCGACAATTCGCCGCCTGAACTCCCAGCCAAAGCCGGGACAACGGCGGCGATCGCACGTAACAATGAAATGGAGCCCACGATCGGATTTGAACCGATGACCCCGTTCTTACCAAGAACGTGCTCTA
>CAZYGI010000013.1:0-69659 GCA_964647255.1 uncultured Anaerolineales bacterium | reverse complement strand
CCGGCAACCCTCGACTTACAAGGTCGATGCTCTGCCGATTGAGCTACGTCGGCACGAAATTCCTTTAATAGTTCTTCCTCGCGCCGGTCGCTGCGAAAGCGCAGTATATGCGCGCGAGGGGTAAAAGTCAAATATATACCCCCCAACGCGCGTAGATCAGGCGAGGCGCGCCTGCCTGGCTGCAACCAGGGCGATTGAGCCGGCCACGGCGGCGTTCAGCGAAGCCACCTGTCCGAACATCGGAATTTCCAGCCGCCAGTCACAGTGTTCGCGCACCAGGCGGCCGAGCCCCGGGCCCTCCGCGCCGACCACCAGGACGAGCGCGCCGCTCAGGTCCGCCTGATGCAGTGGGACGGCGCCGGGGTTAGCATCCAGCCCAACCACCCAGGCGCCGTGTTGTTTCAGATGTTCCAGCGACTGCACCAGGTTGCCGACGGCGGCGATCGGCAGATGTTCCACGGCGCCGGCCGACGCATTGACGACCGCCGGTGTGATTCCTGCCGTCCGCCGATCGGGCAAGAGGATGCCTGAGACGGCCATTGCCTCGGCGGTGCGGAGCAGCGTGCCCAGGTTCTGGACGTCCTGCAAATGGTCGAGTGCCAGATAAAGCGCGTCAGGCGTCTCATTCGGCGCCGGTAAGTCGTCCAGGACCACGTAGGGATACGGATCCGCCTCGGCCAACACACCCTGGTGATTGACATCCCCGGCGCGGTCGAAGGTCGGGCGCGGAGCCTGGATGACCGGACAGGAACGGTCACGTGCAGCGGCGATGATCTCCGCAAGGATGCCGGTTGGCTGGCTTCCCTGGCTCAGAAAGACCCGGTGGACGCGCCGGCGGCCGGCGCGCAGCGCTTCCAGCACCGCATGCCGGCCATACAGGAGTTCGTTCGGCCCTGCCATGCTCAGCCCAGCCGCCAGGTGCTGCCCTGGGACGAGTCTTCAACGATCACGCCGAGCGCCTTGAGTTCGTCGCGCACCTTATCGGCCAGCGCCCATTGCTTGGCCTTGCGCAGATCTTGCCGGATGCTCAGCAGCAGCTCGATGAACGGCGCGGCCGGCTGTGTTTCGGCGGCCGGCGCCGCCAGCCGGAGGCCGAGGACCGCGGTGATCTCCCGGAATGCCGCCTGGGCCTGGCTGAATGGCTCACCGCCCACGCCGGCATCGCGCGCGGTGTTGATCGCGCGTACCAGGTCGTAGAGTGCGGCCAGACCGCCGGCGGTGTTGAAGTCGTTATCCATGGCGGCCTCGAAGGCGCTCCGGGCTGCCGTCACGCTCTCGGCCAGCGCTGCGACCGCGGGACCTTCCACCAGCGAGCCGCTGGACGGGCGGTGGGTGGTGCGCATCCGCTCCAGCCCGCGCTCGGCGTCGGTCAGCACGTCGTCGCTGAAGATCAATGGTTTGCGGTAGCCGCTGCCTGCGATCACCAGGCGCAACACATCGGCGTCGTGTTCGGCCAGAAATTCGTCAATGGTGATCAGATTACCCAGGCTCTTGGACATTTTCTCCCCGCGCAACTGGAGCATGCCGTTGTGAACCCAGTAGCGCGCAAAGGGTTTGCCGGTGTAGCTTTCGGACTGCGCGATCTCGTTCTCATGATGGGGGAAGATCAGATCGTTGCCGCCGCCGTGGATGTCAATCTGCTCGCCCAGATATGCCAGGCTCATCGCCGAGCATTCGATGTGCCAGCCGGGCCGGCCCTTGCCCCAAGGGCTGTCCCAGCTTGGCTCGCCCGGCTTCGCGGTTTTCCAGAGGGCGAAATCGCCTTCGTCCTCCTTGCCTTCGCTGCTCAAGGTGCGCGTCCCGGTCACGGCCTCTTCCAGCTTGCGCCGGGACAGCTTACCGTAGTCGTCATCGGCGCGTACGCGGAAGTAGACATCGCCGCCCGGCGTCGCGTAAGCGTGGCCGGTCTCGATCAGGCCGGAGACCATACGGATGATTTCAGGGATGGTCTGTGAGACACGCGGGAAAACGGTGGGGCGGCGGACGTTGAGGCGGTCCAGCTGCGCCTTGTAGGTCTCGGTGTACCGGTTCGCGAGCGCGGCCGGATCATCGCCCAGCTTCGCCGCGCGGGCGATGATCTTGTCGTCCACGTCGGTGAAGTTCATGACGTGGCGCACTTCGTAGCCGCGATACTCCAGGTAGCGCCGGATGAAGTCAAACACAATTGAAGACATCGCGTGCCCGACATGCGCGTCGGAATACACCGTCGGCCCGCAGACGTACATGCGCACTTTGCCGGGTTCGAGGGTCTGGAACGGTTCAGTTTCGCGCGTCAGGGTGTTGTAGATCACCAGGGACATAAAGCTACCTCGTCAATGTTAGTCAGCTTGGGCGCTATGCGCCGCGCGGGGTAATGGCCTGCGCAGCATGGACGATCAATGATACCGCCGCATCAATAGACGTATAACCGGTGTTGATCACCAGGTGATAGAGCAACGGGTCCAGCCAGCGGACATCGTGATAGCGCGCCAGGTAGTCGGCACGTGCCGCGTCGCAAGCCTGGACGCGTCGCCGCGCCTGGGCGGGCTTCAGCTTCTCGCGCTCGGCGATCCGCTGGACCCGGAGATCGAACGGCGCCACGATCTGGATATGACAGACGTTGCCGTAGCTGTGCAGCCACATCTGTCCGCCCTGGCCCAGGATGAGGATGTTATCGCGGCTGGCGATGTCCTTGATCAGCAGGCCGACCGACTGGACAGCATCTTCGCTGCTCATCGCCGCGGGAGGCAAGAGCGGTGCAAAACTGCCCAGCAGCGGCGGCGGCGCCTGGCGCGATACGGTCTTCATTTCAGCCACCCCGCCCCCCAGCGAGTCCATGATCTCGGAGGCCAGGCTGCGTTGCCCTTCGTACATCAGTTTCTGGAGCAGTTGGTCGGGCACGCCGGCTGCCCGCGCAGCCTGATGGACGTACTCTCGATCCACCAGGGTCAAATCGAGGGCCGTTGCAACGCGCGCAGCGATGACATCGCCGTGGCTGCCGAGTTGGCGGGAGAGGGTGATGATCATAGGCTTCCTCATAAACGATCTGGCCGGATCGTAACCCGCGGCGGTTAACGATTTGGGGCGGCGAAGATCATGCGCCCGGCGTTCGTCTGTAGCACCTTGGTGACGCCGACTTCGATCTCGCTGTCCATATAGCGACGGCCATTTTCCACCACCACCATCGTGCCGTCGTCCAGGTAGCCGATCCCCTGGCCGATTTCCTTGCCTTCCTGGATCACCCGGATGGTCATGGTTTCTCCGGGCAGCACCACCGATTTGACGGCGTTGCTCAGCTCGTTGACGTTGAGCACCTGGACGCCTTGCAGGCCGGCCACGCGATTCAAGTTGTAGTCGTTGGTGACGATCGGCGCGTTGATCTGGCGGGCAAGCTGCACCAACTTAGCGTCCACCTGGCGCACCCCTTCGATGTCCATGTCAACGATCCGCACAGGCACGGGAGAATCTTTTTGCATCCGGTTGAGCATTTCCAGGCCGCGGCGGCCGCGGTTTCGGCGCAGGGAGTCCGGGGAATCGGCGATGTATTGGAGCTCGGCCAGGACAAAGCGTGGGATCAGCATCGGTGACCGGATGAAGCCGGTGTGCGCCACATCAGCGATGCGCCCGTCAATGATGACGCTGGTGTCTAACAGCAGCGTCTCCTCGTGCGGGGCGACCTCGCCATCAACCGGCATCTCAATTTCTGGTGTGCTGCGGTGGCGGAAGAGCGCCAGGATGTCGCGGCTGCGCAGGCTCATCACCGTGATGCCGAGATAGCCGAAAACGATCGCCACGATGGTGGGCAGGATGCTGCGGAACGGCGCAGGCAGAGAGGACAAAGGTAAAGCAAGCAGCGCGGCAACCACCAGGCCGAGCACCAGGCCCAGGCTGCCCGCGAGGATCTGGACGGCAGTCATTTCGCGCACGGCGTGCCGGATCCAGGCGGCGGGTTTCGTCGTCAACCACGGCGCGACGATCGCGCCGAGCACAGCACCGACTACGGTTGGCGGCAGGAGGTATCGCAACGTGGTCAGGTTCGGTTGCGTTGTGCCCGCCGCAGCGCCCGCCCAAGCCGTGCCTGCCATCCAACCGATGATTCCGAAAAGAATGAAGCCAATGATACGAAAAATGATGTCGGCAGTCATCTGGGCATTCCTTTTTCCCTATGTTATGATCGGGACAAGTTGCATTCCGGGCCAGATTGTAGTCTCACCTCACGCGCCGGCGGCCTCCTCTCTGCGGCAATAATACATCGGTTCAATCTTTTGTGCAATTGCTCTGTGTCCAATTGCGCCTCTGCCGCGCGGCTTCGAAGAGTACGACGGTGACGGCCATCGCAGCGTTTAGGGACCCGACTTCCTTCGCCATCGAGATGGTGACTCTGCCGGGGCTGAGCGTCTCGGCTGCGGGGCTCAAGCCATCGGTTTCACCCTCCAGGATCAACGCAGGGGGCGCAGTCCAATTCACCGCATCGTAGGGCGGGCCGCCGTGTGGGTCGGCGCGCCAGGTGCCCGTAACGGCTGCGCTGGCCTGGGACGTTACCGCGTCGCTCAAAGTTCCGAGGATCGCAGGCGTGGTTTCCAGCCGGGTCGCGCCCAAGTCCGCGGTCGCGGCCAACAGCGCGCGGCCACGCTCGGTCTCGCTGCTCGACGCAGTGAAAAAATAAGAGCGGGGATAGCCCCCGCTCTTATGGCATCTTCAACCAGCCGTACACCCTCGACCAGGCATAACTCTGCTTGTTCGCGGCCCTTACGCTCCAGGAGTGCTTAGGCCGCTTTGACCTTCGGGTTGTCAGGGCTCGTGATCATGCACGGCTCCTGGCAGGATTTACAGCGCTGCCTTCGCGACCTCAACCACCCGGGCGAACGCTTGCGGATCACGCACCGCGAGGTCGGCCAGGATTTTGCGGTCAAGCCGGATGTCGGCTTGCTTCAACGCGTGGGTCAGCCGGCTGTAGGTGATGCCGTTCTGGCGGGCCGCAGCGTTGATGCGGGCGATCCAAAGGCCGCGCATGTCGCGTTTGCGGGTGCGGCGGTCACGCGTGGCATAGAACAAGGACTTCAGCATGCCTTCGTTTGCGCGATGCCACAATAAGTGGCGCGACATGCGCTGGCCCTTGGTCAGCTTCAAGATTTTGTTGTGACGGCGGCGGAGGACAACTCCACCCTTTGCTCGGGGCATTGCTTATTACTCCTCTCGATGGCGGCCGATCAAATCGGCACTTCGTAGTGGCCATGGGCTGCCGGTTGAGATTTGGCAGCCGGGCGTCGGTGGCGAGCCGTGCTCTCAATCAATGTACGGCGCGAGCGTCTGCACGCGCTTGTCGGCCGACGAGCCCTCGACGACCTTGATCTCGCGGTACTTGACCAGCGTGCGCGGGGCCTTGTGGCGTCGCAGGTGGCCGCGGCCCTGGTGCATCGCAACCAGTTTACCGGTGCCCGTGCGGCGGAACCGCTTGGCCGTTGACTTGTGGGTCTTGATCTTCGGCACTGTAAAAACCCTCCCAGACAGAATAAAACGTAAAACGTGAGGCGCAGCCCCGCAATCTTAGCTACAATTCCGTGATGCGCTCTACGTTTTACGTATTATGAGAACGCGCTATCAGAAATGTGGCGCCTACTGCTTCTTCGTCGCCGGATTCGGGCTCAACAACATGAACAGGTTGCGCCCTTCCATGGATGGCGTCATTTCGATGACCGCCGCGGCGCCAACTTTGGCCGCGAATTCATCCAACTGCTCGCGTGCAATCTCCGGATGCGTGATCTCGCGGCCCCGGAAGCGCACGGCCACTTTGACCTTGCTGTCTTCATCCAGGAAGGAGATCGCCTGACGCACTTTGGTATCCAGGTCGTGCTCGCCGGTGCGCGGTCGCAGACGGATCTCTTTGATCTCGATGACTTTCTGCGCCTTGCGGGCCTCGCGCTCCTTCTTCTGTTTCTCGTACTGGAACTTACCATAGTCGAGCAAACGGCAGACAGGAGGCACGGCGTTCGGCGCCACCTCGACAAGGTCCAGGCTGCGCTCATAGGCGATGCGAAGGGCTTCCTGGATCGGCAAAATGCCGAGCTGGTTGCCTTCTTCGTCAATGACCCGCACCTCTCGCACGCGGATCTGTTGATTCACGCGGTTGGGCTTGGCGGTTATGGTAGTAATACGGCTTCCCTCATTTGTTTCAACGGCTCGCTATCGGGCGGGCCTTACCAATACGCAAAAGGCGGCCTGGTCATCGGCCAGGCCACACCGAGGAGCAACTATAACATAACGGGGGGAGGGTGTCAAAAAGACCGACCGCCGATGAACGGACGGTGGACCGTGGACGATAGACGATAGACGCTGTTATCGTCCGTCGTCTATCGTTTATCGGTCGTCTTCTCAGATCAGTGTCCGCCGCGCCACGATATCTTGGGCGTAGGCGATGAAATCGGCGATGGGCAGCGTGCCACGCTGCTCGCCCGTGCGCAGGCGCACATTGACCGTCCCCTCGGCGGCCTCACGATCACCGATGACCAACATATAAGGCACTTTCATGAGCTGCGCGCTGCGGATCTTGGCGTTCATTCGATCAGCCATCGTGTCGGCTTTGGCGCGCAGACCGAGACTAACCAGCCGTTCGGCGACCTCTGTCGCATAGGCGTTGTGCGCATCGGTGATTGGGATGACCCGCACCTGCTCCGGTGCGAGCCAGACCGGGAAGTTGCCGGCGTAGTGTTCGATCAGGAAGCCGATCATGCGCTCGTGGGTGCTCAGCGGCGCCCGGTGAATGCACAGCGGCGTTTCGTCCGCGCCCTCGCGATTCGTGAAGACAAGGTTGAAGCGGGGCGGCACGGCGAAGTCCACCTGGTTCGTGGCCAGCGTGAACTCGCGGCCGATGGCGCTCCAGATTTGCACATCAATCTTGGGCCCGTAGAAGGCCGCTTCGTCCGGGACCTCCACGTAGGGGACGCCGCCGTTGTCCATGGCCCGGCGCACCATATCCTCTGTTTTGAGCCAGAGGCGCTCGTTGTCCACGTATTTCTTGCCCAGTCCCTTGCGATGGTGCGTGCTCAGCCGCATCACGTACTTCTCGATATTGAAGACCGAGAAGTAGTGGCGGTAGAGCGCGATCACGCCCATGAACTCCTGCTCGAACTGCTCCTCGGAGCAGTAGATGTGCGCGTCGTTCATCTGCATGGAACGCACCCGCATCAGGCCGAACAGCTCGCCGCTTTTTTCGTACCGGTAGCACGTCCCATATTCGGCCAGGCGCACGGGCAGATCCCGGTAGCTGCGCAATTTTGCGGCGAAGATCTTGTGGTGCATCGGGCAGTTCATCGGTTTGACGTAGTAGCGCACCCCTTCCAGCTCCATGGGCGGGTACATGCTCTCGGCGTAGTAGGGCAGGTGGCCGGAGCGGAGGAAGAGGTCTTCCTTGGTCAGGTGCGGCGTACGTACGCGCTGATAGCCGGCCTTTGCTTCCGTCTCGCGAGCCAGTTTCTCCAGTTCTTCGATCATGATGCCGCCGTTGGGCAGCCAGAGCGGCAGGCCTGGCCCCACCTCATCGTCGAAGATGAAGATCTCGAGGTCCTTGCCCAGCTTGCGGTGGTCGCGTTTCTTCGCCTCCTCCAGCATCTGGAGATAGTCGGTCAGATCCTTTTTGTTGCGCCAGGCCGTGCCGTAGACGCGTTGGAGCATCGGGTTGTGCTCGTCCCCGCGCCAGTACGCGCCCGCCACCGTCATCAGCTTGAACGCGTCGGGCGGAATCTGCCCCGTGTGATCCAGATGCGGACCGCGACACAAATCCTCGAAGGTGTCGTGCCGGTAGGTGCTGATGACGGCCGGCCCGGCTGCCTCATTGCCGTATTCATCGGCGCCGCCCTTCGCCAGGCCTTCGATCAACTCCAGCTTGTACGGCTGGCCCGCGAACAGCTCGCGCGCTTCATCTGCGCTCACCTGGCGATAGGTGAACGGATGCTTGCCGGCGATGATCTGGCGCATCCGTTTCTCGATTTCCGCCAGGTCTTCCGGGGTGAAGGTGCGCGGCCGGCCCTGCTCGTCCGGCCCCAGATCGAAGTCGTAGTAGAACCCCGTGTCAATCGCCGGCCCGATGGCGATTTTCGCGTGGGGGTAGAGCTGCAACACCGCTTCCGCCATCACGTGCGCGGCGGAGTGACGCAGCTTGTGTAGGATTTCGTTGTCCTGTGCGGAATCTTGCTTGACGGCCATTAAAGGCCTCCTTTCTGAGAAAACAAAAAGCTCCATCGCCATTGGGGCGAGGAGCTCGCGGTTCCACCCAAGTTGACGTATGGGCACAGCCATGCGTCTTCTCTTGTGACTTATAACGGGGTCGTCCGGGATGCCATAGTCGCTTGCGCTTTCAGGCATCCGCTCCCGGGGGGTTTTCGGTGGACTTCAGCGAAGCGGGCTTGCAGCCAACGACCCGCCCTCTCTGACGCATCTGCGCCACGTACTCGTCCCGGTCAACGCTTTGAGTCTATTCTGGTGGGCGGTAGAGGGCTTGAACCTCTGACCTCAGCGATGTCAACGCTGCGCTCTAGCCAACTGAGCTAACCGCCCGGAACTGAAGAGATTATACGCAGGCGGGCATGATTTGGCAAATCCGGAAGCCGGCTGCTGGCTGCTGGATCCGAACGGGGAGCGGAGCCTGCTGGCTTCCGGTGTCTAGCTGCCGGTATCCAGCTTCAGCACCGCATACAGCCGCTCCTTGGCATCTGTGGGCACCGGCTCGTGGCCATATTCGTGGTAGAGCGACACGGTCTTGCGTAAGGTATCCACCACCACGCGACAATTGCCGCACTCCACCATATGCTGTTCGATCTCGGCGCAGAGCTGCGCTTGCAGCTCGCCGTCGAGATAATCTGATAGCTCCCCCAGCATTTCTTTGCAGAACATGTCGTTCACCTTAAGCCTTTGCTCGAAGCCCAGGTTGTCCGGCGTCGCCGGTTGTCTGGACAAAATAGCCCGTCAGTCGCTCGCGCAGCGCCAGTCGCGCGCGGTGGAGGCGCACCTTGGCGTTGGTTTCGGTGAGACCGAGCGCCGCCGCCGCTTCCGTGGTGGATAGACCTTCGATATCGCGCAGCACAAACACGCTGCGCAGCGATTCGGGCAGGGTCGCCAATGCGGCATTCAGGACCTGGCGCAGCTCCTGGCCCATCAGCAGCCGATCCGGCGCCGCCGTCCAGTCCACCAACTGCCGCGGCGTGTACTCGCCCTCCTCGCCCTCGCGCGGCTCATCCAGCGACAGGGTCGGCAGCCGGCGTTTGCGCAGGCGCATGAGCGCCGCGTTGTAGCCGATCCGATAAAGCCATGTGCTCAATTGGCTGCGGCCCTCGAATCGCTCCAGGGCCCGGAACGCGCTGATGAAGGTCTCCTGCAGCACTTCCTCGGCTTCCTGCCGGTCGTTCATCAGGCGCAACGCCAGGTTGTAAATCGTGCCGGAGTAGCGTTCGACGATTTCGGCGAAGGCTTCCTGTTGTCCGGCAACGGCGGCCTCGACCAGCGCCGCTTCGCTGAGATGAGAAACGTCCGTAGGCCACTCCTTTTGATGCCGGGATGATGGCGGCGTTACAAGAAACCGCCCGATAGCTATTATACCATCGGGCGGGGCCTGTCCAGGCGCGGCGATCGGGATGCTGAGGTCGGTGAGGCGGGTGGTTCAGACGCCTCTCAGGTGCTCTTGGGATCAGGCCAGCAGAGGGTCCAGTTTACTCTTGAGGGCGCCGTAGCTGGTGAAGCCGACCTGGCGGTCCCGCTCTCGGCCATCCTTGAAGAAGATCAGGGTCGGGATGCCCATGATGCCGTAGCGCTGCAAGATGTCGGGGTATTCATCCGCGTCCAGCTTGGTGATCAACGCCCGGCCCGCATATTCTTCGGCCAGCTTGCTGACCGACGGTGCAATCGCACGGCACGGCCCACACCACTCGGCCCAGAAGTCCACCAGCACCGGGATGTTCGAACCGGCGACGATCCGATCGAACTCCTCGCCGGTCAGATGGCGCGGCTCGACGACGACCGCGTCGCTCGTCTCAACATCGTTGGTCTTGGCGCCGATAATCCGTTTCAGAAGATCCATGATGCTCAACTCTCCATTCAGTCGCTTGATTGTCTGGCGTGCTGTTCATCTGGCTTTGGGCTGCCCGCACGGGGCCGGCATACGCCTGATGATGCTCAGCCGCCGCCGCGGAACATGTTGATCAGCAAGAATACAAACAAGGCACCGAACAGCAGGTCCATTACCGTCATTGCAGCCCTCCTCACTCCAACTTGCGCAGCGTCGCCATGAGTTGGTCGAGCATGTCGTCCAGGTTGCCCCGGGTCGGTTCAGCCAGGCAGCGCGCCGCGTACGAGCGGGCCAACACCAGGCTCGCCTGATGCATCGCGGAGCGGATCGCCGTCATCTGCTGCAAGATGTCGGTGCACTCGCGCTCCTCTTCAACCATCTTTTCTACGCCCCGCACCTGGCCTTCGATCCGTTTCAACCGAGCCGCCAGGTCCGACTTGACCTCAGGCGATTGCAGTTCCATAGTCCCCCCGGCGATTTGACACCCGCCATACGCATAACTATACTGGGGTATAGTATATCGCTGTCGGGATCGAGCGTCAAATCCGGGAGGGAGCATGAGCCAGTACAGTTCAGCAAAGCCGTTCGGGGTCGGCGTGCCGCTTTCGCCGGAAGAAGTGGTCGAAGTAAAGATGATCGTGCAGGATGAGGACGCGGAAGCGGCCCTGGATTTCGTGCGCCGGTTGCGTAGAAAGATTACTGAGATCGAGCACCGGCACTGCGGCGACCCGGACAAGCTGCCCGGAATGGTCTAGCGCGTCAAACGCGCTCACCAGGTAGCCTAGCGCCGAGGCGCAAAGTTGCCAGCGATAAGCTGCGCTTTGCGCCTCGGCGCGTACTTGCTACAGCAGCTCGGCCAGCTTCTGTTTTGATGCCTCGTATATCTGCTCGTGGAGGCTCTGGCCGTGGGCATCCATGGTGACTACAGCGGGAAAACCTTCGACGCGCACTACCCAGAACGCCTCAGGCACCCCCAACTCATCCTTCTTGAACACGGTCACAACTTCTTTGACATAACTGGCAATCAGGGTTGCCGCACCGCCGATGGCGTGCAGATAGACCGCGCCTGATTTCTGGCATGCGGCTAACGTTTTTGGTCCCATGCCGCCCTTGCCGATGATTGCGCGCAGGCCGAAATAGGCGATCACATCCGCCTCATAGGGTTCTTCCCGGATGCTGGTGGTCGGTCCGGCGGAGACGAAGTGCCAGCGCCCCGCATCGTCGCGGCTGACCACCGGACCGCAGTGGTACATCGCACCGCCGGCCCATAGCCGTTTCAGCTCGTCGTGTACCGGCCGTTCGGCCTCGGGCACGGCGCTGTGGAAGAAGGTGTCTTTGATGTATTTATGCGCAGCATCGCGCGCGGTGACGATGACGCCGTACAGGCGCACCTGATCGCCCACGTGCAGTGCACGAATGCTTTCTTCGCTGATCGGGATACGCAAATCTACAGTAGCCATACGGAGAGCTCCTCGGCGCGAGATGTGGAGCAGAGAGCGTGGAGCGAACACGTCCGCTCCACGCTTCACGTCATTGAATCGTCACTTCGCCGTTTCGGTAGATCATGGTCCGCCGGCGGTCCGCCCAACACATATACGACGCGGTGACGAAGTAGCTGGCAGGCAGGCGCTCCAACGAGTCAATCTTGACCGATAGCACGGTGGTCTTGCCCCCAAACCCCATCGGGCCGATGCCCAGGGTGTTTGCTTCCTGTGTCAGCCGCTTCTCCAGCGCTGCAAGCCGTGGATCGGGGCTTTCATCGTCCAGCGGGCGATAGAACTGCTCCTTGGACTTGATATAACTGGTGCCCCGGTCGCCGCCCACCGCCACGCCGATCACCGCAGGCGCGCAGCCCATCCCTTGGGCCTGCTGCACCGCATCGAGCACCGCGCGGCGCACCCCTTCCAGGTCCCGGTTGGCGTCGAGGCGCGTGTCGGGCAGGCTGTACTGTGCACCGACGTTTTCGCAGCCGCCGCCCTTCAACATCAGATCTACTTTGAGAGTGTCCTCCTCCCATTCCTCGAAGTGGAAGGAAGGGAAGTCGTCGCCCAGGTTGTTGCCCGGGTTTTTGCCGGTGAGGCTATCCACCGAGTTGGGGCGCAGGTACGATTTTGCCGTTGCCTCGGCGACCGCCTCGCGTATCTGTTTCTTGAGCGCCAGGGTTGACCAGCCGGCCGGGTAGTAGACATAGAAGATCGGCGTGCCAGTGTCCTGGCAGATCGGGGTGGAGCCCGCTCGCGACAGGCGGACGTTCTCCAGGATGGCATCGAGCGTGGTTTGCGCCGCAGAGCCGGGATTTTCGTTTTCCCGCGCCTGGCGCAGGGCAGATTCCATGTCCGCGGGCAGATCAGTGGATGCGCGGCGGATCAACTCGACAAAGTGCGGGACGAGGTTTTCCATATCTGGCCCCCGTGCGGATTAAGGTGAGAATGTGCCGGGTTCCGGCAGCGTGCTGACGAGGCCACTATAACACCTGAGGGGCGCGGTGTCAATCACGATTTGCCGCGTATGCTATCCCGCGCTATACTCCGGGCGGAGTTTTTGCGATGCGAACGCTTCCTCGCGTGGATCGGTCCCTATGCCGGACGTGCTCGACCTGTCAGGTCCGGGTTGTCTGCCGCACACGCGCCATCGTCCAGCCGGAGCGCGGTGATCTGCCCATCATCCAGCATGTGCGCTGCCGGGCCTGCCTGGTGTGTGTTTCAGCGTGTCCGCATGGCGCTGTGGTGCGGGATGAACCGATGGACGTCCTGCTCCGCATAGGTTCTGATGGCAGTTAAGGCTAATCATGCGACCTCGCCCGTTGCTCCTGGCGGTCTTGATCTCCAGTGTGGCGCTTGCTATGGCTGTGCCTGCTTACGGCGGGCCGGCAGCGCCCCCACCCCGTCGCGTTTACCTGCCCTTGATCGGACGTAGCTTTCGCACCGGCGATCCGCCCCTGCTGCTCTCCGCGTTGTACTATGACACGTATCTGTCCGGCGAGCCGGACGAGGCGTTTCAGGTCTACAACCCACTCTCGGCCGCGGCATCTTTGGCGGGCTGGAAGGTGACGGTGGGCAGCCGCACGGTGGCATTTCCGAACGGAATGGCCCTGGACGCGCAAACCAAGTTGTGGTGCGCCCGCAAGGCGGTTTCTTTCACGCTAACTTTCGGGTTCAAGCCGGCGTGTGAGTACGGCGGCGACACCGATCCGGCGGTGCCGGATTTGACCGGCACGGCGTTCACATTGGGCAACACCGGCGGACGAGTGACGCTGGGCAGTCCGAGCGGCAGCTACAGCGATGTCCTGGTTTACGAAGGCGGCGACGTCGTTTCGGCTGGCTGGCGCGGCGCGGCAGTCACCCCGTACAAGCCCTCTGTAAACTTTGGCGAGGCAGGTCAGATCCTGTACCGCAAGCTGGATCAGCGCACCGGCCTGCCCGTTGCCGACACCGACACCCGAGCGGATTGGGCCTCGGATCCGGACGACCTCATCAACGGCCGAAAGGCACAATATCCCGGCTGGCAACTGGAGCGCTTCTTTGTGCCGCACGTCGCCACAGAGGCGGCGACCCTGGAGGTTTTCCTCGCGCCGGACAACTCCTTTGCGGCGCTCAAGGCGCTTCTCCAAGGGGCGCACGTCAGCATCCGCTTCGAGGGATATACATTCGATAACGCGCGGTTGGGCGAGATCTTGGTTGCACGGGCGCGCGCGGGCGTCGCGGTCGAGATGATCTTGGAAGGCGCTCCGCCCGGCGGGATCAGCGACCAGCAGCGGTGGATCGTGCAGCAGATCGTCCAGGCCGGCGGCCGCGCGTATTACTTTCGTTCGAATTCGGCGGCCGGCATCCATGACCGCTACACCTACCAGCACGGCAAGTTCTGGGTGCTGGACGGCGACACAGCGCTGATCGGCAGCGAGAACCCGAATGCAGAGGCGTTCCCCGACGATGACAAGAGTGACGGCACGCTCGGCCGCCGCGGGGTGTACCTGGCGACCGATGCGCCGTCGGTGGTGGCAGAGCTGACCGCCATCATGGACGCCGACATCGCGCCGGGTGTCCAGCAGGACATCTGGGTTTGGGATGCCGGCGACGTGACCCTGGGCGCGCCGCCAAGCGGTTATATCCCGTCGTACGAGTCCGGCGGCAGCTTCTATCCGATCCGCAAGCCACTGCCGCTCTTCGCCGAAGGGACGTTCACCTTCCAGCTTATTCACTCGCCGGAGCAGGCGCTGCGAGACCAGGACAGCCTGCTGGGGCTGGTGAACCGCGCCGGGGCGGGCGACACGATCCTGGTGGAGCAGCTGTATGAAAATACGTATTTTGGCGCGGAGAGCAGCAATGTGACCGCCGATCCCAACCCGCGGCTGCTGGCCTACATCGCGGCCGCGCGGCGAGGCGCGACCGTGCGCGTGCTGCTGGACGCGTTCTTCGACAACCAGGATCTGGAGAGCCCGCGCAGCAACCTGCGCACGGTGGAGTATTTGAGCTATATCGCCCAAAGTGAAGGGCTGGACTTGCAGGCGCGGCGGCGCAACCCGACCGGGGCCGGCATCCACAACAAGCTGGTGTTGGCGCAGATCGGCGGCCAGGGGTGGGTTGTGGCCGGCAGCCTGAACGGCGGGGAGGTCTCGGCCAAGCTCAACCGGGAGATGGCGCTGCTGGTGGGTTCGGATGCGGCTTATCGCTACCTGGCGGACGTGTTCTGGTACGACTGGGATGTGACGCCGTGAGCGCAGCCTGAGCGATAGTTCCGGCAGAGCCAGTTGGACCTACGACGCGCGGCTGCGTGACCCCAAGCGACCAAAGTCGTCAGCGGAACGGGCGGCGGCACGTTCGTCACCCAATGGGACTATGATGCGGCCGATCGGCCGGTGTGGCAGAAGTACCCTTTGCTGGCATGATCATTGAAAAGGGAAACCCCCGGCTCTGCCGGGGAGACTTGTAGAGTTTGACAGTTCCGGGAGTCGTGTGGAATCCGCCAGCGTGAACCGCTCAAGATTCCCGCAAGGTGGCTCTGCACGACTCCCAAGACAGTCTAGCGTACACGAGATCGGGCTGCAAGCGCGATGTCGCACATAGAGGCATCGTTTGGTTGTGTTCCCCGAACTGGACGGCAGACGCATGTCAATTGGCACGGCGAAACGTGCTTCAGACGCGCCGTCAGGCGCTCCGCTAGCCGCTTTGAGCGGCTCAAATCTCAAGCCGCCGGCTTTGCCGGCGGTCTATGACTCCTTTGCGTCTGGGACGCTCACGAGCAGCGCGCGCGGCCTCCAACGATAGCACTTCAGGCGCCGTCTGACAGGCTGAAACCGGGCACAGAGACCGGTTGCGCGGCTGCTCGCAGTCGCGCCTATTGGCATTGCAGCCCGATGGCGTCGACGAGGTCCCCTGCTCTTCCTTGCAGACCCCTGACGATCGTGCCGGCTGGGCACCTCAGGCTATACTCGATTGAACCGCCGAAGATCGTCCCAACCGAGGCGGTGGTAAACGTGGGGCCTCCCGCCGGTGCGGCGCAGTCAACGCCCAGCATATCCACGACCCCTGCGCCACCGTTCCCGACCCTCCCGCGGATGCCTACTACAACGTAGCCAGCGGGGCAGCCCAGGTCATAGGGAGAGCCTCCCCCGCCGCCCGCGCTGGCTGTCGTTGAGCTCGCCCCGGAGAGCGTCGCATCGACGATGCCCTGACACCGCACCCGCACCTGGTTGACGTTACTACCAGCCCGCCCCTGGATGCCAGTGGCCGCGGATCCTGGCGGACAGGCTAACGAATAGGGACTCCCCCCGGATCCACCCACAGTGTTTGGGGTCACAGATGGCACTGCCGGGGTAACCGTAGGCGTAGCCGGTGTAGGCGTCTGGGTGGGCGTGTACGTTGGCTCGGTTGTGGGCGTGTCGGTTAGCATGACTGGTGTGGGCGTGTACGTTGGCTCGGTTGTGGGCGTGTCGGTTAGCGTGACTGGTGTAGGCGTGTGCGTTGGCTCGGTTGTGGGCGTGTCGGTTGGCGTCACGACCGGCGCAGGCCTGGCGGTTTGGATCAGCGTCAGCACGAAGATGCCTAACAGCGCCGTCAGCGCCGCACCCGCCAGCAATCCCAGCAGAAAGCCCCCATTCTTGAAGTTAATCATGATCCATCCTCCTTACTGTAAGGTCACCATGATGGCGATCGTTGCAACCTCTTTGACATCGGTTGGGTGGTGGGCCTGTAGCGCCTTGCCGATCACCGCGCCTGGCTGGATAATCAGTCCTGCCGACATGGCATAGCCGGGCACATCCGAGGGTACCAGCAGGTCGCCGGGCTCAATCCGACCGCGCACCAGGCATTGGTGGCGGCCGGTTTGCGCTACCCGGTAGCTTGGGGTTGCCTGTTTCCGCTCCTCCCAGTCGCCAAAGGGACCGAGCGTCACGCCGACGACAAGGGATGCATTGCTGCGTTTGGCCAGCTCGATGCCGCCGCTGACCGGATCCAGGGCAACCACCTGGCCTGATTCGAGGCCGGCGCTGGGATCGGCCACCGGGTAGACCGCAGACGACATTTGGGTGATTTCGCCCCTCAGCGCGTCAATCGCACCCTGCAGGCGTTGCTCGATAGCGGTTTCGTCAGATTCGAAGCCGACAACGGGCTGGAAGAGCGTTCGCAGGTCGGACACGGCCGGAGCTGTTCCGTCGCGGAAGAGCACCGCCAAAGGGGCAAGATGGTGTTCGATCCGCTGCGCAGGTTGCTTCGCATACGAGAGACTTTGTGATGCTGCTTCAGGGGCAGTCGGATCGACGGCTGACGCCTCACTGCGGGTTGCATTGACCTGTGCGGGTTCAACTGGCCAGAGGAGCGAATAGCCCTCGGTCTCGCTGCGGGCAGGAATAAGCCAGTAGTCGCCTGTGCGCAGGTCACTGGCGCCCTCAAAGCGGACCTCGATGCCGTTTTCAAGGGGCAGCCACTGGTTGGGTCGCACCGCGATGGCGCCATCCAGGCCGGCGCTGTTCCCCTGGGCATGCTCATTGTGGTCCCAACGCCGCAGGACTGTGCGCATGCCATCCAGTTGGATCTGCCTGCCTTGGGATAGGTGCTGTCCAATGGCCTCGATCTCCTGGCGGTCTTGTTCGCTCGGAGCGGTCGCGGGAACCAGGTTGACCGTCGCGGACGCGGAATCCCAGTTGGGTGAGTCGTGGATCTTGAACAGCGGCGCCGGCCGCGAGCTTAGCTCGTACGACGGATCAGCCAGTTCCAACCAGTCGCCCACCTGTAGGTCCGTCGCCGCCGATACACCTTCCAACGTGACCGTCAGCAGCGCGTCTTTGAATTGTAGGCTCGTCACAACAAACGTGACCGAGCCGTTGTTCCGCGACCACTTGAACGTCGCTTCATCGCCTCCGGTGTGGATTTCGACCCGATAAAGCTGATTGGTCAGGCCGTAACCGGCCGGTGTCACCCTGGGGCGCAGCGCGCCACGACCGACCGAACCGCCTGGTCGGCTCTGCGCATCACGCCATTGGCTCCATGCGCTCAACAGGCCCTTGTTCGTAGCTGGTTGGGGAACTTTGTCCGAGGAGGTCGCCGGCCATCGTTTCACCTGCCACACGGTCTGGGTGCGGGTGGTGGTATCGAGGCCGCCCAGGGCAGGCTCGAGGAGCGACGGCGCCTCGGCGCCGCTCAGATGTCGCTCCCACACATCCAGATAGATCACGCAGCGGTCGGCGTCATGCATGGCCTCCCGCAGGTCAGCATTGGGCCAATACGGTTGCGCACGGAACAACGTGTCGCTATCGTTTTCCACCAGGATGCCGTCAACGTAGTAACGGCCGGCCGCGATGCGCAGATCGTCCTGAAGACCGCCGCGCTCCGGCAGCGAGATGGCGAAACCGGCCGAACGCGCAGGTGCGCCGTAAGGGCCTAGCAGGTCTTGCGCCTGGACGCGCAGCAGGTGCAACAGGATGTCCATCTGCTCGTTCCAGTCGGCATCAAGCTGCATCCGGCCCTGTTGCATGCGCACGGTGGTGTAGTGTTGCTTGGGATCAAATGTCGAACGTGAGAAATCGCCTCGCATTGTTACCTTCATTGTCTGTGGAAAATGCCTGACCGCGCAGCGGCGCATCCCTGCAACTAGGTCACGAAATGGATGCTGACCTGCTTGCCCAGCGGCAAGTACTCGTCCAACGCTCGGCGCAGGTTTGCCACGCGTTGATGTTCGTACAGGTCATGAAATGCGCCCATTTCTGCACCGGCCTGGCCGCCGCTCCGTATCTCGACGGCGGTTGAAGGGTGCAACTGCGCGTAGCCGGGATGGCCAGGATCGGTGGATGTGAAGATGGGCCGTATTCGCCGTTGCAGCCGATCCTTTTCAGCGGCAAGCGCCTCGGCAGCGGCCGTGTCGGGCGGTGTTGTGATGCGACCGAGCGCCTCGAGGGCGAGGTCGGGTTGGCAGTGCTCGCGGCGCGGCGTCGCCTGGCTTTCCGGCGGTACATAACACCGGCGGATCAGCCCGCCTTGGCAGTGCTCGACATGCAGGGGCTGGGTGAAGATCACATCCGAGGCCAGCTTCAGTTCAAGAACTCGTGTAGCGCCCAAGACCGTAACGCGCTCTAGTGTTGTGGCCGGCCCCATTTCTCCAGGTTTACTCCCCGCGATGGCATCTTCTTCGTCGCCCGAATCTACGATGCTGTCGGCGATCGCCAACTCGAAGGTGTCACTGGGAAGCCGCACCGCACCCACGATGCTATTTTCGATCCGAACGCGCAACGCCTGGGAGCGTGGCGAGCGTAACTTGACCCTGATGCCCGATGCCAGAGTCGTGCAGTGTTTCAGCTCCAGGTCTATGAAGCCATCAAATGGCTCGTCGTTGATCTCGATGGGCCGGCCCTCGAGCAGGATCCCGTTTAACTGCAGGCGGCGATCGGGCGCGGATGGCTCACTGGCTTTGCTCAGCAGCCGTGGCTCAACTCCCTTCCGCGGGATTGGCTCGAGCGTCGTGGTGATCCTCAGCCGATTGAAGGGCCGGATGGAGGGTCGCACGCCATCGGCGGCGATGATGGACAATTGCGCGCCCTGTGGCAGCCGGATCACCAGATCGCCGCTCGCATCGAGCGTTTGGCTGTCACCGCGCTGCGACTTGCCGCCGTAGCGCCCGTTGTCCAGGATGACGATGGCGCCGATCGGCCGCAGGTCTTTGACCGCGCAGTCTTCGCAGTAGCGTTCCCACGCGTCCAGGGCCGCCTGGAGCGTACGAAGTGGACGCGGCCAATCTAAAGCGTCGCGGTCACTTGCGTCCGCGATTGCTGGGAGCTCGCTCAGGCC
The DNA here is from genome assembly GCA_964647255.1 of uncultured Anaerolineales bacterium. Lineage (GTDB taxonomy): Bacteria > Chloroflexota > Anaerolineae > CG2-30-64-16 > CG2-30-64-16 > CAWJEL01. The sequence goes on along the minus strand of CAZYGI010000013.1, from coordinate 50,348 downwards.
GCCCTCGGCGACACTGATCCGCAGCGCGTGTTCGGGGAGGTTTTCCAGCGCCTGCAGATCTGCGTAGCGGCTGTAGGCGCCTCCTCCCAAATCGGCGTTGAAGCCATAGGTGTAGCTGACGATGACGTCGCCCATCTCCTTGGGCCCCTGCGGCAAGAGAAACCTCATCCGTCCCAGTTCCGGATCCACGGCGACGATCTTCGGGCCGCCGGACGCGTCCGATGGCTGGCCTGGTGGAAGGCGCCAGCTAGAGAGGTCAGCCACCAGCAGGCCTTCAGGCTGAACTGGCTGGAAAGGATCGCCTGGTCCGGTTCGATAGCTGATCATGAAGCTGCGGTCGGGACCGTAATAGGCGCCGTTGCCGGCCTCATCTGCTGCGGCCCGCAGGTCAGAGTCCAGCAACGCGCGGGTCAGGGGGATGGTCAGATTGGGCGCCTGGGCGCGATCCAGGATGCTATCCACGGGCTGAGGACGGTTGAACAGGCGCACCGAACGACCGGCCGCGTCGAAGGTGAAGCACCCCGCGTGCGCGGAACCGGCGACCGGACGGGCGAAGGTGTCATCCAGGGGGTAGGCGCGCAGCCGCCACACGAAGATGCCCAGGTTAGCCGGGTGATACTTCGATGGCTGGGCCCCTCGGTCAGAACCGGATAGCACAAGCTCGGCCTCGTTGCCTCTTACATCCAGGGTGTGCGCAAAGCGCTCGAAGGCGCCGCCTGCTTGCGACAGGGCGAGGGACTCCCGGAGATCCACGCTGCGGCCGGTGTTGGGCCGGAGCGCGGACAGATGTTGGGTGACCGATAGGAGCTGGAAGAATTCGACCACCCGCACGTCCCAGCCGGTCACATCGCGCAAGACGTGCTCCAAGACGGCTGCGGTCCCTTTGCGGCGCCGGTAGGCCAGGGCGTTGGCCACGAGGCGGCGCTGGGTGGGAAACAGGTGCTGGACGTGGTCCAGGCCGCGGATGCCGAGCAGGTCGGCCAGGTAGGGCAACACCCACTCATCGCAGGTGTCCACGAACCAATTGTCGTAGGTGGCCTGCATGTCCTGGCTCAGCGCCTGATACTCTCCTTCAAGCACGGCCAGGAGCGCGCGCAGGGGCTGGCCTTGCAGCATGTCACGATGGCGATACAACTGCGGCAACAGGGCATAGAAGCGTTCTTCGATGCTGTCACTCATGGCACAAACTCCACGGCGATGGCGATGCCCTTCGGATTCTGACTGTTGATCAACAGCAACTGGGCTGGTGCGGGAAGGACGGCGTCCTGCGGCCAGCGGGCGGGTTGCGCGGCCACGGCCTGCGCCGTATCGGGGGGCGGTTGGGTTGGACTGCTGCCGTGATAGGCCAGCTGCGTGATCTCGACACCCACGACCCCAGCGATCGGCTGGACCAGGTTGATGATCTCCGACGCCGACACGCCCTGGCCGAAGTCGCGGCGCTGGAACGTGAAGGCGTTGCTCAAAGCCAGCCTGGCTTGCTGCTCGATCGTTGCCTGCCGGGCTTTGAAGTCGTGGTCCACGACCACCTTGAGCGCGACATCGAAGAATACCGGCTCGTAGGCATCAATCCGCAGCCGTGGCGTGGGCGCGACCCGGGCGCGCTCAACCGCCGTCACCAGGTTCAGGTAAAGGTTTGAGGTTAGCGGCAGTGGGTTGCCGTCGGCGTCGGCAACGGTGAGGTGCAACAGGCCGCCATGACCGCGGTGGAACATCTTGGCTTGCACCCGCCCGATGCCGGCAAAGGAACGCACGAAGTCCTCGTAGTCGCTCAAAGAGACGATGCGGTGCATGGCGTGCAGCCCAAGCGACACGTTCGCCCGGATTGAGTCGTTCGTCTCCGGTTCGACGCCGCCCGATGCCGGGAGCGGATTGGTCACACCTGCCAGCCCAGGCGGCGCGGACCGCAGTTGGGTCAGGCTGCCCGCGGGCACGTTTCCTGCCTCGCCGATCCCGATGCGATAGGTGGCCCGAACCTCCTCTCGTGTGCTGGGCAGGCGCGCACCGGCGCGGCCGTCGCCGAAGGTGATGGTGGCCCGGCCTTGTTCGTCGTGCTGCACGATGTAGGCCCGCTCGTCGCGCGGATGCCCGTACAGGAACGGCGCCTGTCGCCAACGCACCCCGGCCACCGTGACGGCCAACGTGCTCTGTCGGCCCTCCGGCGTGGCGGCGCTGATGTAGGTCAGCGGGGCCTGGCGCAGCAGGAAGCGTTGATTGGCTTGCGAGCCATCGCTGCTGCCCAGCACCTCTAGCGGTACCGTGCTGCCGTGCGTGGCCTGAACGATGTTGGCACGCAGGGTAACCGTCGTCCGCTCGAACATGTTGGCGAGCGGCCTGAGCGTCCGGTCCGGGGCAGACAAATCGGTGGTCAGCGTGAGCGTCGTCCGGTCGGCGCTGGCGGCGATATCGTAGAGCGCGGCAAGCTCGTTGACCTCCGGATCATCGTCGTGCGGCGGCTCGATGACGAACTGAGGCGCGGCCGCGTCCGTCGCGGCTTCGATGGTCGCCTCGCCCTCGATCCCATCCCGGTTGCGCAGGCGCCAGATTTCCGCGGTGGGCTGCTGGTCCGCTGGGCCGGGGGCCTGAGCGGCGTCGCCACGTGTCCGGCTTGCATTTTGGTTCGTCACGGCCTGGCGCTGCGGAGGCCTGAGCACGATCAGCGATTCTCCCGGCCGGATCGGCACTGTTTGCAGCCCGTTCAATGTTGTCAAAGTGACGGGGGGGTCCGCTGGAGCGATCAACCGGGCGCGCATGCGCTTGCCGCTGATGATCACGGGTTGGCCTGGCCGCAGGTCCGTCACAACCCGGTCGAGGGCCAGGATGCTGCCCTGCACCGGCCGGTCGTCATAGATCGCCAACGGCTCACTCTGGAACAGCGCGCGCGCTGTCGTGCGGTCATAGCGCGCCAGGTCATCGCCCCGGTCAACAACCACGCGCGTGAGCGGCTGCTTCTTGCTGGCATCGCTGCTGTCGGCGCGCTCAGTTTTGCGCACCTGGTACAAGCGCGGCAAGGGCGAGGGCTGGTCGGTCTGGGCCCCGCCTGCAGCGTCCAAAACCAGCCAGCTCCCCGCCGCGATGCCATCAGGCAGCGCGTCCAGGTGGATGGCGTGTTCTTGCAACTGCCAGGGCGACCAGGCGGGGTCGACTTTGGCCTTAGGCGGCGTCCCGGCCAGGAACAGCCCCTTGCCGAGTGCGGCAGTGCCGGCGATGCCTGTCAACGCTGCCGGTGCGCCATCCGCCTCCGTCGGTTTCCAAGAATTATTGACATAACGGTAATGGTGGGTCGCGCCAGCCCCGGTAGCCGCCAGCAGGGAATCCGGTTCAGGCAAGGCCAGCGACTGGACATCCGGCTGAGCCTGCGAAGCGGTCTCCAACCGGGTCCAACCGGCCAGCAGGCCGGGAAAAGCGATCTGCACGAGACGCGCGCCCAGGCGGCGCAGCCACTTGTCTTGCGGTCCTGGCCCAGGTCCCGCGGCATGATAAACGCCTTGGGCCGTCCCAGCGTACAGCCCCGTCAGGTTGGCTTTGAGATCTCGCACTGCCACAGGGGGCCTCTGGGCCGTGAGCTGCTGGATCAGATCTTTCACACCGGGCAGCTTGCCCGGCATTGCGGCCGGCAGCGCGGCAGGGGGAAGCGCGCCGGCGATGCGACGGCCGGGCCGGTTGTTCAAGAAACGCCAGATCAGCCACCAGGCGATCATCACGATGCCGATCGCCGCGGCGATCAACGCGGCATCAACAAGAAACCAGAGCACCGGATACTGGTCTAAGACGGCCAGGATTGCCGCAATCGGCTTGGGCAGCGCTGCTGCGACCGGAGCCGACGCGGCCGCGGCCGTTGCCGCGGGTGTCACAGTCACCGCGGCCATCGCCGTAGGCGTTGCGGTGGCCGTCGCCATCGCCGTGGCCGTTGCGCTGGCTGTGCTGGCCGGCGTCGCCGTAGGGACCGGTATGGTCGCGGGAAGCTGGGCGATAGGCGTCAAGATCGCCTTGCCCACGTTGCCGATCAACTTCGCGACGGGGGTTGCCAGCGGATCGCTGATCGGGGGCAGGTTGATCCCGGCGATCTCATTCAACCGGGTCAAGAGTGCGGCGACTGCGGCGCCGGCAGCCTTGGTCAAATTGACGACCGCAGTATAGACTTGCCTGGTCAGGATGCCGCCCGGGTTGAGTATCAGCCGGTAGAGCACGGCCAACACTAGGCCGGCCAGGATGACAGGCGTCGCGCTGGACGTCGCCCGGATAGGGAACACCCCCTCGTCTGTGCCGGCGTAGAGCTGCTGGCGCTTGCCGGCGCGGACGACGCCCAGCGCCTGTACGCTGACCTTTGCCATGCCGGTCTTGCGGTCGAGCTTGGGCAGCACCAGATTGGCCGCCTTCCACTGCCGGCCCTGATTCGTTGACAGGAACACACCCGAGTCGGCGCCGGCGGCCAGCACGTCTGTGCCGCCGCTGCGGTAGGCTGCCAGCGAGGTGACGACGACCTCCGGCAGGTGGCCCGTGCTGCGCAGGATAGCCGGCGCCAGCTTGCCCAGGCCGCGCACGGGCAGGTGGATGGGGTCGCCGGCCGCCTGCCGCCAGGTTTCGCCCTCGTCCTGTGACAGGTGCACCTCGCCCTTGTCGGTGCCGGCGTAGAGCGTGCCATCATTGCCTTCGGTCAGGGCCGTGATATGCCTGGCTTGCAACCCTGCGCCGGCTGGCTGCCACGTGGCCCCGCCGTCGTTCGAGCGGTAGATGCCTTTCGTGGTGACTCCCAGCAGATGGCCGCTCCGGGTGCTCAGGAGCAAGTCTACCGGCTCGTGCGGCAGGCCGATGCCGGCCGGCCACCAGGCTGGCTGGGGCTGGACGTCATGCGCAGCGGCCGGAGCTTGTCCGTCGGCGCTGCCGGAGGTTGCGACATCCCCGGCGTCAGGTTCGCCCGCTGTCCCCTGGGAAGGCCAGGTGCGGTAGACCCCGGCCGCCGTGTAAGTGAATAGTTTGGCCTGCTGGCGCAGCACGAAGAGCTGGGGGGCGGCGATGGCTAGCGGCTCGACGTCGGGCTCTGGGTCGGGGCCTAGGAGCGGCAGAGGACCCGCTGGCAGGCCAGGCACGCTTTCCCACGAGACCGCGGTGAACCCGGCGGCGTTGGGCGCGGTGACCTTCACCTGGGCCATCTGCCAGAGCTTGCGCTGCGGATGCGTCGGGTCCTGGCCGATGAACAGCAGCCGGTCTCCCTTTCTCAGGTCAGTGCGGTTGCCCAGGAGGCGCAAGGAATTCGTGCCGGGCAGGATGCGATGTTCCCCGGTCAATTCACCGCTGGCTGCCGGCCGCAGGAGGTTCCAGTCCGAACGGGCCACGAAATCGTCGCTGGTCTCGAAGACCTGCGGCATGCTGCTGGCTGGCGTTCCCTGGTGCAGCCCGCTCTTGGGTGACGGAAGGCTCTGCACGGCCGTGCCCTTCGGCACGAAAAAGGTCCTGGGCGGTTCGCCCAGCCCCTGCACCACGGTGAGAGCCAGCACGGCGCCGGCGGCCAGGCCAGGGTGCAACTCGTAGCCTACGGTGCGCGCCAACTGCACGACCGACAGGCGCTCGGTCGCCGTCCGCAGATAGCCTTCGTTGATGATGCGTTCGTGATAGAAGCCGAGCACGTCGGTCACCGCGGCCCAGGCATGCAGCAGGGCCACGGTCCAGTCGTCGCCGGAGTCGGCGTTGAACCGGGCGAACGGCGCCAGGTCCGGGCCGCCATCCGGCCCGGGGATCACCTGGCGCGGCAGCCGGATCAACATCCGATCCAGGACTGCCAGGTAAGCTCCACCCCCGTACGCCAGTTGAGACCGGCCTGGCGGGTTGATGCGCGTGCGCTCGACGCTAACGGCTGGAAGCTGGAGGGCGTGCTCGCCGGCGATGTCGTTCATAGGCCCCCTTCCACGTCAACACGCAGCGTGCCGTATTGGGGCCGATCGGGGTCGGCGTCGAGCCGGGCGATCTCCAGATCCCCAATGGGCAACGGGTCCATCTGGCGGGTGTCATCCTGCCGGTTGAACCGCACGATCTCAACCCGAGCAACGTCGTCGAGGGCCATTGCGGCGCGAATCACCTCGCTCCTGTAGATTGAACGGCCGAAGCTCAGGTTGTCTGGATGGAAAAACCCCTGTTCACCGTCTGCTTGCGCTTTGTTGCTGAGTGCCTCCTGCACTGCCTGACGCACAGCACTTTTGAACCGATGGGGCGCGACCCACACGCGCAGATGGAGGTCGAGCGCAGCCATGTGGGGCGGTCGTATCGCCACCTCGTAGCCGCTCATGGCCCGCGGCTGCAGCCAGGCCAGCAATTGCTGGCCGAACGCGGGATCCAGGGGCCGGCCCCCCTGGCGCTGCACGTACACGAAGACCGTCTGCCAATTGCCGGTGTGCTCGATCCGCGCCCTGGCCTGGCGCACCCCGCCACCGGGAAGCTGCAGCGCCTGCGCAGCGTAATCCTCAGGGCTGACGCAGCTCAAGGGCGTTTGGAAGGCGTGGGGCGCGGACAGCCGCGTCGTTTCGATGGATTCCGCATCGAAGCCGCTCGTGACGGGGAGCGGGTTGCGCACCTCCTGGATCCGAGCGGCCATGCCGCTGATCCGATCATCCGAAACCAGGTGCGCGATGGCATGCCGCCCGACGTTGCCCTGCGAACCGTTGCCAACGCGATAGGTGGCGACCAGCGTATCGCCGGCAGAGAGTCCCTTGCCCAGGCCGCCGTAGCCAAAGCGCAAGTACGCCCGTCCGTCGTCTTCGGTTTCCACCACGAAGGTGCGCGCGGTCCGGTCGCTGCTCAGGAGGTCGCGGCGCTGAACCCAGCGATGAAGCGACTCAAACCGGGCGCCGCCGGTGGCGGCCTGGGACATCCGCAGCAGCGGCGGGTGATCCGCGGATTCCGGCAGCACGAGGGTTCGCTGCTCTGTCAGCTCGACCGCGGCCTGGGCGTCATACGGGCGCTGGGCCGTTGCGGCGCTAGCCGGCTGGCGACACGCCTGGGCGTGATTATAGACCGTTGTGTAGGTCACATTTCGGTGCGTGAGAGACGGGCGGTAACGCGCGTCGGCGATCACGGCCGGCAGCCTCTCCGGCTCGACCCAGGCGCCATGATCCACCAGCACGATGTTGCGCAGGGCAACGCTGAGTTCTCTGTCCCTGCCGCCAGACCCTGTGGCTGCTGAGCGGTAGGCGCCAACTGGCAGGTCGAACGGCAGCGCATCAGCCTGATCCCACTGGATGCCAACAGGCGGCAGCGTGGGGACCGGGCTTGCGGTATGGGCCGTCTCCGCCTGCCACCGCGCCTGCGACGTTCGCACGATCTTGGTCAACCGCACCGCGTGCCGATGGCCGGGATCCACGCCTGCACTTAAACCACTTTCGGGATTCAGCCGTTGTTCGAAGATGAGCACATCGCCGACCTGGAGATCATCGAGGGCGCTCCTGTGGGTCTGCGGGTCGAGGCTGTCCGCCAGGCGGGCCGATGTCGCGCCGCAGCGCAGCACCACGTCCGCGCGATCCTGGACATAGAATGCAATCTCAGGCTGTCCACCTGAAAGTTGCACATCGTGCAGGGTTGTGAACACCTGCACCGGCGAGTCCTGCGCCATGATCGCCGCCAACTCGCCGGGGGTGACCACTGACCGGCCGTAGCCGTCGAAACCGGCCAGAAGCAAAGCGCCTTTGGGCAGGCGCCAGTCACCGGCGCTCGGCTGGAGGGCGATATGGACCCAGGTCCGCGCGTTGCACCCGTTGTGGAGATTGTAGTCGAGAAGCCTGGCGTGCCGCCGCACGGAACGCCGGAGGCGGGCTGTGCCCAGATAGGCCTCAGTGGCGATGGCATCTTGCGTGTAGCTAAGATAGTCCGCCGCATACGCCAGGATCTCCACCAGAACGTTGCCCAGATCGGCGGGATGGCGCTCCTGCCAGTCGGGAATCAGCAGCGCGATCTGGTCCAGCATGAGCTGCCGGAAGCTGGCAAAATCCTTGGCCAGGTAATCAATCTCAGGCGGGCGGTCAAAGCGGCTCATGGGGCTACGCGCTCCTGAACTGGGCTACCTGGCGCACCTGGGTGCGGCGCTCCAGGTACCGGATCGTGATGCTCACGGTCGTATCCTCTCGCTCGACTGCGACAGCCTCGACCTGGATCAGGTCACCGAGCCACTGTTGCAAGGCGCCCTGGATCATGAATCGGCTGGCGGCCAGGAGCTCATCGTTCTCGGCCGCGAAGACCAGTTCGAGCACGCCGGCGCCGAAGTCGGGCCGGTTTACGCGCTCGGTCGGCGTCGTGAACAACACTTGCTCGATGAGATCGCGCAGGTGCATGCCGCGATCCTGGCTGGTGCGGCCCGTGTGGTTGATGCGGTACGGAAAAGCGAGCTGCATGGATCACTCCGCCATGACGCGAGTCTGCGTGACGCCCACGATCACCGGCGTGCCGGTGGGGGTGCAGATAGCCTGGCTGCTCTGCACCAGCACGGGCATGCCCATCGAGGTGACGCGCAGCGAGGCGGTCGGCGGCAGCCACTCCGCGACGACGCAGGGCCCGTTGGCGACCGGCGGCGGCGGAAACGCGCAGCCGGCGACGACCCACGGCGCGCCGACGGTGATGATCGGCATGCCCATGACTGTCACCCGCGGGTTGGGCACGGTGGGCTGGACCATGCCGCCGTGCGCGCACTGCACCAGCGCGCCTTCGTGAAGGATGAATCCGGGCATGTTAGATAATCTCCAGGGCGCCTTCGTTGATGGTGACGCTGGCCGGCGAAATGGCAATGCTGCCGGCGCCGTTCTCGATGGCAATGGCGGCCGGTGCGATCTCGATGCTGGCCGCGCCGTTAGCGAGATTGATCGCCGCCGGCGTCACCTCGACGCTGGCCTCGGCACTGTTCAGGGTGACGCTCTCGGGACAGGATGCGGTGATGCCTTCGGGCGTGACCTCGACCGTGGACGGCGCGTGGCTCAAGGTGATGGCTTCCTGGGTGATGGTGATGCTGACCTCGTTAAGGCTCAGCTTGATGCCCGTGGGATTCATCACCAGAGTCATCTGCCCATCAGGAGCAGTGAGGCTCAGCTTGAGCTCTGCATCCAAGTTGTTGATACTGAAGACCCCCAGCGTGGTTTTGAGCATCAGCGTGGTGGGGAGGGCCGGCTCGGCCGGCACCTCGCCATCACCCCAGAAGCAGCCCGTCCAGATGGGATAGTTAGGATCGCCGCCCTCGAACTCGATCCAGACGTTGGCGCCCACAGGCGGGATGGCAAAGAAGCCCACGCCCGAGCCGGCGTAGGGTGTGGCGGGCATGGCCCAGGTCAGCGGCAGCTCGGAGATCGAAGGGACGAGGGCGATGATGCGCCCCAGTTGCTCCGGATCGACGGGATCTATGACTTTGCCGCGGTATTTTCCAAAGTTTGGCATACTTACATCCTTTGCGTGGTCGTGCCGGTTCCCTCGCGGGTTAGGGTGAAACTTTGCTTGTACTCGCCCAGGCTGATCTGGTGCTTCACGTTCTTGACCCAGTAGTAGCCGTCGTAGCTCTCGCCTGCGCCGCGCACGCCGACGATGCCCGGCGCGGTGAGGATCGCCCGATAGCGCAGGGCGTCTAGGGCGCCCGTGCCCGTCACGGTGGCCTCGCTTGACGAGTTGGTCGTGGACTGGGCTTGCGCCAGGGCCTCGATAGGACTGGATCCCTGGTATGCCAGTCGTGTCTTGCGTACGAAGGGTTGGTTCGCAAGGACGGCCTGCTGGCTGGCCAGGGGCTGTAGCCCGACCGTGGCCATGGTCAGAATCGGCACGGGAACCTCGCTGTCTCGCAAGTGCACCAGGCCATACACCTGCTCCGGCGCCAGCGAGTCGTTGGAGAAATCGAGAGACTCCACGTTGGTCGACGCGCCCATGTCCACATTGAGCGCCTTCTGAGGCACGCCGATCTTGATCAAGGGGCCCCAGTACGCCTGGTTGACCCCCGGCGCCGGTCCCGGCCGTACGCCGAAAATATACCCGTGAGACTGGGCCAGGGTGCGCAGGTAGGTGCGGTCTGTGCCCACCTGGAAGGGCACCTCTTGGATCGGCGTGCCCGTCCAGGCGGTCGGCGCCGGGATAACCTCGGGAATAATGCCGAAGGCTGCGTACTTCGCCAGCACCAGGGCCACAATCGCTTCGTGGGGCATGGCCGGGTACCCCAGCGAGAGTTCAAGCATATCCATCAGCACGCTGAGATCCTTGCCGGTCACCACCAACCGCGCATCCCGGCCTGGGGTAAACTGGTGATGGGTGATGATGCCGTCCATCAACACCTGGGGCGTTCCACCCAAGGTCACCGTGAGTATCACCCGCCCGCCCGGCTGCAGAAGCGGCTGGTGCAGCAGTGCAACCTGGCTGGTCAGCGTCTTGTCGCGCTCGGCGCGGAAAATCAGTTGGAAGCCCTGGCTGAACCCGGCGTCTCCGTCGTCGCTCTGGTTCACCTCGACGCTTTCCAGCGCAGTCATCAGCTCTATCGGCGCCGGCGCCGGCGCCACGCGGCCGATGAGGAGGTTGAGGAGAAGGTTTGGCGGGTTCATATCACTTCACGAACTGGGGAATCGGCACGCGCAGGACGCGGCCGGCCTCATCTACCAGGTCAAAAGGATCCAGGGCGTTGTTGGCATCGCAAATCTGCCAGAACAGCGCCGGGTCGCCCAAGGAGCGGGCGGTAATCAGGTCCAGGCGTTCTTCCACACGTGCGGTGGCCTCGCCCAGCAGGGGCAGCGCCTGACCCTGCGGCAGGAAGCGCCGGGCCTTGTAGGCGATCTGGCGGCCGTCTGGGGTCTCGTAGATCCTATCTTCCAGGTAGTAGTAACGGCTGGTATGATCGAACACGGTAACTCCTTACAGGCGGTTGATGTTGACGCCGATAGCCTTGTCGGGATCGCTGGCCAGTCCCCGGCGGGCCATGACTTCCTTGGCCTGTTGGTAGGCCAGGAAAAGATGATAGCCTTTGTGGCTGCTGTCCAGGTCCGAGTAGCTGAGCGCGCGCATGTTCAAGGTCACCGTGGCCCGGATGGGGTTCAGGTGATTGTCGAACAGCTCCTCGCGGCTGTTCAGCCCGGTCAGCAGGACGGGCAGGACCCGGTTGCCGCCCCAGATGAACAGCGTCAGCGGCGCCACGTAGGGACCGATCTCGATGCTGCCCTGGCTGAGCACCTGGTTGTTCTGGATGACCTGCTGGCTTTGCGGGTAGAGCAGCATCTCCAGTGCGGTGAGCTGGGGGTAGATGCCCGTGCCGGCGGCCTGCGCGTCGCCCGCCTCCAACTGGTCGGTGGCGTCAATCATCACGTCGAGCGTGACCGTTTCCACCGGCGCGCCGGTGAAGCGCACTGCCGGCGAGCGCTGTCCCTGGTCGCCGCCGGCCATCTGCGGCTGCAGGGAGCGGCTCAGCGTCTCCGGGTTATACTGGAAGACGATCGCGCTGCGCTGGTTGGTCGCCAGGTCGATCGCGACGATGGCGCCCTTCAGAAGGCGTGGTCCCGGCAAGTAGGTAGGCATAGGTGCGTCCTCAGTGATTTTCCCCGCCGGGATGCGCCGTCGACATTAACTGTCCGGACCCGGCTCGATCTCCGGCCGGCGCTGTGCTGCGCGCGGCGCCGGCAAATCCTGCGTAGACCGTTTCCGCCACCTGCCGGCCTATGGTCTCCGCCGACAGGTGCGGGCTGACGTGCACCGGGCCGGCGTTGATGGGCGGCATGTCGCCACTCCACCCCTCGGGGATGCCCCGCTCGGTCAGCAGGCGGGTCAACTCCGCCTCGATGGCTGCGGCCACGCGGCTGCGTTGGCTGTAGGGCAGGTCGTGCAGGATGAGCTGCTCGATGCGTAAAGCCAGGTTGGCCTGCCGGTCCATTCTCACTCCCTCATGCCGATAACGGATCTGCGCAAATTATAGCCACGGCGGCTCATTGTTATCCGGATCAGCTTTGTATCCCCTGGCGAGAGCGCTCGCCGCGGCGGAACCGCCCGCCCCAAGGGTGTTCATCGCCGCGCCGGTTAGGTAAATGGGATCTCGAGCTTCATTGTTGCCTCTCCACAATCCCTCTTTGAAATAATGGTGTGCAAATCCCTTCGCCTCATTCCAGTGCGCCTGAGCCTGGGTGATTTTGCCCGTGGATTCGTCTCCAACGTTTTGAGCGATGGGTCTTGCCAAGTGCCCGGGTAAGCCGTAACCGCTTCTGTCGAGTGCGCGGTTGGTGCGAGCGACCAGATAGCCATAGAATGTATCGCTCCGCGACGTGGCGTCAGCAATCTGTTGCCGGCCTTGATCCTGGATCTGATGCGTGGGATCATCCCATACCCAGTTCTTGGCAAAACCCGTGACGCTTCGGTCAGTGGGCACATTGCCGGCCCGCATCTGGTCGGTTCGATGCCCGGCGCCGGCGGGTACAGCCTCACGTTGTTGCATGGCCTGGTATCCTGCCGTTGCCGCAGTGGCCCCCACAGCACCTGCCCTCACGATGGGAGATCGAAGTAATCTCATGATTGCCTAATCCTTCCCGCCAACTTTTTTACTTTCCTCACGTTTTGCGATCTCTTCGCTCACCTTTGGGAGGTAGCTCTGAGCGAAACCATGTCCGCCCGCGGTTCTGTGCAGTTCCACCTCCGGTCGCTCTGTCACCGGCCGACCACTGAAATAGTCATAGGCCCCGCCGAAATGGGTGACCGGATCCGTGGCGCCCTTGTACAGATTGACGGGAGATCGGAGGCCTGCCAGATTCTTCTTCAGCTCCTCCTGGCGCGTCGGCCAGGTGGCGCCGCCGGCGAAATGGAGGGTCGTGTTCTGCTGCACCTCCTCCGGCTGCCCGCTCAACACGTTGACCGTCTCCGCTCCGCCCCAACTGTGGCCGACCGCGTGGACCGGGATGCCCGTCTGCTGCGCGGCCTGGAGCAAGGCGGCCTGCGTGCGATCCGGCTTCTCGTTGAGCTCACCCGGTAGGTGCGCCGTCGGGTAGTTGCGCGGCGCCACTGGCGCCATCACTGCGATTCCTGGTAGTCCAGACTGGTGGGTCAGCTCAGCGAAGTCGCGCAGATGCGGGCTCGTCTGCTCGTTCAGGTTCAATTCGCCTCCGACTTCGGCGGCCTCTTCGTCAGGATGCGTGAGCGGCGTGATCGAGCCGTGACGGTAAAGCACCATCGAGTTGCTGCGTCCGGCGCGTTGATTCGCGCGCTGGATGTGCCGCAGCGCCAGGCTTTGAGCCATCGAGCTCGGGCGTTCCCGGTCCGCCTGGTGCGGAATTTCCCGCATGTTCCCATTCACGCTTGTGAACGCCCTGCCGGCAGATCGTCGAACGTCCGGTTCATCGGCCCAGCGCGTGGTGAAATTCCCTAGGTTCGTCATTGTGTGACCCTGACGGACAGAGAAGCCAGGCCCGGCAGGATGTAATGATGACGGGGCGGCAGATGATCTCACTGTCCCCGTTGCACGTCCGCTCACAGACCTCATGATTGCACGCATCCCTGCTTCTCCTCAAAGCTACTCACCGATCTCACGTGCCGCCCCTTCACAGCCAGTCCTTGACGTCCGCGGCGTTGATCGGCCGTTCCAGCTTGGCATATTCGCGCCGCGCCGCGCGCAGCAGATGCGCCATGCGCACCGGCTCGCCCGCGCCCGCGGCCAGGAACGCGGCGTTGAGCGCGATGTTGCGGATCGAGCCGCCCGGCAGATCCAGCCGCGCCAGTTTGGTCGGGTCCAGTCCCTTCGTGGGCGTTGCGGCCGGAAACACCCGTTGCCAGATGGCCGCGCGCTCGGCCGCATCGGGAAAAGGAAACGTTACGGTGAAACGGATGCGCCGGGCAAAGGCGCTGTCGAGCGATTCCTTCAGGTTGGAGGTCAGGATCGCCAGCCCGCGATACGATTCCATACGCTGCAACAGATAGCTGATCTCGATATTGGCGTAGCGGTCGTGGCTGTCCTTGACCTCGCCGCGCTTGCCGAACAACGCATCGGCCTCGTCGAAGAGCAGGATCGCACCCCCCGCCTCGGCGGCGTCAAACACGCGGCTCAGGTTTTTCTCAGTCTCCCCCACCCACTTGCTGACGATGGCGCTGAGGTCAATGCGGTAGAGGTCCAGCCGCAGCTCGTTGGCCAGCACCTCGGCCGCCAGGGTCTTGCCCGTCCCGCTGGCGCCCGCGAACAACGCGCTGATCCCCAGGCCGCGGCGGCTCTTGGCCTGGAAGCCCCACCTTTCGTACACCTGGCTGCGTCCCCGCACCTGGGCCGCGATCTCGTGCAGGATCTCCAGTTCGGCGTCCGGCAGCACCAGGTCATCCCAGCCGGCGACGGTGTCAATCCGCGCCGCGAGGTCGTCCAGGCGGGGGCGGGCCTGCCGCCGGCAGACCTGCCAGAGCGCGTCCCCTAGCTTTTCCTCGGCAGGCCGATCGCCGCTGCGTATCGCGTCTTCCATCAGCCCCAGCGCGCCGCTGTGCGCCGCGGCGATGGCAGGCGCATCCAGGTTGAACTGGCTGACGATCTGCTCCACCTGGGGGGCCAACAGCTCTGCATCCTGCCCCAACAACGCCACCCAGACCTGGCGCTGTTCGGCCGGGGTAGGCTTGACCACGTCGAAGGTGAGCACCGGGCGCTGCCACGGGCCGCGGCGTTCGCGGCCGGTCAGCAGCAGCGGCATGTAGGGCGTCGCCTCGACGATCTGTGCGATCGCGCTCTCCAGCGCCTTGTCGTGCGGGTCGCTGTCGTCGCAGTCCAACAGCAGCACGTGGTTGTCCAGCAGGTATTCCCGCTGCCACAGGCGCAGCATCTGGTCATGCTCACCCGGACGGGTGGGCAGCGCCGCGGCCGGCATGCGGTAGAGCGGCAGGCCCAGCAAGCGGCAGGCTGCCGCGGCGATATCGCGCTTGCCTGCGACCTCGGGCCCACATAATTGCATCGCAGGCAAGGCGCCCTGGCCTGCAGCCTGCGACCAGGTGGCTGCGATCTCGCGGGCCAGGGCCCAGTGCGACGGCGCCAGTTTTTCGGGCGGGACCTGCGGCTGGACCAGCCCGGCGAGCTGCGCATCCAGGTGCGAAACGCCGGCCAGGTAGTGCAGGATGCGCTCGTCAATCCGCAGGGTGTTGCGCGTCAGGCTAGCGCCCGGCTCCACGTGGATCAGTTGCCAGTCGCGCAGCGGCGCGGCCGGGGTCACTGCCGACCACTGGGGGTCGGGCAAGGCGGCCAGCGCCACGCTGAAGGTTGGATAGGACTGGTGCGGATCCCCATGAATCGTCGCGCACAGGGTCGCGAAGCGCGAATCCAGCTCGCAGCCGGCGCACAGCAGCAGCACGGCCCGCTCAAAGGCCGAAAGGCCGAATAACTTGACTACGGTCTCCAGGGCAGGTGGCGGTGACAGTTCCATGCCGGCGGCCGGCGAACCCGCGGACTCTGGAATGTCGTACTTCCTGGTATGGCGCAGCAACGCGTAGCGCACCGTTTCCAGCGCGTTCGTCAGATGTTGCCAGTTGGCTTCGGCCCAGTTGGCCGCCGTCGTCGCGCTCATGGGAGGGTTACCATCGGGAAGTTGTACGGCTGAGCCGGGCTGTGCGGCTTATCAGGCGGCGGGACGGTGGTGAGCTGGCTCTCCGCGCCATTCACCTGCACGCGCACCAGGTAGCTGCCGCCGGATTGCAGCGCAGGGACGGGGATCGCAATTTGGCCGGTAGACTGCGTCACGTTCGGTACATCGATTGTGTACGCCTCACGGCTCCCGACCATATTCAGCAGCAGCCGCACGCGCTGCCCCGCTTGCACCTGCGGCACCAGGTTCACCGTGAGCAGCCTGTTGGCGACGTCAGCGCTGATGACGCGCGGGTGGAGCATAAACGGCGCGGCGTTGGACAGCGGCCGCCCGGTCGCGTCGACCAGCGACGCGGACGTCGCGCCCGCAGCCAGGTCATTGGGCAGCGTGACCTGCAAGCCATCCGCGGTTACCTGTGGCGCCACGGGCGTCGCGGACCCGCTGAACTGGATCCAGGTGTCAGCCGCGCTCAAGTTACGGCCACGCAGCACGATGGGGGTGTCGGGCTCGACCAGCGGCGGCAGGATCTGCTCTATCTGCGGGATGCCGCCGGCGCCGGACCGCGCGCTGATGTCACGCACCGGCAGCGCAGGCACCGGCAAATCCTCAGCCTCGACCATCACGGCGGTCGCCCGGTAGGCCAGCGAGAGGGCGTAAGGCATCTGGAAGAAGACGGACCACAGCTTGGAAAGCTCCTCCAGAGAAAGTGGGTACGACTCGAAACGGATCCCCTTGGCTTGATCAATGTCCGTCTCCTGCAGATAGCGATCGCCGGGTACGTTGCCCTTTTGTTGGATGGCGTTGGCCACCAGCTCCGGTGACAGCGCCGGACGGGCGTGAAGCGCGCTAAGCGTGCGTCCCAACAGCAGCTCAGGCACAAGGCCGGGGCCATGAAAGGTCAGGAGATAGATCAGATCCAGGCCCAGGGTAGGACGCTGCACCAGACGGCCGTCGGCCATACGCATCGGCAGGTCCACGTTACGCAGCGTATCGTTGATGCTCACCTGGAAGAGAAAGACGTTGATGCCGGGCTGATCACGGTCCGGCTCCGGGAGTTTCTCTGGCCGCCCCACATGGATGACGGTGCCGGACAGGACCGTCCTGGCCACCGATGTCAAGATGCTGGCCAGGGCCGCGGTGACGACAGCGATCGCGCGCGCGTTGCTCATCGGTTGCCTCTTGCGGCGCGGCCGAGGTACGCGTCGAGTGACATCGGGGGGCGCGGCATGGGACGAGCCGGCACAGGGGCTGCTTCGGTACTGCGGGCCCGCACCTCGATGCGGCCGATGGTCACCCGAATGGTGGGCAATGACTCGGCCGGGGCCAGCTCCTGGACCTGTGACCGACCCGAGGCCGCGGTCCGGCCTGTGACCGCTGCAGGTGCTTCCGGCACAGGCCGGATGATGGATGGGGTCCGCACACTCCCGCTCGTGGCGGCGCGCTCCGTCTGGCGGACCAGCGCGTTGAAGTGCTCCGGGGTGCTGTCCCTCGCCTCGGCTGTCACCGGTGCGGTCTGCTCAGGGACACGCACCGCTTTGAGCATGGGACGCGGACGGCGCGGATCAAGGCGGGCAGTGTCCGAGTCGTTCATGGGCCCTGCATCCACTCGCATCCCGCTTTCATTGGCGGCTCTGAACATCTGGTTGGCAGGTCTGGCCCCGGCACGCAGGGAGCTGCCCCGTCTGGCTTCATCGTCGGTGGCGCCGCTCACGGCATGGGCGGCTGCTCTGAGAACGGGCGAGTGGCGCAAGCTGCCAGCTTGCGCTACGTTCTCGGCGGCCGCCGCGCCTGTCTCCGCTAAAGTCGCTCGCGGTATCTCACTCCTGGGTCGCGCCATACTTACGAAGGGTAGTGACGATGTCGTTGGCTTCGCATCGGCCTCCGAGGTGGGGCTCGCAGCCTCAGCGGTGTGCCCGGGAGCGGCGTGGCGTATGGCCTCGCCTGCCTGCGCCTGGACTGGGGTCACCCCGGCGCGGCGGGATCCTGCCGGCCGGATTCGGCTGCGCGTCGCCCGCGTGGCCTCGAGCGGTGCGCCAGCCGCAAGCCTGGGGGGCGCGTTCGTTTGGGAGTCTGGTAGGGCTCTTGGTTTCACCTCGTCGGGCATCACCGCACCCGTTGCATCTGTAGGCGCCGTGGTCTGCGCCGAACGACTGAAGTCGTTACTACGAGCGGATTTGTCCGTCGTGGTCTGCGCCGAACGACTGAAGTCGTTACTACGAGCGGATTCATCCGTCGTGGCGGCGCGCCCGACAAGGGCCTCCATCCCGAAAGTAACTCTCTTGGGATCGGTGTCCCACAGGCTCTCGGGTGTGGGTGCACCGGTCGCCCGCCAAGCCGCAACGGCGCCAGGATGACTCTTAGAACCGGCCTGCACTTCGTGCTCTGTACGCCCTGGTTTGAGCTCTTCAGCCAGCGTGGCGCCGGCGCTCCCATGCGCATCTGCCGCCCTGAGGGTCGCTTTCGGTGCGTCTGCGCCCGGCCGATTAGCGGCTGCGGGCTCGACCACATCGGACGCCTTCAAGGGAGATGTGCCGAATGACGAGTGAGCGGGGGCCGGAACGACCGGCTGTGCGGTGATGCGCGTCGCGTCTGCATCAGGTGGAATGCCCGGTGTCACCCGTGTTGCGCCAGTGCGCGCCGCGGACTCCGGCTCCGGCGCTGAAACAGCGTCCGTGATTGCAACGGAACCGGACAGCGGCGAGCGTTCTGATCCAGAATGTGAAGCAGCTTCGAGGTTCGGGACGTCGGGGCTCGCGCCGGAACGCGGCAAGCTGCGACGTCCATTCTCATTTGCTGTGGCGTCGCGCGAGGCCTGGCTGGCTGCTCTGAAAATGGATCGGTTTGTAGGAGCGACTTCAGGCGCCGTGGTCTGCGCCGAACGACTGAAGTCGTTACTACGAGCGGATTCGTCCGCCGTGGTCTGCGCCGAACGACTGAAGTCGCTCCTACGAGCGGATTCATCTATCGTGGCGGCGCGAGATGTTTCATCCGCGCTGGCATCAGCGAAGACCGGTTGGCTGATTGTGGATCGGCTCGGAGCCTCCGGACTGGCCGGGTCCCCGGGTTCGGCCGCAAACGCCGGCGCCTCAGCCTCCGACCACGGCAAGTGCGCCGTGTCATCATCATAGACGCCGAGCGGCAGCAGCGGTGGGATAACATCCGGCGCACCCGGTAAGGCGCCGTTGGCCATCCCGACCGCCTCAAACAGCGGGTCACCGACATCGCCCCCGACGGCCATGCTGTCGCCGGCGATGTCCGGCATGAGCGCAAAGTGCGGCGCCAAGGACGGCTGGATCATCGGTGAAGCCGGGGGCGTCTGCACTGCCGTCACGATCGCGGCCAGAAAATCGTTCATTCGCCCGCCAGGTTCAGATAGAATTGGCGCCGAGCTGAGCTCATCGCCAGGATATCGGCTTCGCGCCAGCCATAGGCCCGTGCCAGGTGATGCACCTCACCCAGCAGGCGCTGCGCGTAGGCGTTGATCTCGGTCCAGAAGTACGAGACGATGTCGAACAGGGCGGCCCAGCCGTGCCCGCAGGCCGGGCAGTTCAATCGGAAGCGCGGGCTCGCCTGCGGATCGCGTTCGCCCATGGCGTCAGCCAAAGCCGTCACGATCTCATCGGACAACGCCGCGGCCGCGACCGGCGTCTCGCCTTGCCGGGCCTCCAGCACACAGCGCTCGAACAGCTGGCGTCGGGCCTCATCCGGCCCCGGCACATCGCTGATGGCCGCCAGATCCAGGCTGTCGGGCAGGCGGAGGCGCACCTCCAATCCATCAATGGCCAGGGTGAACATCAGTTCTGCGGGTTCGGGCGACCGGAGCGATGGCGCGTTGATGGAGAATTCCAGCGCTTCGCGGCATTGGGGACATTCGGCGTACGCGTTCAAGTGCGCGCCCAGAAGCTGCTGGCGCAGCGCCAGGAGCCGGCCGTTGCGCTGTCCGATGGTGAGCGCGGCCAGCTGGTCTCGCGTGAGCTCGGGGTACGCGAGCGCCAGCAGCAGCAGCGCGCGATCCACCGGATGGCGATCGCGGCCTGCCTCCCACGCGCGCACCAGGTCCAGGGCAGAGAGTGTACGCATCACACGCATCCCCCAATGTGGCAGGCAGCCTTACGATGGCAGCAAATAGTTCGGTTCCGTCGGCTCAACCACCGAGGTGTCACGTTCCCACCCTTCATGTTGCAGCGTGATGGATTGGATCGCGACCGCGTTGCCGCCGGCATCCAGCTCGGGCAGCGCCGTGAACTCCGACACCCAGCAGCGATGGACGTTGTACGCGACCACCTTCTGCCCGGCCTCGTTGTACAGCTCGATGATGATGTCCTTGCGGAAATCCTTGAGCGAGACCTCCTGGCCGGCCGCGTTGCCGTAGGCCCAGACCTTATTGGCCCACTGCTCGAAGTCTTTATCGTGCGTGACCCCGCGTTCCAGGGTGATCGGCCCATAGTCGGTCTGGCCCGGCGATTTGCGGCTGCTGCTGGGGTCGCCGCCCTCGCGGTGGCTGACGACCTGCGTGGTGCGCGTCAGGCCGCCCACCTTGCTGATGCCGGCCAAATAATTGTTATACCAATTGACGCGAAATTTGAACTTCTTGGACGGATCGTATCGGTACGTGTTGACCGTGAACTCTGGAGCAGGCATGCTTCCTCCTTTTCAGGCTTTGAAGTGATGGCCGGGATCGGATCGCGGCCAGGTCGATGGGCGCGGCCGGCGCGAGGTGCCAGCGCCGGGCCATCACGGAGCAGCAGCCCGGCAGACCAGCACATTCACGGTGATGGGATCGGCGAACGTGCTCGTGAACGTCAGGCCGGTCCAATTCGGCGCGATGCTGGCCAGGGCCGCCTGGCCGGTCACCACCAGCGCATCCACCAACTGGATATCATTGCCGATGGGGGTGCCATCAGCCTTCGCGAATTTGAAGCTCACCTTTGCCGTGTTATCTTTTGGGTCGCTGTATGCACTGGCGGTGACCACCAGGTATCTTGCCAGGCCGGGAGCGGGCTGCACCTGGACGGTCTTGGTGGCCGCGTTCTTGGTCAGATCAAGGCTCGCCTTGTCGTAGGCGTCCACGGTCACCTGGCTGGCCGCGCTGATCGCGGGGCCCCCATCGATCCTCAACTGCATTGTCCAACTTGCTTTTTCTGCCATGGTGTTCTCTCCTTAGCGCCCGTGCCCAGGGCTGCTGCTCATGTCGCGATGTTGCCGGCGATCTGCTGGATGTAGATCACGACGAACTCGGCGGGTTTCAGCGGCGCAAAGCCGACCACGATATTGACGATGCCCCGGTCAATGTCGGCCTGGGTCGTGGTGGTGCTGTCGCACTGGACGAAATAGGCGTCCTTGGGCGATTGGCCCTGGAATGCGCCCTGGCGGAACAAGCCCTGCATGAATGCGCCGATATTCAGCCGCAAGGCCGACCAGAGCGGTTCGTCGTTGGGCTCGAAGACCGCCCACTGGGAGCTGCGATAGAGCGTTTCCTCGATCCAGAGGGCCGTGCGCCGGACCGGCAGATATTTCCACTGCGACGACAGCCGGTCGTCTCCGACCGTGGTGCGTGCGCCCCAAACGACGTTCCCGGCCGCGGGCAGAGTGCGCAGGCAGTTGATGCCAAGCGGGTTCAGCTCGCCGTTCTCGGCGTCGGTGAGCGGCACGGTCAGCGACGCCACACCGCTCATGGTTGCTTCGAGCCCCGCCGGCGCCTTCCAGACACCCCGCTGCAGATCGGTGCGCGCAATGATGCCGGCCACCGTGCCGCTGGGCACGAAGGTCTCGATCTGGTTTTGGTGCAGCGGGTTGGCCTTCCGGATGCGCGGGAAGTAGATGGCGGCGTTTGCGCTGGGGCCAAGGCCGCTGATCGGCACGCCGTTCTTGGCGTTATCCTTGCGGGCCCATCCAGAGGGCGGATCCACCAGGAGGATGGCGCGTTTGCGCTCGCAGTAGGCCAGCGCCGTGGTCAATACAGGGTCGGTAGGCGTATCGCCGTTGGCGGTGTCGGGGGGGATTACCAGCAGGTTGAAGATATCCGCATTTTCCAGTGCATAGATGCCGGTTTTCTTTCCCGGATCGCCGGTGTAATCGGTCGGTTGCAGCGCGCCGCCATCACTTCCGCTGTTGGCATCCGCCGGAGTGAAGCCGCCCGCGTTGTCATCATCCCACCAGGGCTTGGTCGGCTTGACCAGCTTCGCGTGGGGGTCTGGTTTGATGGCCCACGACATATCGGGATCGGCGCACGCCACCAGGCTCGATTCATGGGCCAGCACCTTGTTGACGGTGCGCACGCCCGTGTTCGCGGTGATGTTGGTCAGTTTCTCTGTCGCGCCGCTGTCACCATCATACACATACAAGTTGAATAGCTCCGTCGGATCGGTGACGCCGAGCGGCGTGGCTACATTGTCCGCAACCATCTTGTAGGTAGGATCGGTTGAGGATGTGTTTGCAGGCAAAACGTACTCCACACGCACGCGTAGGGAGTTCCCCCATGCGCCCTTGGACTTGGCCTGAAGCGCAACGGTGCCGCCACCCGCCGGCATGGTGATGGTTGCGGCCTTGGCGCCATTGTGCAGCCTGACGATCACTGCATCGCTGCCGCCGTTGAGGAAGAAATCGTTGACCGCGTAGCCCAGGGGGCTATCGGCCCACAAACCGCCGAAGATACGTTGGAAGTCGCCGAAGCTGTGGATGAGCTCCGGCCCACCACCGTCGGGGCTGCCATCGGGGCCGCGCTTCGCCCGGCCGACAAACGCCGTGGTGGATGTTGCCACCGGTGTCACGGTGTGCACCGGGCTTTCCACCTCCTGAATATACACTCCAGGATAGGTCACAGGGGGGGCAACGGGCATCGTTAATCTCCTTTTGCAGAAATCATGCAATCCGGCAAGAAAAGTTCGTACCTGCCATCGGATCTTGATTGCCTTGCGGCATCAGAACAAAGCGACTATACATCTAAAATAAAAACATATCAAGTACAAATCGTAAGTAATTAAAATACTAATTTAATACAAATAGATAATTGCATTTGGCGTGCGGTCCTGGCGATTAAAACAGAGGCTGGGGGCAGCAGGAGGTAAGCTTGCAGACTGTGCAACGCCCAATCTGAGCTATGTCCGTTCGGGGAGGCCCAGGTCACCTGGTTGGGATCGTCAACTTGGCCGTGGGCTGATTGGTGCAGGCCGGCAGACGGGAAGACCGGCGGCGGGTGAGCTGCGATTCTCCCTATCGGGCGAGTAGATGGTGCTGCTGGTGGGTTCGGATGCGGCTTACCGCTACCTGGCGGACGTGTTCTGGTACGACTGGGATGTGACGCCGTGAAAGGATCGGGTGCATGAGCGGTTCTTTGGGAGCCGCTAGAGCACCGGTTAAGCATCTGGCCGCGGCGCGCTCGGCGATCGAAATCGCGGCGAAAGGGCGCAGCGCCGGGCGTCCACCGGCGTGGGTCGCGTTTGTGGATCGGCGCTGGCCGACCTCGCAGGTGTTGCAGCGTCCTTGGTCGCCCGCGGCAGATGACTGGATCGGCGTTCCGGCAGTAACATCGTCGCTGATCTCAACCCGCGACTGGAGGCCTACATCGCGGTTGCGCGGCGCCACCGTATGCGGCCAAGACCGGAGGCTCACGGCCTCACATCCCTGTCAGACCAGCTTCCGGGATGGGCGCGTCAGCGTGGGACGGAGCGGTAACAGGGATGTGCACCCAGATTTGCGCGCCGTGGTTCGGAGCACTGACGATGTCCAGTGTGCCGCCCACTTTTGCAGCGCGCTCGCGCATCGAGCGCAGTCCCAAGTGCCCGGGATATGTGGCCGTGGGGTCAAAGCCGATGCCGTTGTCGTGAATTTCGAGCCTGAGACCATCCGGCTCGCGCGTCAGGCGGATGGTCATCCGGTCGGCATGCGCGTGCTTGATCGCGTTTTGGAGCGCCTCCTGGGCGATGCGATACACCGCCTCTTTGACTTCAAGCGGCACGTCCGGTTCATCACACAGGCTCAGCTCAACTTCGACGTCCTGGCGAGCCCGCACGACCTCAGCCTGCCTGGTTAGTGCAACCGCCAGACCGTCCATTTCCAGTGACTCAGGTCGCAGTTCGAAGATCAGGGCGCGCATTTCCGCAAGTCCGCCATGGGCCAAGGAGAGCGTGTAGTTCAACGCCTCCAGCACCTTGGCTCTATTCGTGTCGAACAGGGTCAGCGCGGTATGCACGCCCAGCGAGATGCCGTAGAGCGTCTGCGAGACCGAGTCGTGCAGCTCGCGCGCCAGGCGCTGCCGTTCCTCCAGTGCGCTTTGTCGCTGAGCGTTCACGGCGAGCGCGGCTTGCGCCGAGAGCAACGCTTCTGCCGACTGCTTGCGCTTGGTGATGTCTTCGATAATGCTGGCAAAGCGCTGACCGCCTGCGGGGAATGTGCTGACGCGCTGATGGCGGCCGATGGCTGTTGCGTACGTCTCAATCTCGGAAGGCCTCTGAGTGGCGACCACGGCCGCGAAGCGCGGCAAATACTCAAGCAGCGCAGCAGGGAAGATCTCGCTGATGCGTCTGCCCACAATGCGGTCGCGGGCAACGCCGGTATGGTGCTCATAGGCGGCGTTCACCTCCAGGATCCGCCAATCCGCCGGGTTGCCCTGTTCATCATACAGCAGTTCGTACAGTGCGAAGCCCTCTGCCATGTTCTCGAAGAGCAGACGGTACTTCTCCTCGCTCACACGCAGCGCCGCTTCTGCACGCACGCGCTGGGTGATTTCGAAGCCATAAAGGCGCACCACGCCGGAGGATGGGATCACGATAACTGACTCGGCAAAGATCGCGCCACCCAGTTGCACTTCGCGCAAGAAGTGAGCTTCCCTGCCCTGCATTAGATACTCCAGGATCGCTTCCATGTCGCCGGGCAGGAATACGCGAGCATCGTCCCCCAGGCCGAGCTCTTCTAAGATTTTCACGGCTCCAGGATTGCGGAACGTGATCGTCCCATCGGCGCTTACTTCCAGGACAGGGTTGGGGTTCAACTGCGGAAAAGAGGACAGGTGCTGGATTCTAGCCTCGGCGCGCATGCGATCGGTGATGTCGAGGCAGATTCCACTCATGCGGATGGGCTGGTCCTGGGTATCATAGCTACCCTTTCCCAGTGCACTGATCCAGCGGCTGTTTCCATCTGGCAGGACGATCCGATATTCGCTCACCAGGTCGCAGTGCTGCTCCAACGCCAGAGTCATCCGCCTCTCGGCCATCTCGCGGTCGTCGGGATGCAGCACAGATTGCCAGACCTCAAGCGAGGCGTCCGCGGTCCGTTCATCCAGGCCGAAGAGTTCGAACATCTTTGACGACCACGTGAAGCGGCCGGTGGAGATATCCCAATCCCATGTCCCGGCTCCTGCGGCGGCTTGCGTAAGCTCCAGGCGTTCGATCGTCTTCCGCAGCAGCGCCTCCGACTGCAAGCGTTCGGTAATATCATGGCCGAAGGCGGCAAGCCTGATGATCCTGCCCTGGGCATCAAAGACAGGCGAAACATAATTATCGAACGTCCTGCCATCCAGTTCATCAACAAAATGCAGAGATTGACCGGACTGTAAGATGGCGTTGAGTTGGGCCCTTCTGGTTGCCGCCGCATCCGGTGGGTAAAAGTCAAAAACCAGGGAACCAATCAATCGCTCGGGAGAGACGCCCAACCTTCGTGTGAGGGTCTGGTTGGATGCCAGGACAACGCCTTGGGCATCGAAGAGCACCGCAGACTCGGGCGAGGCATTCATCAGCGCCTGGGCTGTCTCCTCGCTTGTCCGCAGCGCCAGCTCAATGCGCTTGCGCTCGCCGATCTCTGCCTGCAGCGCCGCGTTAGCCCGCTCAAGTTCAGTCGTGCGTTCGCGCATCCCCTCATCTAGCTCATCACACGCTTGGATCAAGGCGGCTTCTGTGCGGCGGTGGATCCGTGCGGCCCGATTCACCACAAGGAGAGAGATCAACAGCACCGATGCGCTCAGGATAAGGTGTGGCAGATCGAAGCCGTGCGACGCATCGGCCACGCGATCCGCGAGTAGATCCGACAGGATAAACCCACCCGCCAGCATGATCGGGCCCAGGACATCTCGGAGAAGCGGTCTGTTCATGGAGGTCATCCTTGATTCGGATGCAGATCGGGGTTCCGCTGAGGGCGAGAGACCCATGCGGATCGAAATCGGGGGAGGGCGCGGCGGCGTGTCAATCGGCAGATACCAGGCCAATGCGAATCGCGTAGAGCGCGGCCTGGGTGCGGCTGGGCACGCCCAGTTTGTCCAAGACGTGGCTGACGTGCGTCTTGACAGTCTGCTCGGTGATATGCAACGCGCGGCCAATTTCCTTGTTGGACTGTCCCTGCGCCAACAGTCGCAGCACATCCGTCTCTCGTTCGGTGAGCGGCTCAGCGCTCGTCTCCGGTGTGCGGATCTCGTGCACCAGGCGTGCAGCCACCTGCGGTGATAGCTGGATCTGGCCGGCTGCCGCGGCCTTGATGGTCCGGCGCAGTTCGTGTGAATCGGTGTCCTTAAGCAGATAGCCGATAGCACCCGCTCGTATCGCATCAACGACCGCGCCATCATCTAGGACACTGGTCAGCGCCACGACTTCGGTAGCGGGCAGCTCGCGCCGGATGACCGCAATGGCACTGATGCCGTCCATGACGGGCATCAACAAGTCCATCAAGACAACGTCGGGATGAAGTCGGTGCGTCAGGGCAACCGCCTCGGCGCCATCACGCGCCTCCCCGATGATTTCGAGCTCCGGGTCAGAGCCAAGAAACATGCGCAATCCCTGGCGCACGATGCTGTGATCATCTGCGATTATTACGCGGATTCCCATGCAGCTCTCCTGATACTTCCGAGTGAGGCGCGCGTTGTTCCAAAGCGTGAGGGATGAATCGCTCCTCGTCCCGATGTGTAAACTTATGTGGGATGCTATGCTGCTGCTGGGCGATGATCAGTTTGTCCAGCAACGCTAACATGATCCCTGGCAGACCAGTATTATACCACAACCGCGTGGACCATCCGTGCCGCCCGGGCAATGTTGAACGGAGCAACGATGATTCGACTCTTGATTGTTGAGGATCAACTGGATGTGCGCAAAGGTTTGCACATGCGGCTGGACGCGGAAGTGGATCTGGTAGTGATTGGGGAGGCGGTCAGTGGGGAGGCGGCGCTCGTCCTGGCGCCACTGCTTCGTCCTGATGTTGTGCTGATGGATGTGGACATGCCGCGCATGGATGGGATAGCAGCAACAAAGGAACTACATATGATGCTGCCTGGAACCGCAATCATCATTTCGACCATGTACGACGACGCACGCACGCGTGCGCGTGCGCAGGAAGCAGGCGCGACGGCGTTCATCGTCAAGTCTATGCCAATCGCGATGTTGCTTGCTGCGATTCGGCAGGTTAGCCAGACGAGCTCTGTTGAGGGGAAAGAATAGGCAGAGATAAGTCGCTTCTTCGAATGGACACGCAACCCATTCAACCTCCGATACCAGCGGAGCGGAGGACTTCCCGCCATCCCCTTCCCACCCTGTTCGGGGTGGAGACCAGGGGGGTGGGGCCATGAGTGCGAGAATTAAGTGACCCTGTTATCCTTCAGGATGGGCTTCCGGTTATCCGCGGTTGTTCTGTGCGTGTCCACCCATAGAGACCGATGAAGATCATCTCCAGCACGAGTGAGAGGATCCCCGCAGGAAGCAGCCACTCCTCCACCTCCATCCCGGGCAGACCCACCGTCCGGCTCAAGATGTAGCCGACGAAGGCACCGACGGCAAGAAGCAAGCCCAACCCCCAGCCCCACAATTGCGCGCCCCGGTAGATTCCGAAGGCTGCCACAACCGAGGCCGCGCCGCAGGCGACGAACATCAGACCCAGGTAGGCCGCCTCTGCGAACTCCCCGGCGGCGAGCACCACATGGATCAAGCCGATCCCCAGGATTACGATGACACCGAGCCCCGTCTTGGCTCTTGAAATGCTGCGCATGCTCCTCCTCCTCCATCAAGATACGCTGGAGTCGCCAGGACTTTCTGCATTCGCCCCAGTGAACGTTGTTCGATGGCTAACTCCGCGAAGGCCGAACCCCAGCTATCGCGGAGACCTTCGAAGTCTACAAAACATCGAGAGTCGGTTTCAGTATAGACCTCCGGTGAGGGTGGCCGCAACCCTCCTACGGCTCATCGGGAATGAGACTTAAGTGGGAGAAACGGGTCATTCTTCGGCGGGACGCCCGCCGTACGCTTCCATGTTATCGTAAGGCAGGGTCACCATCAGGCCTCTGGGAGCCCAGATTGGCGGAAGGCGAGGTCCTCCCGTGTTTGTGTGACTGGCGGCGATTTCCGCGTCGTTGTCGGTTCAGTAAGTCGGACAGCAATTCCAGGGAAACGGAGGGATACATGCATTTCACTCATGTCAGGTTTGTCAGGCCCCACTCGAGGTTGAGCAGCTCGGCGCGCTTGTTGTTGATCCTCGGCTTGCTGTTGTCCGCGCTCGGTCTGCAAGCGCCCGGCCCGACGTCAACGGCCCTGGCCCAGCCTCTGGCCAACGCCCAGCTTGGCCCGGAAGCAACCACAAATATTCTTGACCTGAATGTCATCAGCGCCCGAACCGAGCCGCGCGCCTTTGGCGGCGTGGGTGTAGCGAAGGGCGCTGCCGTCACGGCATACAAGTACATCATTAACATTGATAACACCGGCACGACAACCCAGCGCGCCAACGCCACGGACCAGGGGGGCGCGTGCTCACCTTCTAATCCGGGTTACCCTGGCACCTGTCAATGGACCTCGATCGCCGGCGTGCCGGGTTCGAGCCCGATCTACGCCGAAGGCAACCAGGATGACTTCAACGGGACGAATCCCGCCATCAACCTGCCTAACGGCAGGTATTTGATTTCGGTCATGGCCAGCGGCTACAAGCTGGACGGCGCACATTTCACGGTGCCGCTCAGCGGCCCCGTGACCGTGGAGCTGCAGCCCAATCCGCTGCCCACCGCCACGATTCGCGCGCGGATCTTCGAAGATACTTCGCCCGTCAACAGCGGGCCGGATGAGCCGGCCGAGCACGGCCTGCCCGGCTTCGTCGGCCACATTGCCGATTATCTCGGCGAGGTGACCACCGACGTGTTTGGCAACCCGTTGTGCACGCAATACGAGATGGATGTGAACGGCAACGTCATCCTGAATCCGCCGGACTACACCCCGACCCCCATTCCCGGCACAGGCGGCCACTGCATCAGCGATGCGAACGGCGACTTGGTGATCCCGAATGTGGGTCCCAACCGCTACGCTCTTTCGGCAACTCCGCCCGATGGCCAGACCTGGATCCAGACCACGACCCTGGAAGGCAACCATGACTGGGACGCCTGGGTCATGGAAGGCGCGACCGGCCTGGACACGGAGTTTATCGTCGCCGGGGAACCTTACCCCGCCATCTTCTTTGGGTTTGTGAAACCGACAGCCTTGCCCGCCAGCCCGGCCACCGGCGAGATCAAGGGCCTGGTGATGGCCACCAAGGTTTACGTCCCCACAACAGGTGGTCTGGGCCTGCCCGGCACCATCTGGGGCGGCCTGAGGGGCGCGAAGCTCGACAAGCCGATTGATCGCCCCTGGATCGCACTCACCGATCTGACGAACGGCGACACCGCCGTTTACGTGGGGCAGGGCAACCCCGACGGCACCTTCGATATCCCACACGTGCCGGATGGCAACTACACCCTCACTTGGTGGGATGAGCCGCAGGATTACATCCTCGACCTGATCAATGTCACTGTGAGCAACGGGGAGCTAGTTGACCTGGGCGTGCTGCCCTTGACCGGCTGGTGGACCCAGATCGAGGGTCACGTCTTCAACGATCTCAACGAAAACGGCAAGATGGACCCGGGCGAGCCGGGCCTGGCAAACTTCCCGGTCACCATGAAGAAGCGCGAGAATTCGGTGATGGATCGCGGCGCCACCACGGTCACCACCGACGCCAACGGCTATTACTACATGGAGAACGCTTATCCGATTACGCAATGGCTGGTGCAGGAAGTGTACAGCGACCTGTACCACACCACCGGCGTCACCTACCAGGCGGATAATCAGCCGACCGAAACCACGGTGCTCGGCGCCGGCGTGGACGTCAGCGTGCTGCCGATCATTGGCCTCTCCGGCCGCCTGGACTGGGGTGTGAAGCAGTACGCGGCCGGCACCAACGGCGGCATCGTCGGTACGGTCAGCTACGACACCACCCGCAACGAGCTGGACCCGCGCTACGCGTTCGTGGAGATCTGGCAGCCCGGCATCCCCAACTTGACCGTCAACCTGCACGCCCCGGTAATCTGCGGGACCCATGCGGGAACGTCGTGTGATTCGACCGGGCGCTATGAGCTTGCCCCGGACGGCTCCTTTGCCAAGGGCAAGCTGCTGAACGTCTACGTCACCGAGAACTGGCAGCGGCCGAAGGGGTGTGTGGCCCGCAACGTTGACGGCGATCCGCTGACCTATCCGGCCGACCAGCAGGTGTTGCCCACGGATCCGAATGCGGACTGTCTGGAAGGTCCGTTGATGAGCAACCAGTTCGGCGCCTATCCCACGGACCAGGGCACCCCGGACGCCAACTTCGGTGCCACGGTGGACGGCAACTACGGCTTCGGCGACGCCTGCTACAGCGGCACCCTGGACGCCGCTGACCCGGCCAACCCGGTCTGCAACGGCGGCGCATTCAGCCCGCTGACGCCCGGCGATTACCTGGTTGACGTGCAGATTCCTAATGATGCCCTCGGCAGACCGATGTATCAGGTGACCAAAGAGGAGGACATCAACATCTTCTCGGGCGACCAGTGGGTGCCGCAGATCCCGCCGGCAGCCTGCGTCGGTCCGCTGCACACGGTTGACGTGGCAGGCGTTGGCACCGATGGTTACCCGGCAACCACGCTCCCCGGCGGCATCACGGTGCCGGCCTCTGCGCCGGTGGACAACCCCGACTTTGCCGGTGCGGGCGGCAGCCCGTATGAAGGCCTGCAGAAGCCGCTGTGCACCACGAAACTGGTGACCGTCAGCAACGGGCGCTCGACCGCGCCGGGCTTCAACCTGTTCACCGACGTGCCGATCCCGGGCCGGTTCTGGGGTCTGATCGTGGACGACCTGAACTTCTCCAGCAATCCGAGGTCGTTGACCTATGGCGAGAAGGCGGGCGTTCCGTTCGCGCCGGTGGGCATCTACGACTACGCCAATCGGCTGGTTGACACCGTCGAGTCCGACTATAACGGCCTCTTCGACGTGTTGCTGCCATCCACCACGCGCATCAACTGCCCGACACCTTCGGGGGTGTGCGCCAACCTGTATCGGTTCGTCGGCAACGATCCCGGCATCCCGGGTCGCCTCAACCTGAACTACAACCCGCAGTTCCGCACCATCGCCGCGGAGTTCGAGGCCTTCCCCGGTCTGCTCGTGCCGGCCGACCTGGCGCCCACGCAGGTAGGTGTGACGATCCAGTTGCCGGGTTCGCAGTTCAATCAACCCATAAGCTGCGCGCTGGATGCGGCCACGCCGCAGATTTTCGCCGTCTCGCGGCCCTACGTGAACGGCAGCGGGTCGTTCACGATTACCGGACAGGGTTTCGGCGCCACGCAAGGCGCCGGCCAGGTCACGCTCGACGCTACGGCCCTGCCGGTGACGTCTTGGAACGATCGCTCGATCGCCGTCACCGTGCCAGGGTCCACCCCTGTCGGGCCGCACCAACTGAAGATCACCGCAGCCAACGGCCAGCGCACGATCAACGGCCTGACTTTCCACGTGCTGGGCAGCGGCGGGGCCATGCCTTCTCTACCGGTGCTCGATAACTTCAACCGGACCAACGCGAACACGCTCGGCGCGAATTGGAGCCAGACGGTCACTGCAGGTATCGCGGCAATCCGGGTTAACAACAATCAGGCGCAAGCACTGGCGACAGGCCAGGCGATCTGGAACGGCACGGGCAACGTTTTTGGCGCAGCCCAGGGCGCGGCCTTCACCTTTGCCAATGCGCCGGTCAATATCGCCCCGCGACCAAGCCTGATTCTGAAGGCGAGCGGGGGCACCGCTGCAAGCCCGAACAACTACATCGTCGTGACTTATCAGAGTCCCAGTGTGGTGGTTGCGACGACGACCAACGCCGGTGGCACGCTGACGACGCGCGGCACCTTCGCGGCGACCTTCGCGTCGGGCGACACGCTGACTGCGGCGGCGTACGGCGACGGCTCCGTGTACGTGTTCAAGACTACCGGGGCCACCACCACGCTGCTTGGCAGCGTGGCGATCCCGACGATCGGCACGGGCGCCTGGACGCAGGGGACGGGCGGCGGCCGGATCGGCATGCAGCTCCCCATCGGGCAGCGCGTCGACAATTTCAGCGGCGGTACGGTGACGACCGCCCCGCCGGGCGCGGCCTACCAGCCTAACGTCTACGAGGTCGGACCCGGCAAGCCTTACAGCCCAACGGATCCGGACCCCAGCCTGGCGCGGCACGCGATCCAACGCGCGCTCAATGCGGCAGCTGCCAGTGCCGGAAATGACCTCGTGGTGGTCTACCCGGGCATCCCTGACCCCGACCCGCGCGTCAACCCGCGCGGCGCCTACTACGAAAACCTCATCATGACCACGCCGGTCAAACTGCAAGGCGTTGGCCCGGGCGGCGTATACCCGGACGGCACCCGCGTGCCCGGCTCGATCGTGGACGGCGGCGCGTTCGGCGGTGATAGTGTGGTAGCCACCGACTGGTATACCACCATCCTTGGTTTGACCTGGGACGGCAACCAGAACATCTTCGACGGCGCGGTGGTCTCCATCTTCACCCATGATGGCGCCTTCACCGCCGGCTACCCCGGCAGCATTGACGGCTTTGACCTGCGCGGCGGCGACCAGCAGGGCTTCCCCGGCAATCTCAATGTCATCGGTGGCGGCATCACCGGCTTGCCGGCCAACCTGGTTACCCAAGGCGGGGCTATCTTCGCCAACGGCTACGCCCGCAACCTGCAGATCACCAACAACGTGGTCGAGAACAATGGCGGCGCTTACGGCACCATTCGTCTGGGCACGCCTGATCTGCCTGCGCCGAACACGAGCAGTCACAACGAGAACGTGCGCATCGCCAACAACCGGGTCATTGCCAACGCGGGCACCAACCTGGCGGGAGGCATCGGCCTCTTCGCCGGCGCGGACGCCTACGAGGTGGCCTACAACGACATCTGCGGCAACTTCTCGGCCGAATACGGCGGCGGTCTGACGGTCTACGGCCTCAGCCCGAACGGTAAGATCCACCATAACCGCATCTACTTCGACCGTTCTTACGATGAAGGCGGCGGCGTCATGATCGCGGGCGAGTTGCCGGCGAGCACAACCGCACTCTCGCCGGGCACGGGGCCGGCCGACATCTTCGACAACCTGATTCAGGCGAACCTGGGCAACGACGACGGCGGCGGCCTCCGCTTCCTGATGGCGGGCAACTTCCCGTTCAACGTTTACAACAACATGATCGTGAACAACGTGTCCACGCATGAGGGCGGTGGCATCAGCCTGAACGACGCGCCGAACGTGCGGGTCTACAACAACACGATCATGAAGAACATTACGACAGCGACCGCACTGACCAGCAACGGCCTGCCGGCCCCGGCCGGTCTCTCCACCTCGGCTAACAGCACCCTATTGCAAGCCACCTTGCCATCTGGGGCGCCGCGCTGGAGCAACCCGCTGGTGTTCAACAACATCTTCTGGGACAATCGGGCGGGCACTCGGGCCGGTGCGACCGTGATTGGCCTCGGTATCGCGGGCGATGTCACTCCGATCAACCACTGGGATCTCGCGGACGCAGACGGGATCGGCCTGTTGTCGCCGACCAACTCGATCCTGCAGGTCACTGCTGGCACGAATGCGAGCCCCACCAACAAGGTCGGCACCGATCCGAACGTGGCGCTCCCCTACAATTCCTCAGTGGGGTTCAGCCCGTGGCGGACCAACCCGAACTTCGTCAGCGCCATCATGGTGGGCGTAGATCTGGCGCCGAACCTGCTGAGCAACTACCGGATCCAGTCCGGTTCACCGGCAGTGGATGCAGGCGCGGCGGCTGCGGGCGGTGTTAATGCGCCGTCCGACGATATTGACGGCATCCTTCGCCCGCAGGGGGCAGGCTTCGACATGAGCGCCAATGAAGTCTGGACGCTCCCGCCGCAGGCCCCTGTCGTCACGATCTCCCGCTCCGGCAGCAACGCTGTGCTGAACTGGGCCGCGGTGACGCTGGACACCGGGGGCGGGGCCACGGTGGTCACCAGCTACCAGGTGTTCCGCAGCACCAGCCCGTACTTTGCACCGGACGTCAACACACTCTGGGCCACGGTCCTCACCCCTGGCTTCACGGACACCGGCGTCGTCGGCAATGTGGGGCTCGTGAACTACTACTACGTCGTACGCGCCATGAACGCCGGCGGGCCGTCAGTGAACTCCAACCGGGTAGGTGTGTTCAACTTCGGCCTGACGCCAGGCGTGGGTGCGGTCGAGTATCTCAATCAGATTGCTTTGCCGCTGGAGGTGCTGGCCCAGTTGCCGAACGCACAGGCCTTGGCGGCCTACATCGGCGCCGGTGTCACGCAGGTTCTGCACTGGGACCCCGCCTCACAGACGTTTGAGTTCTGGCTGCCGGCCATCTCCTTCGGGACGAACTTCAACTTGCAGACCGGCCAGGCCTACTGGGTGCAACTCGACAACACCGGGCCATCGGTGGTGAGCTTCCTGGGCGGTGTGCCGACGGCAGGCGCTCTACACTTCAGTTTGATCGGGGCGAGCCCGAACTGTCTGCTGAACAACATCATGTTGCCGTTGGATCAGGCGACCATCACGACCGCCGGCGCCTTATCAGCGTCGGTCACGCAGGTGGATCAGGCCTTGCACTGGGACGCTCTAAGCCAAACGTACGAGTTCTGGCTGCCGGCCATCTCCTTCGGGACCAACTTCACGACAGAGATCGGACATCCGTATCAACTATGTTTGGCCGCCGGCGCGCCGGCGCAATGGCCCTGACGTGAATCCGCCTTCCAGTGGCGCGGGCGGCGTGCCACTGGAAGGCTCAGTCACGCGGCTTTGATGTGAGGTCTTTCCAGCGATTACCAGGGAGGAAATGAGACATGAAACGCCTGTTCTTGTTAGCTGTCATCGCATGTGCGGTTTTGACGCTGCCGACCAGCTCGGTCCTGGCGGCTTCCAATCCGCCCAGCAACGATGCCTACGCGAGGTCAACTGCGACGGGGACGACCTTCGGCACGACCGATCCGAACACCTTGTCTGTCGTCGGAAGCACGACTTCCTGCAATGCGACCGATATCACCTATCTTCAGTGGGACTTGTCGAGCATCCCGACAGGTCAGACTGTGGGATCCGCATCGCTGACGCTGACGGCCAGCACTGTCAGCAGCGCGGGCAGCGCCACGTTGGGGCTCTATAGTGTGCCAGGCACATGGACCGAGGGCGCGCTAAATTGGAGCAACGCGCCGGGCTTGCCTCTGGCGCCGGCCGCGCTTCTGGATTCCAAGCCGGCCCCGACGGCGGGAAACAGCGTTACCTTCAGCGGTGCCGCGTTGACGAACTATCTCAACACCGGGACTGGGGCGCCTGGGCCAGGCAGGAAAGCGAGCTTCGCCCTGGCCTTTACCGCCGGCTGCAGCAACAGTGTATCAGTCGCCCTGTTTAGCTCTAAGGACAGCGCCGGCACCAAGCCGGACCTGCAATGGCTGAGTCCCACTGCGGTGACGCTCCAGTCGTTTGGCGGCGCAGGGATGGTGAGTGCCGGAGCGGCGTTGCCCTGGGGGGGGGTATTGGCCCTCGTCGGGGTCTTGATCGTACTGGTTCGGCGCCGCTTCTCGCCGATAAGCTAGAGGAGATGTGTAGATGAGCACGAAGTCATTTTCCCACGGTTTCAGCCGGCGCGACTTCCTGAAGCTGGCTGGTGGCGCCGCCTTGCTGACCGCAGGCGCGAGCCTGGTGCCAGGGCGCCTGAACCGGTTGCTCGCGCCGGTTGGCGTCGTGGAGGCCGCGGATCGGCCGCCGGACTTGTACTTTGCCGGCACGGACGGCTGGATTTCCCTGCCGCCCACGCCGCCGATCGGGTTCTATCATCCGGACCCGTACGCGCAAGCGCCGTTTACGACCTACATCTTCGGCTTCCGCAATATCACAGGGCTAAATGCGACGCAGATCAGCGCCCAGAAGATGCATGCGCAGCACAACGCGCCGATCTTCTGGGTCAACCAGTACAACGGCAGCAACGAGTTTCACCTTCAGCTCACAAACCTGGGCCTGCAGATGCGGCCTGACCTGGTGGACTCGCACACGCTTCACTGGCACGGCTTCCGCAACGTGATCCCATTCTACGACGGCGAGCCGACAGGGTCGCTTTCCGTGCCGATCGGCCGCAACTTCACCTACGTCTACCGGCCGCACGAGCCGGGCACGTACATGTACCACTGCCACGTCGAGGACGTCGAGCACGTGCACATGGGCATGACCGGCCTGGTCTTTGTCCGGCCGGCGCAGAACGGCAACACGGCGCTGTACCCCAGCGGCAAATACGCCTACAACGACGGCAATGGCTCGACCGGCTTCGACCGCGAGTTTGCCATGTTCCTCAGCGAAGTCTGGGCCGAAGCGCACTGGTGCGACGCACACATCCAATTGCCCGAATGGTCCGACTATCGGGCTGACTTCAGCCTCCTAAACGGGCGGGTCTATCCTGACACGATCGCGCCGAACGGCTCGGTGGACCCGTTCAATCCGGTCCGCGACGCCAACGGCGATCTGGTGCCGATACCAGGCTACGAGCACCTGCAGTACCAGCCGCTCTCCTCGCTGGTGCGGTGCAACGCAGGTGAGCGGGTGCTGCTGCGCTTCGCCAACCTGGGCTTCCGGGAAGCCGCCATGACCCTGCCGGGCATCAAGATGCGTGTGGTCGGCCGGGATGCCACCCTGATGCGCGGGCGCGACGGGACCGATACCAGCTACGAGGCCGACACCCTCTCGATGGGCGCTGGCGAGAGCTTCGACGTCATCTTCACCGCGCCGGCCTATCAGGGTCCCGGCCCCTACGATACCTACGTGCTCTACAACCGTCGCTACACCCAGACAGATAACCTGGGCAACGGGTATGGCGGGCAGCGGACCGAAGTGCGCGTCTACCCTAGCGGCGTGGGCCCGCAGCAGTTCCCGAACGACTGGGCATAGCGGCCCGATACTCGCTAGAAGGAGCTCAGAATGCGTACATCAATGCTCAAAGGGATCCGGTGGGGGCTGGCCTTGGTGCTGCTTGTGGCGTTGCTCTCGGTCGCCCCGTTGGCAAAACCCACGCCGGTGGCAGCCCAGACCGGGCCCGCGGTGGGCATCGCCTGCACGACCGGCACAAGCCCCAACCCAACTTTCAATCTGACCACCGGGACGGGCGACATCATCCTGCCGGACGGCAACACGATGTTTATGTGGAGCTATTCGTTGGCCGGTGCGCCTTTCCAGCACCCCGGCCCGGTGTTGTGCGTCAACCAGGGCGATACGGTGACGGTCCGCCTGGTGAACAACTTGCCAGACGCCGCCTCGATCATCTTCCCAGGGCAAGATAACGTCCTGGCGGACGGAAACCCGGCGCAGCCGCAGTTCGACGGCAGCGGCAACCTGACCTCGATGACGAATGTCGCAGGTGCGAATGGAGGGAGCATCACCTACAGCTTTGTGGCCTCCAACCCGGGCACCTACATCTATGAGTCCGGCACGCAGCCGGAAAAACAGGTGCGCATGGGCCTGTTCGGCGCCCTGATCGTACGGCCGACAATGGGCCCCACCTTCGCCTACAACCGCGCCGACAGCCAGTTCACCTCGGGGGAGGAGTTCCTGGTGTTGCTCTCCGAGATTGATCCGTATCAACACCAGGCGGTCCAGAACGGGACGCCCTATAACATCGCCAACTACCATCCGCGTTACTGGCTGATCAACGGCCGCGGTTTCCCGGACAGCATCGCGAACAACTACGCGAGCTGGCTTCCCAACCAGCCTTACGGCGCGCTGGCACGCGTTCATGCGTTCAACAACACGCTGCCCCCGAGCGATCCGAACTACCATCCTTATCCTGGGATGATCCGGTATCTCAATGTGGGCACCGAAGATTACCCCTTCCACCCCCACGGTAACAACGGCCAAGTCATCGGCCGCGACGGGCATCCGCTGGAAGGGCCGGGAGGCCAGGACCTGTCTTTCGAGAAGTTCGCCATCAACATCGGACCCGGGCAGACCTGGGACGTAACCTTCAAATGGTATGATGCCGAAGGCTACGACGAGGCGACCAATCCCGTCCCGGTGACTATCCCTGACATCGCGAACATGACATTCGGGATGTTCTGGAGTGCCAGTCCTTACCTGGGCAAGATGGGCCAGATGCCCCCTGGTATGTCCACACTCAACCAATGTGGAGAGTACTATATCATCGCCCATAACCACGCCCTCTACCAGATCACGTCCTGGGGCGTGACCATGACCGGCCCGGTCACTTATCTGCGGATTGATCCGCCACTGCCGAACATGTGCCCGTAAGCGGGCGGATGGAACCCTCAGAAGACAAGGAGTTAACCATGCATACGATCTTACGCAACAAGTTGGGAATGGGGGTCCTGCTCCTGCTGGTCGTGGTTCTGCTCGGCGCCGGCCTGGTCCATGGGGAGGCACTGGCATCGGCGGATCTCGCGCCGGTCAGGGCGCCGCTCGCGGCGTCGCTGCCTGCCACTCCCTGCACCACAGCGGGAACCACTACGACCTGCAATCTGTGGGCCGTCGCCGGCAGCATCACGCTTCCGGATGCCAGCACTGTGACGGTCTGGGGCTATGCGGGGGAGAGCGCTCCTTCGTCCGGAACGCCCGGACCTGTGAGTGTGCCCGGCCCCGTCCTCATCGTCAACCAGGGCAATACGGTCACCGTGAACCTGACCAATAACCTGACCGAAGCCACCGCGATGATGTTCCAGGGCCAGGCGATGGTCCCGGACCTGACAGGCGCGGCCGCGGGCGGCACGCATTCCTACACCTTCACGGCCACCAACCCCGGCACCTATTTGTACGAGGCCGGGTTCCTATCCAACTCACAGCACCAGGTCGCGCTGGGCCTGTACGGCGCGCTGGTCGTGCGATCCGGCACGGCGGGTCAAGCCTACAATAACGCGGCTACCGCCTTCAACGACGAGGCGCTGGTGGTGCTTGGGGAGGTTGACCCGGCGTTAAACAACCGTCCGACGCCCGCCACCTTCGACATGCGGGACTACGCGCCCAAGTATTACCTGATCAACGGCAAGGCGTATCCGAACACCGCTCCGATCGTCACAGCCGCCGGCGGCAACAAGGTGCTGCTGCGGTACGTCAATGCGGGCTTGCAGCCCCATTCCATGGCGCTGCTAGGCATGTCCCAGACAGTGGTGGCCGTGGATGGCAGCCTCGCGACCTACTCGCACACGATGGTCGCCGAGACCATCGGTCCCGGCCAGACCGCGGACGTGATCGCCACCGTGCCTGCCTCGGCCATGAACGGCAGTAAGTTTGCCCTGTACGATGGAAGCTTCACGCTGCGCAACAACAACATCGCGGGCTTCGGCGGCATGCTTACTTTCCTGACGGTCGGCGCCTCGACGCCTCCGACAACAGACACGATCGGTCCGGCAACCAGCGCAGCGACCTTGAACCCTGCCGCGACAAATGGCACAGTTGCAGTGCTCCTGACCGCCTCAGTTAGCGATGTCGCCACGGGTGGGTCGAACATCCAGGCGGCCGAATACTTCATTGACACAACGGGTGCGAACGGAGGCGGCACAGCCATGACCGGTGCGTTTGCCTCGCCGACAGAGGCCGTCCAGGCCACCATTGCGGCGGCGACCCTGGCCGGTTTGTCGAGCGGCAACCACACCGTCTACGTCCACGGGCAGGACTCCGCCGGCAACTGGGGCTCCTTCAATCCTGTCGTGCTCAACCTGGACAAGAGCGGCCCGACCACCACTGGCCTCGGCTTGTTGCCCAACCCGGGCAATGGCTCGGTCGCCATGGCGTTGAGCGCCACCGGCGATGATCGCTTCACCGGCAACAGCAACATCCAGGCGGCCGAGTACTTCATCGGCGCCGCCGGAGGCCCGGGGACCGGCTCGGTGATGGTGGTGAATGCCGCGCTGCCGATCGCCAGCCTCACCGCTACCATCCCGGCTGCCACTGTCAATGCGCTTGCTCAGGGCACGTACGTCGTCTCGGTGCACAGCAAGGACGCGCTGGGTAACTGGGGGGCCTTCGCGACGATCACCCTCTCGGTGGACAAGACCGGTCCCGCGACCAGCGGCGTGAATGCGGCGCCCAATCCGAACAACGGGACGCTGGGTGTCAACTCGAGCACGCCGGCTGTCCGGGTGACTGCTTCCTTCACCGACGGCATGTCGAGTATCAGCGCGGCGGAAGGCTTCATTGATACGGTGGGCGCCAATGGCGCCGGCTTCCCGTTCGTCGCCGGCGACGGCTTGTTCAACAGCCTGACCGAGACGGGCCGTGCTGATATCCCGCTGACCACGATCGCGGCGCTCAGTCAGGGGAACCATACCCTCTACGTACACGCCAAGGATAAGCCAGGCAACTGGGGCCCGGCCAGCAGCACGGTCCTGGTGATTGATAAGGTCGGACCGGCCGTCAGTGGTCTCGCGCTGAATCCCAGCGCGACCAACAACACGGCCGTCGCGATCAGTGCAGCAGCGAGCGACGTGACCACGGGCAACAGCAACATCGCATCCGGTGAGTACTTCATCGACGCGGGCGGCGCCAATGGGACCGGCACAGTGATGACCGTCAGTGCGCCGGCGCCATCGGCCAACCTGAACGGGACGATCGCGGCGTCAGTCGTCGCGGCGCTGACTGCCGGCAACCACACGATCTACGTGCACGCCAAGGACGCCGGCGGCACCTGGGGCGCGCTGGTCAGCACGATCCTCCTGATCGACCGCACGCCGCCGACCTTCAGTGGCATTACCCTCACGCCGAACTCGATCGCGGCGGGAACAGCTTCCGTAGGCCTGGCCGTAACCAGTGCCACCGATCCCCTGGTCGGTGGCCTCGCCAGCGGTGTGACCGGCGGCGAGTACTGGGTCTGCCCGACGACTTGTACCAACCCGGGGACCGGCGGCGGCACGGCCTTCATCGGCCTGTCCGCGACCGTCCCCACCGCTTCACTCACAGCCGGGCACCAGTACACCGTGCGCGCACGCATCCGGGATGCCGCCGGCAACTGGAGCACCGGAGTCAACAGCGCTGTGTTGACCGTCACCGCGGCGAACAACATCTTCACCGACGGCTTCGAGTCAGGGACGTTGCCCGGCAGTTGGTCCGGTCGCTCAACTACGACCACCAGTCGTCTGAACGTGACGACTGGGGCGGCTCTGTTCGGCGCTTTCGGCATGCAGGCGCAGGGCAACGCCTCGAATTACCTACAAAACAACTTCTCCCCTGTGGCTGCGATCTACGATGCGCGCTTCTACTTCCGTCCCAACGGCAACACATCTACCGGCAAAGACATCTTTGCTGTCGCGACGTCAAACGCGTTCGGCACGATAGCGTTCCGTGTGCGGTATCGCTTGAATGGCACTACCCCACAGGTGCAGGTTCAGGTGGGCGCGACCAACACTAACGCTGCGTGGGCCAACATCAGCGGCGGCACGGCCAATAATGTCATTGAGGTGGTGTGGCAGGCGGTAGGCAGTGGCGGCCCCAACCCCGGCACGCTGGTGCTCTACGTGAACGGTGTGTTGTCCCAGACACTCACCGCCACGAGCAACTCGGCGGGTGCGGCCCGCCTGGGAAGCATCACGGCGACCGGGGATGCGACGCTCATGTACTTCGACGCCTTCGCATCCAAACGCACGGCGTCGCCGCTCTTCGGCCCGTGATCTGAAGCGCCGCAATGGTTGGAGGCTCCCGTTGACTGTCCGCGGGGCCTACAGTCTGAATGGTATCTGATCTGCGCAGGGGAGGCCGTCTCAACCGGGCGATCTCCCCTGCGGTAGGAGAAATGCGATGATGAAGAACCCGGCTGCAAACGTCAGACTGCCAGTGAGGCCGTCTGTTCTTCTGATCAGGTTGGTGCTGTTGGCAGCGCTGAACCTGTTGGCGCTGAGTGGGTGCGTGGCTCCTGACAGCGCAACGGCCGTTCAGCCAGCCATGCACAGCGTAATGGCCGCCCAGCCAGTCGCAACGAGCGCCGAGTCCGCTGGCCTGGTCCCGGATAGCGCGTTGGCAGAACGCTACGGGATCCAGGTCACCTTGATCGGGATCACTGCCGCGGGAGGCGTGATTGATTTTTGCTATCGGGTGGTTAACCCGGACAAGGCTATGGAGTGGCTGAAGGATCCCAAGCTGATGCCTGATCTGGTCGTGGAAGGCAGTGACGTAATTCTGACGCACCCTGAAGACACCATGAAGGAGATGGGAGAGGTCCAAGTCGGCCAGGTTCGCTACATGCTTTATCCCAACGCCGGCGGCATCGTCAAACCTGGCACTTCCGTGTCAGTCGCCATCGGCGATACTCATTTCGGACCATATGCCGCGCAGCAGTAAAAACGAAGATGGGCCGCAAGGCGCTCATCTTGTGAGAAAACGGAGAGACAAATCAGGAGGCTGTTCTATGTTCAAAAGGTTCATCACTACCGGTGTCATAGCCACAAGTATCCTGGTGCTCGTAGCCTGTGGCGGCAGCACCAAGAGCACCCTCAACGTGGTCACCACGGACTTCAAGTTCGATAAGACGACCTGGACAGTCGCTGCAGGACAGCCGGTCGCACTGACCCTCAAGAACGACGGCGCCCTGGACCACGAATGGGTATTGCTCAAGAAAGGGATGGACGTTACGCTGCCTTTCGATGACGACGACGAGGCCAAGGTCTTCTGGGAGATGGAAGCAAAACCGGGAGAGACCAAGACCGAAACGTTCACCGCCCCGAGCGAGGCAGGGACCTATAAGGTGGTTTGTGGCACTCCGGCGCACTTGGAGTTGGGGATGGCTGCCACCCTGGTTGTGAAGTAATCACTTGGGGCGATGACCGGTAGCTGTGGCGGTAGCGAAGGCTGTGATGCTTGAGAACTGCCCTCCACACTTTGTCTAGGGTCGCGGATTTCTTTCGTTGGGCGGTGACGGATGACGCAAAAAATCGGGCTGATGGTGCTGGTAATTGTGCTGCTCCTCTCCCCGAACGCGGGCAGCGCGCAGATGCCCCTGCCCGTGGCGCCATCTCAGAATACGGCGGGCCGGTCGGTTGCCATGATCCCTCCTGAGGTACAGCAGACCCTGGCGAACTTGCCGGACGGCAGCATGACTACAGTCATTGCGACGCTGAAGGCGCAGGAGGATCTGTCCAAGATTACCGGTACCAACCACGCCGAGCGCCAGCGCAAGGTGATCAAGGCGCTTCAGGCACGTGCCGACACAACTCAGGGGCCAATCCGAGCACTCCTATCCAGCCGGCAGGCTCAGGGACAGGTAGGGCAGGTTACCTACCTCTGGGTGTTCAACGGCTTCTCGGTCACGGCTACAGCGGATGTCATCCAGGAGTTAGCGGCGCGTTCGGAACTCTTCAGCATCACACCGGATGACATCCAGATCACGCCCGTCGGAGTGGCGGGCACACCCGCCGGGCCGAACCTGGCAGCCATCAAGGCCCCGGCGCTTTGGGATCTGGGCTTTCAAGGCCAGGGGATCGTTGTTGCCAACACGGATTCCGGCGTAGACGTGACCCACCCGGACCTGGCCAACCGATGGCGGGGCGGGACAAACAGTTGGTTCGATCCCTACGGTGAGCACCCTACTGTGCCAACCGATCGCAGCGGCCACGGCACCTGGACGATGGGCGTGATGGTCGGCGGGGGGGGGAGCGGAACGGTGCTGGGAACGGCGCCCCAAGCGCGCTGGATCGCTGCTAAGATCTTCAATGACCGCGGCACTGCGACTGCGACCGCCATCCATCGAGCGTTCCAGTGGCTGCTCGACCCCGACGGTAATCCGGCCACCGCCGACGCGCCGGCAGTTGTCAATAACTCGTGGTCTTTCGGCAGCCCGGGCTGCAATCTCGCCTTCCAGCTCGATGTCCAGGCGCTCCGGGCTGCCGGTATCCTGCCGGTGTTCGCCGGGGGCAATTTCGGGCCCGGTGCAGGCAGCAGCGTGAGCCCGGCCAACTACCCGGAGGCATTTGCAGTGGGTGCGGTGGATAACACCGGCCAGATCTACCCGTCCAGCAGCCGTGGGCTTTCGGCATGCGGCCAGGCAGGGGCAGTCTATCCAAGCCTGGTGGCTCCCGGAGTTCAGATCACCACCACCGACCTGTTCGGCGGCTACTACACGGCCACAGGCACCTCGCTGGCCGCCCCACACGTCGCAGGGGCGTTGGCGCTGCTGCTAAGCGCCTATCCGACCTTGTCCGCCGCCCAACAGGAGGTTGCGTTGCGCAACAGTGCAACCGACCTCGGACCGGCCGGCCCGGACAATGATTTTGGCTACGGCCAGCTCGACGTCCTGGCTGCGTATCGGCAGCTCTTGCCTGTCTATGGGCCAGTGATCGGCCAGGCTGGCCTGACGCCCAGCCTGACCAACGGGACGGAGAGCGTCGTCCTGACGGCGACGATTTCCTCCGCGATCTCAGCGATCACGGCGGCCGAGTATTTCGGTGACACTTTGGGGGACGCCGGCAAGGGTGTAGCAATGTCTGCGGCCGATGGTTCGTACGGCTCACCGACAGAGGCAGTGTCCATTACCCTTTCGACGGCCGATCTGGCGATGCTGGCAAGCGACGGGCATATCTTCTATGTCCACGGCCGGGATGCCCTGGGAAACTGGGGACCGGTCGGCTCTGCCGTGCTTCACCTGGACAGGACAGGCCCGGTGATCGAGGGCATCACTTTGACCCTGGGCACGATAAACTCGACAG
The DNA here is from genome assembly GCA_964647255.1 of uncultured Anaerolineales bacterium. GTDB lineage: Bacteria > Chloroflexota > Anaerolineae > CG2-30-64-16 > CG2-30-64-16 > CAWJEL01. The sequence goes on along the minus strand of CAZYGI010000013.1, from coordinate 5,882 downwards.
GCACCTTGACGGCCCTGATCACCGACCCGGCCAATGGGGCATCGGCAGGGTCGAATATCGTAGCAGCAGAGTGGTCCGATGGGATTGCGCCATCCGGCGGCAGTGGTGCGCCGCTGGTCGCCGCGGACGGCGCTTTCGATAGCCCCACCGAGGCGGTGACCGCGACGGTTGACATCGGCGGCTGGGTGAGTGGGGCGCCGCATACACTGTGGGTGCGAGCGAGGGATATGGCAGGCAATTGGGGACCGGTACTTTCTCGTACGGTGGCCAGGTTCGACTTTCCGCTCGTGCCCGGAGGTTAATTCAAGGATAGGTTGTTTTCCTGACGGTTGAGATCACAGTGGAGCAAAGTCGCGTGTGTCCGGGGGGTGTGATGAGAACGCTGAAACTGGGTGGATCAGTGCACACTACGTTACGATTGCTGGGTATTGGGTTGGTGTGTGTTTTGTTTTTTGGCTGGAACCACGCGCCCGCTGCGGCTGCCGGTGATACCTGGTACGTCACCAGCGCAAGCGACAGCGTGTCAGACGGCAGCCTGACGACCCGGAGCGGGTCATTGCGCTTCGTGCTCGCGCATGCCACAGGCGGCGACTTCGTGAGCTTCGCCCGGTTCGACAGCGCGGCGGACAAGATCTTCATCAACAGCACGCTGACGGTGCCGGACGGCGTCGCGGTCGGCCGCACCCGCGATGCGGGCTGCGGGAGTTTCAAGACGCCGCTGACCAATCTCGAAGCCGACGCGGCGATCAGCCCGGTGGTCAGCCTGGGCTCCGGCGCGACCTTCCGCAACATTGATATCGGTGGCGGCGGCGTGAGTTTGAAGATCACCGGCGCCAACGCCGTAGTGTGCGGGGTGGGCCTCGGCATCGAATATGATCGGGATGGCCTGCTCATCATGACGTTGCCGCCATCACATTCAGCCCTGGTCGTAGATGCACCGGCGGCGAGTGTCTACAGCAGCTACTTCAACGGCGCGATAATCGTCAGCACGCGCGGCAGTGACTCGCGCCTCGGCGACACGGTTGCCGGCAGCGGCGAGGGCAACCTGGGTGGCTGCGGAAACGCGGGCCGCTGCCCGATTACGGTGCTAGCCGATGCAACGGGCGCCGCCCAGCGTGTGACGCTGCGCGACCCCTTCCCCCGCGCGCTGGTCGGACTGGTTGGCAACGGCGTGGCGGGCGGCGACGACCTCCCCACTCACGCCAATAACTGGGCCCAGACTCCGACCATCCTGACGGCGCAGTCGTACGATGGCTTCGCCACCGTGCAGGTAGCTGGCATGGCCAATCCGTTCTCGGTGGTGGATATCTTTTTCGATGACCAGCTCACCCTGGCCCGGCAGGCCCCAGTGACGGCTGCCGCGAGCGGCGTTTTCACGTTCACCGGTGCGTTGCCGCCGCGTCCTGTTCAAGTCTTTGCCGCAAGCACCTTAAAAGACCCGGCCCATCTCACCCGGGTGGGCAGCTCCAGCCAGCTTTCGGGTGCAGTAGCCGTAAGCGCAGTCCAACACGCGGAACCGCAGCTCAGCGCGCTGGGAAGCCTCACCGATCTCAGCGGCCTGGCGAGCGGCCCAGCTCACCCAGGCGACGTGTTGCGGTTCAGCGCGGTGATGATCAATGTCGGCCCGGTCGCTATCACTCACATCAACAGCACGGCGATGAACGCATCGCCCGGGCTGTCTGTTCGACCCGGCAGCGGCGCGATCCAGGGACAGGGCAGCGGCTTCAGCGCCTCGGACGCGGGGTTCACCGGCGGCAGCCTGGCGCCTGGCCAGAGCGCGACTTACACCCTTGACTTTGTCATAACCGCTACCGCGCCGCCTGGCCAGGCGGTGATCAGCTTGGAAGTGGGCGCGGACGAGGTCATCTCGATCCCTGTGGTTGGGCGCATGCAGATCACGGCAAACAGCCATAATCGCATTATGCTCCCGCTGGTCTTGCGTTAGGGCCAGTGCGGCGCGAAGTGCCGAAGTTCCTTTGGTCAGCAAGCCGCGTCAGGGGGTGCCAGACTGAGCGCAGAGGATGGGGCTGTTAGCCGCCTCGCGCTTCATTCAATGAAGCCTTGACGGGCAGGTAAAAGGTCTGCCCGACGGCGTACGCCGGGTTGCTTATCCCATCACCACCTTTAGCTCATTCACTGTCCCCGCGGGCTGTGGCGGGAGCGGGAACTGCGTCGGCGCGCCGTTGAGTATGGCCGCGCGGACGCCCCGCTGCACGCCGTCCGGGTTCTGAACCGTGATGTGATACGTCGCGCCGCGCCACTGGCGGGTGGCGCTGAACTCGGCCCAGTCGGCGGGGATGCACGGAGCCACGGTCAAGCCGTCGAAGCCGACCTGGATGCCCAAGATATGCTTGGTCACCGCCGTGTACATCCACCCCGCGGTGCCGGTGAGCCAGGGATGCCGCGCCCGGCCGTGCGCGGTGTGGTCGCGACCCATGATGAACTGGCAGTAGGAGTACGGCTCGGCCTGTCGGATCTCGATCATGTCGTTCTGGCGGTACGGCAGCAGCGCGTCGTAGAATTTCATCGCCCGATTCCCGCGGCCCAATTTGGTCTCGGCCATGATGACCCATGGGTTGGGGTGGCTGAAGATCGAGCCGTTCTCCTTGACGCCGGGATAGACCCGCGTCACGTAGCCGATTTCGTCGTCAGGCTGGGTGTAGCTGGGCCAGCACAGATGAACGCCGAAGGGCGAGTACAGATACTTGTCCACCGCATCCATGCACGCCAGGCCGCGCTCCTGACCCGCCACGCCCGACAGCACCGCCCAGCTCTGGCCGTTGAGGTGGATCTTGCCTTCCCCGGCCTCGTGCGAGCCGATCTTGCGGCCGGTCCTGGTGAAGCCGCGCAGGTACCACTCACCGTCCCAAAGCTGCGCCTCCGCCGCGGCCGCAATCTGGCTGGCGATCGCCGCGTACTGCGCCGCATCATCCTCGCGGCCCAAGTAGTGCGCGGCCTCGACAAACGCCAGCAGCGCCCAGTGGAAGATGAAATGCGACATGGCGCTCTCACCGCCGCCCAGGTTCAGGCAGTCGTTCCAGTCCGCGCGCAGCCCCAGGCAGATGCCGTTCGCGCCGATCTGGCCGGCCGAGAAGTCGAGCGAGCGCTTGAGGTGCTCGTAGACCGTCGCTTCGCCCTCGTCGGCAAACGGTACGACTTTATTGAAGAAGCCGACGTCGCCGGTCTCCTTGACGTACTCGCAGACGGAAGCCACGATCCACAGGTGGTCGTCGGAACAGACGTCGGCCAGGCCGTGGAGGTACTGGTCCTTGCTCGGCGTGGGGACGACGGTCGGCAGCTTGGCGCCGGGCAGCTTGCGGTCCGGCGGCTTGAACCAATCGGGGTCGAAGAGGTGCAGGCCGTAGCCCTGACGCACCTGGCCGTTGAGCAGCTCGACTATGCGCTGCCTGACCTTTGCTGGGTTGGTGTGCGGCACAGCCATCACATCCTGCGACGTGTCGCGGTAACCGAGGCCCGTCCGGCCGCCCACCTCGACGAAGGAGGCAAAGCGCGACCACACGACGCACGTCTCGGCCTGGTACAGCGTCCAGGTGTTGATCATCGTGTCCAGCCCCTCGTGCGGCGTCTGCACCTGGAGCACATCGGTCTTGCGCTGCCAGTAGGCCTGCAAATCGGCGAAGGCCCGATCCACTGCGCCGGGCTGCCCGTACTTCCGCTGCATGGCATAACCGGCCTCGCCGCGGGAGCCGATGCCGAGCATGAACAGCAGACGGGCCTCCTTGCCGGGCTGGAGGCTGAGTCGCTTCTGGAGCGAGCCGCAGTGGTTGCCCCCAAGCTCGGCGCTGCCGCTGCAAACACCGCGTTCGACCGCGAGGGGGTTTGTCTCCGTCCGGTAGGGGCCGATGAAGGCGTCGCGCACGCAGTCGTAGCCGTCCGGCTGAAAATTGCCGGCAAAAAAGCGGTAGGTCCACGGCTCGTAGAAGAAATCAAACTCGATGATGCCGTCTTTGCAGCTTGACCCGCTGGCGTAGAGGCTCATCTGGAAATTCTGGTTGTCAATATCAACGTGGCCGTTGGAAAACTCGACGTAGGAGAAGAGGCTGAGCCGCCGCGGCCGGTTGCCATCGTTGCGCAGCTTCACATCCCACAGTTCGACATCGTCCTCGACCGGGATAAAGAGGGTTTGCTCGGCGTGGATGTCCGCGTGGTCGCAAGCGAAGATCGAGTAGGACAGACCGTGGCGCACCTCGTACTTCGCCTGCGCCAGGTCCAATCCGACCGGCTGCCAGGAGATCGTCCAATACTCACCGGTGTCGTCGTCGCGCACGTAGACGTAGTGGCCGGGGCGATCCAGCGGGATGCCGTTGGGCCGGAAGCGGGTGACGCGGCCGTGCTCGGCTGACTGATAGAAGGTGTAGCCGCCGGCGTTGTGCGAGATAACCGTGCACAAATCGCGGACGCCCAGGTAATTCGTCCAGGAAACCGGCACGTCGGGCCGGACGACGACGTATTCGCGGCGGGTGTGGTCGAAATAGCCGTAGCGCATGAAAGCACCTCAAGTGAATCGCGAACGACAAACTTCAATCGGGTGCGCCGGCTGACGGCTTGTCTACGGCGGGGAGGTCTCGCCCAAGCTCAACCGGGAGATGGCGCTGCCGGCAGGGTTGGATGCGGCCGACAGCTCCCGGCCGTCGTTCCGGTGCGACCGGGATGTGACGCCGTCAGCGGCCGGGGTGCGCGCACCCCGGCCGCTGATCATGCCCTTCCGGCCGGCGCCTTACTTGGTGACCACGCCTTCCCGCTCGAACTGGCTGTTGTACAGCTCAGCGTAGAAACCGTTGGCCTGCAGCAGTGTCTCGTGATCGCCCTGCTCCACGATGTCGCCGTCGCGCATCACCAGGATTAGGTCGGCGTCACGGATGGTGGAGAGGCGGTGCGCGATGATGAAGCTAGTGCGCCCCCGCATCAGGTTGTTCATCGCCCGCTGGATCAGCACCTCGGTGCGCGTGTCCACCGAGCTGGTCGCCTCATCCAGGATCAGCACCGTCGGATTGGCCAGCACTGCGCGTGCGATGGTCAGCAACTGCTTCTGCCCCTGCGAAACGTTGCTCGCTTCCTCGTTCAACACCATGTGGTAGCCGTCCGGCAGTGTGTGCACGAAGTGATCCACGTGCGCGGCCCTGGCCGCGGCGTAAACCTCTTCGTCGGTCGCGTCCGGCCGGCCGTAACGGATGTTCTCCAGCACCGAGGCGTTGTAGAGCCAGGTATCCTGCAGCACCATGCCGAACAGCTTGCGCAGGTCGCCGCGCGCGAACTCGCGGACGTCGTGCCCGTCCACCCGGATCGCGCCGGAATTGACGTCATAGAAGCGCATCAACAGCTTGACCATCGTCGTCTTGCCCGCGCCGGTCGGCCCGACGATGGCGATGCGCTGCCCGCAGCAGACGCTGGCGTTGAAGTCGTTGATGATTATCTTATCGGGGGTGTAGCCGAAGCGGACGTGCTCGAAGTCCACCCGGCCTTCTGGCCGGACCAACTGCACCGGCTCGGCCGGGTCCGGCTGCTCCTCGGCCTCGTTCAAGAAGGCAAAGACGCGCTCGGCCGCCGCAGCCGTCTGCTGCATCACATTCGAGACGTTCGCCAACTGCGAGATCGGCTGCGTAAAGTTGCGGACGTACTGGATGAAAGCCTGGATGTTGCCGACGGTGATCATATTGCGCACCGCCAGCCAGCCGCCCAGCACCGCCACGGCCACATAGCCCAGGTTGCCGATGAAGCCCATCACCGGCATCATCAGGCCCGAGAGGAACTGCGACTTCCAGGCCGAACTGTACAAGGTGCCGTTGTAGCCGTCGAAGGTGGCGACGCTCTTGGCCTCACCGTTGAAGGCCTTCATCACCAGGTGGCCGCCGTACATTTCT